>NZ_JBIKNQ010000051.1:0-41522 GCF_044358605.1 Ideonella sp.
CTGGCTATGATGAACTCTCTGGGATCGAAGCCAGCAACTCGCTCAGGACAGCTCTGGCCTGAAGTAGCGGCCAGCTTCGAATCGGCCAATGATCACATGAGACGTGACAGATAGGTGAGTGACGACAGGTCGAACTCGGCCAGCTTGGGGCTGGCCAGCAGGTCGATGATCATGGTGGGGATGCAGGTCCAGTGCGTCACGCCATAGGTGGCGATCAGGCGGGCCGCCAGCTCGCGGTCCCAGCGCGGCAAGATGACCACGGTGGACGCCGTCAGCACCGGGCTCAGCACCCCATAGAGCATGCCGGTGATGTGGAACATGGGCACCACGCCCAAGCTCACGGTTTCGGCGCTGGCATGGCTCCACAGCGCGCCGCCGATGGCGTTGGGCATCAGCGTGCGGTGGGTGTGCATGCAACCCTTGGGCAGGCCGGTGGTGCCCGAGGTGTAGGGCAGCAGGGCCAGGTCGTCGGCCTGCGCCTGGGGCGGGCCGGCGGGGGCCAGGCCTTGCGCGAGTGCGTCGATCCAGCGGGTCACCGGCACACCGCCCGTCAAGGCGGGGGCATCGGCGCGCAGCCAGGCCTCCAAGGCGGGGCCGGGCGAGAGCTCAGGCGGTGTGACCTCGGGCATGGCGTCGGCATAGCGGGTCACCAGCAGGGCCTTGAGCTGGCGCTCCGGCGGCAGCGCGGCATTGGCGCCGTGCACCACGGCAGCACCATCAGCGCCGCAAATCACCACCTTGGTGGCCGGGTCGGTGATGTAGTGGCCGAACTCATCGACCTTGTTCATCGGGTTGACGGGCACGACCACGGCGTCGCAGCGCATCACCGCATAAAAGGCCACCACGTACTGCGGGCAGTTTTGCAAAAACAGCGCCACCCGGTCGCCCCGGCCCACGCCCTGGGCTTGCAGCCACCCGGCCAAACGTTCGGCCTGGGCCTTGAGCTGGCCAAAGCTGAGCGGCTGGCCAAAAAACACATAGGCCGCCTTGGCGGGGTAGCGCGCGGCAGAGACCTCCAGGTTGAACCACAGCGTGGTCTCAGGCAGCACCAGTTGGCGTGGCAGGCGGCGTGGCCAGTGGGCCAGGTGGGGACGGTCAGCAGGCACCATGGGGTCTCCCTTTAGAGGCTCCAAGGCTAACCCCAACGACGAGGGCTCACCACCGGGGCCAGCCCGGGGGGGGCCTGTCGCCCACGCGACTAAAATAGTTTCATTGCTGCCATTGAGCTGTCTGCCATGGTCTACCTCACTCGTCGCGCCTCATTGCTTGCCCTGTGCGGGGGCTTGGCCCTGCCAGTCATGGCCCTAGAGAAGCCCACCGGCCCGGTGGTGCTGAGCGTGGCGGGCGACATCGTGCATCGCAATGCGAGCGACCGTGCAGATTTCGACATGGCCATGTTGGTCGCGCTGCCCCAGCACACTCTGATCACCACCAGCCCCTGGCACAAGCAGCCCACCCGCTTTACCGGGCCGCTGATGCGTGATGTCTTGGCCAGCGTGGGGGCCACCGGCGGCAAGGTGCGCGCAACGGCCTTGAACAATTACCAGATTGAGATTCCCACTGAAGACTTTGACAAGTACAGCGTGGTGCTGGTGCGGCTGGTAGACGGGCAACCCATGCGCATCCGAGACAAAGGCCCGCTGCTGATCATGTACCCCTTTGATCAAAGCTCGGCCCTGCGCACCCAGGTGCATTACGGCCGTGCCATTTGGCAATTGCGGCGCCTGGACATCTTGTGAGGGCTGCCAAAGCCGGTCGTTGGCGCTGGAGCCCCTCGCCCTCGGGCCGCTTCACCCTCTTGATTGGGTTGGTGCTGATTGCCGCCTTTGCGGCCGTGGCGTGGGTGCAATCGCGGCAGTTTTCTCTCTTGCATGGCACACAGCGTCACACCGATGACAACGCGGTATGGAGCTTCCAGCAGCTAGAGACCGAGTCCTTGCTGCTGTCTGAAGCGCTGCGGGACGCCGCTGAAGCACCGCCGGCCTTGAATCAAACAGCGCTGCTGGAGCGCTATGAGATCTTTGTCAGCCGCGCCAAGATGATCGCGCCCGCCGCCATCGGCCACATCATCACCCCAACGCCCCAGCACACCGCCACCTACGCCCAGCTCGAAGACTTTATTGCCATCTGGGACACGGTCTTGGGTGAAGACACGGTGGGCCAGGTGCCCAGCGCTTCGCTGAATGAAATGCGGGCAGCCTTGGTTCAACTGCGCGAGCCTCTGCACCGCCTGACACAGTTGGCCACCCGCTTGAACTCTGAGCGCAATGCGCTGCGCAATGAGGCCATCCGTGAGCAGATCCACATCGGCATTGGCCTGACGATCTTTCTCAGCCTGGCCATGCTGGCCTTTGCCATCATTGTGGTGCGGCAGTTGCGCGCGGCCGAGCAGCGAGGGCGCGAGTTGGAAGCCCTGGCCCAAGGGCTGCGCGAGGCCAGCGAGGCTGCCGATGGCGCCAACCGCGCCAAGTCGGCCTTTTTGGCCAATATGAGCCACGAGCTGCGCACGCCTTTCAACGGCCTGTTGGGGATGTTGGCGCTGCTGGACGACACACCGCTGAACGCCGAGCAAAGCCGCTTTGTGCACACGGCCCGAGAAGCTGCGGAACACCTGCTGGCCGTGCTGAACGACATCTTGGACATCTCACGCCTGGAGGCCGGGCGCATGACCCTCCAGGCCGAGGTCATGGATTTGCACCGGCTCTTGAGCGATGTGGAAACGGTGATGGCCCCCTCGGCCCAATCCAAGGGCCTGATGCTGAGTTTGAGCCTAGACGCTGCACTGCCACGCTGGGTGCGAGGCGACCCTACCCGCATCAAGCAGATCTTGTTCAATCTGCTGAGCAATGCACTCAAGTTCACCGACCAAGGCCAGGTCTCCCTGGAGGCGAGGCAAGAAGCCCCCGGTGACGGCAACAGCCCGGCACGCATCAGTCTGACAGTCAAAGACACGGGCATTGGCATGGACGAGGCGACGCAGCAGCGGCTGTTTCAGCGCTTCAGCCAAGGTGACCACAGCATCTCTCGCAAGTATGGCGGCACGGGCTTGGGTCTGGAGATCTCCCGCAGCCTGGCCCGCTTGATGCACGGCGATATCACTGTCACCAGCCAGCCGCAAGTCGGTAGCGCCTTCAGGTTGGTTTTACCGCTGGACTTGAGTGAAAGCAGCGCGGCAGCGTCTTCGGCGACACCGCAGGCATGGTCCATGCTGCCTGCACTCGATATCTTGGTGGCTGAAGACCACGAAACCAACCGCATGTATGTGGGCACCTTGCTCACCCGCTTGGGCCACAGCGTGCGCTTTGCGCTGAATGGCGAGCAGGCGCTGCGCGAGGCCGAGCGCCGCTTGCCGGACCTGATCTTGATGGACATCCACATGCCCGGCATGGACGGCCTGCAAGCCACGCGCGCCCTGCGAGCCCGACCGCAACCGCTGGGCGGCGTGCCCATCATTGCGCTCACCGCCGACACCCATCCCGACACCCGCGAGCAAGTGCGCCTGGTGGGCATGAACGACTTTTTGAGCAAGCCTTTCCGCTGGCCCGAGCTGGAAGCCGCCCTGCGCCGCCTGCCCGGCTTGCGGCCCCTGAGCCCAGCCGGGCAGGCATCGGCTTCAGTACCGCAGCCTTCAAAGGCCGGCCCCCACCCCGGCAGTGTCTCGCTGCCCGGGCCTGCGCAGGCTCAGCCTGCTGCGGCGCCTGCACCGAGCCGCCAAGCTGCACGCCCGCCCGCACCCCGCAGCCCCCGCAATACCCGCCTAGCACCGGGCGCCATGCGGCAGCACCTGCAAGCAGAAACCTTGTTGGAGCTGTGCGCTCTGCTCAAGGTTGAGGGCCTGCGGCCCTTGCTCAAGTCTTTCTTTGATGATGACAACGCCAGCTACACCCGGCTGTGCGAGGCCGTGCGCCAAGGCCAGGCCAGCGAGGTTCCGGGCCTGGCGCACCAAATCAAGGGGGCGGCCCAGTTGCTGGGTTTGGGGCTGGTGGCCCAGCACGCCAAAGCGCTAGAGCTGGCCGCCAAAGCCGGAGAGCCCCTGCCCGACATTCAAGCCCTGGAGGACGCCTGGGCCACCAGCGAGCAGCTTTGCAGGAGCATGGGCTTTTTGCCTTAGGGATAGCGGGGATGCGGCCATGCCGCGCTTTGGCGGACACTGCGCAGCGCCCTACCACGGCCCTGATGCGACGCCCCGTGCGCTGCCCCGGCATTCATCCCTGCTGAGAAAGACCCGTCATGCGATTCACATCCCGCCTTGCCACACACAGCTTGATCCCCACCTTGCTCTTGCTGAGCTTTGGGGCCGATGTGGCCGCCAGCACCTTGAACCAAAACGTGTCTTGGACGATCAACCGCACAGGCACCAGCACCAAGTACCGGGTCGTGGCCTATGGGGACTCCATCTATGCGGGCTACAACGGCTCCACCGTCAGCGCGGCCAAGTATGCCGCCCCGACGGTCGATGCTGAGTATTTGTCCGCCAGCTGGAATGCCGACATCGAAAGCGTGCGTCGCACCAAGTCAGGCGCGGTGGCACAAGACGTGTATCAGAACAAGATCGTCGCCGAGCGCTCGTTCATGCGGCACAGCAGCACGCGGGTGGTGACCTTTGAGATGTGCGGCAACGACGGCTTGCAGGCCCGCACCGCCTTCAAGAACCAGAACGGCACCTGCAACTACAAAGTCCTGACGGATGCCGAAGCCACCTGCAAGACCTATGTCGGCAAGGCCATGGACTACATCAATGCCAACGCCTATCCGGGCATCAAGCTGAAGATCATTGGCAACCTCTACTACCCCGGCTACGACGCCGACAACACCCAAAGCACCTGCAAAGACCCCAGCACCGGTGCCACGGTGAAGATGCGGGACCGCTTCTTGCCCTCACTCGCCCGCATGAACTACTGGATGTGCGAACTGGCCCGCACCAAGGGCTTTCAATGCGCCGACAACTTTGCCGAGTTCATGGGCGCCGACTACGACACCAATGGCGATGGCCTGGCCGATGTGGACGGCCTGCGCTACATCCCTGGCGAGACAGAGCAGAACTATGTGCTGCGCATCACCTCGACGCTGCGCAACACCCTCCGTGATGCCAGCCAGAAGTTCACCTCGGCCGGCAGCAGTTTCGACTACATCCAGTCCGACGATGTTCACCCCACCTACACCGGCACCACGGTGACTTCAGGCCTGTTTGGCGACACCAAGGGCTAGGGTGCCCCGCGCACCACCAGCTTCCCCAATGGCAAGAGCCCTTTGTGGAACCAGTACGGCCACGAGCGCATGGGCTGGCGTCTTTCCACGTCCAACCCACCGGCGCCCTGAGTCGTGTTGACGCAGGCCCGCCATGCCGTTCACTGAGGCCGCAGAGCGGGGTCTGAGCCTGAGGCACGGCGTGGCCTGGGTGGCCTTGTTGGCGGCTGTGGTGGCCTTGGCCGTGTGGTGGCCCACTGCACCCGACGAAGTGCCCGAAGTGCAAACAGCCCACCCGCCTGCAGCCGAGCAGGCGATCAGCGTCGCAGCTTCCTCGGCCCAAGCCCCGGTGCCCACCGCAGGCATCAAGGCAGTGCCTGCCGCCGCGCCAGCGTCTGGCCCCAGCGCGGCCGCAGCCCACACCGACCTTGCCGCCCACGTGCCGCCTGGGCAGGCGCCGGCCATGGCCGAGGTCATCCAGCGCCTGAACCAAGCCGGTGTGCGCAGCGGTTTGGGCGCGTTCAACCCGCCAGGCACCCGTCCGCCCTTGATCGGCTTGGCGGTGCCGCAAGACTTTGAACTGCCCCCTGGCTTTATGCGCCACCATCAAGCCACCGATGACGGCCAACGCATTGAGGCCGTGCTGATGTTTACGCCCGACCACCCTTATGTGCTGGCCCACCCAGACCTGCGCAACCGGGTGGTGCCCCCCGAGATGGCGCCCGAAGGCTTGCCCCTGCGCACCATCACCCTGCCCGCCCCCCGGAGCCACCAGCCATGAAGCCAGCGCTGGCGTTTTGCCTGCGCAGCGGGCTGGGGCATATTGTGCTCAGCGGCGTGCTGTTGGCGCTCTATGCGCAAGGGCCTGGCCTGTGGGGGCTGGGGGTGGTGGCCTTGCTGCCCTGGCTCATCCACTTGAACCAAACCCACAGCCTGCGCGGTGCGCTGCTGCAAGGCTGGCTGTTCAGCGTGCTGCTGTGCGCCGCCTGCCTGAGCTGGTTTGGCGTGGCCATCGGGCACTACACCCAATGGGGCAGCGCAGGCGGCTTATTGGCACTGCTGTTGGCCGCCCCCTTGTTGCAGCCGCAAGTGCTGGTGTTTGCGCTGGTGCGCCACAGCGTGCGCCAGCGCCACGGGGCGGCGCTCGGCGCCTGGGCCGGGGCCGCCGCCTGGGTGGGCACCGAATGGGCCTGGCCCAAGCTTTTGGGGGACACCCTGGGCCACGGCCTAGCACCCGCCCTGTTGCTGCGCCAAGCGGCCGACTTGGGCGGCGCGGCGGGGCTGACCTTGATGCTGCTGCTCAGCAACGAAGCCTTGGCCGCCGCCTGGGCTCAGCGCAAGGCCGGTGTTGCGCAGTGGCTCAAGCCGCTGGGCTGGGCGGCCTTGGGGCCTGCCGTGCTGAGCGCCTACGGCGCCGTGGTGCTGATGACCTGGGCACCGCCGCCCGGCCCACCGCTGCGCCTAGCCCTGGTACAGACCAATATCACGGACTACGAAGCCCTGCGCGAACAACATGGCAGCTATGCCGTAGTGCGCCAAGTGCTGGAGACCCACTTCGCGATGAGTTATGACGCTGTCGAGCGCCAAGGCGCTCAGGCCGTGGTCTGGACAGAGACCGCCTACCCCACCACGCTGGGCCAGGCCAAGAGCGAGGTGGGCGCCGAACTCGATCAAGAGATTTTGGCCACCATCCAGGCCGCCGGTGTGCCCTTTGTGCTGGGCACCTATGAGCGCGACGAGCAGGGCGAATTCAACGCGGCCGCCTTTGTGAACCCGGACACCGGCCTGCTTGGCTTCTATCGCAAGACCCGGCTGTTCTTCTTGACGGAGACCGTGCCGGCTTGGGCAGACGGCCCACTGCTGCAACGCTGGCTGCCCTGGGCGGGGCGCTGGCAGCCTGGCAGCGGCGCCAGGGTGTTCCCCCTGCGGCTCAAAGACGGCCGCGAGGTGCCTGTGCTGCCGATGATCTGCCTGGACGACGTGGACACGGGCTTGGCCGTGCAGGGCGCACGCCAGGGTGCGCAGGCCTTGCTGACTTTGTCTAACGACAGTTGGTTCAAGCACGCGCCGCAAGGCGCCAAGCTGCACCAGGCCGTCGCCCTGTTCCGCAGCATTGAGACGCGGCTGCCGCAGTTCCGCGTCACGCCCAGTGGCTACAGCGCGGTGTTCGACCCGCTGGGCCGGGTGGTGGCCAGCGCCGGCCTGGGCGAGCGTGCCTTGGTGGTGGCCGAGGTGCCTGTAGGCCCCGCACCGCCGACCTTGATGCTGGCCTGGGGCGATTGGGTGGGTGGGGTGTGCTGGGCCTTTTTGGGGCTGCTGGGGCTGAAGACTTGGCGGCGCTGGGTCTGGCCTGCGGCCAGCGCGCAGCCCCCTGCAGTGTCATGGCCAGCACCCGCCATGGCCACGCCGCCACTGGCCGTGCGCGGATTGCAAGTGCTGGTCGGCGCCACCGCCCTGGCACTTGCGCTGGCCTGGCTCTTGCTGCCCACGTGGCGGCCGCAGGCCAGCCTGCAGCTCAAGCTCTTTGCCGCCCTGGTGGTGCTGCCTCAGCTGTGCGCTTGGGGTTGGGCCTGGGCCGCCCGGCGCAGTCTGCGGGCGGCGTCCTCAGCCCTGCCACCGGCGGCCAAGCCCACACTCTTTTGGGCCCACCCAGCCTGCAAATTCGGCCTGCTGCCTTTGGCCTTGGCCGGGGTGGCCTTCCGACTGCACCAGCACATTGTGTTTGGCGGCACCTGGGGCGAGTGGCAGAGCCTGGGGGCCGAGGCCTATCTGCGCGGCTTTGCGCTGTGGTGGGCCATGTGGCTGATGGGCGTGGTGCTGTGCGCAGCGGTGCTGCGTGCGGGGCTGGAAGGGGTGATCGCGCTGCTTCGCCAAGTCCAGCCCGACACCGCCGCGCGCCTGCGCCCCCTGCTGGAGCGGCTGGGCTTGCTGCTGCTGTATGCGGGCCTGCCGCTGTGGCTGTGGTTCAGGACCTAGGGTCTGTTGACATACAAATCCTAGTGATCACACCATCACCGGCTCAGGCTCCAGCCGGATGCCAAAGCGGCCATAGACGCTTTCTTGGATGGCGCGGGCCAGGGTTTGGACTTCGGAGCCCACCGCCTCGCCGCGATTGACCAGCACCAGGGCTTGCTTTTCATAGACCCCGGCGTGGCCAATGGTCTTGCCCTTCCAGCCACAAGCGTCAATCATCCAACCGGCTGCCAGTTTGAAGCTGCCATCGGGCATGGGGTAGTGCACGATGTGCGGGTCGCGGGCAATGATGTCTTTGCACTGCTCCGGGCTGACCACCGGGTTCTTGAAGAAGCTGCCCACATTGCCAATGATGGCCGGGTCGGGCAGCTTGGCGCGGCGGATTTCGCAGACCCAGTTGAAGATGGTGCGCGCGTCGGGGCTGGCGTTGCCCGTCTCGGCCATTTTGCGCTCTAGGTCGAGATAGCTGAGCATGGGCTGCCAGGGCTTGGGCAGGCGCAACCGCACGCGGGTGATCACGCTTTTGCCCGCTAGAGCCTGCTTGAAGACGCTGTCGCGGTAAGCAAAGTGGCACTGATCGGGATAGAGGGTGACGGTGCGGCCGGTGGTCAGGTCCACCGTGTCCAGCGAGTGAAAGCGGTCTTTCAGCTCCAAGCCATAAGCGCCAATGTTTTGCACGGGCGCGGCCCCCACGGTGCCTGGGATCAAGGCCATGTTCTCCAGGCCGCCCAAGCCTTGGTCCAGGCTCCAAGCCACCAGGTCGTGCCAGCGCTCGCCCGCACCGGCCTCAACCACCACCGCCTCGGGGCCGTCTTCCAGCACCTTCAGGCCCGGAACTTCGATCTTCAGCACCAATTCGGGCATGTCCCGGGTGAGAATCACGTTGCTGCCGCCGCCCAGAATGAATTTGGGCGCGCGGCCCATGTCCGGTGAATCGACCACGCGGCGGACATCGGCCTCAGAGGTGATGCGCACCAAGCGGCCTGCCAAGGCAGGCAGGCCAAAGGTGTTGTAGGGCTTGAGGCTGACGCCGGTTTCGATCTGCATGGCAGAATTTTCCGCTTTTTTCATGGTGGCCCCGTGCCCCGCAGCCAGAGATAAATCATGCCTAGTTTTGACGTTGTGCTTGAACCCGATATGGTCGCCATCAAGAACTCGGTGGCCAACGCCGAGAAGGAGATCGGCACGCGCTTTGACTTCAAGGGCACCAGCGCCAGCGTGGAGTTGAAAGAAAAGGAAAAGGAGCTGGTGCTGATTGGCGACAGCGACTTCCAGATCGAGCAGGTCAGCACCGTGCTGATCGGCAAGCTCACCAAGCAAAGCGTGACCGTAAACTACCTGGACATGAGCGCCAAGATCGAGAAGATCGGCGGCGACAAGGTCAAGCAGGTCTACAAGATCAAGGCCGGCATTGAAGCTGAGTTGGCCAAGAAGATCACCGGCGCCGTCAAAAACAGCAAGCTCAAGGTGCAGGCCAGCATCCAGGGCGACGAAGTGCGCATCACCGGCAAGAACCGCGATGACTTGCAAACCGCCATCGCCTTGCTGCGCAAAGACTTTGCCGACCAGCCGTTGAAGCAGCAGAACTTCCGCGACTGATGCAGGTGACACCGCTCGCACCCGTCGCCCTCAGCGCCGCTCAGCCGGTGCTGCAGACGGCCCGGCTGCGACTGGTGGGCAACAACCCGCACCTAGGCGCTGCGGTGGCCGACTATATGGTGCTCAACCGCGCCCACTTCGCCCCCTGGGACCCACCCACGCCGCCGGAGTTCTTCAGCGCCGACGGCCAAACCGAGCGTGTGCTGCAAGGCGTGGCGGCCTTTGCGCGCGGCGAGGCCTTTCGCTATTGGCTGCAGCCGCTGGAAGAGCCCGAGCGTGTGATCGGCTCCATCCACTTCAGCCAAGTGGCACGGGGCGCTTTTCAGAGTGCCGCACTGGGCTACGCCCTGGATGCCGCCGCACAAGGCCAGGGCCTGATGCACGAAGCCCTGCAAGCCGGTATCGCAGAGATGTTCTCGCCGCGCGTCAACCTGCACCGCCTTCAAGCCGCTTGGCAGCCCAGCAACCTGCGCAGCGGCGCCGTGCTGCAGCGCTTGGGCTTTGTGCAAGAGGGCTTGGCCCTGCGCTATTTGTTCATCAACGGCGCATGGCGCGACCACTGCATCTCGACCTTGCTCAACGAGCGCTTCGAAGCGCCATCGGCTTGGACGGCCGCTGAACAGGGCTGACTTCGGTCGTGTTTTCAGGGTATCGCGAAGGGCCAGGGCCTGGATGATGTGAGCAAGTTGCTGCCATGGTGCCCAAAGGGGCAGGCAGTGTGTCGTTGAGAACTTGCCCCACAAGGCCCGCCATGTCCACTTCTGTGCAGCGATTTCGCACCCCCATCACCGCCATCGTGCTCGGCCTGGCCGTTTTGGCCGCTTGCTTCATGGCCATGGTGAGGGCTGACAACAAGGTCATCACAGCCTCCAGCCAACGCTACGAGAGCTTTCTGCTGGCTGATGAGCTGCGCCAAAGCTCTGACGACCTGACCCGACTGGCACGCACCTATGTGGCCACCGGGGACGCGCGCTGGGAGCAGCAATACTTTGAGATTCTGGACATCCGCAACGGCAAGAAGCCCCGCCCCAGCCACTACGAGCGGATTTACTGGGACTTCCGCGCGGCCAACATGGCGGTCCCCCCCGCCGCAGGCGAGAGTGTGCCGCTGCAAGAGCTGATGAAGCGCGCAGGCTTCACCGAGGCGGAGTTCGCCAAGCTCAAGCAAGCGCAGCAGAACTCTGACGACTTGGTGAACACCGAGACCGTGGCCATGAACATGGTCAAGGGCTTGTTCAAGGACGAGAAAGGCCAGTTCACGCAGAAGGGTGAGCCCGACAACGCCAAGGCGCTGGCCATGATGCATGACCTGACCTACCACCAGTACAAGGGCAAGATCATGGCTCCGGTCAATGAGTTCTTGACCCTGCTGGACGAGCGCACCGCCGCTGAAGTCGCCAGTGCTGTCGCGCAACGCAAGCTGTGGGTCATGATCGTTACCGCAGCCGGCCTGCTCACGCTGGCCTGCACCCTTTGGGCCCTGCGCCAATGGTGGTGGATTAACGGCCGTCTGGGTGCCGACCCTGACACCGTTGTCGGAGTGGTGCAGCAATTGGCCACGGGCGATTTGAACGCCGCCAAAGCGCATGCCCAAGCCCCTGCTGGCAGCGTGCTGGCCGGGCTGCATGGCATGGGTGTGCAGTTGGCTCAGGTGATTGCCACCGTGCGGGTCAGCGCCGAAAACGTTGCGTCGGCCAGTGGCGAGATTGCCCAGGGCAATCAAGACCTGTCCAACCGCACCGAGCAACAAGCCAGCGCCTTGCAAATGACCGCCTCGACGATGGACGAATTGGGCACCACGGTGCGCAACAACGCCGACAACGCCAAGCAAGCCAACAGCCTGGCGCTGGGGGCCTCTCAGGTGGCCGCCCAGGGCGGTGAGGTGGTGAACCAGGTGGTCGAGACCATGAAGGGCATCAATGACTCTTCACGCCGCATCAACGACATCATCTCGGTGATTGACGGCATTGCCTTTCAAACCAACATCCTGGCCCTGAATGCAGCGGTGGAAGCCGCCCGAGCCGGTGAACAAGGCCGAGGCTTTGCGGTGGTGGCCGGTGAGGTGCGCAGCCTGGCGCAGCGCTCGGCCGACGCGGCCAAAGAGATCAAACAACTCATCACCTCCAGTGTGGAGCGTGTGGACCAAGGCACGGTGCTGGTCGACAAGGCCGGCCAGACCATGCAAGAGATCGTCAGCGCCATCGAGCGCGTCAACCAAGTGGTCTCAGAAATCTCCACCGCCAGCCAAGAGCAGAGTGCCGGTGTGCAGCAGGTGGGCCAATCCATCACGCAGATGGATCAGGCCACCCAGCAGAACGCTGCGCTGGTGCAGCAAGCCGCCGCATCAGCCGATAGCCTCAAAGGTCAGGCGCAAGAGCTGGTGCGCGCTGTGGCCAGCTTCAAGGTGCATTGAGCCTGAGCCTCATGTCATGAGGCGTGCCAACCCGCCTTGCCGTCATGGCGGGCTTGGCGCTCTTGGTCGGCTTGCATCTCGCGCTCGAACTGCTCGCGGGCTTGGCGCACGCGCACGATCAGGTCCTCTTCGTTGTGACGCTCAGCCTGGGCTTTGCGCAAGAAGTCGAGTGAATAGCGCCTGAAGTTGTCGGCCATCAGTTTGGCTTGGGCGCGGTCCATGCCCAAGGCCTCCAGGGTCGAGCGCCCGCTGCGCAGCGAAGATTCAAACACCTCGCGCTCCACATGGGGCACGTTCAGCTCGGCCAGCTCCATGGCGTGCAGGGCATCGCGCGCGCGGGCCACGATGTGCACATGGGCAAACTCGTGCTGCAGCACTTCGACCAAGCGGTTGCACTGGGCCGAATCATCGACCGCCACCACCATGGCTTTGGCATGGTGGATGCCTGCGGCATGCAGCAAGTCGGGTTGCGTGGCGTCACCAAAGTAGACCTTGAAGCCAAAGCGGCGGGCGCTGTCCACCGTGTCGGCGTCGTGGTCGATGACCGTGGGTTTGACACCCGCCGCCAACAATAGGCGGCACACCGTTTGGCCGTAGCGCCCAAAGCCTGCCACGATGACGGGCGGGTGCTCGTCTTCGATGGCATCGGCCTCACGCTCTTGGGTGCTTTGGCGGCACCAGCGGTCAAACAGCATCAGCAGCAAAGGCGTGCTGACCATGGACAGCGCGGCGATCAGGGTCAGCAAATTGGCCTGCGCCTCGGGCAGCGCGCCAGAGAGTTTGGCAGCCGCCAGCACCACAAAGGCAAACTCGCCCACTTGCGACAGCAGGACGGCCAGCAGGGCTTTATCGCGCCCTTTCAGCCCGACCCAAGGCGCCAGGCCCCAAAGCGCCACCAGCTTCAAGCCCACCACCGCCACCAGACCCAGCACCACCTGAACAGGCATGCTGGCCAGCAGGCCCAAGTCCATGCTCATGCCCACGGCGATGAAGAACAGGCCCAGCAGCAGCCCCTTGAAGGGCAGGATGTCGGTTTCCAGTGCATGGCGATACTCGGAACTGGCCAACAGCACCCCGGCCAAGAAGGCGCCCAGGCCCATGGACAGGCCCACATGCTCCATCAAAGCCGCCACGCCCAAGACCAGCAGCAGCGCAAAGCCGGTGAACAGCTCGCGCACCTGCATGCGGGCCACAAAGCGCATCACCGGATAGGCCACATAGCGGCCCAGCACCACCACCGACGCCACGGCCGCGATCTGCCATACAGGCCCGTGGTGCGGGTGGTCGACAGCTTGGGCATCAGGTGCGGCCGTGCCCAACACGGCCGCCAAGGCCAAGAGCGGAATGGCCGCAATGTCTTGGTAGAGCAGCATGGAGAAACCGCTGCGGCCCACGGGGGCGGCCATCAAATTGCGCTCTTGCATCAAGGCCACCACGATGGCGGTGGACGACAGCGCCAAGGCCAAGGCACCGATGAGGCTGGCCTGCCAGGTCCAGCCCACCAACAAGCCGACCGGAAAGAGTGCGGCCGCACAGGCCAGCATTTGCAGCGTGCCGCCGCCAAAGACCGCGCCACGCATCTCCCACAGGCGCTTGGGCTCCAGCTCCAGGCCGATGACAAACAGCATCAGCACCACGCCCAACTCTGAGACATGCAGCAAGGCTTGCGGGTCGTTGACCAGGCCTAGGCCGACCGGCCCGATCACCACGCCGGCCACCAAGTAGCCCAGCACCGAACCTAGCCCTAAGCGCACGGCCAGCGGCACAAAGATCAAGGCCGCGGCCAAAAACAAAATCGCTTGCATCATGGGGCGGTTCCTCCTTGCGCGCTCAAGGCCTCAAAGGCCTCGCACTGCGTCTTGAGCGATGCACACCAGCCGCTCAGCACCTCTGGGGCGGTGGAGTGCCCACCGTGCACCACAAAGGGCCTGAACCACTGCATGCCGCAAAAGCGGGCCGTGTGTTCAATGGGCGCCACATAGTCGGCAAAGGGCCGCTTGTGCATGCCCTCGGGCGTGTAGGCCGCCTCCGAGCCACCGGCACTCGCCACCCACCAGCAGGCTTTGCCTTGGAGGGCCTCGCCGCCGTGGCCATAAGCCCAGCCGTGGGCCAGCACTTGGTCTATCCAGTGCTTCATCAAGGCGGGCACGCTGTACCAATAGACGGGCGCCAACCAGACGATGTGCTGGGCGCGCTGCAACGCTTGCTGCTCGGCCTCGACATCAATGTCGAAATCGGGATAGAGCTGGTAGAGCGAACGCACCTCAGCGCCGGGCCGTGATTGCAGCACCGATAAAAGATCTTGGACCACCCGGGACTGCGAAGGCCGGGGGTGAGCATGAATGATGAGCATGGGGCAGAAGCTGATGAATTCGTGAAGCTAGGGTCATCATAGTCAGGCCGCCCACCGCCCAATGGGCCATGGCCTCTAATGTCTGTTGAGCGCCCCCGGGCGGCATGCCACGTGGCAAGCCTCAACCTTGGTGTCCCGCAGGCACCGGTGCCAGAGCTGCCGCCACTTCATGCGACAAAAAATCGTACACCGCGCGGATGCGCGCACTGGTGCGCAGTTCACGATGCACGGCCAGCCACATGGGCAGCGCAGGCAACGGCATCATGGGCAGCAGCGTCTGCACATTGGGGTCGGTACGGATCAGGTATTCGCTCATGAAGCCCACGCCCAACCCAGCGCGGACCGCCGACCACTGTGCGATCAGATCGTCGGTACGCAAGACCGCTCGCAGTGCACCAGCAGGAAAGCCCATGGCTTCGAAGCCACGGTCCACTTCCCGGTTGTGATCGCCGGCGATCACATCGTGCTGTGGCAAGTCCTCCAGACGCTGCGGTGTGCCCGAGCGTTGCAGATACTGCTGGCTTGCACAGGCCCGCAGGCTCACCCACCCAATGCGTTTGGCCACCAGGCTTTGTTGATCGGGGGACACCATGCGCAAGGCGATGTCAGCCTCTCGTCGCAGCAGGTTGCTCACCGTGTTGCTGACCACCAGTTCGATCATCACGTGGGGCAAGGCCTGCCGCAGCCGAGCCAACATCGGGGGCAACAAGAAGCATGCAACAGGCTGGCTGGCCGACAAGCGCACCCGCCCCTGCGTTGCCTGGCTGGCGCCACTGGCCAGCCGCGAGAACTGATGAGCGCCCTCCTGCATGGTGCGGGCCGCGTCCGCCAAGGCCAGCGCATGCTCCGTGGCCTGCAGCCCTCGGCCGGTGCGCTCGAACAAGACCAGCTTCAGTTGGGACTCAAGTTCGGCCAGGTGCCGACCCAATGTGGGCTGGCTGACACCCGTGGCCTTGGCCGCTCGCAACAGACTGCCATGCTCCAAGGCTGCCAAGAAGGACTGGATCAGCGTCCAGTTGAAGCTCGATACATTCATATTTGAATAACTGCATGCATCATTTATGCAATTGTGTTCCTCCAGACCGCTTTCCACAATCGGCTCCATCGCTGTGAACCTGATGGAGTGCTCAATGGATCGACGTCAATGGCTACGTATTGCAGGCGGCGGGGTTGTGGTGGCCGCAACCGCCCCGGTGCTGTCCGGATGCTCGTCTGACCTGCCCGCTGAGGCGGTGGCCGCTTGGCAGGCCCCTTCGGCCGAACTAGACCTGCGTCGATGGGTGTTGTCGCATGCCTTGCTGGCGCCACACGCCCACAACCTGCAATCGTGGGTGGTCGACCTGCCTGAGCCCGACACCATGGTGTTGCGCATGGACATGGCGAGGCTGCTGCCCGAGACCGATCCACTGTCTCGGCAGATGGTGATCAGCCAAGGCACTTTTCTCGAACTCCTCGACATGGCTGCGCGTCAGCGGGGGCACCGTGCCGTTATCACGACATTTCCAGAGGGGTCATACGGAGCACAGCCGGACGCGCGTCCGACGGCGCACATTCGCTTGGTACCCGACACCACGGTGTCACCGGACCCACTGTTTGCCCAGGTGTTCAAGCGCCACACCCACCGTGGTGCCTACGAAGCGCGCGACCCGTCGCCTGAGGCCCTCAAAGCCATGGGTGACAGCGTGGCAGCGTGGCCGGTAACCCTCGGGTGGGTCACCCGCGCCCAGGGCGAGGCCCTCAGAGAGCATGGCCGCATTGCCATGGCGGCTTGGCAGACCGAACTGGTGACCCCCCGGACCCTGCTGGAGTCTTACCACCTGCTGCGCATCGGCCCCACTGAAATTGCCCAGCACCGTGACGGTATCGCCCTGAACCGACCTGACATTCGGCTCATCAACGCCCTAGGCTTGTTCGACCGCAGCAAAGCATCGGCACCTGACAGCAGCGAGATCAAAGAGCAGCTCGCCAGCTTCAACCAGAACATCGCCAGCACGCCCGCCTATGTGTGGATCCGCACCGCAGCCAACGACCGCAGCACCCAGTTGCAAGCCGGTCGGGCCTATGTGCGCTTGCAGCTGGCCGCCACCGCGCACGGGCTGTCCATGCACCCTTTGTCGCAAGCGCTGCAGGAGTACCCCGAGCAGCTAGCGCATTACGATGCAGCACACAGGCTCATGGGTGGTGGTGCGTCTGGACACACCGTGCAGATGTGGACGCGCTTGGGATATGCCAGCACACCGGGCACTCCTTCGCCACGGCGTGGCCTGGAGGCACAATTCCCCGCTGCGTCGAGCCCCAAGGGGCGCGCGTAGGTCATCGCCACCGTGCTGGGGTTCAGTCAGGTGGCATCATGGGTCGGCATGAATCGGCCATCCCGCCTCTGAACGACTGATCACTCAGCTTCTTGCTTTATGTCGATGTCTCGTCGCCGCTGGTGGCAAGCCGCACTGGCGCAATCCCTGGGCCTGCTGTTGCCGACCGGCCTGTGGGCCCACGCCCCCATAGAGGCCAATCCCTTTAGCCTGGGCGTGGCCAGCGGTGCCCCCAGCGACAGCAGCGTGGTGCTATGGACGCGGCTGATGCCGCCCAACCCTTACCGCAACCCCTGGGCCGATGTGCCGCTGGAAGTGCGTTGGGAGTTGGCGCTGGACGAAGGCTTCACTCAACTGGTGCAGCAAGGCCGTCACACCGCCCTGCCCGCTTTGGCCCACAGCGTGCATGTCGAGGTGACCGGCCTGCCCGCCGCGCAGCGCCTGTTCTACCGCTTCCGCGTGGCCGGCTTCATCAGCCCCGCGGGCCAGACCCGCACCTTGCCCAGCCCTCAGCAAGAAGTGGGCAGCCTGCGTTTTGCCTTTGCCTCTTGCCAGCGCTACCACGCTGGGCACTTTGGGGCCTATCGCGCCATGCTGGCCGACCAGCCCGATTTGGTCGTGTTCTTGGGCGACTACATCTATGAGTCCGGCGGGCGCGTGGGCGAGTTCAGAGGCCCGGTCTCCGCTGCCGCCACGGCCCTGAATGACTACCGCGAGCTCTACGCCTTGGCCCGCAGCGACCTGGCCCTGCAAGCCATGCACGCCGCCTGCCCTTGGCTGGTGACCTGGGACGACCACGAGGTCTTCAACGACTATGCGGGTGGCCCCTTGCAAGGCCATGCACGCTGGGGCAGCGTGGCACGCCGATGTGCGGCCTATCAGGCTTGGTATGAGCACATGCCGGTCTCTCCGCGCGCGGTGTTGGGCGGCCTGCAAGCCTTGCTGACAGGGCCTGCGGCACTGCAGGTCTATCAACGCGTGCCGGTGGGCCGATTGGCCATGTTTCACTTGCTGGACACGCGACAGTACCGCGACGACGCCGTGCGCTGCGGCATGGCCGGCCTGTTCAAGGCCGACGATTGCGACGCGGCCCGCGACCCGGCCCGCAGCCTGCTGGGCCGCGAGCAAGAGGCCTGGCTGCAGCAGGGCTTGCAGCAGCAATCGCCAGCGCAGGCGGCCAGCCGCCAACACTGGAATCTGATCTGCCAGCCCACCACTGTCTCACCCCGCCTGCTGCCCGTGTTGGGCGAGCGCAGCTTCAGCGACGGCTGGGACGGCTATGCCGCCTCTCGCCAGCGTTTGATCAACGGCCTGCAGCAGCACCAAGTCAGCGGCCCCGTGATCTTGGGCGGCGACATCCACGAGCACTGGGCCGCCCACTTGCACAGCGGCCCCGGCCTGACCCAAGGCCCCATCGTGGCGCCAGAGTTCTGCTGTACCAGCATCACCTCCCGCGCCTTCGGCGGCCTGAGTAGCGCCGAGATCATGGGCCTGAACCCCCACGTGCAATTCAGCGCCCGCCAGCAGCGCGGCTATGGCCTAGTGAACATGACACCAGAACGCCTGCATGTGCAGATGCGGGTGATTGATGATGTGTTAAAGGAGTGGCCGAGTGTGGGCACGGCGACGCAGTTTGAGGTGGCGCAGGGAAACCCTAGCATGCGGCGTTTGGTGTAGCAACGCGTTACAGATTTGCGGACAATTTGGGTTCGCGTCTACAACACTGATTTCTGAACGAGGAGAGTTCCCATGTCCAAATCCCTGTCGTCCCGGCAAGCCCTTGCTTTGGCTGCTTTGCTGGTGGTGAGTGCATCAGCAAAGGCCGCAGAGTATGAAGTCGAACCGATTCTCAGCCCAACTGGCGGAGTTGTAGCACCGAGCAGCATTGCAACCAATGGTTTGGTAGCTGGTGAGGTCTACGGCACGACTATCACTTGCTTCAAGTATTTGGACGGTGTACTTACCACTTTACCTCTGCCGCCAAACACGCTGCGTTGCGAGAGAGCGGTCACCGACCTCCTGGGCAACATCTCCATGACTGTCGTACCGACGGAGAACCCAAACACGACACGTGTCGTCGAACTCACCACCAATGGTCAGTTTCTAAGCTTGAACGGACTGACTGTCGACGGCAACAGAGTAGTAGCAAGCAAAGGCGGAAGGATGGCTGGCAGCTCCCTTTCGGAAGCGGGGGAACCGCAGGCTTACCTCTTCAACCGGAAGGGTGGCGGAGTGAACGTCGGAGCGCTTACGGGAAAAACGCGCAGTTGGCTGACTGGCCTGAACGCTAAGGGCTGGGCCGTAGGTTACGCGGAAACTGCAGGCAGCCGCCGCACTCAGGCATTTCGCTACAAAGATGGAAAAGTAGTTTGGTTGGGCGCGTTGTCAGAAGGTGGCTCTACATACGTAGCGGGCATCAACGCTGGCTGGACAGCCGTGGGCTCCTCAGAAAGCGTTGCGGACGACTTCATGAGTTATCGCGCTGTGACTTGGAAAGGCAAGTCCGGACCGGTCAACTTGGGAACATTGTTTGACTTGTTTACCCATGGCGAAGCCATCAATTCAACCGGCGTGGTTGTAGGTCGATACGGACTGGGCGCTGCTGGCATGCGCGTTAGCAATGGCGTAATGAGCAACTTGGTTAACTTGATCCCTGCAGACAAGAAAGTGCTATGGGACGGATTGCTTGGCCGAGCCGTTGCCATCAGTGACAACGGCATGATCGTCGGGGCGAACTCCCGATACAACGGTGTCAATGGCGCGGCGTATCTGATGCGCCCCTCGCCATAAGCTCGCTCAAGTCAGGCTGGCGAGCACCTCATCCCACCTCGCGTCTAGCGTGAGCACATCGACGCAGTTTGAAGTGGCCCAGAAAATCCTTCGAATGCGGCATGTGGGACAGCAATGGCAAACCATTCCGCAGAAGACTGCAGACACATCTACAACACTGACTTCTAAACGAGGAGAGTCCCCATGAGCACATCAGCTTTTCCCTACCGCACATTGGCGGTTGCAGCCCTATCGACGATAGGTGCCTCGGCGTTTGCCACCGAGTACTCAATTGAGGCCATCATCGACCCGGATGGCAGCAATGTGAGATGGCCCCCTGAACCACCGGACACGGTCTATCGCTTATCTTTCGTATAGGCAAAGGACTGTGCACATGACTAGGCATACAGAGACCATAGAGGTCATCACGCGAGATCAACGCAGGCGGCGGTGGTCGGCTGCTGAGAAGGCGGCTTTGGTTCGCAAGACCTATGAGCCAGGCATGAGTGTTTCGCTCGTTGCGCGCCAAGAGGGTGTTTCGGCCAGTCTGTTGTTCACTTGGCGCAGACTGGAGCGTGAAGGTGCGCTGGTGGCGGTTGGCGCGGGAGAGGCGGTGGTTCCCGCTTCTGAGCTGGCTGCCGCTAGGGCCGAAATTGCCAAGCTGCAGCGCGTGCTTGGCAAGAAGACTTTGGAGAACGAGATCCTCAAGGAAGCCGTGGAGATTGCTGCGGCAAAAAAGTGGATTGCGCGCTCACCCTTGTTGCCCGGGGACGACCAATGAAGTCGGTCTGCGCAGCTATGGGTGTGGCGCGCTCGAATCTGCATGTGCGACATCACCGACCCAGCGATTGGAAGGACGGTCGCAGTAGCCACCATCCTGCCCTTGATGAGGAGCTGGTCAATGATCTGCGACGTCATGTTGCAGACCTACCCAGCTATGGCTATCGCAGGGCTGGTGCGCTGCTGAATCGAGAGAGGCGCGCGCAAGGCCAAGCACCTGTGAACCACAAGCGCATCTACCGAGTCATGGCGCAGGAACACTTGCTACTGCCCAAGGCACCCAAACGGCGGCAGGCCAGTCGCGTCCACGATGGCAAGGTCAGCGTCTCAACGAGCAACAGGCGCTGGTGTTCCGACGGCTTCGAGATCAAGTGCGACTCAGGCCAGACCGTCACTGCCACCTTCGCAAAGGACTGCTGCGACAGGGAGATCCTGGCATGGCGAGCTTGGGAGGGCAAGGGCTTGCCAGGAGGGCCCGTACGCGACATGCTCATCGAGGCAGTGGAGCGCCGCTTCGGCGCTGTGGACGCATTGCCTCAGGCGCTTGAGCTGGAATTCCTCACGGACAACGGCAGCGCCTACATCGCGCACGAAACACGAGGCGTTGCTAGGTCGCTGGGCCTCAAGCCAATCAACACACCAGTGTGCAGCCCACAGAGCAACGGCATGGCAGAGAGCTTCGTCAACACCTTCAAGCGCGACTACATGAGCCGAATGGACCTGCGTGACGCACCCACAGTGCTAGCTCAATTGCCAGGGGCATTTGAGCACTTCAACAACATTCATCCCCATTCAAGTTTGAAGATGATGTCGCCCAGAGAATTCCGAAGGCGGCAGAATCAACCCGCCCACCAGGGCTAACTTAGCGACTGGACTGGGTCCGGTATCGCGGGGGCAAGATCACCGGATGGCAGCAATGTATGGCCCAGCAGCATTTCAGAGAATGGCACAGTTGTTGGGACCAGATACGGTGGCAGCGCTCCTCAAGCCTGTTTCAAGTACGTCAACGGCACCTACAGCCTGCTGCCTCTCCCCAGCGATGCGAGTTACTGTTCTAGGGCTGCCATCGACCCCAAGGGAAATGTCACGCTGACCTATTGGCCCAAAGAGGGTGGCGACGTCAGAATTATCGAGCTCACGACAAGGGGGAAATTCCGCGCTCTGCAGGTCCCTGTCGGCACTGACAACTATGTGAATGCGTCCAACAACGGGCGTATGGCCGGATTGTCCGTGTCTTCGGTACGCAAAGATGCCTACATCTTCAACCGCATCGATCAGGGCGTCAATGTAGGAATACTGACTGGATTGATCAATACCACTCTCACAGGCATCAACTCAAGAGGGGTTGCTGTGGGCATAGACAACTCAGGGGCGGTGCCCACGCGAGCATTCGTGTATCAGAAGGGCCAGATCTCCTGGCTGACGCCCTTGAGTGACGGGGCAAGCACGTATGCAGCGGCCATCAACAAGTTGAATGTGGTGGTGGGCCACTCCAATCTTGAGCCGACCAACACGTATGCGTCGCAACGCGCAGCATCGTGGACATCTCCGGATACTGCCCAGAACCTGGGTTCAGCCTACGGATTTAGAACATACGCAACTGCCATCAACAGTTCGAATCTCGTGGTTGGCGGTGAGAATGCTGCATGGGCTCACGGCATTTTGTTTAAGGATGGCGCGGCAACTGATCTTAGAAACCTGCTGACAGCAGATCAAAAAGCGATCTGGTGGCCGGTCGGACCGGCCTATGCCATCAATGACCAAGGACTGATCGCAGGCGCTGGGGCCAGGAGAGTCGCTGACGGCAAGTTTGTCGCTTACCTTTTGCGCCCTCTGCCCTGAGCCTGTCACAGCGTGCGGGCCAGCATGTTGTCACCCAACGGCAGCAAGAGCCTCATCCAGCTTGCGCCGCCACCCCGCCTTCGTCCCCTCATCCACAAAGCTCGCCTCAAAGCTATTGAGCGCCAGCGTGCGGGCGTGGGCCAAGCCGAGCTGGGGCAAGGCTTCGAAGGTGGCGAGCCAGTTGGCGTTCATGTATCCGCCGAAGTAGGCGGGGTCGTCGGAGTTGATGGTGCAGACCAAGCCTGCATCCAGCAGTGCGGGCAGTTGATGCTGGCTCATGTGCTCATAGACGCAGAGCTTGACGTTGGAGAGCGGACACACCGTGAGCGGCATGCGCTCAGCCGCTAAGCGCTGCATCAAGGCCGCGTCTTCAATGGCGCGCACGCCGTGGTCGATGCGCTCCACCTTCAACACATCGAGCGCGCTCCAAATGTAGGCGGGTGGCCCCTCCTCGCCGGCATGGGCCACGATGTGCAGGCCCAGTTCGCGGCAGCGGGCAAAGACCTCGGCAAACTTCTCTGGCGGGTGGCCCATTTCAGAGCTGTCCAGGCCCACGCCGATGAAATGCTCGCGCCATGGCAGGGCCGCCTCTAGGGTGTCAAAGGCCGAGGCTTGGCTGAGGTGGCGCAAGAAGCACAGGATCAGCGCACTGCTGATTCCCCAGCGTTGCTGTGCCTCTTGCCGCGCACTGCTCAAGCCTTGGATGACCACGCCCATGGGCACGCCGCGCTCGGTGTGGGTCTGCGGGTCAAAGAACAGCTCGGCATGCACCACGTTGTCGGCTGCAGCTCGCTCGAAGTAGGCCATGGCCATGTCGAAGAAGTCTTGCTCTTTGAGCAGCACGCTGGCACCTGCGTAATAGATGTCCAAGAAGCTCTGCAGGTCGGTGAAGGCGTAGGCCGCGCGCAAGGCCTCCACACTCGCATAGGGCAGCGTCACACCATTGCGCTGGGCCAAGGCAAAGATCAACTCGGGCTCTAGTGAGCCTTCAATGTGGATGTGCAGCTCAGCCTTGGGCAGGGCACAGAGCAAGGCGGGCGAAACAGTCGGCATAGGGGCTCCAAGACGCACAGGCGTGGCGTGTGAGATAGGCCTAAGTATCGCCGGGTGATGGCACTGCTGACACGGTTTCGGCGAGGGTGCTTGCAACCAGAGTGGCGTCCAGCGGCACACACGCAGCGTGGCAGGTCTTTCTGCCTTCACCCCCTTGAGGAGCTCTCGATGTCTCGCTTCAACCCTGTGCGCCTTTTGGCGCCATCGCGCCGTGATTGGCTTGTGCTGTCTGCCCTGTCTGCCGCCGCCCTGGCGGGCTGCGGAGGCGCAGATGATGCCCCGACAACCCCCGTGGGCAATTACCTGGCGACCCCCTTGGTCTCCAACACCACAGCCACCGCCAAAACAGACGCCAATCTGGTGGATGTGCGCGGTGTGACCTTCAACCCCACCGGGCTGGTGTGGGTGAACAACGCGGGTACCGCCACCTCGACCTTGTATGACGGCAATGGCACGCCCAATGCCTTGGTGGTGGCCGTGCCGTCGGGCAGCGCGGCGAAGTCCAAGCCCACGGGCATTGTGTTC
Source organism: Ideonella sp. (assembly GCF_044358605.1). Lineage (GTDB taxonomy): Bacteria > Pseudomonadota > Gammaproteobacteria > Burkholderiales > Burkholderiaceae_C > Ideonella. The sequence continues at coordinate 23,807 of NZ_JBIKNQ010000051.1, forward strand.
AGCGGGTCGGCCACCGACTTCAGCGTCAGCAATGGCACGGTCACCGCAGCCTCGCGCTTTATCTTCGCCACAGAAGACGGCACGATCTCGGCCTGGGCGCCTACCGTCAACCGAACTAACGCCATATTAAGCATTAACAACAGCAGCAAGGGCAGTGCCTATCTGGGCTTGGCCGTGGCCACGGACGCCGCGGGCGCTGGGCGCCTGTATGCGGCCGATTTCAAGAACGGCCGCATCGATGCCTTTGATGCCAAGTTTGCCCCTGTCACGCTGTCGGCCAGCTTCAGCGACACCCTTCGTCCCTCGGCTTACAAGCCCTTCAACATCCAGCAGATCGGCGGCAAGCTCTATGTGGCTTACGCGCGGCCCGATGCCAGCGGCTTGAAGCCTTTGAATGAAGCAGGTAACGGCCAAGTCAGTGTGTTCGACACTGAGGGTCGGCTGATCAAACACCTGGTGTCGGCAGGGGCGCAGTTGAACTCGCCCTGGGGCCTGGCCATGGCCCCCGCCAACTTCGGCACGCTCAGCGGCTCACTCTTGGTGGGCAGCGTGGCGGACGGCGTGATCCACGCCTATGACCCCAGCACCGGCAGCTACCGCGGCAGCCTGGGCAAGGCCGATGGCAGCCTGCTGCGCATTGAAGGGCTGTGGGGCTTTGCCTTTGGCAACGGCGTGCAAAACCAGGCCATTAACCAGCTGTTCTATGCCTCCAGCACCGGTGGCGGCACGGGCGGCGCCTATGGGCGCATTGAAGCCAAGTAAGCACCAGCGCCCAGAAGGACAAAGGCCGCCTCAAGAGGCGGCCTTTGTGTTGGAGCGGGGAGGCGCGCAGGGCCCCTCCGCCGCATGAGAAGGGCTTACTTGCCCTCGCCAGGCACCTTGCCTTCAACACCCTTGACGTAGAACTTCACACCACCCAGGAACTTGTCGTCAGCGACGGTGTCCTTGGCGATCTGTTCCTTGCCGGTGTTGTCGACGATGGGGCCTTTCCAGATATGGAAGCTGCCATCCTTCAAACCGGCCTTGATCTTCTCGACCTTGTCCTTGATGTCTGCAGGCACGTCTTCAGCCACACCGACCATGTCGATGGCACCTTCCTTGACGCCCCACCACACGGACTCGCCACCCTTCCAGGTGCCTTCCAGGGCCTCACGCGTGGACTTGATGTAGTACGGACCCCAGTTGATGACGGCCGAGCCCAGGTGCGCCTTGGGGCCGTAGGCGGTCATGTCGCTGTCCCAACCAAAAGCACGCTTGCCTCTTTCTTGCGCCGTCTTCAGCACGGCGGGCGAGTCGGTGTTCTGCATCAGCACGTCGGCGCCACCGTTGATCAGGGCAGTCGCAGCTTCGGTTTCTTTGGGCGGGTTGAACCACTCATTGACCCAGACCACCTTGGTCTTGATCTTGGGGTTCACGCTCTGCGCGCCCATGGTGAAGCTGTTGATGTTGCGGATGACTTCAGGAATTGGAATAGAGCCGACCACGCCCAAGGTGTTGGACTTGGTCATGGAACCTGCGATCACGCCCGCCATGTACGCGCCTTCATAGGTGCGGCTGTCGTAAGTGCGCATGTTTTCGGCGGTCTTGTAGCCGGTGGCATGTTCAAACTTGACATCCTTGGCGTCGGGGGCCACCTTGAGCATGGGCTCCATGTAGCCGAAGGTCGTGCCGAAGATCAGCTTATTGCCTTGGCCAACCAGGTCACGGAACACGCGCTCAGCGTCAGCGGCTTCAGGCACCTTTTCGACGAAGGTGGTGACGACCTTGTCGCCAAATTCCTTTTCGATGGCCTTGCGGCCGTTGTCGTGGGCGAAGGTCCAGCCGCCGTCGCCCACCGGGCCGACATAGGCAAAAGCGATCTTCAGCGGCTCAGCCTTGGCGGCGGCCGACGCAGGTGCCGAGGCGGCCGGGGCAGACGCAGGTGCTGCGGCCTTGGGGGCTTCAGCGGGCTTGCCGCAACCGACCAGCGCTGCCGTGGCAGCCAGGGTCGAGAAGCCAGCGAGCTTCAACAAGGTACGCTTGGAGCGAAGTGTCATGGGGTCTCCTCAAGAGGGGGGGTGGTTGCGGCGCACATTATCCGCCGGGTGTGAAAGGCTTGCCCAAAGAAGCGGGCATGTTCATCTTGATCCAAGTGGGGTTGCGCGAGATCAGCACCAACACCACGATGGTGGCCAGATAAGGCAGCATGGTCAGGAACTGGCTGGGGATGTCCACGCCCTCGCTTTGCAGATGGAATTGCAGCATGGTGACGCCCCCGAACAAATACGCCCCCAGCAAGATGCGCGCGGGCCGCCAGGTGGCAAAGGTGGTGAGCGCCAGGGCAATCCAGCCACGACCAGACACCATGCCCTCGACCCACAGCGGGGTGTAGATCACTGACAGATAAGCGCCGGCCAAGCCGCACAGCGCGCCGCCCACTACCACGGCCAACAAGCGAATACGCCGCACCGGGTAGCCCAGCGCATGGGCCGACTCGGGCGACTCGCCTACCGCCCGCAGCACCAGCCCCGCACGGGTGCGGTAGAGAAACCAGGCCAAGCCCAGCGCCAGCAGCATGGCCGCATAGACCATGGGGTGCTGCTTGAACAGCGCCGGGCCGAGCACCGGGATATCCGCCAGCCAAGGAATCTCAAACTTGAACCGGTCGCCCAGCTTTTCTTGCGTGAAGGGCGCGCCCACAAACGCAGAAAACCCGACACCAAACAGGCTCAAGGCCAGACCGGTGGCGTATTGGTTGGTATTCAGCCAGATCACCAGCCACCCAAAGACCAGCGCCAACACCGCGCCCGCCCCCATGCCGGCCATGAAGGCCAAGCTGTCAGAGCCGGTACGCACCGCCACGGCAAACCCGGCAATCGCGGCCACCAGCATCATGCCCTCGGCACCGAGGTTGACGATGCCAGCGCGCTCATTGATGAGCAGGCCTAAGCCCGCGATGGCCAAGACCGTGCCAGCACTCAGCGTGGCGGCGATCAGCAATGAAATTTCGTTCATGCGCTCTGCTCCCGGCCCCAGCGAATGCGGTAGTGGATCAAGGTGTCGCAGGCCAGCAGCGAGAACAGCAGCAGCCCCTGGAACACCCCCGTCAAGGCCTTGGGCAGCCCCAAGCGCGATTGCGCCAGCTCGCCCCCGATGTAGAACATGCTCATCAGCAAGGCCGAGAACACAATGCCCACCGGGTGCAGCCGCCCCACAAAGGCCACGATGATGGCGGCAAAGCCATAGCCTGCTGGCACATAAGGCGTCAACTGGCCCAGCGGCCCGGCGGCCTCCAAGCCCCCAGCCAAGCCGGCCATCGCACCCGAGATCAGCAGCGCCGTCCAGAGCGAGGTGCGCGAGGAAAACCCTGCATAGCGCGCCGCCGCCGGGGCCAAGCCCCCGACCTGCATGGCAAAGCCCCGATAGGTGCGGAACATGAAGACCCACAACAGCCCCATGGCCACCAGCGCGATCAGGCTGCCCGCATTGGCCCGCAGGCCGTCAAACAGACGCGGAATCTTGGTGACCGCCTCAAAGGTGATGGTCTGCGGGAAGTTATAGCCATTCGGGTCCTTCCAGGGCCCATAGACCAGCCAAGACAAGAGCATGACGGCCACATAGACCAGCATCAGGCTGACCAAAATCTCATTGGCGTTGAAGCGGTCGCGCAGCAGGGCCACGATGCCGCTCCAGACCATGCCGCCCAGCATGCCCGCCACCAGCACCGCCACCACGATCCAGCGGCCGGTGTCGGGCCCCGCCTGCATGGCCACCCAGCCTGCCGCCAGCGCGCCCACCACAAACTGCCCCTCGGCGCCGATGTTCCAAACATTGGACCGGAAGCACACCGCCAAGCCCAGCGCAATGAGGATCAGCGGCGTGGCTTTGACACTCAGCTCCGACCAGGCATAGGCGTTCTTGATGGGCTCATAGAAGAACACCTGCAAGCCCTTGACCGGGTCTTTGCCCAGGAGCCAAAACATGATGACGCCGATGACCACGGTGATGGCCAGGGCGATCAGCGGCGAGGCCAAAGCAAAGGCCCGCGAGGGCTGCGGCCGCACTTCGAGCTTAATGAGCGACATGAGCGCCCTCCTTGCTTGCAGCGGCTGCGGCCGCCGTGGCTGAGGGCGCGTCCCACAAACCAGACATCCAAGCGCCAATGCGCTCAATCGTGGCCTCGGCTGTGGGCAGTGAAGGGCTGATGCGGCCCTGGGCCATCACCACCATGCGGTCCGAAATCTCAAACAACTCGTCCAACTCCTCGCTGACGATGAGCAGGGCGCAGCCCGCATCGCGCAGGGCCAACAAGGCGCCACGGATTTGCGCCGCCGCCCCCACGTCCACGCCCCACGTAGGTTGCGAGACGATCAGCAGTTTGGGGTTGGCGTCGATCTCGCGGCCGACCAAAAACTTTTGCAGATTGCCGCCTGACAGCGAGCGCGCCGCCGCATCCGGCCCGCCCGCCTTAACGTTGTAGCGGGCGATCAAGTCCGCTGCCAATTGCCGCGTCTGCGCCAAGTTCAGCCAGCCCCCGGCTTTGACCGCCGCCGTGCGGGTCAGCAAGGTGTTTTGCGCCAGCGACAGCGTGGGCACCGCACCGCGGCCCAAGCGCTCTTCGGGCACAAAGTGCAGGCCCAGGGCGCGGCGCTTGCGCGGCGAGGCGCGGGCAATGTCGCTGCCAAACAATTGCACGCTGCCGGCTTGGGCACGCGGGTCTTCGCCCGAGAGTGCGGCCATCAGCTCTTGCTGGCCGTTGCCCGACACCCCCGCCACGCCCACGATCTCGCCGGCGCGCACTTGCAGGTTGATGCCCTTGAGCGTCACGCCAAACGGGTCTTGCTGGTCCAGCGACAGGTTTTGGACCTCCAGCACCGCCGCCCCCGCCGCACTGCCCTGGCGGTGTAAGGTGGGCGGCTCGGCGCCAATCATCAGGCGCGAGAGGCTGGCGTTGCTCTCTTGCGTGGGGTCGACCTCGCCGGTGACCTTGCCACCGCGCAGCACCGTGCAGTGGTGGCACAGGGCGCGAATTTCATCCAGCTTGTGGCTGATGTAGAGGATGCTGCAGCCCTCGGCGCTCAACTGGCGCAGGGTCACAAAAAGCTTTTCCACGGCTTGGGGCGTCAGCACCGAGGTGGGCTCGTCAAGGATCAGCAATTGCGGCTTGGTCAGCAGCGAGCGCACGATCTCCACGCGCTGGCGCTCGCCCACGCTCAGGGTGTGCACCGGCCGCAGCGGGTCCACCGGCAGGCCATAGCCTTCAGAGACCTCGCGGATACGGGCCACCACCTCGGGCAGGGGCATGGCTTTGTCCAGGCCCAGCCACACGTTCTCGGCCGCCGTCAGGGTGTCGAACAGCGAAAAATGCTGGTAGACCATGCTGATGCCCAGCTGCCGCGCCGCTGCTGGGCTGGCCACTTGCACGGCTTGGCCGTTCCAGAGGATCTGGCCTTGGTCGGGTTTGACGGCGCCGTAGATGATTTTCATCATCGTCGACTTGCCCGCGCCGTTTTCGCCCAGCACGGCATGGATCTGACCGGGGGCCACGCGCAGGCTGACCGCGTCATTGGCCCGCACCGCCGGGTACTGCTTGGTGATGCCGCGCAGCTCCAGCCTCAGCGGCGCGTTGGACTTCGGGGGAGCGGTCATGCAGGCATCCTCAACAACATTCTTTGGAGTGGCTGGTCAAGCTCTCAATTGTGGCTCGGCCAGCGACGGGCGCCGATAGCGCAATCCCCCAGCCACCCAGGTTTCCACCACATGGCGGTCATCGCCCTGGGTCATCCAGGCAAACACAGCGTCATGCACATCCTGTGCCACGGCTTGGCGGCGGGCCTCCAGGGGCGTGATCGCCTTGTCCCAGACCACCACATCGGCCATCAGGCCGGGCTCTAAGGCACCGATTTCGTGCGCCAGGCCCAAAGCCGTGGCGGCGCCCAAGGTAGCGGCGTGCAACAAGGCCCAAGCCGAGACATGCCGCCCCGCCATGGCCTGCACCTTGTAGCCGTCGGCCAAGGTGCGCAGCAGGGACAGGCTGGTGCCCCCACCCACGTCGGACGCCATGCTGACGGCCGTGCCTGCGGCTTGCGCCGCCGCCCAGTCAAACAAGCCACTGCCCAAGAACAGGTTGGACGAGGGGCAAAACGCCAGCGCGGCGCCGCTGCTGCGCAGCAGGGCGCGGTCTTCATCGTCCAGCCAAATGCCGTGGGCCAGCATCGCGCCGGGGCCGAGCAGGCCAAAGCGCTGATAGACATCCAGGTAGCTGCGCGCCTCTGGGAACAGCTCGGCCACCCAGCGCACTTCGTCGCGGTTTTCGGCCACATGGGTTTGCATATAGAGGCCGGGGTGTGCGGCCATCAAGGCGCCGGCCATGGCCAGTTGCGCGTCGGTGGAGGTCGGCGCAAAACGCGGGGTCACGGCATAGGCCAAGCGGCCCTGGCCGTGCCAGCGGGTGATCAGCTCGGTGCAGTCGCGCTCAGCCTGGGCCACGTCGTCGCGCAAAAAATCTGGCGCATGGCGGTCCATCAGCACTTTGCCAGTGATCAGCCGCATCTGCCGCGCCTGGGCGGCGGCAAACAGTGCGTCTACCGAATGCTTGTGCACCGTGGGGAAGACCATGGCCGAGGTTGTGCCGTGCGAAAACAGGCTGTCCAAAAACAGCGCCGACAGCGCTTGCGCATGGGCCTCGTCGGCCATGCGCGCCTCGGCGGGGAAGGTGTGGGTGTTCAGCCAATCCAGCAACTGCGTGCCCCAGGCGCCGATCACATCGATCTGCGCGCTGTGCACATGGGTGTCGATGAAGCCCGGCAAGATCCAACGACCACGATGGTCTTCTTGCGGCCACTCTGGCCCCGGCGCCTCGGCTTGCACCGCCACGATGCGCTGGTCTTCGATCAGCAGCCAATGGTCAGGCCGCACCCGCACGCCCGCCGAGTGTGGGTCTTCCAGGGCGGGCGGGGCGGTGAAGTCGATCAGGTCGCCGCGCAGGGCCAAGCGTGTAGAAGAGTGCTTGTTCATGTAACTACCCGAGTGGCGCCACCCAGGGCCTGCAGTTCGCGCGTCACCTCGCGCACCTGCTCGCGCAGCCAGCGCTGGGCGGGCGAGTGGTGGTTGCGCTCATGCCAAAGTTGGTAATAGGCCAGCGGCGGGCAGGCCACTGGGCAGCGCACCACCCGCACCGGCAGGGTATGGATGTGACGCTGGCAAAACAGCCGCCCGGTGGTCAGCACCAAATGGCTGCGGGCCACCATCATGGGGGCCAAGCTGAAGTGCGCGGTGCGTACCGTGATGCGCCGCGCCATGCCTTGCTCGGCCAAGAACTCGTCAATCACGCCTAAAGCGCCGGGGTGCAGCGGCGTGGGGGCGATGTGGTCGCTGGCCAGATAGCGCTCGGTGTCCCAAGCGCGGGGGTTCTTCACCGCCGGGTGATCGGCTGCCACCAAACAGACGACCTCGTCACTCAGCAACTTGCCCAGGTGCAACTCGCCCGGGGGCGAGAGCCAGTTGCCGATGACCAGATCCACCTCGCCCAGGGCCAGCTTGCGTTGGTAGTTGGAGTCGGCCGACAACGGGTGCATCTCCAGCGTCACGCCCGGCGCTTCGCGCTGCAAGCGCGCCACCACGCCGGGCAAAAACCAAGGGTCCAGATAGTCTGCCGCCGCGACTTTGAAGGTGAGCTGCGCACGTGCGGGCTCAAAGGCCGCCGCTTTGCGCTGGGCGCCAAAGAGCTGGGCCGCTTCTTGCAACAGGCGCTCGGCGGGGGCCAGCAAGTCCAGCGCGGCATCGGTGGGCACCAAACCCGTGCCTGAACGCACCAAGAGCGCGTCGCCCGTCAGCCCGCGCAAGCGCTTGAGCTGGGCGCTGACCTGCGGCTGGGTGCTGCCCAGGCGCAAAGCGGCACGCGAGACGCTGCGTTCACTGATCACGGTATGCAAGACCCTCACAAGATGAAGGTCGATGTTCGCCAAATCCGGCTGTTGCGTCATATGTTCAATCGTATTCCAATCATGATGTAAACCATATACACAATCACCCCGACTGGGTTTACCGTGTGGGCTTGGCGCATCAGCGCTTGGCCTTTCTCACCCCCTCTTCTCCTCGACCACCATGGCAGAACACGGCACTGAGCGCCCCTTGCGATTCGTCTTCCGAGGCCAGGTGGTCGAGATCCCCCGAGGAAACCCGCAACAGACCGTCTTGCAGTGGCTGCGCGAAGACCAGCACGCCTGCGGCACCAAAGAAGGTTGCGCCGAAGGCGATTGCGGTGCGTGCACCGTCATCGTGGCCGAGCTGACGGAAGACAACTCCCCTGCCCACTCTGCCGCCGTGCAGGCCGACGGCCTGGCGCTACGCACCGTCAATGCCTGCATCCGTTTCTTGCCCACCTTAGACGGCAAGGCTTTGCTGACCGTCGAAGACCTGGGCGCGCCTGACGGCCCACTGCACCCCGCCCAAGACGCCCTGGCCCGCTGCCACGGCAGCCAGTGCGGCTTTTGCACGCCGGGCTTTGTCATGACGCTGGCCGCCTTTCATGAGCACCACGCCCGCGCAGGCACCACGCCCAGCCGTGCGGAGGTGGGCGATGCCCTGGCAGGTAACCTCTGCCGCTGCACCGGCTACCGGCCCATCGTGGACGCTGGCATTCACATGTTGCCGCCCGGCAGTGCACCCGCACTGCCGCTGCAGGGCTTGCGCGAGCAACTGCAAAGCCTGCGCAACGATGACCCCTTGCACTGGCCCCATGCCGACACCCCCTTCTGGGCGCCACGCACCGAAGAGGGCTTGGCCGCGCTGCGCCTGGCCCACCCCGACGCCCGCCTGGTGGCCGGAGCCACCGATGTGGGCCTGTGGGTGACCAAGCAGATGCGCACCCTGCCCGGCATGATCTGGCTGGGCGATGTGGCCAGCCTGCGGCAGGTGCAGGAGCACCCCGACAGCCTGCTCATCGGCGCGGGCGTGCCCCTGGAAGACGCCTGGAAGGCCCTTGCCCGCCACTGGCCCCTGCTTTCAGAGATGGGCCAGCGCTTTGCAGGCCCACCCGTGCGGCATGCCGGCACCTTGGTGGGCAACTTGGCCAATGGCTCACCCATTGGCGATGCGGCGCCGGTGCTGATCGCCCTGGGCGCCAGCCTGCATTTGCGGCGCGGGGATGAGCACCGCACGCTGTTGCTGCAAGACTTCTATCTCGACTACATGAAGAACCAGTTACAGCGCGGCGAGTTCATCACCGCCGTGAGCGTGCCACTGGACACCCGCGCCAGCGCCCCGCCCGGCCAGCCAGGCTGGCAGGTGCAAGCGCACAAGCTCTCTAAACGCTGGGACTGCGACATCAGCGCGGTGAGCGCGGGCTTTGCGCTGCGGCTGGAGGGCCAAGGCGAAGCCGCCCGCATTGCGGAGGTACGTTTGGCCTTTGGCGGCATGGCGGGCATCGTCAAACGCGCCGCCCACGCCGAAGCTGCCCTGCAAGGCCAAGCCTGGACCGAAGCCACGCTGCAAGCCGCCCAGGCGGCTTTGGCCCAAGACTTCAGCCCCTTGAGCGACCTGCGCGCCAGCAGCCACTACCGCCAGCAAGGCACGGCCGCGCTGCTTCGGCGGCTGTGGCTGGCCACCCGGCCGCTCAAGCCCTTGCCGGCCTCGGCCTGGCGCATCAGCACGGAGGCCCAGCCATGAGCACACCCGCCGCGATGCCCACCGCCACCCCTGGGCCTGTCGGCCAGTCACTGGCCCACGAATCCGCCACGCTGCATGTCACCGGCCGCGCCGCTTATGTGGACGACCTGCCCGAGCTACAAGGTACTTTGCATGCGGCGCTGGGCCTGTCACCCGTGGCCCATGGCCGCCTCTTGGGCATTGATGTCGCCGCGCTCAAGGCCTTGCCCGGCGTGGTGGCCGTGTTCACCGCCCAAGACATTCCCGGCCCCAACGACTGCGGCCCCATCGTGCATGACGACCCGATCTTGGCCGAGGGCAGCTTGCGCTATCTGGGCCAGCCAGTGTTTGCAGTCGTCGCCACCACGCGAGAGGCCGCACGCCGCGCAGCGGCACAGGCCGCCCGGGTGATCCAGCATGAGGCCTTGCCCGCACAGTTCTCTTTGCGTGCCGCCCATGCCGCCGGTGAGCACGTCGTGCCGCCCATGCAGCTCAAGCGCAGTGCCTCAGGCGCCGGCGTGCCCAACGCCATGGCGCAAGCGCCGCATCGCTTGAGCGGCCAGTTCAGCCTGGGCGGGCAAGAGCAGTTTTATCTGGAGGGGCAGATCTCTTATGCCGCACCGCAAGACGATGGCGGGCTGAAGATTTGGTGCTCCACCCAGCACCCCAGCGAGATGCAGGCCTTGGTGGCCCATGCCCTGCACTGGCCCCAGCACCGCGTGCAGGTGGAATGCCGCCGCATGGGCGGTGGCTTTGGCGGCAAAGAGTCGCAGTCGGCCTTGTTCGCCTGCGTGGCGGGCTTGGCGGCAGCCAAGCTGAATCGCCCGGTCAAGCTGCGGCCAGACCGCGATGACGACATGCTCATCACCGGCCGACGCCACGGCTTTGAGTTTGATTGGGCTGTGGGCTTTGATGAGGCCGGGCGCATCAAGGCGCTGGACGTGACCCTGCTGGGCCATGCCGGGCATTCGGCTGATCTCTCGCCGCCGGTGATGACGCGCGCGCTCTGCCACATCGACAACGCCTACTGGCTGCCCGAGGTCTCGCTGCTGGGCGCCCTGCCCCGCACGCACACCCAAAGCAACACCGCCTTCCGAGGCTTTGGGGGGCCGCAGGGGGCGCTGATCACCGAAGTCGTCATCGACCACATTGCGCGCCATCTGCAGCTTGACCCCTTGGCCGTGCGCCAAGCTAATTGGTATGGCCACACCGAGCGCAACAACACGCCTTATGGCCAGACGGTGGTCGACAACGTCATGCCCGCCTTGGCCGCCGAGCTGGTTGAGCAAGCCCACTATGCGCAGCGCCGGGCCGACATCGCCCGCTTCAACGCCGAGAGCCCGGTGCTCAAAAAAGGCTTGGCTTTGACGCCGGTGAAGTTCGGCATCTCCTTTAACGTCAACCACTTCAACCAGGCCGGTGCGCTGGTGCATGTCTACACCGACGGCACGGTGCTGGTGAACCACGGCGGCTGCGAAATGGGCCAAGGCCTGCACACCAAGGTGGCGCAGGTGGTGGCGCATGAGCTGGGGCTGGAGATGGCCCAGGTGCGCATCACCGCCACGGACACCAGCAAGGTGGCCAACACCTCGGCCACGGCGGCCTCCACCGGCGCGGACTTGAACGGCAAGGCCGCCCAAGACGCGGCCCGCAAGATCCGCGATCGCCTGGCCGCGATGGTGGCCGTGACTTGGGGCTGCGCGGCCACTGATATTGGCTTTAGCCAAGGCGAGCTGCACGGCCCGGCGGGCCAGCGCCTCAGCTTCAAAGACGCGGTGGCCCAGGCCTATTTGGCGCGTGTGCAACTGTGGGCCGATGGCTTCTATGCCACGCCCGGCCTGCACTGGGACCGCCAAACCCTGAATGGCCGACCCTTCTACTACTTTGCCTATGGCGCGGCGGTGAGCGAAGTGCTGCTAGATACCCTGACGGGCGAATGGAAGCTGCTGCGCGCCGACCTGCTGCATGACGTGGGTCAGTCGCTGAACCCGGCCTTGGACATCGGGCAGATTGAGGGTGCATTTGTGCAGGGCATGGGCTGGCTGACCACCGAAGAGTTGGTGTGGCACCCACAGAGCGGCAAGCTGCTGACCCACGCCCCCTCGACCTACAAAATCCCCACGGCCAATGATGTGCCTGAGGCCCTGCACACCCGCTTGTTTGCCAACCGCAATGTGGAGGACACCATCCACCGCAGCAAGGCGGTGGGCGAGCCGCCGCTGCTCTTGGCCTTCAGCGTGTTCTTGGCGCTGCGCGATGCGGTGGCCGCCTGTGGCGCGCCAAGCTGCCAGCCGCCGCTCTCAGCCCCGGCCACGCCCGAGGCCTTGCTGCGCGCCATCCAGGCGGTGCAAACCCCGTGATTGCAGCGCCGGAGCTGACAGCTGCCACCGCCCAGGCCTGGCTGGCTAGCGGCCTGCCCGCCATGCTGGTGCGGGTGGGCGCCACGCGCGGCTCGGTGCCACGCGAGGAAGGAGTGACCATGCTGGTGAGCGCCGACGCCGTGGCGGGCACCATTGGCGGCGGCCACCTGGAATGGGAGGCCATTGCCCGCGCCCGCGCCGCCTTGGCCCAGGGCCACACGGCCCCGGACGAGTGGCGTGTCAGCCTTGGCCCCACCCTGGGCCAATGCTGCGGCGGTGCGCTGAGCCTGCACTTTGAGCCCCTCAGCGCCCAGAGCCTGGCGGCATGGGCCGCCCCGCCGCCACGCTTCAGGCTGCAGCTCTATGGTGCCGGCCATGTGGGCCGGGCCATTGCGCAGGCTTGCACCACCCTGCCCTGCACCGTGCGCTGGCTGGACGAGCGCGACGATGAGTTTCCGGCCGCCACACTACCCGCCCACATCCACACCGTGGCCGCTCAGCCTCTAGAGGATGAAGTGGCCGACGCACAGCCGGGCGACTTTCACCTCATCCTGACCCACAGCCATGCCTTAGATTTGGCGTTAACCCATGCCGTTCTGCAGCGTGGCGACGCCGGCTGGCTGGGCCTGATCGGCTCGGCCACCAAGCGTGCGCGCTTTGAGCACCGGCTGGCCGAGCGGGGCCACCCCCCAGCGGCGCTGGCCCAGATGGTGTGCCCCATCGGCTTGGCCGGTATCAGCGGCAAAGAGCCGGGGGTGATCGCGGCCGCTGTGGTGGCGCAGATGCTGCTGCACAGCCACCCTTACTAAGGCTCGCAGGCGGCTCGGCGTCAGAAGCCCGAGCCCGGCTGGGTCAAGAAGACCTCTTCCTCGGGTGTGGAGGTGCGGCCCAAAATGTGGTTGCGGTGCGGATAGCGCCCAAAGCGATCGACGATGGCTTTGTGGCGCAGCTCAAAATCATGGTTAGACGCCGATGCATGCGCCTTGAACAAGGGCTCAGCCACTGCATGAATGGCGGCTGATTCACTGTGCATATAGGGCAGCAGCAAGAAGTTGCGCTGGCGCTCCCCCAGCGCCTGCAGCGCCCCGGCGGCCACCGCCTCTTGCGCCAGCGCCAGCGCCATGGGGTCTTGGGCAAAAGCCTGCGGGGTTTGGCGATAGACATTGCGCGAGAACTGATCCAGCACGATGACCTCGGCCAGCCGCCCTGGTGCTGTGGCCCGCCAAGCCCACAACTCGCCCGCTGCAGCTTGCTTCATCACGCCCTCAAAGCGCTGACGGATCAGCGCATCAAACGCGCTGTCGGTGGCGAACCAAAGACGCTCTTCTATCTCTTCAAACCAAAACGAGAGGACGGCGGTGTGCATAGGCTTCCTGAAACGCTGGACCCTGCATTTCACCTCTTTGGTGCGCTGAATCACACCACACACCCTTGAAAGAGCCCCTCAAGCGTGGGGGATCCAGGCACTTGGTGGGCCGAATGTCGGCTGGGCCACCACAGCGGCAGACAGAATGCGCCCTGGTCAGCCCCTGCTGGGCTGAAATGAGGGATCTGAACGTGGCACTGGATTGGATGAACTCCCTCGCGGGCTTGCTGGTGGGCCTGGTGGTCGGGGTCACGGGCGTGGGTGGCGGCGCCTTGATGACGCCCATCCTGGTGCTGGTGTTTGGTGTCTCGCCGCAAACGGCCGTGGGCACCGACCTGCTGTATGCCTCCATCACCAAAATGTTTGGCGTGGGCGTGCACCACAACCACGGCACGGTGGACTGGCAGGTGGTCAAGCGCTTGGCCTGGGGCAGCTTACCCGCAGCGGCCCTGACACTCGCTTGGATGAGCTTCTCGGGCGCCAACCGCGTCAAAAGCGGCTTGATCATCGACATGGTGGGCGTGATGCTCATCGTCACGGCCTTGGGCATTCTGTTCAAAGACCAGTTGCAGGGCCTAGGCCGCAAGATCCGCGTCACAAACTCCGACCAGTTCAAGCACGTACAGCCCGTGCTCACCGTCTTGGGCGGCGTGGTGTTGGGCGTGTTGGTGACCTTGACCTCCATCGGCGCCGGTGCTCTGGGTACGGTGATGCTGGTCTACCTCTACCCCTTGCGCCTGACCCCCTCCAAGCTGGTGGGCACCGACCTGGCCCATGCCATCCCACTGGCCATGATCGCGGGCCTCGGCCACCTGACCATGGGCAATGTGGACTACGCGCTGCTGCTCAGCCTGCTGGTGGGCTCCATCCCCGGCGTGCTGATCGGCGCCGTCATCAGCACCCGCGCCCCTCTGGCGCTGATCCGCTATGCGATCGCCATCGTGCTGGGCGCGGTGGCGGTGAAGATGTTGATGATGTGAACGAGTCGTTTGACCTTGATCGAACGGATTCGTGTGCGCTTTCCAAGTCACCAGCGCTGCCTTAGCGCCACAGTGTTCAGAAATTGCCTATCCTTCCGGCGCGAAGAACCTGATCGACCTCAACGGCAGGCGGCGCCGTGCCCGGTCTGTGAGCTTGTCGTAATGTTCATCCCACAGGTCGAACAGCTTTTCTAGGCCGATGAGGGTGACACGGCGCTTCTCTTGGGTGCGCGCCTCGGCTTCGGCATCTTTGGTAAAGCCACCGGTGCAGACAAACAAGCCCACATCGCCGTCACCCAGCAAGGCCATGAACGAGCGCAGGCCGTCGACACTGACGGCTTGCTGCTGGCGCTTGACCTGCACCTTGATGCGGGGCGGCCGGGTGCCCAAAGCGTCCGGCCAAGCCAGGATGTCTAGGCCACCGTCTTTGCCCGGTGGCGATACCCATGTCACATGAAACGACATGGCCCGCAGCAAGTCGGCCACCAAGTCTTGAAAGTCATAGGGGTTCATCGAGCGCAGGTATTGAGAAATCTCGGCCCAGGCTTGCTCTTCTGCTTCTTCAAAAGTCACGCTGACGGACTTGGCGTTGTTGTCCACTTCTTCAGCCACCGTGCTGGCGGCCGAGGCCGCCGCTGCTGCGCCGCCCTCGGCGTCTGGCTGTGCAGCCTTCCACTCGGCGTATAGCTTGCACGCACGCTTGTAAAAGGCTTCGGGGTCGGGCAGCTCAGCATGTGCGGCTCGTCCCTCGTCGGTGATGGACCACACGCCTTTGTCTTTGAGCAACCAGCCCGCCTTGACACAGTCCACCGTGGCAAAGCGAACGATCTTTTCAAAGCGCCGGGAGCCGGATTCGTAATTCTCGGCCTCGTAGGGCGACAAGGTGAAGCGACCGGCCAGCACCCGCAAAGCATCGCTGGCGCGCAGCCCATCAGGTGCGGCCATCAAAATGCTGAACAGCTCGCGCAGGAATTCGCCAGTGCGGCGGCGGGTGACTTCGGCCATCTATGTCTCCTCCGATTTGCGGCACTCAATCAAGCATACGGCACAGGATCAGCTTCTTTCGCCACGACGGTGTCATAGAGGCCTACATGTCTCAGCCCGGGGTGACTATCAATGCCTGTATATCTCAGGGATGCATCTTCGTAGCGCCTAAAGGCGAACACCGCTTGGTTCATGTGCTCGGTGTTAAAGACTTTGAGTTTCACCAAGAGATGAAAGTCCTGCACCGTCAATCCAGTGACCGTCAAAAAAAGCCCTGACTCCAGCTTGGTGATGACGTCTTGCAGCGTGTTCTCACGGAAGTCTGTCAGATACATGAACGCTGGGATGCGTGTCGCGAACTTGATCAGCTTTTCCTGAATCAGCTTGCGCTTGGACTTGTACTCCTTCTCCGCTTCTGAGAGCTGCTTCTGCTCTTTGGCTGACAGCTTCTTGTCCTTGGCCTTATTCTTGAGATCTTTGACCTTTTCGCTCTTGTTGATAATGGTCTCGATCACGTTATCGCCCAGCGTGCGCCAGCCCTCAATGCGCTCCAAAGCCTTCATAGCCTCGGGATTGTCAAGAAGGCGTTTCAGGGTGCCGTTGTCCACGTTGACCAACAGCGCGCTCTCCCACTTTCGGGCCAAAAGCGTCGCCGACGTACCAGACATCGCCAAATCCAATATGGCGCCCGCGTCAATCTGTGTCATGTTCGCGCCGTCATAAGCCAGCACGGGCAAAAATGCCACTAAATCTTTGACAGCAGCTTCGGGATTGGCCTGGTTTGGCGACAAGCTCATGCCGTACTCACAGAGTTGCCTGAGCGCTCGCGTCGGCGCAAAGTCAAAAACATAACAGATGGGCTTGAGAACCTCTTCTTCGTTGGGGTTGTCACCATTCGGGTTCTTGATGGACCACGGCGACTGCACGCGAAACGCGGCCTGAAAGTAGGTCTCTGGTGACTTGAGGTTTCGCAGCATCAAAATGGAAGACCACTGTGCCACCGTGACACCCGTGGTGAGCTTGCCGCAGGACAGAGTAATGGTCTGCCCGTCAAAACCGTTGCCGATAGCACGGCGAGCGGGCAGCAAAGCCTCTAACCCAATGCCTGCGGACGCACCTGCCGCCACAACCACCTTGTACGCATGCCAAAACGTGTTGTGCTTTTCCGCCAACAAGTTCGCCATGGCATGGCACGAAGCCACATTGGGCATATACCAAAACGAGTGCTGCAAAAAAGGCAGCAGGCGGACATCCGAATACGGAAGTGGGGGCCGGCTGCCCACTTTCAGATGTTTTCTAGCGTGATCGATGTGCCCGCCGCGAATGATGTCCAGCCATTTCTGCACATCGCTCTTATGCTTGAACTCAGCGCCTGCACCTGACCCTGTGGCCTCAAAAAAGGCATTGAGATCGAACTCATCGAACTCGCCACCGCTGGCAACGGTCAGCAACTCTTCGGGCATCTCGTAGGTCAGCAGTCGCATTTGCGGCAAGGCGGCATAAGGGTTGCGTTGGCCCGGATGCTCGATTGAGTACTCGGCCTTAGCTCGCTGCTCGTCGGTATAGGTCCAGTTGAAGATTTGCTCCTCAATGAACTCCCCCATCGCCAAAGCCTTGAACGGCGTTCCAGAAAGGTAGAGATAGGCCCGCGTGGTGATGGGGAGGAACTCGGCTTCCTTGCCTGCCAAGACTGTCAACTCTTCATTGATGGCGTCTAAGTCATTAGCATATTTGGACTCCTTATTGGCAACTACATCCTCTTCTCCTTCGAACAGCTCCTTGGCCGTGTCGCGCCAAGCTCCAAAGTGGTATTCGTCAAAGACCACCAAATCCCAATTCACCGTGTGCAACCACTCATTGCGCGGCTTGATATTGCCTGCAGCATCGCGTCCGAGCAGGTCTTGAAACGAGCCGAAATAGACCACTGGCTTGTGCTTTTCGATCTGCGTGGGGTCGCTGCCTGAGGATCGTGACAGATATTGCCATCCATCGAAATCAACATGATTTTGCAAATCCGTCTTCCAAGCGTCCTCAACCGCAGGCTTAAATGTCAGCACCAATACCCGCTTGGCCAGGAGCTTCTTTGCCAGTTGGTAGGTGGTGAAGGTCTTACCAAAACGCATCTTGGCGTTCCACAGGAAGCGCGGAGCGGCCTGCGGATCTTCAGTCCAGATCGACCGGTAGTAATTGAGTGTCTTGCCGACGGCGTCAGCCTGCTCTGCGCGCATGCCAAACGTTTCGTGGTGCGTGCCGCTGAACTGCTTGCCTGTCCGCAATTCAGCGAGCACAGTCTTAACGTCACCTGATTAGGCATGAAGCTCAGCAAGGCTCATCTGGTGAGCCTGTAGCCTGAGAAGCTGGCGGTGTTCTTTCAAGGAGCCGCCACCATGTCGATCAAC
>NZ_JBIKNQ010000088.1:0-13489 GCF_044358605.1 Ideonella sp.
TGAACAGGCTCTCGGTGAAGGTGTCGGCGCCGCGCATAGGTCTCTCTCAGATCGAGATGCTCACATTGTCCTCGCTGCGCCTCGCTCGACCATCACAACCGGTCGGTATTTCAGCAGCCTGCTAGGCCCACAAACTCGTAGTTGGGCAGCAGGCGCGAGGCGCTGACGGAGAGATAGCCATTCCAGGCCATCAAGCCGTAGATGAACAGGAAGGACAGGATGAAAGAGGGCGCCACCACCAGCTTGGGCAGCCAGGGGGTGCGGAGTGCGGAAGGTGCTGACATGGGCCGCCGGTCTCATGCCGCAGGCCCCGAAGGGCTGCGGCCGGTGTAGGGGAAGGGCAGCGCTTCGCAGCGCTGCCCTGGGCGCAAGACGCTTACTTGGTCTTGGCCGCAGCCACGATCTTGGCCATGGCGTCCTTGGCGCTCATCTTGTCGGTGTTCCAGAACTGGCTCACCGCATCTTTGATGGCGCCTTCAGCGGCCGACGGCACGGCCATGCCGTGGGCGATGGAGGGCACCAAAGCGCCCGACTTGGCCGTGGCGACAAAGTCTGCCGACGAGGTCTTGGCGCAGTCGTCGAACTTGTCCATCTTCATGCCTAAGCGCACCGGGATGGAGCCCTTGTTCAGGTTGAACAGCTCTTGGAACTCCGGCGACATGATGGCCGTGGCCAGGTCCTTCTGGGCCTTGACGTTGGCATCTTTCTTCAGCTTGAACAGCGCGAAGGAGTCGACGTTGAAGGTGAAGCTCTTGGCCGTGCCGGGGGCAGGGGCGCAGACAAAGTCTTTGCCCGGCACCTTGCCTGCGGCAATGAACTCGCCCTTGGCCCAGTCACCCATGATCTGCATGCCGGCTTCACCCTTGATCACCATGGCCGTGGCCAGGTTCCAGTCGCGCCCGGGGGCGTTCTTGTCGGTGTAGGCCTTGACCTTCTTGAAGGTGCTCAGCACGTTTTCCATGGTTGGGCTGTTCAGCGTGGCGGGGTCCAGTTGCACCAGGGCCTTTTTGTAGAACTCCACACCGCCCACGCCCAGGGCCACAGCCTCAAAGGTGGTGAAGTCTTGCCAGTTCTGGCCGCCATGGGCGACCGGGGTGATACCGGCTTTCTTCAGGGCCTCGGCGGCCACAAAGAACTCGTCCCAGTTGGTGGGCACTTTGGCGCCAGCCTTCTTGAAGGCTTCGGGGTTGGCCCACAGCCAGTTGACGCGGTGCACATTAACCGGCGCGGCAATGTAGTTGCCCTTGTACTTCATGATGTCGCTGACCACCTTGGGCAGAGACTCATCCCACTTTTCGGCTTTGGCCACGTCGTCCATATTGGCCAGCACGCCTTCACGGGCCCACTCTTGCAGCGAGGGGCCTTTGATCTGTGCGGCGGCCGGGGCATTGCCCGAGACCACGCGCGACTTCAGCACGGTCATGGCCGAGTCACCGCCGCCACCGGCCACGGCAAAGTCTTTCCAGGTGTGGTCTTTGGCTTGCAGCGTGGCCTTCAGGGCAGCCGCCGCCTTGGCCTCGCCACCGGCGGTCCACCAGTGCAACACTTCCACTTCACCGGCGTGGGCGGCAGCGGCGCAGGTCAGCAGGGCGCCCAGGGCGAGGGCGTTGAGGGTCATTGTCTTGTTCATGTCGGTCTCCTAATGTTGTTAATTCAGAACCACCATTCGACTTGAGCACCATAGCTGGTTCCCGAAGTCTTGTCCGCGAAGCCCGCTTGGCCGGTGACGTTACCGGCGGCCTTGTTCCACTTGCCGTGGGTCACGTAGAGGCGCAGCTCGGGGCGGCTCCAAAAGTCGCTGTTGATCGACAGCGTGGGCGCAATCGTCACCTTGGTCAGGCGGGCCGTTTCGCCCCCTTCAGGCTTGTATTGCGACACGCCCGCTTCGGCCACCAGCTTGAAGTTCTTGCTGACGCCATAAGACACGCGACCGCCCAAGGTGGAGGCTGTGGTCTTCTTGCCGTCGTTGTCTTCAGAGCTGCCCAAGAGCGCAATGGCCTGGCCACCAAAAGCGCCCGACTGCCAGTTGATGCTCTCCACAATGCGCAGGCTCTTGGCCGAGGACTTGCGGGTCAGGTCGCCAAAGTTGGACTCCAGGCTGGCAGAGCCGGTGGCCACTTGCAGCCACAAGGTGTTGGAGAGACCGGTGCCAAAGAGCTTGGACTGGTCGTGCCGCAAGCTGGCGCCAAAGCCGCCGGTGCCGCCGTCGAACTGGCCCTTGGTGGCGGTGAAGAACAGGTTGGCCTTGCCGTTCTCATTGCTGTTGAGGCCCAGCACTTCCACATTCAGGCGGTTACCCGGCTTGGTTTGGTCGCCGTCGGTCTTGTACCAAGCAAAGCCCAGCTTGCCGCTGCCCACGCCAATGCCCTTCACGCCGGCGCCCACGCCCTTCATGTCGGTGAAGAACCAGTCGACGATGTGCACATCGCCCCGGCGGCCCCGGGCTTTGCCGATCCAGAAGCTGGCCTCGGGCATCACGTCAAAGCCCTTGGCTTCGGCGTAGAGCTGCTCGAAGTTGAAGCCGCTGCCGTTTTGGTCGGTGGAGTTGGAGTAGTGGTTCACCATGATGGTGCCGCTGTACTCGATGCCGTCCTTGACGTACTTCTGGTCGATCTGGAACTCGCCGTAGATGTCGCACTCATTGCCCAGGCGGTAGTTCAGGCCGCGCGCAATGCCGTTGCCAGCGCCGTCGTTCAGGTGGTAGCAGGCGCGTGCCGTGCCCGACTTGGTGGCGCCGGGGCCGCCGCGGAAGTAGCCGCTGTAGTCCAGCGCCTGGGCGCTCATGGACACGGCGCCCAAGCCCAGCAGGGCGGCAGACGACAACAGGGTTCGTACGTGGAATTTCATCAATGTCTCCGTTTGCATGGTGGAAGGGCTCTTGCCCACGGCCGCTGTTGTGCAGCACGAATGCAATGTTAATGAGACATTAATAAGTTAAAGATAGGTACTAACATTAATGTTCTGTTGATGAATCTTTCGGGAGTTGTAAGGAGACGCGCAAGCCCTGCGGGTTCAGGCTTTGCAGCCGCACCGAGCCCGCATGGCGCTCAATGATCTCCTTCACGATCGCCAGCCCCAAGCCACAGCCATCGTCATTCAGGCCCAGACTCTGGGCGCCGGCACTCAGGCGCACAAAGCGCTCAAACACGGCTTCGTGTTGGGCGGCCTCAATGCCGGGGCCGCTGTCGTCCACGTCCAGCACGGCCCAGGCGCCGTGGGCATGGGCACGCACGGTCACCTCGCTGCCACGCCCGGCATAGCGGATGGCGTTGTCGATCACGTTCACCAGCGCTTCTTTGATGAGCAGGGCATGGCCGTGCACAGGCAGCGCGACGTCTGAGCTGTCCTCGCTGAGCCCTAAGTCGACCCCGGCTTTCAGGGCACGCGGCACCATGTCGGCGGTCACTTCTTGGGCCAGACGCGCCAAGTCAAAGTGGGTGCGGCCCAGGGCCGCATGGGACTCGGGCTCGGCCCGCGCCAGGGTCAGCAACTGGGTCACCAAATGGGCGCTGCGCGAGGCGCTTTGGTGCACCCGCTCAAGCCGCGCCTTCAAGGCCGGGTCTTGGGTTTCTTTCAGGGCCAACTCGGTCTGACTTTTCAGCCCGGCCAGGGGCGTGCGCAACTGATGGGCCGCATCACTGATGAAGCGGCGCTGCGCCGCCATGCTGCTTTGCACGGCGGCCAGCAGGCTGTTCAAGGCCACCACCAGCGAATGCAGCTCGGTGGGCGCGGTCTCCAACTGCACCGGCGCCAGGTCATTGGGTGCACGTACCTCCACCTGCTTGCGCATGCGCTCCAGCGGGGCCAAGCCCGCCCGAATGCCGGCCCAGACAATCATGGACATCAGCACCATCAGCGCGGAGAGCGGCAGGGCAATGTCGCGCAAGATTTCGGTGGCCAGGGTCTCGCGGCTCTTCAGCCCGCGCGCCACTTGCACCAGCATGGTTTGGCGCGGCTGGTCCTCATCCCCATAAGCCAGAAACAGCGCGGCCAAGCGCACGGGTTTGTCGTCCACCCGGCCGTCATAGAGCAGCGGCTCGTTCAGGCGCGGCGTGCCTTTCACCTCAGGCAAGGTGAGGTTCTGATTGCCCAGAATGAACTGCCCGGGCGGGGTGCTGACCATGTAGTAGACCCGGTCGTCGGGGTCAGACTCAATGATGTCCTGCGCTGCACGTGGAAAGTCGATGAACAGCCCGTTGCCCATGGGCTTGACCTGCCGCGCCAGCGAGCGTGTGGCCTGGGTCAGGCTGGCATCAATGGCCTGGTTGGTGTAGCGGGCGGCCAGCACATAGCTGCCAAAGGCCCCGGCCAGCCACAGCACCGCCTGCGGCACCAGCAGCCACAGCAGCAATTGGCGCCGCAATGAGTGCGGGCGCAGCAGGCTGGTGCGGGTCACTGTGGCAGGTCGGCCGTGAGGCCGGGCAGGGTGTTTAAATTCATGAACGCAAGCTTAACAAACCCGCGCATGCGGTGCCAATTGGGCACGCTGCAGCCACCGGCCCACCGCCCCTCAGTCGTTCGACTCCAGCAAGTAGCCCAAGCCCCGCACCGTGCGAATGGCCAAGCCCGAGGTTTCCAGCTTGCGGCGCAGGCGGTGGATGTAGACCTCGATGGAGCCTGGACTGGCGGCTTCAGACGGGTCCGAGCCCCAGGCGGTGGCGATCTGCTCTTTGGTGACGACCTTATCGCGCTGGCCCAGCAGCAGGTCCAGCAGCATCCACTCGCGCGGGCTAAGGTCCAAGGGCTCGCCGTCAATGCTGGCGCGGCGCGCGTCGCGCTCAAAACTCAGCTTACCCCACTGTGCCGCCGTGTTGGCCGGGCTGCTGCGCGCGCGGCGCAACAAGGCCCGCAGGCGAGCCTCTAGCTCGGGGAAGTCAAAGGGCTTGGTCAGATAGTCATCCGCCCCCGCATTGAGCCCCGCCACGCGCGACTCC
The DNA here is from genome assembly GCF_044358605.1 of Ideonella sp. Classification (GTDB taxonomy): domain Bacteria; phylum Pseudomonadota; class Gammaproteobacteria; order Burkholderiales; family Burkholderiaceae_C; genus Ideonella. Next base: position 4,935 of record NZ_JBIKNQ010000088.1, read on the forward strand.
AGGCTGTCAGCCGCCGTCAGCACCAACACCGGCAAATCCGGCTTGGCCAGCCGCACGCGCTTGAGCACCGTCAGCCCGTCCACCATGGGCAAGCCCAGGTCCAGCACCGCCACATCAAAGGCCTGCTTCAACAACAAGAACTCCGCCACCGCCCCATTGGGCGCATGCTCCACCGCAAAGCCCACTGCCCATAATTGGGCTGAGAGGGCGTCCGACAAGATGGCATCGTCTTCAGCAAGGAGAAGGTTCATGAACGAGAGCTTAATGCACCGAGACAGGCTTGGGCAGGCGGGGTAACCGCAGGCGGGGCATCGCTACACCGTCAACAACATCTGCATCAAATTCGGAATCCCCTTGCCCTGGTGATACCGATCCCGCCCGATGTCCACGCAGGTGTTCAGCAGAATCTTCTTCACCTCATCTGGGCGGCCGATGAACTCGCGACGGACGGACAAGAAGGCGGCCAGCAGGCCGCTGACATGGGGGGCGGCCATGCTGGTGCCGCTTTCGTACAGATAGGCTTGTTGGTCTTTGCCTTGCCAGCGGGCGTTGCAAGAAAGGATGCGCTCGCCGGGGGCCACTACGTCGGGCTTGGGGCGGCCATCTGCAGTGGGGCCGCGCGATGAAAAGCTAGAGACACCGTAGAGGTGCGGCTTGTCGGCGTTGACCGAGCCCACGGCAATGCATTCTTCTAAGTTGGCCGGGTCGCCCACCGACATCGGGCTGTTGAGGTCGGCCACGCCGTCGGGCGTGCTGACCTGCAGCAGGCCTTCGTTGCCGCAGGCCACCACGGCCAGCACGCCGTCGCGCCACAGGCGGCGCAGTTCGGCGCAGATGGGCGAAAAGCCACAGCCATACACCGTCGGGTCAAAAGGCCCGCCCAAAGAAAGGTTGACCCCGTGGATGGCCAAGCCATCGGCCCGGTTGGCGTTGGTGTGGGCGATGTGGTCCAGCGCTTTGATGATCCAGGCGTCTTCGCCTTGGCCTTGGTCGTTCAGCACTTTGTAGACCACCAAAGAGGCCTTGGGCGCTACGCCGCGAAGGTCATGTTCGCTGCCGGCGCTTGCCAACTCGCCAGGGCTGGATTGCCCCGCAATGATGCCGCTGACATGGGTGCCATGGCCGTCCTTGTCGGTGGCGGCCTTGACGAGCACAGGCGGGCCGACCTGTGTGCAGTCGTAGACGGTCAGCCGGGTGGCTTTGAAGTGCGGATGGTTGGCCTGAATGCCGGTGTCGAGCACGGCCCAGGTGACACCTTGGCCGCTGGCCGAGAAGCTGGCCAGCGCCGCGTCTGATTTGATGACGGCGTGCGAGCGCCTGTCGGTCAGGCGCCGCTTGCTGCTGCTGCGCCAGACGGCATAGACGCGCATCTCTTTGTGCTGCTCGGCCACCCTGGTCAGCTCGTCGGCGGTGAGGTGTGCGGCCACAAAACGGCGCAGCTCGTCGATGCGGGCGTCCTTGGGGTCGTGCTGCATGTTCAGCAGCATCTTGTGCAGCTTCACGGCGGCGTTGTGCACACGGCTGGCCAGGGTGATGGGCTCTGCGGCTTGGCGCTCCATAGCCTGCAGGTCAGCGTCGGCTTCGTTCAGGGCCGCGTAGCCGGGTTCCAGCACCTCGATCAGCACCGGGTGGCGCACTTGGGGCTCTGCGGCCAGGCGCTCCGCCACGTCGCGGGCCATCACAAAGCGGGCCATGGAATCCATGCGGGCCGAGGTGTGGATGGCGCGCCGCACCGTGGGGTGGGCCAGGTAGCCTTCTGCCGCATGAGGGTTGAAGCCCCACAGCTGTTGGCTCTGGCGGTTGAGGATGAGTTCGTCTTTCAAGATCACACCGGGGCCAGCGATGAAGTCAGCCGTGACGGCCTTGTCCGCCGCGACCGGGTCCAGCGGGTCGGCAAAGTTGAGCCAGTGCTTGACGAGGGCGGGCACCTTCCGCCCCTCGGGCTGCAGAAAGTCTTGAATCTCATCCAGGCCCAACGGCGAGCCCAGGGTGATCAGGGCCTCCAACTGCACCCCGTCACTGGGTTTGAGTTGGCTCAGCACCTCAAAGGCAATGACCGAGCCCAAGCTGTGCGCCACCAAAGTGATGGGGCGGCCTTTGGCGGCCAGCAGTTGCTTGCGCAGGCGTTCTTGGGCGATGTCTCGCAGCGGGCGGCCGTCCTTGTTCCCGAAAAAATAGGCCGCAACATCCCCCAAAAATGCGGTCAAAAAGACGCGGCTGATCGGCTTGCGCGCCCAGGAAGGCAGGGGTAACACCTTGGTGCTCATCCGCCGACTGTCGATCGCGTCAATGCCGAATCGCCTCAACAGACGGCGAGCCAGGGCTTCAGAGGCCGGGTCCCCGTTGAGCGCATAGGGCTTGAGCGCAGCGTTCAGGTCAATGGTGCTGCCAGCGCCGCGTGTGCGTCGAGCACCTGGGGCCGTCACCGCACCAGGGTCAGGCGCATGCAGCAGATCGGCCCAATAAGCTAAGGCGCTGTTTTCTTGAAGATCGCGCCCGCTGACCGCCAAATCCCAGCGAGCCTTCAGGCTTTGCAGCGGGGGTTGATCGCCAATGCCGTGGATGTAAATCAACACCGGCTCGCCCTGCGCCGCCGCCTTGCCCAGTGAACGTGCCACGCGCGCTCCTCAATGAGTTTTGATGTGGAGGTCAGGGTATAGAACCTCAACCGTACAGCGATCATAAGGGCCAATGGGCGGGGGCGACGATGCGGCCTTGCCCTGGACGGTCAGGGCCCTTGCTCCATCGCGAGCTGAAAGAAGATCCGCTGCGGCGCCTTGGGGTCGTTGGAAATCGAGGCGTAGCCGCCTTTGACTTTGGGGGCCAGCTTCCAGCGCACATCGCAGGTGTCGCTGCCCACTTCGCCCGCCCCCAACTCGGCCTTCACGGCTTGGTACAGGCTGTCGCAGGTGATGGGAGCGGAGAGCTCCAAATCGATGAGGCCCAAGCCGCCATCCTGTACCGACGCTAGGGTCAAGCCTGCCGTGGGCGGGCAGCTCAAGTCGTTAGTGCCCGGCGGCTTCTGGCAGCCCGGGAACAAGGCTGACATCTGGGCCCAGCTTTGGGTCAGGATGCTCGGGTTTTGAGCCAATGCTCGCACCCAGCCGAGCGCATCCGTACTCGGTGCTTGCACGGCCACGGCAGGGCTACTGGCCACTAGGGCCGCCGTGGCGAGCGATGTGGCGGTCACGGGCGTGGTGCGCACTGGCGTGTTGGGCGTGGTGGGTTTCTTATCGCAGGCCGTGAGCGCCAAACTCAATAGAGGTGCGCAGAGGAAGTAGGGCTTCATTCGAAAGCAGCTTTATCGATACTGAGGGCCGGGTCTATCAGGTCTTTGCGGCGCTGAAGCGGTAGGTTGTCCTTGACCGCCAATGCCGCTGCGGCGGAGGCTGCATATATCGCTAGGCTGGTCGTGATCACAGAATTCCACTGCTCACGCCCATTCAAAATAGATACCCGAGTTGAATGGCAGGTAAGAAAGTCATCTCGGCGAAAGTGCAGTCCACCAGCTCGTCGAAAGCTGGTCTTTTGCGTCAGGGCCCAAGTCATTGATGATGGCATGCATCAGTCGAAAAAAAAACTCACCGTAGATCGGTTTCTAAAGTTAATGTAGTCAAGAGACCTTCCAAATTGATTCCCGTTGTCTGAGCCATTTTCAATGTAGCGACCGATCACTTTCCCATCAACAATTTCAAGCCAACTTCGCTTGTACTCCGTAACTCCAGACTTTTTACTATCTATTGACTGTTCATCTTCAAAAACAATAGGAATAGATGTTTTTGATTTTTCATAAATAACCAAGCCGCTGACATATTCTTTTAAATCTCCATCGAAATATGTTCTGAAAGTCAAAGCAGCCAAGCGACTGGTCTGTGGTTTGTACTGCTTATAGCAAATCACATCGGAATCCGCTCCGGCGTGCGACTTCGACCAGATCATGGCGAGCAAAAGACATAGTGTCAATTTTTTCATTGTTTCCGCATGGTCTCTGTTCTTCGCAACTTAGCTCAGGTTGGCGTGTCGCATCTTAAACCTCATACGGCCCTACCATCTTCAACCCACTCGTTCTGTTATTGCGGATTGGGCAGAAGCTTGCCGGTCATGGAATCGATTCTTCCGAAATATTTACCTTTAAAATCTGTGCATTTATCTAACAATGAAATTTCTATTGAATCTGCTGATTGATCAGTCATCTTCCTGCTCTTGATATCAAAGAGAGATTCATCAATCAGTATTGCTGAACCGTCTCTTGTGAACTTAACCTCAAAGGGTCCTCTCGACAGAGTAAAGCTGCTCAATGGCCGCATATCTGTCAAGCTAATGATGGTCACTCCATTAAATGGAATTGAGCCCACTTTCTTTAGAGGGGGGGCCTCCCCCCATACAACAATTAAGGATTTGTCGCATTTGACCTCAAAGGCATCGACACGGTGATTTAGACGTGCACTCTTTCTTGCTCCAAGTTTTTCGACTTCTATGGAATTTTGTGGCGCTGGCCGAACATCAAAACCAACAGCCTTGGGACTGGAGCAGGCGAACAGGAATAAAACAACTAAAAATGAGGCGAATTTAATCATCACCAAGTACCTTGTATGCGCCAATTGCTTGGCTGAATCGCAATGGAGCAGGGGGCTTTTCATATGGGTTGACTAGTGCAGACACCGCATCAGAAGCGGCTTGACTTACCCCTCGATCAGCCGCCCGCGCTGTCTTGTGGGCCGCGCAATAAAACCCTGCTGTGTCTACAGCGTTATACGGGCTGTCAGCTGCAAGTTGTGGATTCGTAATTTCGGGAGCAGTTCTGCCATTATTGAACCACTGTGCATCAAAGCTTGATGACTGGATCCATCCCCTATAAACCCAATACTGGGCATAGTTATAGCGACCGGTCAGTTGCTTCATGCCGCGCCCTCTAAACTTTAAGCCATCGCCTGGACTGGTATTGCCTAGATCTTTACGACCCTCGTAATAACCCTTCCTTCCGGGGACTACGAAATAACTCAAAGAATCCCTATTGTCCTTTGTTTCCGTGAGGTATCCATTGACCTCTGATCGAATGGAGATGTGATTATTTAAAATTGCTGGTTTCACCCCTATGGATGCCTCTCTAACCAGCAAGAAATAGTACGTTTCTTGCGCACTCTGGCCAAAAAAATGAGCCATCCGGTTCGCACGCAGAATTGAGTATTTTCTGAAAACTTTATTTAAGGGTGCGGTGTATGTTTCAAAAATATCAACCCTGGCCTTCCCGACATCAGAGTATGTCTTTTCAGGGTAGACCCTCATCCACTCCGCCTTACTGATCCACTGGCAGCCTCTGAAATGTTTCACAAACTCTCTAGGCTGCCAATGCCAAACAGCTGACCCCACGCCAATATCTGCCGACCAAAACGCCAGCTTCTGGATGTGCGCCGCGAGTAGGCCAAATTCAGTCTCGTTGAAAGGCTCGGCGTTCTCTTCGGTCTTGGTCTTGAGCCAGCCCCAGCGTGCCTCAACCGTGTTGGCATCCCACTCGGTTGGGAACTTACAGATCGTTTTGGAGAGCTTGCTGATGACCGCGGAGTCTCTCAGCCGCCCCTCGGCTTCCGCCAAGGTCACTTTGCCGTCTGCATTGACATCCAGCCAACCTTTGATCGTGGCGGAGTCGCAGCGACTGTCGCCTCCCGCGCTCCCGGCACTGTCGTCGATCAACTTCCACCCCATCCAATGAGGGAAGTCAGCATCGCTGAACTTGCGCACCCCCGACGCATTGAGATTGACCCAGCCGGTGCCGCCCGGATACGCCACCTTGCGCCAATGCGGCACATCTGCAGGCGTCAAAGTTTCTTCAGGCGTGTTCACGATGCGGCCAAAGCGCAGTAACTCGTACACCGCACTCGGGGCAGGCTGCCCGCCTTTTGGGTAGGCCTTAGAAATGTCCGTGGCTCGCTTGTAGAGGTTGTATTCCGCATCCACCTCTTCGGGCGCGCTACCTACAGCGGAGCCGTCTAGCTTAAGCGTGCTGAGAAAGGCGCTGCCACGGTGGCCTTCTGCGCCTTCTCCGCAGGCATATCGCATCACAACGACCAAGCTATCCGAAGCTGTGCTCGTATAAATCGGCTGCAACGCCACCTTGGGCGGCAGTGGCCCGTTGGGTTTGAGTGGCGGTGGCTGAATGTGCGCCTGAACGACGTGGTCCAAGGGCTTCTGATTGAAGAATTGGGCGCCTGCTGGCAACACGAAATGAAGGCCGCCATAGACGGCGTCGCGCCTGCCGTCATTGGCTAAGGCCAAGTCGCCGCTCTGCCACCCCAAAAACTTGCGCACATTGGCGTCGTCACAAAAGACTTCGAAGTGGATGCGACGGCGGCTATCCCCATAAATCTGCCCGGCTGTGCCCAGTTTGTCTTTGCGGTAAATCTGCTTCTTGGCTTTGATGGCAGGGTCGAGCGCGCTCAGGTGCATGTAAACGGAAAAAAACGTCACCGACGCGTTAGGCCCTTCGCCTATCTCGGTGGTGTGGCGAATGACCACTACGCCGTTATCGGTCCACCCACCATAGCCCTGCGGGTCCGTGGGAGACAGTGGGCCTGGCGGTTGAGGGCTGGCTTGACGTGCGATGAGGACCTCGCCATCGGCGATGGCGCGAACAGGCTCAGCCTGCCCACCTGTGAGTGGCGCATCCAGGTGCAAGCCGCCGTGCCAACTCAGGCCGAAGCTCACCGGGAAAGCGCCATCTCCTGGCACTCCGCCAGACATGCAGCGGTCTATCCAAGCACTCTCTGTCTCGGTCTGAAGACGTGCAGGCAAAAAGGGCGGGCTGATCAGCATCGTTGAATTCGCGTTAATCCGTCAGCGGTCACATCGAGAAGCGGTACTTACGATCGGTGGTCATGTCCGCTTTGGGCAGAGTAGGCAGGTCATACCCCACTCGACTCGGCCCCCCAAACTTCCTCACACTCGCCTTCACCGTAATGGTCCCTGGGCACTGCACCGTGATGTTGCCGCCCTCTAGGGTGATGTTGGCGCCACCGGCTGTGGTGAGGGAGATCTTCTTGGCCGCAGCCCAGTCGATGTGGCTGTTGGCGCTTTGGATGTTGACTCTGCCTTTGGCGGCCACTTGCAGGGTGCTGGCTTGGGCTTGCAGGCTCAGGTCGCCTTGGGCGGCGATGAGGCTCAAGCCCGTGCCTGCGGCTTCGGTGCCGGGCTTGATGGCGCCGCCCAGCATGCCGATGGCTTGGCCGCTGTGGATGCGCAAGGCCCCGCCGGTGGCTGCGCTGCTGTGTTGGCCTGCGGCGAGTGTGAGTGTTTCGGCGGCGGCGGTGTGGAGGTCTTGGCCGGCGGTCTGCACCAGCCCTGCGCGGGCGCTGATGGCGATGACGGGGGCGGTGGCGTGGGGCAGCGCTTGGGCTTTGTCTTGGGTGCCTTTGATGCTGGCGGCGTCGCCTTGGGCTTGCTCCCAGCTTTGGCCCACCAGGCCGCTCAAGGCGATGTAGAGGGCGTTGAAGGGGGCGTGTTCTTGGCTCAGGCTGCTTTCGCTTTGGCCGCTTGTGCCTTCGTGCCCAGCCAGCTTCACGGCTTGGTGGGTGGCTGCGGCTTGGCTGAAGCTCTGGCCCAGGGCTTGGAGCTGTTTGGCCAGGGCTTGGCCCGCCACGTTGTCGCCGGCGGGTTCTTGCTCGGGCAGGCCGTAGCTGCTGATCAGCACACCTTGGCCGCCGCGTATGGCGCCATAGGCGTCGGTGCGCAGTTCAAACCCCAGGCCTCTGAAACTGCCCCGGTGGTTGTCGGCCTGGTGCACCAAGTGGCCCAGGTTGAGCTGGGTGGCGTGCTGGCTGGTGGCGAGCTGCGTGCGGAGTTGGCTTGGCGTGTCGTCAAACACCAGTTGGTTAAAGCCTTGGCCGCCAAACTCTTTGGTCTTGAAGCCGCTGAGTGCGGCTGGGTTGGCCTGGACGCCTGCCGTGTGGCTGTGCGGGCTTGCGCCATGCCAGGCGGGGCTGTGGCCTGCGCCCATGAGGTTGCCTTGGGCGCTGGGCTGGTGGTCTGCGCTGTGGGCGAAGACGCTGGTGTCGCTGTCTTGGTTCACCCCGCCAGGGCTTGGCGCATTGCCTCCTTCACCTTGCCCGTTGTAGAGCGTGCCGGTGATGACGGGCCTGTCGATGTCGTTGTCTAAGAAGGTGACGATCACCTCTTGGCCGATGCGGGGGATGAACTGCGTGCCCATGCCCGGCCCGGCGGCACTTTGGGCCACGCGCACCCAGGTGCTGCTGGCACTGGTGTTAGGCAGCGCGCTGCCGCTTTGTGCCGCATGGCGCTGGAAGGGGAACTGGATGCGCACGCGCCCCAGGGCGTCCATGTGCAGCTCATCCGCCCCGCTGGCTTGGGTGTGGCCGTCTGGGCCGACCACGGTGGCGGTCATCAGGCCGGGGCCGGTGTGGCGGGGGTTGAGGCCCGCGCCGCTGCCGTCTTGCAACTGCGGCCGCCAGGGGATGGCGATGCGGCTGGCTTCAAACTGGTTGGCATAGCCACGCTCGTGGGCTTGTTGGCGCAGCTCTGGGGGCAGCCATTGGGGCAACTGG
>NZ_JBIKNQ010000089.1:0-13386 GCF_044358605.1 Ideonella sp.
TGATGAACTCTCTGGGATCGAAGCCAGCAACTCGCTCAGGACAGCTCTGGCCTGAAGTAGCGGCCAGCTTCGAATCGGCCAATGATCACATGAGACGTGACATCTAACAAACGTCGATTCTGCACTGACCCTGCGGTGACTGCTGCTTCAGCATGAATCCGGCGAACCCGCAGGCAACTGCGACCCTCAGCCCATACTCCCCAGCAACTTCAACACCTCCGCCGCAGTCGCTTCCGGTTGCTCCATGGGGTAGAGGTGCCCGCCTTCAAAGTGCACAAAGCGGTCTTTAGCCATGGCTTTGGCGGTGGCCACGCCGCCTTGGCGCATTTCTAGGCTTTGCGTGCCCGCGATGAAGCCCACCGGGCAATGCGGGGGGTGTTTGGCCAGCAGGGTGCCGAGGTGGTGGGGCAGGGTGTTATAGATCGAGGTTTCGACGTCGCGGCGAAAGCCGAGTTCGATCTGGCCGCCGACTTCGTCAAAGCCGGTGTTGACGTAGTCGCGCAGCACGCGGTCGTCCCAGCGGGCAAAGGCGGGTTTGCTTTTGAAATGCTCGTACACCGCTTCGCGGTTGGGCCACTGGTAACGGCGTTTCTGTGAGACTTTGCCGGGTGAGACTTTGCCGATCAAGCGGCTGTGCTTGAGCATTTGCAGGCTGTGGGCCCGCCAGCCGGTGATGACGGGGGAGTCCAGCATCACCAAGCCCTCAGCGATCTGGGGCTTGCGGCAAGCTGCCAACAGGCTGAGCAGGCCGCCCAGAGAATGGCCCACCAAGTAGACCTTGCCTGGTGCGTGCTCGCCGATGTAGTCCAGCAATTGCTCGCGCAGGGCGCGCCAGTTGCTGGCCACGGGGTAGCGGGCATCATGACCAAAGCGGTCCACGGCCAGCACTTGCCACCCTGCCGCACGCCACTGCTCGAACATGACGCGATAGGTTCCGGCGCCGAAGCCATTGGCGTGGGAGAAGACGATGGTGTGGGTCATGGGGGCGAAATCAGACGATGCGCTCGTCAGGCGTGGTGATCTTGCGCATGGGCTCGAAGCGGGCGCTCTCTACCAGCAAAGGATGGGCCGCATCGCCGCCGTCCCAATGCGGGTCGTCGATGGCTTCAAACACCTCGCGCAGGCGCTCGCCCCAGGTGGTGCGGATCATCTTGAAGTACGGGTTGTGCTCGTCGATGACGGCAATGCGCTCACTCTTCAGCGCGCCTTCTTCATAGACCAGCAAATCCAGCGGCAGGCCCACCGACAGGTTGGACTTAAGCGTGGAGTCCATAGACACCAGCGCACATTTGGCGGCCTCGTCCAGCGGGGTGGTGGGGGTCAGCACGCGGTCCAGAATGGGCTTGCCGTACTTGCTTTCGCCCACCTGGAAGAAGCAGGTCTCGCGGGTGGCCTCAATGAAGTTGCCAGCCGAGTAGACCAAGAACAAACGCATGGCTTCGCCGGCGATCTGGCCGCCGAAGATCATGCTGCAGTTGAAGTCTATGCCTGCGGCGCGCAGCGCGGGGCCGTCTTGCTCATGTACGCGGCGCACGGCGGACCCCAGCACGCGCACCGCTTCAAACATGCTTTTGGCGTTCCAAATGGTTATGGGCTCATCATCGCCGTTAGGAATTTTCTCAACCTGCAAAATCTCTCGCACTGATTGCGAGATGCTCAGGTTGCCCGCAGAAAGCAGCACCATGAAGCGGTCGCCCGGCTTTTCATAGACCATCATCTTGCGGAAGGTGCTGATGGCATCCAAGCCCGCATTGGTGCGCGAGTCAGAGAGAAAAACGAGACCGGCATTCAGGCGTACGCCCACACAGTAAGTCATGAGGTGTGCTCTTGCTAAGAGGTTTGCAGTTTTTTGAGTCGGTACAGCGCGTCCAGCGCTTCACGGGGGGTCAGGGCATCGGGGTCGATGTGGGCCAGGGCTTCGTCGACCTCGGAGCGAGCCGCTGCCACTGGGGCAGGCGGCGGGGCAAACAAATCGACCTGCGTGTCGCCGGCGCGCGAGTGCGTTTCCAGGGCTTGCAGCGTGGCCCGAGCCTGGCGCACCAAGCCGGGCGGCATGCCCGCGAGGCGTGCCACCTGCACGCCATAGCTGCGGCTGGCCGGCCCCGGCTCAATGGCGTGCATGAAGACAATGTCCTCGCCACTTTCCACCGCACCCACGTGCACATTCAAAGCCCGATCGTGCTGGCGTGGGAACTCGGTCAGCTCGAAATAATGGGTCGCAAACAGGGTGAAGGCCTTGTTGCGGTCATGCAGGTGCGTGGCGATGGCCGAGGCCAAGGCCAGGCCGTCAAACGTGGAGGTGCCGCGGCCGATCTCGTCCATCAGCACCAGCGAGTGTTCGGTGGCGCTGTGGATGATTTGCGCGGCCTCCGTCATCTCCAGCATGAAGGTCGACTGCGCATTGGCCAGGTCGTCGGCCGCGCCAATGCGGGTGTGGATGGCGTCCATCGGCCCCAGGCGGCAGCGTTTGGCCGGCACAAAGGAGCCTACGGCCGCCAGCAGCGCGATCAGCGCCACTTGGCGCATGAAGGTGCTCTTGCCGCCCATGTTGGGCCCGGTGATCACCAGCAGCTTGGTGCGGGCGTCCAAGCGGCAATCATTGGCGATGAAGTCGCCCGCACCGGTCTCAGCCAAGCGGGCCTGCACCACCGGGTGGCGACCGGCTTCGATCTCAATGCAGGGGTGGTTCACAAACTCCGGGCGGCACCAGTCCAAGGTGGTGGCACGCTCGGCCAAGGCGGCCAGTGCATCCAGGGTGGCCAGGGCGCGGGCCAGTGCGGCCAGAGGCTGCAGAAAGCCTTGCAGGCTGTCCAGCAATTGCTCGTACAACCACTTTTCACGCGCCAGGGCGCGGTCTTGCGCAGAGAGCGCCTTGTCCTCAAAGGTCTTGAGCTCCGGCGTGATGAAGCGCTCGGCGTTCTTCAGGGTTTGGCGGCGCTGGTAGTCGCTAGGGATGCGGTCCAGCCCGCTGCTGGTGACTTCAATGTAGAAGCCATGCACCTTGTTGAACTGCACACGCAAATTGCCAATGCCGGTGCGGGCGCGCTCGCGGGCTTCGAGGTCGATCAGAAACGCATCGCAGTTTTGGCCGATGGCGCGCAGCTCGTCCAGGTCCGCATCCAGCCCCGTGGCAATCACGCCGCCGTCGCGCACTTGCACGCCGGGCTCCTCGGCCAAGGTACGGTGGAGCAGGGCTTCGATAGCTGGGTCTGGGCTCAGGTCAGCGCGCACGGCATCGAGCAATTCGACGCCTGGTGGAATCAGGCGCAGCAACACAGGCAAGGCTTGCAGCGTATGGCGCAGCCCAGCCAGCTCGCGCGGGCGCACTTGGCGCAAAGCAATGCGTGAGGTGGTGCGCTCGACGTCGCTGATGTGCTTGAGCGTGTCGCGCAGGGTGCCAAAGCCTTGGGCCATCAGCTCGGTGATGGCGGCGTGGCGCTGGGCGGCCAGCGTGCGCTCACGCAGCGGGTGGGTCAGCCAGTGGCGCAGGGCGCGGCTGCCCATGCCGCTGGCGCAGGTGTCCAGCAGCGAGAGCAGCGTGGGAGAGCGCTCGCCGCGCAGGGTCTCGGTCAGCTCTAGATTGCGGTGCGTGGCCGGCGGCAGCTCCAGCAGGTCCGTGGCGCGCTCCACCGTCAAGGTGTGCACATGGGCCAGTGCGCGGCCTTGGGTGTGCTCGGCGAACGAGAGCAAGGCAGCAGCGGCGGCATGGGCTGTGCTCAGCTCTTGGGCATTGAAGCCCACCAGCGAGGCCACGCCCAGTTGATCGCACAGCTTGCGCAGGCCCAGGCCCGCATCAAACTGCCAGGCCGGGCGCTGGGTGCGCGCGGCTTTGAGCTGGCGCAGCGCGGCGGGTTGCTCCTCGCGGTCGATCAGCACTTCGGCGGGGGCCAAGCGGGCCAGCCAGGAGCCCAACTCGCGCTCGCCGCATTCGGCCAAGCCCAACTGGCCACTGGCTAAACCCAGCCAGGCCAGGCCATAAGTGTTGCGGTGACGCGAGAGGGCCAACAGCAGCGTGTCGCTGCGTTCGTCCAACAACTCGGTGTCGGTGATGGTGCCGGGGGTGACCACCCGCACCACTTTGCGCTCGACCGGGCCTTTGGCCGTGGCCACATCGCCCACCTGCTCGGCAATGGCCACCGCCTCGCCCATCTTGATGAGCCGGGCCAAATAGCCTTCGACCGAATGCACGGGCACACCGGCCATCACCACCGGCTCGCCACCGCTGGCGCCGCGCGTGGTCAGGGTGATGTCGAGCAGGCGGTGCGCTTTGCGGGCGTCGTCAAAAAACAGCTCGTAGAAATCGCCCATCCGGTAGAAGAGCAGGGTCTCAGGGAACCCTTCCTTCAGCCGGAAGTACTGGGCCATCATCGGCGTGTGGCCCGCGTAGTCTTCTGGCCCCGCCGCCGAGGCCTGAGGTTTGCTCGCCATGCTTGCCGCAGCGCTTAGAAGGGCGCGTCGTCGCCTTCGGGGGCTGCGGGCTCGGCGGCTTTGCGCAGGCGAATAGGTTTGCGCGTCAAGGCCGCTTCAGGGGTCAACTCTGGGGTCTCGGGGGCAGCAGGGGCGGCCGCTGGCTCATCCGAGATGATGCGGGTGTAAGGCGACAGCAGCTTGACCAATTGACCGTAGATCTTGGGGTTGCCTGCCACCACTTCACGCTGATGCAAGAAGTCGGATTCGCCGGTGAAGTTGCCGATCAAACCGCCCGCTTCGGTGATGATCAAGGAGCCTGCGGCGATGTCCCAGGGCGAGAGGCCGGTTTCAAAGAAACCGTCGTAGTTGCCGGCGGCCACATAGCAGAGGTCCAGCGCGGCGGAGCCCGGGCGGCGCAGGCCGGCGCAATGGGGCATCACGGCTTCGAACATCTTCAGATAGCGCTGGAAGTTGTCGCCCTTGCGGAAGGGGAAGCCCGTGCCGATGAGCGAGTCGGACAAGCGGGTGCGCTTGGAGACGCGCAGGCGCTTGTCGTTCAGGTAGGCACCGCGCCCCTTGGAGGCCATGAACAGGTCATTGCGGGTCGGGTCATAGACGACCGCTTGCTCGATCTTGCCGCGGAAGCTCAGGGCGATGGAGACGCAATAGACCGGGAAGCCGTGGATGAAGTTGGTGGTGCCATCCAGGGGGTCGATGATCCAGACGAAATCGCTGTGTCGCGAGCCGTGTTCGCGCCCCGATTCTTCTGCCAAGATGCCGTGGCCTGGGTAGGCGGTCAGCAGGGTTTCAATGATCGCGGCCTCGGCGGCTTGGTCGACTTCGGTCACAAAGTCATTGGGCGCCTTGGTGTTGATCTTGAGCAGGTCTAAGTCCATCGAGGCCCGGTTGATGATCCCCCCGGCTGTGCGAGCCGCCTTGATGGCGATGTTGAGCATGGGGTGAAGGGCTTGGGACATGGTGTGACCTGGACAGCAATTGCTGCAAACACATGCACACCGCTTGTGGGGCGTGGGCGCGCTGCAGACGTTCAAGAAAGGGGCTAGCGGGGACCAAAGAGCGAGCGTACTGGCTTGCAAGCCCTGGGGCTTGTGTGGCTTGAGCCGACAATAGGCGCCTGCTCAGTTCAGTACTAACCCGCCATTTTAGCCGCCCCAAGGCTTTTTTGCCATGCCCGATGCTTCAAACAATTTGGCGCCGCCCGCCACCCGCTTTGTGTTGGTGGGCACCAGCCACCCTGGCAACGTGGGCGCTGCGGCCCGGGCCATGAAGGTCATGGGCTTTTCCGACCTCGTGCTGGTGCAGCCTCGCTTTGCCAACGTGCTCTCGATGGAAGAAACGGTGGCCATGGCCAGCGGTGCCGCCGATGTGCTGACCCGCGCCCGCATCGTAGAGACCTTGCCCGAGGCGCTCGACGGCATCAGCCATGTGTGTGCCACCGCGATGACGCCGCGCGACTTTGGGCCACCTACCCGTGCGCCGCGAGAGCACTTTCCAGAGGTGCTGGCCGCCGGCCACAGTGTGGCCTTTGTGTTTGGCAGTGAGCGCTACGGCATGTCTAATGAAGACGTTTACCGCTGCCACACCTGTCTCAGCATCCCCACTGCGCCGGGTTACGGCTCGTTGAACCTCGCTCAAGCCGTGCAAGTGCTGGCCTATGAATGGCGCCAAGCCTTGGGCAGCTTTGCGGTGGAAGCACGCACTAAAGCGCCGGACTGGGCTGACGCCGTGGCGATACAGGGCGCGCTGAACCATTGGCAAGAGGTCTTGGTGGAGATTGGCTTTTTGGACCCGCAGGCGCCTAAGAAGCTGATGCCGCGTCTGCAGCAGATGCTGAACCGCCAGGCCCTGACGACCGAGGAGATTCACATCTTGAGGGGTATCGCACGGGCCGTGCAGCGGCGCTGACGGGGCCAAGCATGGCACCTTAACGTACACGGGCCGCCGCGAAGCCGGCAGCACTCTTGAGTACTCGCCTGCGCACTTTCGGCCCCCCGGCTACACTCACCGCCCGGTCTCCCTTTAGCGGCCGGGCTGTTGTTCAACTCCCATCGGATTTTTCTCATGTTCTCTCGCCTGCGCGAAGACATTGCCTGCATTCTTGAGCGTGACCCCGCAGCTCGCTCGACCTGGGAGGTTTTGACCTGTTACCCGGGCCTGCATGCACTCGTCATTCATCGCTGGGCCAACCGGTTTTGGTGCGCGGGCTTCAAGTGGGCAGGGCGATTCACGTCCAACATGGGTCGCTGGCTGACCGGCATTGAGATCCACCCGGGGGCGACCATTGGCCACCGCGTCTTTATCGATCACGGTATGGGCGTGGTGATCGGTGAGATGGCCGAGATCGGCGATGGCTGCACCATCTACCAGGGCGTCACCCTCGGTGGGACTTCGCTGGTCAAAGGGGCCAAGCGCCACCCGACGTTGGAAGCCGGGGTGATCGTCGGCGCCAATGCTGCCGTTTTGGGCGGTTTCACCGTGGGGGCAGGTGCCCGCGTGGGTTCAGGCGCGGTGGTGACCAAGCCGGTGCCTGCGGGTGCCACGGCCGTGGGCAACCCGGCGCGCATCATCCAGGCGCAGGCCGACGCCGCACGGGAAGAGGCCGCCGCGCGCATGGGCTTCTCGGCCTATGGCGTCACGGTGGGTGATGACCCGGTGGCGCAGGCCATGAAGGGCTTGATTGACAACGCATCAACCCACGAGCACCAGATCACCTTGCTGTGGCAAGCGATTGAGAAGCTCTCCGGCACGGCGCGCGAGTTGCCCAGCGGGGATTGCGTGCCGCAGGACGCGCGCACCACCGAGCAGTTTGATGCCGAAGGGCTCAATCGCTTGGTGAAGTGAGGCCTGGTTCACAAGCCATACAGCAGAGTTCTAAACGAAAGAGGCCCTTGCGAGGGCCTCTTTTTGCTTTGCGGGCTTGATGATCACAGCGCCAACACAAAGGGCACAAAGTACCAGAGGAAGCTCCAATCCCGGGGGATTTCGATCTTCAGCGTGCTGCTCCATGGCGTGATGTAGCCGTCGGGCTCCACTGAGCGATAGCGGAAGTAATAGGCGCCGGGCAGGCCTGGGCTGTCGATGGCCCATTCAGACTGGGCCAACTCAGCCCGCGCGATCACGTCGGTGAAATCGGCGTTGCGAGACAACTCCACCTGCTGCTTATCTTCCGCGCGTGCGCTCCAACTCAACTTCATTTGTTTGCCGTCACCGCTCAGGCCACCTTCTGGGCTGGCAGGCATGGGCTTGACTTCAAACTGCCTCGCGTCACCCCAAGGGCCGCGGTCACCATTGGGCCGCACGCTGGCCATGCGCCAGTGGTAAGTGCCTGTTTCCTCAAACCTGACCTTGGTCTGTGCGCCCACGATGGCGTCAGCTTCTTTGACCAGCTTTTGGAAATCGGCGTCCTTGGCCACTTGCAAGCGGTAAGAGCCGGCCTCGGTGTTTTCAGCCCAGGCCATTTGAACCTCGCCCACGGGCACTTTGGCACGTTGAGCCGGGGCCATGGCTGCAGGCGGTTCGGGGCGTGCATGCAGCACGAAGCTGCCTTTGGCGTCGCGGCCTTCTAGGCCATTGGCGTCGACGCGCCGTGCGCGAACGTGCCAAGTGCCGTCCGGTAAACCTGCGATCCGGACATCACCACCCTGGGCGATGCGGAGGTCCTTGACGATGCGTTCAAACTGCGGATCTTCAGCCACTTGCAAACGCAGGGGCATGGTTTCGCCCTGAATGGTGAAGCGCACCATGGGCCGCTCAAAGCGGCTGCTGAATGCAGGCAGCTTGGGTGCGTCGGCCAACGCGGCTACGGCCGGTTCTTTGGCGCCTGTGGGCATCACCGCGCCAAAGCCTTCGTTCAGGGCTGCGCCGGGCTTGCCTGTGGCGGTAATGTCGGCCTGGACCTTGCCTTCCAGCACCTCAGTGCGGGAGGTGCCTACGCCTTCGCTGTCGTGGTGCACCCGGTACTCAGTGCCACGCACGCCGATCACGGCGGTGGGGGTGGTCACTTCCAAAGGCTTGGCGCGCGGCACTTTGGACGCCGCCATGTCGACCGAGCCGCGCACCAAGCGCATGGTGCTGGCGAACAAGCCGTCGCTCTCTCCGGCAGGCGCGGCGCTGCGGTTGGCCTTGAGCTGGTAGCGGCGGTTCTGGCCCAACTGCGTTTCGGTACCGGGCATCACCTTGACGCGAGAGCCGTCTCCCAATTGCAGGATGGCGGAACTGGCGTCTGCCGTGGTGATGGTCTGGCCGGGGTTCACGGCTGCGCCGGACTGTGCGGGCTTGCCATCGACCTTCACGTCGCCAGATGCTGCGACCAAGGTGGCCGGCACGTCAACTGAACGGAGTAGGCGTGCCGGGATGCGAAGCTTTTGGCCCGGGACGATGTGGTTGGGGTTGGGCAGGCGGTTGGTCCGGGCCACCTCAGGCCATGCGGCTGGATCGACCAACAAATTCTTGCCCAGCCAAATCAAGGTGTCGCGCTGCTCCACGGTGTATTCCAGCGTGGCATCGGCTGCCGCCGCTGGCGCCTGAGCCAGGGTGGCAGACGCCGCTGCCAAGAGCAGGCCAGCACAAGGGATGAGCGAAAAACGCATGCGAATCAACTCCGGGCAGGGCGCTGGGCAGATTTGGGACGGAAGGCCGTGCAGACGGCTGAGTCCGTTTCCAGATAGGGGCCGCCCAATAAATCGAGGCAATAAGGCACCGCCGCAAAAATGCCGGGAGCCGGGGGGCTGGCTTGCGGCAGGCCCTCCAGCGTTTCAGCAATCGACTTCGGTTGCCCTGGAAGGTTAATGATTAAGGCCTTGCCTCGGATGACAGCCACCTGCCTAGAAAGAATGGCCGTCGGCACGAATCTCAGGCTGATTGCGCGCATTTGTTCACCAAAACCCGGCATTTCCTTGTCTGCAACGGCCAGGGTGGCTTCGGGTGTAACGTCCCTGGGGGCGGGCCCTGTGCCGCCGGTTGTCAGCACCAAATCGCAGTGTTCAACGTCGACCAGTTCGCACAGCGCCGCGCTGATGCCTTCTTGCTCATCGGGAATGAGGCGGGTCACCCACGTGATGGGATTCAGCAGTGCCCGGCCCAGCCAGGCTTGTAGTGCGGGAATACCCTTGTCCTCATAGACGCCGCCAGAGGCCCGGTCGCTGACGGACACCAGGCCAATGCGCACCGGCTCAATAGGAAGGTTAGAGGTGCTCATCTTCGTCTGTGTCAGTGTCAGTCTCGGTATTGGCGGCTTTGGCACTGTTGAGGGCAGCTTTAACCCACTGGAACAGTTCTCGATAGGCCTTGCCATGCCGGGGCATGCCGGCTTCGGTCAGTTGCAGGGCGTCTTTGCGGGCGGCGCGCAGCAGGCTGCGCAGATGCTGCACGTCGGTACTGGGGTGTGCCTGCAACCAGACCGTTAGCGCATTGTCGTCGCTCATCAGGCGGTCGCGCCAGTGCTCGGCCTCGTGCAGGGCCAAGGTCTCTTTGGCGCTGCCCAGCTTGTAGGCCGCCACGGCCTCGCGCAGAGGGGCTGGGTCGGTATAGCGCATCAGCTTGCCGATGAGCTGCAAGTGGCGGCGGCGGCCCTCATGCGAGCGCGTGCGCTCGTACTCATTGAGGGCGTCGCGCAGGCTCTCGGGGATGTCCAAGCCCTTGATCCGGCTGGCGGGCAGCTCGGTCAGCTCTTTGCCCAACACCTGCAAGGCCTGCATCTGGCGCTTGAGTTCAGACTTGCTCGGCGGCTCGTCAAAGGGTTCGAAATCGTCTGGCTCTTGGCGCATGAAGGGTGTCTGTGGCGTAGGGATGTCGTCGGCTCGCTATGATTGTCCCGCAAATGCTGGGCCGCGCTGTTGCGCGGACACCCGATTTCCCTAGTTCAGCTTCCTCTCTCAAGAGCAATCGATGACCACGTCTTCCGCCCACGGCTTCTCCCACACCTCCGAGCAGTTTCAACAGATCGTCGACGACGTGCTCGCCATGGCGCGCGCCGTGGGGGCCAGCGATGCGGGAGCCGAGGTCTCTGAGGGGTGTGGCCTGAGTGTGTCAGTGCGCAAGGGCGAGCTGGAGAATGTAGAGCGCAACCGAGACAAGTCGGTAGGGGTGTCGGTCTATTTGGGCCAGCGGCGTGGCAATGCGAGTACGTCGGACTTTTCGCAAGCGGCGCTCAAGCAGACGGTGCAGGCCGCTTACGACATTGCCCGCTTCACCGCGGAAGACCCAGCGGCCGGCCTGCCCGACGCAGAGGAGTTGGCCACACCTGAGCAGGTCAAACGCGACCTAGACTTGTTTTTCCCCTGGGACGTGGATGCCCAGACCGCCGCACAGCTGGCCCGCCGGGCGGAAGACGCCGCCCTGAGCCTGGACAAAAAGCGCATCACCAACTCTGAAGGCGCGTCGGTCTCGGCCCAACAGTCGCACTTTTGGTCGGGCAACAGCCGGGGCTTCCGGGGCGGCTATGCCAGCTCACGGCATTCGCTGTCGGTGTCGCCTATTGCGGGCAAGGGCCGGGACATGCAGCGGGACTATTGGTACACCTCTGAGCGCTGCGCCTTGGACATGGCCGCCCCAGAGATCGTGGGCCGCTATGCCGCCGAGCGCGCGATGGCGCGGCTTAAGTCGCGCAAGATCGACACCTGCGAAGTGCCAGTTTTGTTTGAATCCACCGTGGCGGCAGGCCTGCTGGGGGCGTATGTGCAGGCTACCAGCGGTGGGGCTCTGTATCGCAAGGCTACCTTTTTGCATGACTGCTTGGGCAAGCAAGTGTTGGCCGAGCATCTGGATATCGACGAGAACCCACACATTGCGCGGGCCAAAGGCAGCGCACCGTTTGACGACGAAGGCGTCCCCACACGCGCGCGTCGTGTGGTCGACGCAGGGGTGACGCAGGGGTATTTCTTGTCTTGCTACTCCGCCCGCAAGCTGGGGATGAAAACCACTGGGCATGCCGGGGGCTCACAAAACCTGCGCCTCACCAGCCGCTTGACTCAACCCGGGGACCACCTGGAAGAAATGCTGCGCAAGCTGCACCGTGGCCTGTTTGTGACCGAACTCATGGGGCAGGGCGTCAACTACGTGACGGGCGACTACTCGCGTGGTGCGGCCGGCTTTTGGGTCGAGAACGGCCAAATTGCGTTTCCAGTGCACGAGATCACCATCGCCTCGCAGTTGGATCAAATGTTCAAACAAGTCGTGGCGGTGGGCGCAGATGCCTATGCGTTTGGCGCCAAGACCGTGGGCTCGGTGCTGATTGAGCGCATGAAGGTGGCCGGGAGCTGAGCGCGTGCTGCGTAGCCACCGGGTTGACCCCATTAGGATGAACCCGAATTTCAGGGGAATGCAAGCTGGCCGAAGGCATGCTGTCCACCGGCCCGAAAGCTGGGCCGTTGCACAGGTGCGCACGGGTAAGCCCGAGGCGCTGGAGGGCAGCGGCTCCCTAGAATATTTCGGGTGTCAGTTGTTCATTGATCCTCTTTGACAGGAGACTCTTGATGGAACGTCGTTCCTTTGTTCGTAGTGCCGGTATTGCCGGTGTGTTGGCTGCAGGTACTGCACCTGCCATCGTGCATGCGCAAGCCAACATCCGTTGGCGTTTGGCTTCCAGCTTCCCCAAGGCGCTGGACACCATTTACGGCGCGGCTGACGTGTTCTCCAAGCAGGTTGCCGCCATGACCGGTGGCAAGTTCCAGATCTCGGTGCATGCCGGTGGTGAGCTGATGCCTCCGTTTGGCGTGGTCGATGGCGTTCAAAACGGTACGGTCGAAATGGCCCACACCGCGCCTTACTACTTCTTTGGCAAGGACGAAACCTTTGCCTTGGGTTGCGCCATTCCCTTCGGCCTCAACAGCCGCCAGATGACCGCTTGGTACTACGAAGGCAACGGCGAAAAGCTGATGCGCGAGTTCTACGCCAAGTACAACATCGTCAACTTCCCAGGCGGCAATACGGGCGCTCAGATGGGCGGCTGGTACCGCAAGCCCGTCACCTCCATGGCCGACATGAAGGGCCTGAAGATGCGCATCGGCGGCTTCGCCGGCAAGGTGCTGGAGCGCCTGGGTGGCGTGCCCCAGAACATCCCTGGCGGTGAAATCTACCAAGCGCTGGAGAAGGGCACCATTGACGCCGCTGAGTGGGTCGGTCCTTACGACGATCAGAAGCTGGGCTTCAACAAGGTTGCGCCTCACTATGCCTACCCAGGCTGGTGGGAAGGTGGCCCTCAGCTGGACTTCTTCATCAACCAGAAAGCCTACGACGGCCTCAGCGCTGAGTACAAAGCTATCGTGACCGCTGCGGCCGCTTATGCCCACGTGGACATGCAAGCCAAGTACGACGGTCGCAACCCGGCGGCACTGCGCTCTTTGGTGTCTGGTGGTACCAAGCTGTTCCGCTTCCCCAAGGACGTGATGGAAGCCGCGTTCAAGGAGTCGATGGCGCTCTACAGCGAAATCTCCGCCAAGAACCCGAACTGGAAGAAGGTCTACGACGACTACTCCAAGTTCCGTTCCGAGCAGAACCTGTGGTTCCGCTTCGCAGAAGCTGGCTTCGACGACTTCATGCAGCAGCAAAAGCTGTGATGCTGCAATGAGCCTGTGAAGGCTCCTGCTGCCCCCAAAAACCCCGCTCCGGCGGGGTTTTTTGTGCCCTGAAAGCCTTAGGCTTCTCTGGTTGGGCAGGCTTGCAGCCAGTGCCGCAGAGGCCCAAAGAAAAAGCGCCCCGAGTGGGGCGCTTGGTTTGCGCAGAGCCTGTGCATGTGTGGCGGCTCAGGTGCGCCACAGCGCACCTGGTGGCCTCACTTCTTGGCAGCGTCTTGCTTGATGGCTTCCATCATCGCCTTGACGTCGTCGTTGACGGGGGCGCTGGCCCCACCGTCAGAGGGCGTTGCCTCGGGGAAGGCAGGCGGTGCTGAAGGCTCACTACTCCCGGGTTGGTTGAGCTGCTCAAAGGCCGCATCGGCGTCGACCTTCACGCCCTCGA
>NZ_JBIKNQ010000003.1:0-150217 GCF_044358605.1 Ideonella sp.
TGTCAAGCGCTTGCTTCAAGCCTTGGGTCTTCCACATATCAGTGTGGATTTGCGAGCCGTGGGTAAAGGGGTTGATGCCCAGTTCTTTGGCTTCGGGGTTCTGGTGGACCAGCAACTCCATCCCCAACTCTTTGGCCATGCGCGCACGCATTTCGTACATCGCCCGGAACTTCCAGGTGGTGTCCACGTGCAGCAGCGGGAAGGGCGGCGGCGATGGGAAAAAGGCCTTCTTGGCCAGGTGCAGCATCACGGCCGAATCTTTGCCGATGGAATACAGCATCACCGGGTTTTCGGCCTCGGCAACAACCTCGCGCATGATGTGGATGCTCTCGGCTTCCAGTCGCTGCAAATGGGTCAAGCTCATGGGATGGTCCCTTTCTTCGGGCGGATGAACAGGCTGGGGGGTGAAAAACGAAGAGAAACGTTGCGGCGCGGCCTGGGCCGTCGCCCTCACCGGGTGCGGGGCAGGCGGCAAGGCCGCAGGGGCCTTGCTGCTGGAGCTGGGCTGCGCCTCGGGCACGGCGCGGGCCTGGGGCTGTACGGGGCAAGCTTCAACCTGCAGTTGCGCTTGGGCAGACATCCAGGCCGTCAGTTCAGGCGCACGACGGAGGTCGGGGCCGGCCAAGAACACGTGCCAGGTGCCGGCACGCAGCGCCGGCAGGCGCGCCAAAAAGTCTTGATATGCGATGGTGCGGGCCATCTGCCGCACGGGCAGCCAGCGCAGCGTGCCGCGCGGGCACACCGCCACCAACAAGCCAGCGGGCGCGGCAAGCTGCGGGTGAGCCAAAGCCCCCATCCACAGCAGGCGCTCGGCGGTCTTGGGGCGCGTGGCTGCGCCCTGGGCAGGCAGCCAAACCTCTTGCCACCAGCGCTGGGCGGCCGGGTCTTGCTGCACGGTCTCGCGCAGGGGCTGAACACTCAGGCCCCAGCGCGCCAACAAGCGCGACACCGCACGCGCCTCCAGCGCCACCTGCCAGCGCTGCAGGCTCAGCGCTTGCACAGCCGCCGCATCCCACAAACCGGCGGGCAGGCCCACGGCTTCGGGGGGGCCTTGCAAGACAGCCTCGCGCAATGTGGCCTCTGCCTCGGGCGGCAGCACACGGCCTTCGCCTTTGGGGCGGCCCCGGGCCGCCACCTCAATGGCCGACCAACCACCATCGGCAAAGGCTTTGTAGGCCTTGATGATGGTGGGCACCGACAAGCCGGTTTCGGCCTGGATACGCGTCAGACTCAGCCCGTCCACGCGCAACTGCACCGCCCGCTTGCGGCGGGCATTGAGTGCGTTGACATCGAGCGCGGAAGTATCTGCGTTCACCAAGAGAAACCCGGTCAGTAAATGTTTTAGGGGTTTGATTCTGACATGGGCCATGCACAATGCCCCATCCCTTGTTTGAAAGCCCACACGATGAGCACCCCTGCCACCCTC
Organism: Ideonella sp.; assembly: GCF_044358605.1. GTDB lineage: Bacteria > Pseudomonadota > Gammaproteobacteria > Burkholderiales > Burkholderiaceae_C > Ideonella. The sequence continues at coordinate 1,427 of NZ_JBIKNQ010000003.1, forward strand.
GACTTGCCCGGCCTGTTGGAGCGCCTGACACCTCTGATCCGAGACGCGGGTCAGGTCATCATGGACATCTATGCCACCGACTTTGATGTGACGCGCAAGGGCGATGACTCCCCCGTCACCGTGGCAGACCAAAAGGCAGAAGCCGTCATCCTGGCCGGGCTGGACAAGCTCGCCCCAGGCATCCCCGTGGTGGCCGAAGAGGCTGTGGCAGCAGGGCATATCCCAGAAGTGAGCGACTGCTTCTTCCTGGTGGACCCCCTGGATGGCACCAAGGAGTTCATCAGCCGCAATGGTGAGTTCACAGTCAATATCGCACTGATCCAACATGGTCGCCCGGTGCTGGGCTTGGTCTATGCACCCGCCATTGGCCGCCTGTTTGGCGGCGCCGCAGGCCAAGGCGCTTGGCTGGAAGATGCCCAGGGCCGTCGCTCCATTGCCTGCCGTAGCGTGCCCGCAGAGGGCCTGACCGTGGTGGCCAGCCGCTCGCATGGCGACGAAACCGCCCTCGACGCCTTCTTGAATGGCCGCACCGTGGCCTCGCGCACCAATGCGGGCTCGTCGCTCAAGCTGTGCTTGGTGGCGGCCGGTGAAGCCGACCTCTACCCCCGCTTGGGCCGCACCATGGAATGGGACATTGCCGCAGGCGATGCGGTCTTGCGCGCTGCAGGCGGCAAGGTCTGCACCCTGGACGGCGCCTTGCTGGGCTATGGCAAAGCAGGCTGGGACAACCCGCACTTCGCCGCCTCGGGGCTCTGATACCGTGAGCGGGTGCTAGCCCCGCTTGTTTGACGCCTTGATGCCTGAGTTGGATGCCGCAGACCCGCTGCACGGCCTGAGCGCCGTGCTGGCGCACGGGCGCCTGTTGGCGAGCAATGAAACCTTGGCGGACTTGCTGGCCCCGGTACGCATCATCCCCGCACGCGTTCGCTTTGTGGGCGACGCCCAGGCCGTGCTGGCTTGGGGCCGCAAGCCCAGCGCCGAGCGCGCCGAGGCCTGGGCGCTGGAGCAAGGCCTGCCCATCTTGCGCCTGGAAGACGGCTTTTTGCGCTCAATGGCGCTGGGGCCTGACAGCCCGGCGCTGTCCATGGTGGTGGACGATGAAGGCATTTATTACGATGCCAGCAATCCTTCGCGCCTGGAGACCTTGGTCCGCCAGCCACTGACGGATGAACAAACCGCCCGCGGCCAAGCCCTCATCAGTGCCTGGCGCGAAGCGCGCGCCTCCAAGTACAACCACGCTCGCGAGCACCCTGAATGGGCCCGCGAGGGCGATGTGCTGGTGGTGGACCAAACCTTTGGCGATGCCTCCATCGCCTACGGCCAAGCCAGCACCGCCAGCTTTATGCGCATGCTGCAGGCCGCCCTGGACGAACACCCTCAGGCGCGGATTTTGTTGAAGGTACACCCCGATGTGCTGGCGGGTCGCAAGCGCGGTCACTTCAGCCACGTCACTGAAACCCTGAGTCCGGCCGCCCGCCAGCGCCTGCAATGGCTGGCCGCCGACGCCCACCCTCCCGGCGTGCTGGAGCGGGTCGCCGCCGTCTACACCGTCACCTCGCAAATGGGCTTTGAAGCCCTGCTGTGGGGCAAACCGGTGCGCTGCTTCGGCATGCCGTTTTATGCCGGCTGGGGCCTGACGCAGGACGAGCTTTCTGCGCCCCCCCGCCGTCAAAACAGCACGCTGGCCGCGCTGACCCATGCCGCACTGGCGCGCTACCCGCGCTATATCAGCCCAGAAACGGGCCAAGCTTGTGCCGTGGAAGACCTGCTGAGTTGGGTCGGCCTGCAGCGTCGTTGCCGCGAGCGCTTTGCGCCCAGTGTGGTGGCCGTGGGGTTTTCGGCCTGGAAAAGGCCCATCGTCGAAGACTTCTTCGCAGGCAGCGAGGTGCGTTTCCAAGGCCCGCGCAAGCCCATTGCCCCCGGCAGCACCCTGGTGGTGTGGGGCCAGCGCGAGTTGCCCCCCACGGCCCAGGACTTGAGCCCCCCGGTACAGGTCGTTCGGCTGGAAGACGGATTTCTGCGCTCGGTGGGCCTGGGTGCCGACCTGGTGCGGCCGCTGTCTTGGGTGATGGACCGCAGCGGCTTGTATTACAACGCCAGCCAGCCGTCTGACCTGGAGCACCTGCTGCTGCACACCGACTTCAGCCCCGCCCTGAAAGCCCGGGCCGCGCAACTGCGAGAGCGCATCTTGGCACTGGGGGTGACCAAATACAACGTCGGCCAAACGCCGTGGCGCCGCCCCGAAACCCAGCGACCGGTGGTACTGGTGGTGGGGCAGGTGGAAGATGACGCGGCCTTGCGCTGGGGCGCGCCCGGCATCAACACCAATTTGGGCCTGCTCAAAGCCGTGCGTGCCGAGCGCCCAGACGCCCACCTGATCTACAAGCCCCACCCCGACGTGGTGGCCCAACTGCGTGAGCCCGGCGCCAAAGAAGCCCGTGCCGTCCACTTCTGCGACGAGATCATCACCGATACCCCTATGGATAAGCTGCTGCGGCAGGTGGATCAGGTGCATGTGCTCACATCGCTGGCCGGATTTGAAGCCCTGCTGCGCGGCACACCCGTGGTGGTATGGGGTTGCCCCTTTTACGCGGGCTGGGGCTTGACGGACGACCGCCAGCCCCTGACGCGCCCCCGTCGCCCCCTGGACTTGGACAGCCTGACGGCCGCCACCTTGGTGCTCTATCCCAGCTATGTCAGCCGCCACAGCGGCTACTTCTGCACACCCGAGCGGGCTGTTGAGGAACTGCAACACTGGCGCGACACCGAAGGCCCCACCGCCACCACACTGCCACGGCAGGCTTGGCGCATGGCTTTGCGCTGGGGCAAGCGCCTGAGAGCAGGCACCAACACCTCCAATTGAGACCTCAGCGGACACCTAAGTTGGGGGTCTGTTTCTTGGGGCATTGCCGCTAGACTGGCGCAAAGCACAGGGGGATCGTTGGCCTGGGCGCAGTTTGTCCAAGTCGGCTCAGGCCGCACAGGAGCCACTGCGCTCGGTGGCGGCCTTCCTGTGATCTCCACAGATCACACACATGACACCCCGGTCTTTGCACCTCCTTTTGGGCCATCAGCGCACTTTGCTGCTGCAAGGCCCGATGGGGCCGTTTTTTGAACGGCTGGCGGGGTTCCTGCGCGCCCAGGGGCAAGCGGTGTGGAAGGTCAATTTCAACGGCGGTGACGACAAGTTCTTTACCGACCCAGGCGTCATCCGCTTTCAGGCCCCCATGGCAGCGTGGCCGCATCGCATCCGCGAGTTGCTGGCCGACTTGAATATTGATGCCCTGGTGCTGTTCGGTCAGTCACGGCATCTTCATGCCCAAGCCATGGCCGCCGCCGAAGAGGCGGGCGTCGCTGTCTATGTGTTTGAAGAGGGCTATATCCGCCCCGACTACGTGACGCTGGAGCGTGGTGGCGTGAACGCTGAGTCTGCGCTCCCCATCGACGCCGAGTTTTATCGGCAACTGGAGATCGAACCCACCCCCACGGTGCAGCCCACTGGCCAGAGCTTTGCGGCCATGGCCCACTGCGCCTTTCACTACGGCTTGGCCGCGCATCGTGCCAAGTCGCAGTACCCGCACTACGCCCACCATCGCAGCTTGGCGCCCATTCCCGAGTTTCTTCGCTGGCTGCGGGGGGATTGGCGCAAATGGAAGTACCGCTGGCTGGATCGCGGCGATTGGGCCGCGCTGACCGCTGCCGAGCGGCACAAACGCTTTTTCTTGGTGCCGCTGCAAGTGCAGAACGACAGCCAGATCCTGCACCACTCGCGCTATGACTCCATGCTGCCGTTCATTGACGATGTGCTGGAGTCTTTTGCGGCGCGCGCAGACCAAGGGGATTGGCTGGTCTTCAAGCACCACCCGATGGACCGCCCCTACAACGACTTCACCCGGCAGATTGCCTCTGCGGCGGCCAAGTTTGAGCTGAGCGATCGGGTGCGTTATGTGCACGATCTGCACCTGCCGACCATTCTCAAGGCCGCCAAGGGCGTGGTCACCGTCAACAGCACCACGGCGCTTCAGTCGCTGTTTCACGGCACCCCGGTGGTCACCTTGGGCGATGCCTTCTACAACGTCCCCGGCATGGTCCAGGTGGGCGACCTCGACCGTTTCTGGACCCACGCTGGCGAGGTCGATGCCGACCTCTTCCAGCGCTACCGGGCCTACGTGATCCGCGAGACCCAGCTCAATGCCAGCTTTTATGCTCAGGCGCCCGGCTTGTCGTCCAGCACGGTGATCAAGCGGCGCGACGCCTCTGCCGCATCGACCCCCAGCGAGGCCGCCCAGGCTTCGGCCTGATCGCCGCCAATCCGGCCCACATTGAAGTAAGCCGCCTGCGGGTGGGCCAGGTAGAAGCCGCTGACGCTGGCCGCTGGGGTCATGGCCAAGCTTTCGGTCAGGCCCATGCCAATCTCCTCGCAGGCCAACACGCTGAACATCTCCGCCTTAACGCCGTGGTCCGGGCAGGCTGGGTAGCCCGGCGCCGGCCGAATGCCTTGGTATTGCTCGGCAATGAGCTGCTCGTTCGTGAGTTGCTCATCCGCCGCATAGCCCCACAGCTCGGTGCGCACGCGCTGGTGCAGGCGCTCGGCAAAGGCTTCAGCCAAGCGGTCGGCCAAGGCCTTGAGCATGATGGCCGAGTAGTCGTCATGCGCGGCTTCAAACGCCGCAGCGCGCGCCTCAGCGCCCATACCGGCCGTCACGGCAAACAGGCCAATGTAGTCGGGGTGGCTACCCTTGGGGGCGATGAAGTCAGCGAGCGAGCGATTGGGCCGCTTCACGCCGTCCACCACCGGCCGCTCGGTCTGCATGCGCAGCGGCGCCCAGCGCAGCAGCACCTGCTGGCGGGTCTCGTCGGCATAGACCTCGATCACATCGTCGCCCACCGTGTTGGCCGGGTAGAAGCCCATCACGCCATGGGCCTGCAGCCAGCGGCCGTCGATGATCTTCTTGAGCAAGGCTTGGCCATCGGCCAGCACCTTGCAGGCCGCATCGCCCACCACCGCGTCTTGCAGAACAGCCGGGTAGGGTCCCGCCAAATCCCAAGTCTGGAAGAAAGGACCCCAGTCGATGCAGGCGGCCAGCTGGGCCAGGTCGTACTGCTTGAACACCCGGCGGCCCAGAAAGCGCGGCTTGACGGGCGCAACGGCCCAGTCCATCTGCGCCTTGTTAGCCCGCGCTTGGGACAGGGTCACCAAGGGCGTGGCTTTGCGGTTGGCATGCAGTTGGCGAACCCGCTCATAATCTGCGTTGAGTTCGGTGACGTATTCGCTTGAGCGCTCGGGAGAGAGTAAGTCCGAGCACACGCCCACCGCACGCGATGCGTCCGGCACATAGACCACCGGCGCGCTGTAATGCGGCGAGATCTTGACGGCCGTGTGCACGCGGCTGGTGGTGGCGCCGCCGATCAGCAGCGGCATGCCACGTTCGCGGAAGTAGGGGTCGCGCTCCATCTCGGCGGCCACATGCTGCATCTCTTCGAGGCTGGGGGTGATGAGCCCGGAGAGGCCGATGATGTCGGCGCCCTCCTCCTTGGCCTTGGCCAAAATGGCCTGGGCCGGGACCATCACGCCCATGTTTACCACGTCAAAGTTATTGCACTGCAAGACCACCGAGACGATGTTCTTGCCGATGTCATGCACATCGCCCTTGACGGTGGCAATGACGATCTTGCCTTTGGCCTTGGCTTCTCCGCCCGCGTCAATCAGCGCTGCCTTTTCAGCCTCGATGTAGGGCAGCAAATGGGCCACAGCCTGCTTCATCACGCGGGCACTCTTGACCACCTGGGGCAAGAACATCTTGCCCGCCCCAAACAAGTCGCCCACCACATTCATGCCGGCCATCAGCGGGCCTTCGATCACATGCAAGGGGCGGCCGCCCTCGGCTTGGATCTGCTGCCAGACCTCTTCGGTGTCCACCTCAATGAACTCGGTGATGCCATGCACCAGGGCGTGCGAGAGCCGTTCTTTGACCGGGGCGGCGCGCCAGGCCAGGCGGGCGGTGTCGTCCTTGGCCACGCCCTTCACATGCTCGGCCACTTCCAGCAAGCGCTCGGTGGCGTCGGCACGGCGGTTCAGCACCACGTCTTCGACCCGCTCGCGCAAGTCGGCGTTCAGCTCGTCATACACGCCCACCATGCCGGCGTTGACGATGCCCATGTCCATGCCCGCCTGAATGGCGTGGTAGAGGAACACCGTGTGGATGGCCTCGCGCACCGGCTCGTTGCCGCGGAAGCTGAAGCTGACGTTAGACACGCCGCCCGAGACCTTGGCGCCGGGCAGGTGCTGTTTGATCCAGCGCGTGGCCTCGATGAAGTCCACCGCGTAGTTGTTGTGCTCTTCAATGCCGGTGGCGATGGCGAAGATGTTCGGGTCGAAGATGATGTCTTCGGCCGGGAAGCCGACCTGGTCCACCAGCACGCGGTAGGCGCGCTCGCAGATCTCGGTTTTGCGCGCAAAGGTGTCGGCCTGGCCTTGTTCGTCAAAGGCCATCACCACGGCGGCGGCGCCGTAGCGGCGCACCAAGGTGGCCTGGCGGATGAACTCCGCCTCGCCCTCTTTGAGTGAAATGCTGTTGACGATGCCCTTGCCTTGGATGCACTTCAGGCCCGCCTCGATGACGCTCCACTTGGAGGAGTCGATCATCACCGGCACGCGGGCGATGTCGGGCTCAGAGGCGATCAGGTTCAGGAAGCGCACCATGGCCGCCTGGCTGTCCAGCATGGCCTCGTCCATGTTGACGTCGATGACCTGGGCGCCGTTTTCGACCTGCTGGCGGGCCACCGAGAGCGCGTCTTCAAAGCGCCCCTCCAGGATCATGCGGGCAAAGACTTTAGAGCCCGTGACATTGGTGCGCTCGCCGATGTTCAGGAACAAGGAGTTCTGGTCGAGGACGACAGGCTCCAGGCCAGAAAGGCGCATGGGAGAGGGAGCGGCAGAGAAATTGGGCATGGCAAATCGGCGGGAAAGCTCAAAATGCCCCAGGAAGCTGCGGCTGCACAAGACGCACCTCACCCGGGGGTGAGCGTGGTTATCGTCCGCATGACCGGATGGCCCAAGCCTGACAGTGACGCATTCCGCACTGCTGCAACGCTCCTTGGAGCCCCTAATTTTACCTAAGCCGCAAAGCCTGCTGAAGGGGTTATCGTTCGGCCATGGATTCCACCGCCTCTGAGCACGGCGTACTCTCGCCCCGCTCCATCCTCGAAGAACCGACCTTGGCCGCCAAGGCCGAGGCCCTGCTGCGCACGCCCACCGCGCTCTCAGAGCTGACTGCGGCTGAGGCCCGTTGCGTGGTCAGCTATATGCGCCTGGTGTCTTATGACGACGGCGCGCTCTTGTTTCGCGAAGGCGATCAAGAGCAAACCGGCTACATGCTGCTGATCTTGCATGGCGATGTGACGGTGGAGTCCACTGTCATCAGCCGCACCGAACCCATCGTGATGTCGGTGCTCGGCCCCGGCAACCTGATTGGCGAGATGGGCCTGCTGGATGGCGCGCCGCGCGCCGCTTCCTGTGTGGCGAGTTCGCCCGTCACGGGTGCGGCGCTGTCGCGTCGGTCTTTGCGCCGCCTGATGGACGACTCACCGGAAACCGCGACCAAACTCCTGATTGCCGTCTCCCAGCGCCTGGCCGAGCGCCTGCGGGAGAGCGGCCGCCAGCAGCGCGTTTATTGCCAGTTGGTACGCGCCATGCAGGACGAGATCGACGCCCTGGAGCGCAAGCTGCTGCATGTCATCCACGGCTCGGCCGCAAGGGGGCAAGCCCAGTCCTTGGCCACGCAACAGCCGCGCCAAGCCCCGGACGAAGACTCGGCCATGACCCGACCCATGGTCGGGGACGATTTCGGGCCTTTTTGACGCCCCCAACAGGGGGGCGCCCACGCTCACTCAGGCCGCCAGGGCGCTGAACAGCGGGTCGTGGCGGCTGCGCGGCCGGTAGGTCTTGACACTGGCCGCGATGGCGGCAATGTGCTCGGGGGTGGTGCCACAGCAGCCGCCCACAATGTTCAAGAAGCCCGACTTGGCAAACTCGCCCATGAGGCGGCCGGTCACATCAGGCGTCTCGTCAAAGCCGGTGTCGCTCATGGGGTTGGGCAGGCCGGCATTGGGGTAGCAGCTGATGAAAGTGTCCCCAGCGACACGGCTCAGCTCTTCAATATAGGGCCGCATCACTGTGGCGCCCAGGGCGCAGTTCAGGCCCACAGCCAGCGGCCGGGCATGGCGCACGGAGTGCCAGAACGCGGCCACGGTTTGGCCCGAGAGAATGCGACCTGAGGCGTCGGTGACGGTGCCGGAGATGATGACCGGCAGGCGCTCGCCCGTTTCTTCCATCAGCTCATCCAACGCAAAGATCGCGGCCTTGGCATTGAGCGTGTCAAAAATGGTTTCGACCAAGAAGACATCCACGCCGCCGTCCAACAAGGCCTGAGCTTGCTCTTTGTAGGCGTCCTTCAATTGGTCAAAGCTGACATTGCGTGCGCCCGGGTCGTTGACCTCAGGGCTGATGCTGGCGGTGCGCGGCGTGGGGCCTAAGGCACCCGCGACATAGCGGGGCTTGTCGGGCGTGCTGTAGGCATCGGCTGCGGCGCGGGCAATGCGGGCAGCGGCCAAGTTCATCTCGCGCGCCAGCGGGGCCAGGTCGTAATCCTCCTGGGCAATCGATGTCGCCCCGAAGGTGTTGGTCTCAATCAGGTCGGCTCCGGCCGCCAAGTACTGTTCGTGAATCTCGCGAATCACGTCCGGGCGGGTCAAGACCAGCAGATCGTTATTGCCCTTCAGGTCCTTGCCATGCCCCGCCAGCGCCGCGTTGCGGAAGTCCGCCTCGCCCAGCTTGTAGCGCTGGATCATGGTGCCCATGGCACCATCAATGATGGCGATGCGAGACGCGAGGATGGCGGGCAGATCCGCCGCGCGGGTATAGGGCAGGGTCGAGGTGTTCATGACGAGATTGTAGAAAACTCGTCAAGCCCCCAGCGGCCAGGCTCCTTAACTCTGGCCGCGCATCAAACGGCCCACGATGAACAGCAGCGCCAGCGCCCCCAGCACCGAGGCGATCCAGCCTGCCGCCTGGCCTGGGCCGTACCAGCCCATGGCTTGCCCAGCCGTGCTGGCCAAAAAAGAACCCGCCACGCCCAACACGCAGGTGAGGATCCAACCGATCTTCTGATCCCCCGGCATCAGCAGCCGAGCCACCGCCCCGACGATCAAGCCCACGAACAATGTGGCCAATGCGCTACCCATACGACACCCTCTTGTGATGAAACAACCCATGCACGGTACCCCCAATGGTGAACAAGCGCACAAGCTTCTGTCGCCAACTGTGTGGCCTTCGTCAGCGTCGTCGGCCACAACAGACGGGCGCAGTGAAATGCGTCACCAAATCCACCCGCGACGCCGGAATGTCCCGGCCGAGTGGAGCCTCCTGCGGTAATCGAGTGTCCCCCTAGCTGCAACCTTTACCTGGTGACTGCGCCTCCCACATACTGGCTAGCATGCCTGTTCAGCGGCACGCTCTAAATTAAAGGACTCGCTCGTGATCACTCTCTCCTTGATCGTCCGGCGTCGGCTCGCTATCTTGCTGCTGGCCTGCTTGGGGACATCCCCCTTCGCGCAAGCAGAGACCGTGTGCCCTCCCAAATGGGGTGACATTGAAGTTTTGCACCCTGAGCCAGGCTATGTCGAAAGCGTGGGCGTTGGCATTGATCGCGCCGGCAACATTCTTGCTGCCTACTCCATGCTGCGTGACGCTGGCGAGCGCTTAGTGGTGTACGCACAAAGGCGCCCTGCCGGGGGCCAGTGGCAGCAGCCTGAGGTCTTGTTCGAGCACAGCAGGCGTTTGGACCCGACTATATTTTCGACTGATCTCAAACTGTCAGTCGGCCCACGTGGACATGCGTTGCTGGTCTTGCTCCGGGAAAACCGCAGCACTTGGGCACCACCTCGCGCGATAGCGTTCGACCCAGCATCTGGCTGGGGTGCCTGGACAAATCTGGGCACATCGCAGGTGAGTGGCCTTGATGTCACCACAGCCGTCAATGAGCACGGTGTGGGCATTGTGATCTTGCAAACCCTTGCCGGTGACCGATCTGCCGTCCACTACCACCCTCAGGGTGGCTGGGGGCAAGCACACAACTTTCCACAATCGAGCGCAGAGTTCGCTGCCTCTTTGGACCTGAACGACTCCGGTCAAGCTGTACTGACATGGTCTGGGATATCGTCAAAGACCCGGGTGGTGGCCTCAATGTTCAACCCACTGTCGGGCTGGACGACCCCAACGCCCCTGGCGTCAACCGGATGGACAGATTACCGCCGCGGACCGCAAGCCGCCATCGACGCTGCTGGCAATGCCTTCGTGACTTGGTCACACAAGGAGCCCACAGTCGCGCCCAAAGTCGTAGTGGCCCGTTTTGACCCGCTGGCGGGCTGGCTGCCTGCTGTGGAGCTAAGTCGTAGTCAGGCCGGCTTTGAGGCCACGGAGCCGACCGTAGATGCCGCGAATGGGCGTGCGGTCGTCGTCTGGAACGCATTTCGTGGGAGAGTCCACAATCCCGCCACCCGGCCGTCACGATTCAGCTCCTTCGATGGCGCCATGGGCTGGAGCCCCGAGGCACCTGTCACGAAGGGCCCATTACCGCTGCGCGACCCAGGCTATCCATTTGTCCGCCTATCGCCAGAAGGCGTAGTGATGCTGGCTCGCGTTGGCACATATCCGACCGCCCCGTACCAGCCAGTCACCGAGACATCTACTCAATCATTGGACGGGCCGCGAAGCAAGGCCGTCGTTGAGTGGCATGAGGACATGGGACTTCGGGGCTTAGCGACGAACGGACGCTCGCATCAGGTGCTGGTAGACGCAAAGAGTCAGGGCACCCCTACTCAGTACGATCAGTACGTTCCGCGCGCTCGCGTCGCCACCATGACATGCTCGGTACCAGTCCGCAGCCAGCACTGAAGCCATGGTATGTAAGGTGGCCGGTTACGCCTGCCAAAGCCGAACTCATCGCAGGCTGCGCTCGGCCTGTACCGGCACCCGCTGCGCGAGCGCACACATCAACTCGTAGCCAATCGTGCCGCCGGCGCGGGCGACTTCATCAATGGCCAGGGTCTGGCCTTGGGGGCCTTGGCCCCACAGCGTCACCTCGCTGCCCAGACCGGCGGCAGGCAGGTGGGTGATGTCCACGGTGAGCATGTCCATGGACACCCGGCCCACGGTGCGGGTGCGTTGGCCATCCACCAGCACCGGCGTGCCGGTGGGGCAGTGGCGCGGGTAGCCGTCGGCATAGCCGCAGGCCACCACGCCAATGCGCAGCGGCGCCTCGGCCACAAAGCTGGAGCCATAGCCCACGCTGTCGCCGGGTTGCACCTGCTGCACAGCGATGAGGCGCGAACGCAGGGTCATGGCGGGCTTCAAATCCCAGTGCGCGGCGTCGTGTTCGGGGTAATCCGGCACGCCGCCATAGCTCATGATCCCGGCGCGGACCCAGTCGGCCCGCACACCGGCATCCGCACAGTGGCGCAGCGTGGCGGCACTGTTGGCCAGGCTGCGTTCGCCCGGCAGGTCGTGGGTGGCCTCGTGAAACGCTGCCACCTGGTGCGCAATGCCGCTGCGGCCAAAGCGGTCGGCATCGGCATCCGAGAAGTGGGTCATCAAGGAGATCTCGTCCACCTGGGGCAGCACGTTCAGCCGCGCCCAAGCCACTCTGAAGGCCTGAGGCGCGAAGCCCAGGCGGTTCATGCCGGTGTTCATCTTCAAGAACACGCGGTGCGGCACATGGGTTTTGTGGGCCGCCAGCCAGTCGATCTGCTCGGTGCAATGCACGGCGTGCCACAGGCCAAGGCGCGAGCACAACTCCAGGTCGCGCGGCTCAAACACGCCTTCCAGCAGCAGGATGGGGCCGCGCCAGTCCAGGTCGCGCAGGCGCTGGGCTTCGGCCAAGTCCAGCAGGGCAAAGCCGTCGGCACCGCGCAGGCCCTCAAAGGCTCTTTCGATGCCGTGCCCGTAAGCATTGGCCTTGACCACGGCCCAGACTTTGGCGTCGGGCGCCAGCGCGCGGGCGCGGCCGAGGTTGTGGGCCAAGGCGTCGGGATGGATCAGGGCTTCTATAGGGCGAGGCATGGGGGCGAAGGCGTTCAAGACAGGGAATCAGGCCAGTTTGCCAGAGGCCCTGCCGAACAATTCACTAAGCCTGGCGCAAGATCGCTTTGGCCGATGCTGCTATAAAGGCGGGCCGCGATGGATCGTGGCACCCCAATGCCAACCGACGCGGCCCCCAGCAGGCCCTGTACACAGAGATTCATGGAAGTATTCAACGTCCTGCTCCCGATCTTCACCGAGTACGGCTACTTGGCAGTGTTCACCATGCTGCTGGTGTGCGGCTTTGGCGTCCCGGTGCCTGAAGATGTGACCCTAGTGACGGGCGGTGTGATTGCCGGCCTGGGCTATGCCGATGTGCACACCATGTTTGCCGTGGGCATGGCCGGGGTCATGATCGGCGATGGCTTGGTGTTCTTGGTGGGCCGCTACCAGGGCGAGCGCGTGATGCGCTGGGGCTGGGTGCGCCGCCTCATCACCCCCGAGCGTTTTGAAGCCGCCCAAGGCGCCTTTGAAAAGTATGGCCGCTGGGTCATGTTCGTGGCCCGCTTCCTGCCGGGGCTGCGCACCCCCGTGTTCTTTACCGCAGGCATGACGCGCCGCGTCAGCTTTGGGACCTGGTTCTTGATGGACGGCGTGGCCGCCCTCATCAGCGTGCCCATCTGGGTCTATCTGGGCTACTTTGGCGCCCGCAATTTCGACTGGATGTTCGCGATCCTGCATCGTTTCCAGTACGGCATTTTTGCGCTGCTGGGCATTGGGGCCGTTGTGCTGGGCGTGATGTGGTGGCGCAAGCGCCGCGCCGCCCGCAGCCAAGCCTAAGCCGCTGCCTGCCCTGGTCTGATTGCTTGTGAGCAGCCCTGCGCGCCTGCCCCTGCCCGCCGTGGGCGCCCTTTTGGTGAATGCCATGGTCTGGGGCCTGGCCTGGTGGCCCATGCGGCAGTTGGAAGCCGCCGGCCTGCACCCGCTGATGGCCACCGCCGCCATCTTCACCCTGGCCGTGGGCGTGCTGACGCTGTGGCGCCCCACCGCTTGGCGTGAGGTGCTGACCCACCCCTCTCTGTGGGTGATCTTGCTGGCCGCGGGCACCACCAATGCGTCGTTCAACTGGGGCGTGACCCAGGGCGACGTGGTGCGCGTGGTGCTGTTGTTTTACCTGATGCCGCTGTGGGCCGTGCTGCTGGCCCGGCTGCTGCTGCACGAGCGCATCACCCCCATGGCCATGGCCCGCGTGGTACTCGCCCTGGGCGGCGCGCTGATGGTGCTGTGGCCCCGCCAAGGCGGCCTCTCTTTGACCCTGCACCCCACCGACCTGCTGGGTCTGCTGGGCGGCATCAGCTTTGCACTGAACAACATCATGCTGCGCCGTGAATCCGCCCGCAGCGAAGCCGCGCGGGGCTTGGCCATGTTTGCGGGCGGAGCCATCGTCTCGGGCGTGCTGGCACTGGGCCTGCAGCATGCCCACCTGCCGCCGCCCTCGCCCACGTGGGTGGCCTGGGTGCTGGGCTTGGTGGGCGTGATGCTGGCAGGCAACCTGGCGCTGCAATACGGGGCCTCACGTCTGCCCGCGCAAGCCACCTCCATCATCATGCTGACCGAGATTCTCTGGGCCACCGGCTCGGCCCTGGCCCTGGGTGCCGGCCACATGGACGCGCAACTCGCACTGGGCGGCGCGCTGATCATCGCCAGTGCGGCGCTGGCCGCCCTGCGGCCCTGAGGGCGCGCCCCGACGCCCGCCCCTGAGCCCGTCTCGGGTTTAATGGCTGCAGCCCAGCGCGGCACGCGGGGCGGGTCTAGCATGGCAACCCCAAACCAAAGAGGCCCACGAGGCCCCGCCCACCATGCCCACGATCTACGACTTCGACGCTGAATCCATCACCGGCCAGCCGGTGAAGCTGGCCGACTATCAGGGTCAGGTGCTGCTCATCGTCAACACCGCCAGCCAATGCGGCTTCACACCCCAGTTCAAGGGCCTTCAAGCCCTGCACGAACAATACGGCGGCAAAGGCCTGACCGTGCTGGGCTTCCCCAGCAACGAGTTTGGTGGGCAGGACCCTGGCGCCAACGAAGAGATCGCCTCGTTTTGCGAGATGAACTACGGTGTGAGCTTCCCCATGATGGCCAAGATCGAGGTCAACGGCCAAGCCGCCCACCCGCTCTACCAATGGCTCAAGGCCGAGAAGCCCGGGCTGCTGGGCATTGAAGCCATCAAGTGGAACTTCACCAAGTTTTTGATTGGCAAAGACGGCCGCGTGCTGAAACGCTATGCGCCACAGGACGCGCCCGAGAAGATGGCGGCCGACATTGAGGCGGCGCTCAAGGGCTGAGTGACCAGGCGGCCGTGGGCGCCCGCGCACCCGCGCGCCAGCCGCTATGCTGCGCGCATGACATGGGACCACCCTCACCCCTTCACGCTGACTGTGCGCCCCGGCCCTGCCGACATCGACGGCCTGGGCCACACCAACAACGCCGTCTATGTGCAGTGGTGCGAGCGCATTGGCTGGGCCCACTCTGAAGCCCTGGGGCTGAGCCTAACCGACTACCACCGCCTGGACCGCGCCATGGCCATCCAGCGTGGCGAGTACGACTACCTACTGCCCACTTTTGAGGGCGAAGCCCTGACCCTCGCCACCTGGCTCATGCCCGGCGACGGCAAGCTGCGCATGGAGCGCTGCTTTCAACTCCAGCGCAGCAGCGACAGCAGCACGGTGCTGCGCGGCAGCTGGCAGTTGGTGTGCATCGCCATCAGCAACGGCGCCCCCAAACGCATGCCGCCAGAGTTTGTGCAGGCCTATGGGCCGGCGTGCGTCACGGTGGGGTGTTGATCACCACCTCAATCGCGTGGCCTGAAGACCCATCGCGGACGGCATCCGGACGTGATCCGCTCGAGGCTTGCGGTGTACGTACACAGTGCATACACTTAAGCCATGCTTCGATTTGAGTGGGATCCCCAGAAGGCGGCTGCGAATTTGCGCAAGCACGGTGTGCGCTTTGAAGACGCCCAGACCGTTTTCGCCGATGAGAACGCCAAGCTCATCGATGACCCGGACCACTCCGACAACGAAGAACGTTTTGTGCTGCTCGGGCTGAGCAGCAGCCTCAGGCTCCTTGTTGTCTGCCATTGCTACCGATCCGAAGGCCATGTCATCCGCATCATTTCTGCCCGCAAGGCCGAAGGCCGCGAGCGCCAAGCCTATCCATGAAAGTGCCCCATGCGTAAAGAATATGACTTCACCGCAGCCAGAAAAAATCCCTATGCAGCGCAACTCAAGAAGCCGGTGACGATTCGATTGGATCAAGACGCCGTGGCCTACTTCAAGTCGCTCTCAGAAGAGACCGGCATTCCCTATCAAAGCCTGATCAATCTTTATCTGCGGGACTGCGCGGCCACAAAAAAGAAGATCAATCTGGCTTGGGCGTGAGGCTCTTTCTTCGGGGTGCATCCTGCAGTGGATAGGTACCACTTGCCTTCATGCACTAGGACGGGGTGTTGATCACGACTTCGATGGCATGACCGTCGGGGTCGATCAAGAAAGCGGCGAAGTAATGCGCGCCATAGTGCGGCCTTAAGCCCGGCGCACCGTTGTCACGGCCGCCCACTTGCAATGCAGCAGCATGGGCCTGTGCAACCGCCACACGGTTGGGCGCGCTGAAGGCCACATGAAAACCTGCGCCTGGCGCTGAGGCCTTGTCACGCAGCTTCAGGCACAGCTTGTCCTTGCCGTCTTCCCAGCCGTAGCCCACGGCGGTTTCGTCTTCAAACACTCGCCGAAAACCCAGCGGGGCGAGCAAGGCATCGTAGAACGCTGCCGCATGGGCGAGGTTTCGAACACCGAGGGAGAGGTGATGGAGCATAGGAGATGATTCTAGAAAGGCGCGGGTATCTTGCTGATCGCCATGATGGAACAGAATGCTTGCGGCGGCACTGAATATTGACCCGCATGCAGACAAGCGAATGCTCCAACTTCTTTTCATCGATGGCATCGGCGGCCGAAGTATTTTCAGAGCCGCACTGCTGAGGCAAGTCGCCAAACTGGGTGTCGAAGCCCTTTACTTTGGCTATCACCCCTCACGCGAGACGCTCGCCCAGATTCAAGGGCGGCTCGAAGCCCAGCTCCACTCACTCGCAGCCCGGGGCCCTTATGTGCTGGTGGGGTACTCCTTTGGCGGTGTGTTGGCCAGGATGGCAGTCCCCCAAATTGCAAGGGCCGGCCAGCCTTGCCACCTCATTCTGGTGGCCTCGCCCATGCACTCAATGGCGCTGAGTCGCAGGGTGGCGGGTTGGCGCGCATTTCGATGGCTCACGGGCGAGTGCGGCGCGCTGACTGCCTCAGAAACGGACATGGCAACCATCGCGCGCCCCACGGTGGTAACGACCTGCGTTTTTGGCACCCGCCCCCTTTTGGGCATCATCGATCTGGCCGGGTCGCGCCCGAGTGATGGCATGGTGTCGGTCCAAGAAGTAAACCCCAGCCTCTTCAACACCGCCTTGGCGCAGGCGAGCAGCCACCCATTCATCGCGACGAGCAAGGCGACCTTCAGAGTCATTTCAGATTGCATAGCGGCGTGTGATTCAAGGCGCGCTCCTTAAGCGCGTAGCGTCAAACCTCCCCCACCACAGCAAAGCCCGATAGCCCCGCCGCACCTTACCCGCCTGCTCCAGTTGCGCCAACAGCGCACTGACCGGTTGGCGGCTCAGCCCGGCTTGTTCGGCGATCTGGGTCTGGGTGATGGTCCATCGCAGCCAGTTGCCAGTTGCCAAGCACAAACTGTGCGCCTCACCAAACTCCCGCGACAATGAACGGGCTCTCACCCTCGGCGCGCCAGGCCACGCGAACTGAAGTCCCGGGAACCCGACCTTGGGTGCAAGCGTACAGCAGTGAAAGCCATAGCCTCCACCAAGCACAGGCCCTTCAAGACAATGCCCTTGCGTCGCTATAAGTGTCCGGCCTGTGGCGCTGGACTCTCCAGAACCATCTCACATCCTGAGTGGCTGAGCCTCAAGGCAGAGTCGCCGAAGTTTCGGATGCCACTGCTGCCCATACTCATTGCCATTGTGCTGTCGGGGCTGGGCCTGGTCCTCATTCACCCTGCGCTGGCCATGCTGGCGATCATTGCTGCGGTGGCATGGTTGAACTGGCGCTACTACAGCTACCTGCAGTGTGACGGGTGTGAGCGTTTCTACTTTGGAGGTCAGCTCACAGACACTCTCCAAACGACACGGCCCTGGACACGACAAGAGGTCAAGAAGCGCGCCGTCCTCGTCTCGAAGATCGGAGGTATCGTAGGTCTCCTCTTCATCGTGTTCTACGCCATCGAGCAGCGCACCCACTCCAATTGCTCTGTAGAGTGCGAGGGCACAGGCGCTACACCAGTCGTGCGGGAGTTCAAGTGCCATTGCACGCCTGCGTCACCGCCACCTGATCGATGAGCTGCTCGAAGTGACGGCTGCGCTCCTCAGCGCTGAAATGTTTCTGTGGAGGCCCGCTGCACCAGACAGCGCATCACCGAAGTAAGGCCCATGACACATCCAAACTCCAACCGCAGAGATTTTCTGGAAGCACTTGCAATCACAGGGCTGGCGACCACCAGCCTGAATGCCACTGCGCAGAATACCCATCGCGTCCTGATCAACGATGTCACGGGCCTCAATCCAGTCGCCGTCGCGCGTGAACTGAAGCCCGTAGCAACTGATGAACTGCAGAAGGCCGTTAAGGCATGGCCGGGGGCGCTGTCGATTGGCGGCGGTCGCTATTCAATGGGTGGCCAGATCGCCGCCCCCGACTCTCTACACATCGACATGCGCGGCTTGAGTGGCGTCGTCGCCTACAACCCAGCAAGCCGCACGATTAGAGTTCGGGCAGGTACGACATGGCGCAGCATCCAAGACCATATCGACCCGCACGAGCAATCCGTGAAGATCATGCAGAGCTACTCCAACTTCACCGTGGGCGGCTCGGTCTCAGTAAACTGCCATGGACGGTATGTGGGGCGCGGGGCTTTAGTGAACTCGGTGCGGGCGCTGCAATTGGTTCTGCCTAATGGCGAGGTCGTCGAAGCATCGCGGCAGCAGAACGCAGAGATCTTCCGCGCTGCGGTAGGGGGCTACGGTGGTCTGGGCATCATCACGGAAGTCGAATTGGACCTGGAGGACAACGCTCGAATTGAGCGCGTGGTGAAGGCGATATCGCTGGAATACTACCCCACCTGGTTTCGACAAGAGGTACTCGGCAACAGTGCCGTCGTCTTGCACAACGCGGATCTGTCACCGCCAAACTTCAATGCCCCGACAGCCATCAGTTGGCTTCGCACCGACAAGCCCGTCACCGACCCGCGTCGTTTGGTTCCGCGAGGCCTGCGCTATGCCAAAGAGCAGAACGTCATCTGGGCGGTGTCTGAACTGCCGGGTGGCGGCACTCTCCGCAGCGCGGTCGAGTCTTCCCTGCTGGACAAACCTGCCGTGGTCTGGCGCAATTTTGAAGCCAGCTTGGACACCGCCTCACTAGAGCCCAGAAGCCGAGCCATCTCAACCTATGTGCTGCAAGAGTATTTCGTTCCCGTCGCGAATTTTCATGCCTTCGTTAGGCAGATGTCGGACATCCTCAGACGCCAAGAAACCGGCGCACTGAACGTCTCGATTCGGCACGCGCCAGCCGACAAAACCAGCTTGCTGACCTGGGCACCGACCGAAGTCTTCTGCTTCGTTCTGTATTACAAACAGCGCGTGACGGACTCTGCCAGCCAGGCGACTGAAGCATGGACGCGTGAACTGGTGGAAGCCACGCTGCGTCATGGGGGCCGCTACTATCTGCCGTATCGCCTGCACGCCACCAAGGATCAATTCACCCGCGCATATCCTGAAGCCGCTCAGTTTGTCGCACTCAAGAAGAAGCTAGACCCCGGCAACAGGCTCCGCAACATGCTTTGGAATCGCTATTTGTAGGATCTTTCCAACCTCATCTCCATCATGAAAAATCTTCAAACCACAGCGAACACCACGTCATCAATAAGCACGCTCATCAAGTCGCTCTGCCTTCCTGTGTTGTTGGCACTCAGCGCATGCGGCGGTGGCGACGACGAAGGCGCTTGCACCGCTGAGGCTCGGGTCTCTGTGGTGCTCTCCATCGTGGACGACCTGAACGCCCCCGTTGCTGCTGCAGATGTGAGCTACCGCGTCGATGGCGGGGCGGCCCAAACCTTGGTATGCGGTGCAAGCGGGGCCTGCAACATTGCGAATGAAATCAGTGGCGTGTTTGCTGTCTCGGCGTCGAAGAGCGGATACCTACCTGCATCTGGAACGGTCACCGTCAATAGAGATGCGTGTCATGTCATTACCCAAAAGCTCACACTGACGCTCAAGCGCGCGTCCTGATCGAGGGTGACGGCGGAGATTTCGGGCAGCCTGCGCTAGCCAGGCTGACGCCATGCGGGCAGCTCTTGCGTCTCACGGCCACCACCGCAAGGCCCCATAGCCCCGCCGCACCTTGCCAGCCCGCTCCAATTGAGCCAGCACCGCACTGACGGTTTGGCGGCTCAGCCCCGCTTGCTCGGCGATCTGCGTCTGAGTGATGGCCAATCGCAGCGCGCCATCTGGTGCCTTCGCCGCATCCCCTTGCGCATGAACAGCCGCCTGCAGCACCGTGCCCACGCGCTCCAATGCGCTGCGGTGGCGAGCCGCTTGCAAGAGCTGCAAGTTGCCATCAAAGCGCCGGGCGAACTCTGCCATCAGCCAGCGCGCAAAGCCGGGTACTTCGTCCATCAGCCAGACATAAGCCTCGGGTCCAAACACCCAAAGCTGGCTGGACTGCAGGGCTTGGGCTTCGTAGCTGGAAGGGCGGGCCGTGGCAAAGGCCGCCAAGCCGAACAGCTCGCCAGCGGGCAATTGCGCCAGCACAGAGGTTTGGCCGTCCACCCCTTGAAAGCGCGCCGCCAGCAAGCCACTCTGCACGCCATAGAGCGCCGACACCGCGGCCCCTTGCACAAAGGCCAAGCGCCCCGTGGCCACCCGCTTGAGCGGCACCAAGCGCTGCAATTGCTGGCGTTGTGCAGGCGTCCAGCGCACCGGGCAGGCCAAATCAATCAGCCAGTCGGCAGGGTGAAGGAGGGCAGCGGCTGGCACGGTCTCGCGTTGGGGATGAATGTCAAAGACTTGACATTTGAGCATGCGCCTTGGGTTTAGGCTACATCGCCATGAGTGACCACGACATCGCTTCCCTGTTGCGCGACTTTGGCCAACACCATTGCCCTGAAGAGCCGCTATACCAGCGCTTGTGCGAGCGGCTGGCGCAAAGCAGCCAAGCCTGCGGCTGGCTGGCCGCAGCCGAGCCGACCCAGCGCAAGGCCAACCTGCTGCTGGCCGCCATGCATGACCAGGTCTTGGCAGAACCGTCCGCATTGGGCGCATGGTTTGCCAGCGCAGGCGGCACGCGCGCCCCTGATGACGCCGGCTTGGACACAGCCTTGGAAGACTTCCTGCAAGCCCATGCCGCCACCCTCGCCCACTCGGTGCGAACCCGCAGCACCCAAACCAATGAGGTGGGGCGCTGCGCCGTGCTGTGGCTGCTACTGCAAGACTTGACGCGCGCCCGACGGCCCCTGGGCAGCACCGAGCCGGTGCGCATGGCCTTGTTCGACTTCGGCTGCAGCGCCGGCCTGAACCTGGGCCTGCCCTGGATGGGTATGACGCTGCGCTCGCCGCGTTTGCCCGGCCGCCAAACCAGCCACCCAGCGACAGGGCCCGATGCGCCGCAGCTCAGTTGCGAACTCATCGGCCCTTGGCCGCCTCACGCCGACGCACCCACCGCCTTTGAGCTGACCCACCGCGCCGGGGTGGACCCTGCCTTGATCGACCTCCATCAGCCAGAGGCGGTGCGCTGGCTGCGAGCTTGTCTTTGGCCCAGCGACACCGTCCGACGCCAGCGCTTGGATGCCGCCATCGCCCTGGCCCGCGCGCACCCCGCCGCCTTACATCAAGCGCCCGCAGGTCAGGGCTGCTTGCAGGTGCTGGAAGCCTGGCTGGAGCGCCTGCCCAAGGACACCTGGCCCATCATCCTCAACACCTGGGTGCTGTACTACGCCAGCGGCCCTGCGCTGGCCGAGCACCGCAGCACCCTGCAACACCTGCTCCGCCGCCACCGCGCCACCTGGGTCAGCGCCGAAGACCTGCACACCTCCACCACCCTGTTTGGCTCACCACCGACGCTGCCCCCGGTGCACGGTGTAGGCCGAGATCAGGACCATGCCCAAACCTTTTGGGTCACCGCGCAGGCGCCTGAAGGTGAGCTGCAAGCCCGCTATGTGGCGCGCAGCCACCCGCATGGGCAGTGGGTGAGGTGGGACGCCTGATGCCAGGGACCTGATAATGCGGGCTTCCCCAAACACACAGAGACACCCCATGTTTGCCCACATCGAGCCCTATGGCGGCGACCCCATCCTGACCCTGAACGAGAACTTCCAGAAGGACCCGCGCGAGGGCAAGATCAATCTGTCGATTGGCATTTACTTTGACGATGCTGGGCGCATCCCGGTGATGGGCGTGGTGCAAGAGGCCGAGCGGCGCATGGCGGCCAATGTCGGCCCTAAGCCTTATCTGCCGATGGAAGGCTTGGCGGCCTTTCGCAGCGGTGTGCAAAACCTGCTGTTCGGCGCCGAGCATGCGGCCCTGAAGGCAGGCCGCGTGACCACCATTCAAACCGTGGGCTCTTCGGGCGGCTTGAAGGTGGGGGCCGATTTCATTGCCCGTTGGTTCCCCGGCAGCGCCGTTTGGGTGAGTGACCCGACCTGGGACAACCACCGCGCGGTGTTTGAAGGCTCGGGCCTGACGGTCAACACTTATCCGTATTACGACCCGGCCACCGGCGGCCTGCGCTTTGACGCGCTGCTGCAGACCTTGCAAGGCTTGCCCGCCAAGAGTGTGGTGCTCTTGCACGCCTGCTGCCACAACCCGACTGGCGTGGACCTGACTGCTGCCCAATGGGACGCGCTGATCCCGGTGCTGCGCGAGCGCGGCCTGATCGCCTTCTTGGACATTGCCTATCAAGGCTTTGGCGACGGCATGGTGGAAGACGCCTATGCCATCCGCGCGCTGGCCGATGCGGGCTTGTCTTTCTTCGTCGCCAACTCGTTCTCTAAGAGCTTGTCGGTCTATGGCGAGCGCTGTGGCGCGCTGTCGGTGGTGTGCCCCGACAAGGCTCAGGCTGAGTTGGTGCTGGGCCAGCTCAAGTTCACCGTTCGCCGCAACTATTCGAACCCGCCGCTGCATGGCGGCCAACTGGTGGCCACCATCCTGAACGACCCGGCCTTGTTCAAGCAGTGGGGCGAGGAGTTGGATGCGATGCGCGTGCGCATCCGCCAGATGCGCGAGCAGTTGCATGCCATCGTCAGCGCCAAGGTGCCCGGCCGCGATTTCAGCTACTTCCTGACGCAGCGCGGCATGTTCAGCTACACCGGCTTGTCGCCCGCTCAGGTGGACCGCCTGCGCGAGGAGTTCGGCGTCTATCTGGTGCGTTCGGGCCGGATTTGCGTGGCCGGCTTGAACAGCCGCAACGTAGAGCGCACCGCGCAGGCCATGGCTGAAGTGCTGAAGTAAAGACTGAACAGCGCGGCGTGGGCGGCGCAAGGCGCCTTCAAGGCAACTCGGCCCGCCGTGGTAAGTCCGCCCCCCGCCGCCCGCAGGTGATGGCGGCGGCTTGGGCGGCAAAGGCCAGCACGCCCTGCCAGGCTTGCAGAGACAGGGTGCTCAAGCCCTCGGGGCTCAGGGCGCCCAGCTCGGCCAAACGGGTCAGCATGGCGGCTTGGAAGGTGTCGCCTGCACCCACCGTGTCGATGACGGTGGTGCGCACCGGGGCCACTTCAAAAGCACCGGCTGCCGTCCAAGCCAAGGCGCCTTCGCCACCGCGCGTCACCACCACGGCGCGCACGCCTGCGGCCCGCCAGCGGGCGGCCAAGTCGGCAAAGGGCATGCCGGGGTAAAGCAGGCCCAAGTCTTCGTCGCTCACCTTCAGCAGGTGGGTGCGGGCGGCCATCCAGTCCAGCGTCTCGCGCCAGCGCTCCAGCGCGGGTTCCACATTCAGGCGCACATTCGGGTCATAGGCAATGACGCGACGCTGATGCTCGCGCTCCACCAGCGCGCGCTGCACGCTGGCCACCGGCTCCACCACCATGGCGTAAGAGCCAAAGTGAATGGCTTGCGTAGCGGCCGGCAGGGTGTCCAGCGCGCTCATGGGCAACAAGCGGTCAGCGCAGCCCGCACCGTAAAAACTGTAAGAGGGCACGCCGCTTGCATCCACGCCAATCAGGCTCAGCGTGGTGGGCGCGTCCAGCCATTGCACGCAGTCCGGGGCAATGCCCTCGGCCTTCAAGGCTGCGCCCAGGCGGTCGCCCAGAAAGCCCCTGGAGACACCACCCAAAAAGGCCACGGGTTGAGCCAGCCGAGACAGGCCCACCGCCACATTGAAGGGCGAGCCACCAATGCGGGCGTCCAGCATCATGCCGGTGGGGGTGTCCCCGGCTGCGAACACATCAAACAAGGCCTCGCCACAGACGACAAACATGGTGCTTCACTTTCGTTGTTCAGGGTGCAGTGCGCAGGCGCAACAAGGCCCAAGCACGTGCGGATGGAAGGCTCGCATCCTGCCCAAGAGCCCTCTGTTGGCCCACTGGGGTTTTCCATTAATCAATCCACTTGATTTATTTAACCATCCGGTTTCACAATCCAGCCAGCGCTGACGTCAGCGGGTGAGCCCCTCACCACCACGGGCGGCGTGACCTTCTCACAACCCCCAGCTCGCGCCGCGCCACAGCGGCTTGATGACCCTTCAGGAGACACACATGAACCGCACTCTGTCCGCTTTTGCCCTGGCCGCTGCGGCCGCTCTGGCTGCACCCGCTTTTGCAGCGGGCGAGCCCGTCATCGGCCTGATCACCAAGACCGAGACCAACCCCTTCTTCGTGAAGATGAAGGAAGGCGCGCAAGCTGAAGCCAAGAAGCTGGGCGCCAAGCTGATGACGGCGTCGGGCAAGAAGGACGGCGACACCGCCGCACAGATCACCGCCATTGAGAACATGGTCACCGCAGGGGCCAAGACCATCCTGATCACCTCCAGCGGCGACGCCATCATCCCGGCCGTCAAGAAGGCCCAAGCCAAGGGTGTGCAAGTGATCGCGCTGGACAGCCCGTTTGAAGGCGCAGACGCCCTGTTTGCCACCGACAACTACAAGGCCGGCGTGCTGATCGGCCAGTACGCCAAGGCTGCTTTGGGCAACAAGCCCGCCAAGATCGCCATGCTCGACCTCTTCCCCGGCCACCCGGTGGGCGCCCAGCGTCACAACGGCTTCATGACGGGCTTTGGCTTGAAGGCCAATGACGCCAAGTCCAACGTGCTGTCCTCCACCCCCGAAACCGTGTGCGCGGCTGATACCGACGGCAACCAAGCCAAGGGCCAAACCGCGATGGAGAACTGCCTGCAGAAGGACCCCGCCATCAACGTCGTCTACACCATCAATGAGCCGGCCGCAGCAGGCGCCTACAACGCGCTGAAGAAGGCCGGTAAGGAAAAGGGCGTGATCATCGTCTCGGTGGACGGCGGCTGCGCTGGCGTGGCGGATGTGGGCAAGGGCGTGATCGCCGCCACCTCGCAGCAGTACCCTCTGAAGATGGCGGCCATGGGCGTGGCCGCCGGTGTGGAATATGCCAAGGGCGGCAAGAAGGCCAGCGGCTATGTGGACACGGGTGTGACCCTGATCGCTGGCAAGGCTGTGCCCGGCGTGGACAGCAAAGACGTGAAGACCGGCACCGAGCTGTGCTGGGGAACCAAGTAAGGCCTGAGGCCTGAATTCGCCGGGGCCACGCCCCGGCGTGCAAGAGGGCTTGCGCCGTGTGGCGCGGCCCCGCTTGCGGGCTCACTGCAGCGCAGTTTGCAGCCCGAGTCCGTCCAAGGAACTTCCATGTCACTCAAAGAAAAGCTGCCCCCCTTGAGCCAGCTCGGGCCCTTCATCGCCCTGGCCGTGGCTTGCGTGGTCTTCGGTGTGACCACCGACAATTTCTTCACTGCGGCCAACTTCGCGCTGATCCTGCAACAGGTCATGGTGGTGGGCGTCATCGCCATCGGCCAGACCCTGATCATCCTTACCGCTGGCATTGATTTGTCTTGCGGCATGGTGATGGCGCTGGGCAGCATCATCATGACCAAGTTCGCGGCTGACTTTGGCTTGCCGCCCTCGTTGGCCATCATGTGCGGCATCGCCGTGACCACCTTGTTTGGCCTCATCAACGGCCTCTTGGTCACCCGCATCAAGCTGCCGCCCTTCATCGTCACGTTGGGCACCTTCAACATTGCCTTCGCCATCACCCAGCTCTACTCGTCGGCTCAGACGGTCACCAACGTGCCCGACAGCATGCTGTGGCTGGGCAATACTTTCAGCGTGGGAGAGAGCCAAATCGCCTACGGCGTGGTGCTGATGGTGGCGCTCTACCTCGTCACTTGGTACTGGCTGCGCGACACGGCCTCGGGCCGCCATGTCTATGCCGTGGGCAACAACCCCGAAGCGACGCGTTTGGTGGGCATCCCGACCGACCGCGTGCTGCTGAGTGTGTATGTGTTGGCGGGCTTGTTCTATGGCATTGCCTCGCTGCTGACCGTGGCCCGCACCGGCGTGGGCGACCCGAACGGTGGCCAAACTGAAAACCTGGACGCCATCACCGCCGTGGTGCTGGGCGGCACCAGCTTGTTTGGCGGGCGCGGTGTCATCCTGGGCACCTTGGCCGGCGCCATCGTGGTGGGCGTGCTGCGCAACGGCCTGACTTTGATGGGCGTGTCCTCTGTCTACCAAGTGCTGATCACCGGCATCTTGGTGATCTTGGCGGTGGCCGTGGATCAACTCTCGCGCAAGGGGGCACGCTAATGTTGACCCCCAAGCTCACTTCGTTCGCTACCCCCCGGGGGGGCCGCAGTCTCCTTTGGGGCGGCCCGGCGGGAGACCTGACGTTGACCCCCAAGCTCACTTCGTTCGCTACCCCCCGAGGGGGCCGCGGTCTCCCTTGGGGCGGCCCGGCAGGAGACCGATCATGAATCAGAAGCTTGTGATGCAAGCCAAAGGCTTGGTCAAGCGCTACGGCCAGGTCACTGCGCTGGACGGCGTAGATTTTGAGCTGCGTGCCGGTGAGATCCTGGCCGTGATTGGCGACAACGGCGCAGGCAAATCCTCGCTCATCAAAGCGCTCTCTGGCGCCACCGTACCCGATGAAGGCGAGATCCTGCTCGACGGCAAGCGCGTGCAATTCCGCAACCCCATGGACGCGCGCCGTGAAGGCATTGAGTGCTGCTACCAAGACCTGGCCGTGGCGCCTGCCATGACCATTGCCGAGAACCTTTTTCTGGGTCGTGAGCTGCGTCGCCCTGGCTTTGCCGGCACGGTGCTGCGCCAGCTCGACAAAAAGAAGATGCTGGAGACGGCCATTGAGCGCATGGCGGATCTGAAGGTCGGCATTCGCTCTATGACGCAGGCGGTGGAGACGCTTTCGGGTGGCCAGCGACAGTGCGTGGCCGTGGCCCGCGCAGCGGCCTTTGCGCGCCATGTGGTGATCTTGGATGAGCCCACGGCAGCCCTCGGTGTGAAGGAGGGCAATATGGTGCTGGAGCTGATCCGCCGCGTGCGCGACAAAGGCCTGCCCGTGATCCTCATCAGCCACAACATGCCGCATGTGTTCGAGATTGCCGACCGCATCCATGTCGCGCGCTTGGGCAAGCGGGCCGCCGTGCTCAACCCCAAGAAGATCTCCATGAGCGACACCGTGGCGGTGATGACCGGGGCTGTTGATCCCGCCAACCTCCCGGCCGAGTGCCTGGCCTGATCAAAAGGGCCTATCGACATGCTCAAAGGCATCTCGCCTCTGCTGACGCCACATCTCCTCAAAGTGCTGGCAGAGATGGGGCACGGCGATGAGATCGTTCTGGCCGATGCCAACTTCACTGCCGCCGCTTTGGCGCGTGAAGCCGGTTGCGCCGTCTTGCAAGTGCCCGGTGCCACCGTTGAGCAACTAGCCAGGGCGGTGCTGGCGCTGATGCCCCTGGATGCGGCGGTCGAGCAGCCCGTGGCCTATATGCAGGTCTGTGCTTGGCCCCAGGGCCAACAAAGCGCACAACAGCGCGCTGTCATCGCCATGCTGGCTCAAGAAGGCCACGCGAGCGCGGCACAATGTGCGGCCACAGAACGCTTTGCGTTTTATGAGCGCACCCGCCGCGCCTTTGCCATCGTGCTGACCGGCGAGCTGCAGCCCTATGGCAATTTCATCCTCAAGAAGGGTGTGATCGGAGAAGCCCTTGTCCCTTGATGCCGAGCCCCTCGCAGACCTCGCTGCCGCAGCCGACATGCGGCACCTGCGGCCACGGGGCTCCAGCCAAGGCGGCCTGGCCCAGTACAACGAGCGCGTGGTGCTGCAAGCTGTGCGCCTGCATGGGCCGGTGCCTGGGGCCGAGATCGCGCGCCTGACCCACCTCACCGCACAAACGGTGTCGCTCATCACCAAGCGCTTGATCGACGAAGGCCTGTTGATCAAGGGCGCGCCGGTGCGGGGCAAGGTGGGCCAGCCTTCGGTGCCGCTGATGCTCAACCCCGAAGGCGCGTTCTCGATTGGCGTCAAAGTCGGGCGCCGCAGCCTCGATGTGCTGCTGGTGGACTTCACCGGGCAGGTGCGTGAACGCCAGACCCAAAGCTATCTCTACCCCGAGCCCGCTGCGGTGCTGGAGGCCATCGCCCACAGCACGCGGCTGTTCACCCGCAGCTTAGGCCTGCAAGGGCGCGAGCGCCTGCAAGGCATTGGTGTGGCCGCCCCGCTCTCTCTGGGCGGCTGGCGCCAACTGCTGGGCCTGCCTGCCGAGGTCGCCCAGGCGTGGACTTTGGTGGACTTGGCCGCCGAGGTCGAGCGCCGCACCGGCCTGCCCGCCACTTTCATGAAAGACACGGCCGCCGCCTGCGTGGCCGAGCTGGTCGCTGGGCGCGGCCGCAGCGTACGCAGCTACCTTTATCTGTTTGTCGACACATTCATCGGCGGTGGCTTGGTCATCGACAGCCACTTGCACGCCGGCTTGCACGGCAATGCCGGCGCCGTGGGCTCGCTGCCTTTGGGCATGACCGCACCCGGCACGCGCAAAAGCCCGGCCCAACTCTTGGCCGTGGCCTCCTTGCTGACGCTGGAGACGCTTTACACCCAAGCCGGCTTGGACCCGGAAGCCGCGCAAGACGAACGCGCCCTCCAAGCCCCTTGGCTGGAGCACACCGAGATCTGGCTGCGCCAAGCAGCGGCGGCCATTGCGCATGCCATCAACAGTGCAGCCTGCCTGCTCGACCTGGAAGGCGCCATCATCGACGGCAGCTTCAGCCGCGAAATGCTCGCCGCCCTCTTGGCAGAGGTCCATGCGGCCTCCGCCCGCACCAACTGGGAGGGCGTCGTGCCCCCCTTGGTGCAACCCGGAGTCATCGGCTCCGACGCCCGAGCCCTGGGCGGCGCGATGCTACCGCTGTATGCCAACTTTGCGCCGGATCGGGACTTGTTTCTCAAGTCGGACTTATCCTAGTATTGAGGGGTGCCCGCAACAGGTAGCACCAAAGTCGAGCACCTTTAAATATACTGATTGCCTCTCATTGGGGGAGAAGTCCGCGAGGTCGGATTGGATTGATTCAAAGGAAATTAGTTATGAAGAAGCTTGTTGTTGTGTCGGCTTTCGCCGCTTTGGCCTGCGGCCTGTCCACGGGTGTTGCTGCGAAGGACTTCGCTTCCTCGTACGTGGATTGCGGCTTGGGCGCCTTGATTGCTCAAGGCATTGAATCTGAAGGCACCCGCACGACGGTGGCCGTGGTGACCAACATCACCTGGGACTGGGGCACGACCGCTGTTTCTTCGGGTCTGTCGTCTGAAGAGTCCTGCGCTGGCGGCAAGAAGAAAGTGGCCAGCCTGCTGATCAATTCCTATGCCCAAGTTGAAAACGACCTGGCACGCGGCGAAGGCCAGTACCTGACGGCTCTGCAAGCTGCAGCAGGTTGCCAAGGCGTCCAAGCAGAAGCATTCAACGCTGCAGTGCGTAAGGACTTTTCGTCCCTGGCTGCAAAGCCTGGCTACACCGCTCAGCCTCTGAACGTCAAGGCAGGCAACCTGTTTGATGTGGTGAACACCAGCGCCAAGGCATCCTGCACAGTCTGAAGCTGACGCTGCACTTATGCAGCGATGAGCCCTAGACTCTCGGCCTCGTCTGATCGACGAGGCCGATTCATTTTTGTGCGAACCAAAGTGTAATGATGGCTGTAGGTACGGTGTGGATGCGAGCCCTTGGTTTGTGCCTGTTACTGGCTTTGGGGCATGCCCCCGTATGGAGTCAAGCGGCAGGTGCTGATCCCATCACCCCAGACGCTGTGGCTAAGCTCCAAGCCAGAGCGCAGACACTAGGATTGGCGCAACAACGCCAGTGGCAGTTGCTGCTGAATCGGCCACTTGAGGGGGGCGGCAGCCACATTGTCGATGACGACTTCTTCCTCAGCCCAGTGGGGCGTCGCGACCCTTCTGCGGAGCTGCAAGCCACCTTGCTGGCCCTTAGCAAGCCCGTGTCTGAGCTTGACCCTGACAGTCACGCGCGCTGCCGATTTCCCGCCCGCCATCTGTGGCTGCTGTCTGCGCTAGAGTTGCCCAGCACACATCGGCCAGATGCACGCTGCCGAGCCCTTCAGCGTTGGGTGGACTTAGATGACATCAAGAGCCTGCAGGTCATTCTGGTCAGTGGCTACTTCGGCAACCCCGCGTCGGCCTTTGGACACTCACTGATTCGGGTGGCCACACACACGAATGCCTCCAGTGGCGGCTTGACAGACCTGGGCATCAACTTTGGTGCATTGGTGCCGCCCAATGAAAACCCGCTTCTCTACATCTATCGCGGCATCACCGGCCGCTATGTTGCAGGCTTTACCGAGCGCGAGTTTTTGGAGCACGACCGTGTCTATTCGCGCACGGAAAATCGCGACTTCTGGACCTACGACCTGAAGCTCACGCAAGCACAGCAATGGTTGGTGGTGTCCCATATGTGGGAGCTGGTTGGGCGCCGATTCACCTACTATTTTTTCAGCCAAAACTGCGCTTGGCGGATGGCTGAGTTGCTGGAGTTGGCGCTGCCACAATCTTTGCGGCGAAAGGGGGGAGATCCTTGGTACATCCCTGTTGAGTTGGTGCAGCGGTTCTCGACCCACCCCGATCTGCTGGAACGGCTAGGCCCAGTGCAGTTTGAGCCCTCGGCGGCACGCCTGCTTCACGCGCAGATCGCTGCGTTGAGCGATGACGAGCGCGCTGAGTTCGAGCGGGTGATTGACCAGCAAACGGAATTGAATTCAGCCCTGCAACGCCTGTCTGCGGAGCCTGCCAAGAAGCGCCTGCTTGAGGCGGTGTTGGCCTGGGCCGCTTGGAAGGACCCTGCGGGCAGCCAGCACGCTCAGGCTGAGGGGAAGGCGCTCAAGAATCAGGCCCTTCTTGCTCGGTTGGGGATGTCTGTGGGGTCGCCAAAAGTGATCCCCACGGCGGTGCCCTCGCCGGCAGCTGGGACAGCACCGATGCGCTGGGGGCTTGGCGTGGCGACAGGCGGGCGTGAAGTGTCGAGAGCCAGCCTGACCTGGGCGCCCGTGCACATGGAGGCCGGAGGATTCAATGCACTTGAAGGGGGTGAGTTCAAGATGGCCGAACTTGCGCTGAGCTGGGCCGATGCGCAGCGGCCCAGGCAGGAGCATCTCACCGCGATCAGCGTGTTGCGAATCCCCCTCAGTGCGCGATCGCTGCCGGGTGAGCAAGAGTGGGTGTGGGCGATTCGCCTTGGCGCCCATCGGCGCGTTGGCGCAGCGAGCGAGGGAGAGGCTCATGAGCCGTCTTTGCGCTCCGCCGTCGAACTCGGTTGGGGCAAAGGCTTGCGCTGGGGCTCGCATGCCACCGCCTATGGTCTGGCTCAGCTGGAGGCATCCGGTCAACAGGTTCAGGTGCTACCGCGCTTAGGGCTGATGCTGAACCTTACACCGAAATGGCACCTGACGGCCGACTGGCGGCCTGCCTGCCGCATTGCCACTGCGCAAGGTGGCTGTAGCAAGCTGGAAGTGCTGTGGCGCAGCGCAGACCAGCAGGTGCTGCGCTGGGGCGTAACTGCGGGCGGCGGACAAGGCCCCCGTGCATATCTGGGCCTAGACTGGTACCAGTGAGCGTCTGCTCACCGCCGCCCAAACATCATCTGCCGCGCCAACGCCGACTTCACCGGCGGCAGGGCCTGCAGCGCTGCCAGCCCCAAGCCGCGTGCGGCTGCGAGGCCAGGCCAGCGCCAGGTGAAGCTGCGGGCCAGAAAATCGGTGGCGGCGATCATGCTCCAGCGGTCGGGGTTGCGGCTCCAGGCCACGCGGCGCAAGGCGCTGTCCAGGTCGCTGCTTTGGCGCAGGGCTTGCACCAGGGCATAGGCATCGCGCAGGCCCAGGTTCAGGCCTTGGCCGGCCACCGGGTGCAGGGTCTGGGCCGCATTGCCAATGCGCACGGTGCGGCCGCTTACCAAGCTGCGTTCGGCGTTCAGGCCCAGCGCAAATTGCTTCAGCGGCGTGATGGCCTTCAAGGTGCCGGCTTGCGGCGGAATGAGGCTTTGCAGCACTGCAATGCGCTGGTTGTCGTTCAACTCGGCCACCGGGTCGTCGCCTGTGGGCACGCACCACACCAGCGAGGCCTGGCGCTGGCCGGGCAAGGTGTGGGGGCCGGGAGGCAGCGGCAACAGGGCGACCGGGCCTTGGCGCGTGAAGCGTTCAAACGCGCTGCCTGGGCTGGCGCCCACGCCTTGCTGCGGCGGCTGCAGGGTGACGGTGCCGACCCAGGCAGTTTGCTGGTAATCGTGCGTCACGGCCTTGCGGGCTTGCTCGGCAAACACACCACCTTCGGCCACCACGGCCAAGTCGAAGGTTTCGGCCACATCGGCGTCCACCTCAACGCCTCCCAGCACGTCTTTCAGGCCCTTCACCGGGGTGCCAAAGCGCAGGTGATAACGCTCAGGGTGAGCCGCACAGGTGGCCGCCCAAGCGGCCTGCAGCGGCGCCACCACTTGGCCATAGCGCAGCACTGCGCCCAGTTGTGGCACACCTTCGTCGGCGGCGCGGATCAGCACCTCGGGCTGCACACCACCCAGGTCCATGGTGGGGGGCGCTTGTGACACATGTACCTCGGTGATGGCCTGAGCGTGCTCAGCGGGCCACACCTGCAGTTGCTGCAGCAATTGGATGGAGCCCAGCGACAGCGCGAGGGTGCGCGGGTCGCCCGACACGTCTTTGTCGGCCGGGCGGGCATCAAACACCGTGACCAGGGCTTGGGGCCAGCGGCGCGCAGCCAGCAGGGCTAAGGCGAGGCCCACGGGGCCTGCGCCGATCACGGCCAAGCGGATCGGCTGCGGACGGGGCGAAGGCGGTAGAGCGTGGGTGGCGTCAGTCATATGCGGCGTAAAGCGAAGGCTCGGCATTCACGGCGGCCAGGGTCTCTGGGCGGCCAACATCCGTCCAGCGGCCTTGCCAACGGCGGGCACCAAGGCGACCTTGGGCAATGGCTTGTTCCAGAATCGGCCGCAAGGCTAGGCGGGTGCCGGGGGTGATGTGGGCAAAGGGCTGGGGCTTGAACAGGCCCACACTCGCCCAGGTGAGCTTGGGCTCGCCTTGGCTCGAAGCTAAGCCCTGCGCGGTAATGGCGAAGTCCCCCTGGGGGTGGTGCGGTGCATTGGGGGCCAACCACAGTTCGCCCACGCGGTCGCTGGCAGCCAAGGTCTCAGCGTCTTGCGCGGCAAAGGCAAAGCCGGGCAGCAGCACATCGCCAGACACCACCCAAAACACCTCATCGCCTTGGGGCGCCAACCAAGGCAGCGCCTTGGCAATGCCGCCAGCCGTTTCCAACGCGCCGCCATGGTCGCGGCCCTCGTGGCTGTAGTGCAGGTGCAGGCCAAAGCGGCTACCGTCGCCCAAGGTGGCGGGGAATTGTTCTTCCAGCCAGGCGGTGTTGATGACCACCTCTTGCACGCCCGCACGGGCCAGGGCCAGCAGGTGCCACTCGATCATCGGGCGGCCTTGCACCTCAAGCAGGGGCTTGGGGGTGGCGTCGGTCAGAGGGCGCATGCGCTCGCCCCGGCCTGCGGCCAGCACAATGGCGCGCGGCGAGTGAGTGCGCAGAAGAGTCGAGGCAAGGACCATGTTCTGAAACCTGGGGCAAAGGAGCGCTCGGCGGTGGCGCAGGCAGTCAGAAGTCTACGCGCTGTGCAATCCCCCCTTGATTGCCGAACGCGTCCCCCGTCAAAACCCTTGATCCCACGTATCATCCCCGCGCTGACCAAAGGTGGTCAGACGATTGCGCGAAGGAGCAGCCATGGGCCTGATGGATTTCATCAAGAAACAGTTCATTGACATTCTGGAGTGGACCGAGTCCGGCGACGGGGTCTTGGCTTGGCGCTACCCCATGGCCGACAACGAAATCCAGTACGGCGGCTCGCTGACCGTGCGCGAGAGCCAAATGGCCGTCTTCGTCAACGAAGGCAAGGTGGCCGATGTGTTTGGGCCGGGCATGTACAAGCTCACCACCCAAACCCTGCCGGTGCTGACCTACCTCAAGAACTGGGACAAGCTGTTTGCCAGCCCGTTCAAGAGCGATGTTTACTTCTTCAGCACCCGCCAGCAGATCGACCAGCGCTGGGGCACCAGCCAGCCCGTCACCATCCGCGACAAAGACTTTGGCGCAGTGCGCTTGCGCGCCTTTGGCAACTTTGCCTATCGCATCAGCGACCCCAAGCTCTTCCACACCGAGATCACCGGCACCCGGGACCGCTACACCACCGAAGACCTGGACGGCCAGTTGCGCGGCATGATGCTGCAGCACATCAGCGACGCTGTCGCCACCAGCGGCGTGCCTTTCTTGGACCTGGCGTCCAACCAAATCGAGTTTGCGCAGCAGCTCAAGGCGGCCACGGCGCCGTCATTTGAGGCCATTGGCCTGAAGCTGGAAAGCGTGACGGTGCAAAACGTCTCGCTGCCCGAAGAGCTGCAAAAAATCCTCGACCAGAAGATCGGCATGGGCATGGTCGGCAACGACATGGCCAAGTTCATGCAGTACCAAACAGGCCAGGCCATCCCGGTGATGGCCCAAGGCGTGGGCCAGGGCGGCGGCGGCGGCGGCTTGGCGGGCGACGCCATGGGCCTGGGCGCGGGCATGGCCATGGGCCAGGTCTTGGCCCAGCAAATGGGCTCGGCCATGGCGCAGGCCAATGCGGCCTCGGCGGCTGCTGCAGTGCCCGCGCCCGCAGCCCCGGCCATGACGGCCGACCAAGTGATGGCCACCCTGGAAAAGCTGGGTGACTTGAAGGCCAAGGGCATCTTGACTGAGGCTGAGTTCGCCGCCAAAAAGGCAGACCTGCTCGCCAAGCTCTGAGGCCTGGTTCTAAGTCTTGGCAGCACCCACGCCTGACGCGCCCACACCGCGCGCCCAACGCACTTGGCACTCCACCTGCCCGCATTGCGGCGCGCCGGTGGAGTTTGCCTCGGCCGCGTCGGCCAGCGCGGTGTGCAGCTTTTGCCGCAGTACCTTGCTGCGCGAGGGCGATGCCCTTCGCCGCATCGGTGAAAGCGCCGAAGTCTTTGACGACCACTCGCCTCTGCAATTGGGCGCCACCGGCCGCCACCAGGGCGTGGGTTTCAGCGTGGTGGGGCGCTTGCAGTTCCGCACCACGGACAGCGTCTGGAACGAATGGCATTTGCTGTTTGATGCCACCGCCGGAGAGGTGGCCAGGCTCAAGTCCGCCTGGCTGAGTGAAGACAACGGCGCATATGTGCTGGCCTTTGATTTACCCTCGGCCAGTGACGCCCCAAAACCGGATGAAATCGTCGCGGGTGAGCGCCGCTTGGTGGACCAGCAAATCTGGAACGTGGCCTCGGTGGTGCAGGCTCGCCTCAGCGCTGCGCAGGGCGAGCTGCCCCAGCCCCCACTGCAGGACAAGCCCTTCACCGTGGCCGAGCTGCGCAATGAGCGCGGCGAGGTCGGCTCGCTGCAATACCTCGACCCTGCCAAGCCGCAGTGGTCCACCGGCCGGGCCATCACGCTCAAAAGCCTGGAGATGCGCGGGCTCAAAGAGGGCGAGGCTGCGGCGTCACTGAAGGGCAAAGCCTTTGAATGCCCCAGTTGCGGTGCGGCGCTGGCGCCCACGCTGGCCACCTCCCAAAGCCTCGCTTGCGGCCAGTGCAAGGCCGTGGTGGACATCTCCCAAGGCGTGGGGGCGGACCTGGCCCACTACGCGCAGAACAACTCTGGCGCGGGGGGCGGGATGGAGCCGCAGATCCCCCTGGGCAAGGTCGGTAGCTTCAACATCGGGGCCGAAGGCACGCAATCTTGGCAGGTGGTGGGCTATCAAGAGCGCTGCAATGTGCCGCTGCCCACCGATGAAGACGACGAGCAAGTCTTCTGGCGCGAATACCTGCTCTACAACCGCAACGCCGGCTTTGCCTTCTTGGTCGATACCAACGAAGGCTGGAGCGTGGTGCGCCCGCTGACGGGTGCGCCCACGGTGCGGGGCGAAAAGGCCAGTTGGGCCAGCGTCCAGTTCCGCCAGCGTGAGCGCTACCAAGCCAAGGTCACCTGGGTGCAAGGCGAGTTTTACTGGCGCGTTCAACGCGAAGAAATAGCCTGGGTCACCGACTATGTCGGCCCCAAGGGCGAGCTGCTCTCGCGTGAACAGACCAAGGGGAAGGACGCCAGTGAAGTGGTGTGGTCCTATGGCAAGCCCCTCCCAATGCGTGATGTCGCGGATGCCTTCCGGCTAGATGCAAATGCGCGCCGAGCCTTGCGGCGAGATGCATCACCGCTCTCTAACTTGGGGGAGAGTTCCTCTGGCTTTTCCACTGCCGATCACGTTGGAGGCGGGATTGGCGTTGTGGTCGGATTGGTTTGTATGGTGGTACTCATATTCGGGCTGACTCGATGCAGCAGCGACGATTGCGACAGCACCCGCAAAGCCTATGGCGAGGCCAGTGCCGAGTATCAGCAGTGCAAGCGCAACCAAAGCTCCGGCGGCTTCCGCAGCGGCGGCGGCTCGTTTGGCGGGTTTTCAAGTGGGGGCGGTGGGCACAAATAGCCTGCGGCTCAAGATCAACAAGGAGAACAAGATGTCCCTCGATTGGTTGAAGCCGACCGTGATACTCGGCTCGGTGCTGTATGCAGTGATTGGTGTGGTGGTGCTGTGGGTCAGCTTTGTCATCATCGACAAGCTCACGCCCTACAAGCTCTGGGAAGAGATCGTCGAACACAAGAACGTGGCGCTGGGCATCATGGTGGCCGGCATGTTCATCGCCATCGGGCAGATCGTGGCGGCAGCCATTCAAGGCTGAGGTGGGCGTGTGAAGAGTGCCGCTGAAACGCGACGCCCTGGTCATCGTTGGCATGGCGGCATGGGCGAGGCCGAAGCTTGAGAGAGATGCACCCAGAGGAGCCAGAGGCCAGCCGCGTATCCCCCGCTGAGATTTTGCTGCTGGGCTCGGTCTTCCTGATCGCCGCCTGCGGTCTGATCTATGAGTTGGCTGCAGGTGCGCTGGCCAGTTACCTGCTGGGCGACTCGGTGATGCAGTTCAGCACCATCATCGGCATCTATTTGTTTGCCATGGGGGTGGGGGCTTGGCTGTCGCGGTTTTTGGATCGGCAACTGGTGGCGCACTTTCTGCGCATCGAACTGCTGGTTGGCTTGATTGGTGGCCTCATGCCCGCAGCCCTGTTTGTGGCCCATTCCAGCCTGTCGGTGGCCGGGCATATGGTGGGCTCGGGCCTGTCGTTCCGAGTGCTGCTGTACGGCTTGGTGTGGTTGGTGGGCGTGCTGGTCGGCCTGGAGATTCCGCTGGTGATGCGGATCCTGAAACAGCGCTTCTCGCGCGCCTATGCGCTCAAGGACTTGGTATCCCAAGTGCTGACCTTCGACTCCTTGGGGGCCTTGGTTGTCGCCATCGCTTTCCCGCTGTTGTTTGTGCCTCACCTGGGCTTGGTACGCACCGGCTTGTTCTTCGGCCTGTTGAACAGCGCCGTGGCGGTGTGGGCCTTGTGGATGTTCCGGGGCGAGTTGCGCCACTGGGGTGCTCATGCGCTGGCTTGCGCTGGGGTGGTCGGCACCTTGTGTGCGGCTTGGCTGGGGGCCGATGCGCTCTCCACTTGGGCCGAAGACCACTTCTATGGCGAGCGCATCGTGATGCGCGCCACCAGCCCCTATCAAAAGATCGTGCTGACCCAAGGGCACTCGGGCGTGCGCCTTTTCTTGAACGGCAATCTGCAGTTCCATTCGCGCGACGAACACCGCTATCACGAAGCCTTGGTCCACCCCGCCATGGCGGCGCATGGTGCGCCCAAGCGCGTGCTGGTGCTGGGCGGAGGCGACGGCATGGCCGTGCGCGAGATCCTGCGTTATCCGTCGGTTGAGCAGGTCACGCTGGTAGAGCTAGACCCCCAAATGACCCAGTTGTTTGGCAGCGAGCCCATGCTCACGGCGCTCAACGGCCAAGCCTTGCGCTCACCCAAGCTGCGCATCATCAACCAAGATGCCTTCTCTTGGCTGGAAACCGGCAGCGAGACCTTTGATGTCATCGTGGTTGACTTCCCCGACCCCACTAACTTTGCGCTGGGCAAGCTCTACACCACTGCCTTCTATGCACTGCTGGACCAGCACCTAGCGGCCAGCGGCTATGCCGTGGTGCAAACCACCTCGCCGCTGATGGCACGCAAAAGCTATTGGACGGTGGCCACCACCATCGAGGCCGTGGGCCTCTCCACCACGCCCTATCACGCCCATGTGCCCAGCTTTGGCGAGTGGGGCTTCATCTTGGCCAGCCGCAGGCCTTGGCGCATGCCCGAGCGGCTGCCCGAGGGCCTGCGCTTCTTGACCCTGGGCACCTTGCCCACCCTGTTCGAGTTCCCCGCCGACATGGCCCGCGTGCCGGCCGAGCCCAACCGGCTCTCCACCCAAGGCTTGGTGCATACCTTTGAGGCCGAGTGGGGGCAGGTGCGGTGATGCCGCCAGACGGCTTGCCTTCCCCGCACCGTCGCGCGCTCATAGGGGTCAGCCTGGCCAGCGCGGTCTGGCCCTTGAGCGCCTGCCGCAGCCAACCTCAGCCGCCCCCTGCCACCTGGGCAGGCAGCTCGCCCGAGCGAGGCCACCGCCTGCGCGGCCCGCTGCCGCCGCTGTCCAGTGCGCGGCCGCCGCGCCGCGCTGGCGCCTTGGTCTTGGGCGGCGGCGTGGCGGGGCTGGCGGCTCTGCGGGCCTTGCATGCGGCGGGGGTGCAAGACGCCGCCCTGCTGGAACTGGAAGACAGCGTGGGCGGCAACAGCCGTGCTCATGTGCTGGCGGGCCAGGCCTGCCCGGTGGGGGCCCACTATCTGCCCGTGCCCGGCCCTGCGGCGCGCGAGGTCAGCGAGTGGCTGCACGAGATCGGCCTGATGCGCTTTGATGCGCTGCGCGGCAAAAGCCTGCCCGACGACCGCCACCTGGCCCATGCCCCGCAAGAGCGGCTGTGGATAGACGGCCACTGGCAAGAAGGCTTGCTGGCCAGCACCGAAGGCCGCCCCGCCTTGGCCGCCCAGGCCCAGCGCTTTGCCCAGGCTGTCAGCGAGGCCAGCCGTCTGGGCTTTGCCATGCCCACCCAGCGGGCGCCCTTTGGCGCCGCCCATGCGGCCCTAGATGCCCAAACCTTTGCCCACTGGCTGCACGCCCAAGGCCTGAACGACCCGCACTTGCTGGCCTATCTGGACTACGCCTGCCGCGACGACTATGGCGCGGGCCTGCACACCGTCTCGGCCTGGGCGGGCCTGCACTACTTTGCCAGCCGCCATGGCTTCAATGCGCCGGGCGCACCGCTCAGTGAGGCCGAGGCCCGCAGCGAAGGCGTGTTCACCTGGCCCGAAGGCAATGCCTGGCTGGTGGAGCGCCTGGCCGCACCGCTGCGCGCCCACCTGCACCCCGCACGCACCGTGCTGCGGGTGGACGAAGGCAAACACGGTGTGGACGTGTGGGCTTGGAACGAAGCCAAGGCGGAGCTAGAACATTGGCAAACCCCGCAAGTGGTGATGGCGCTGCCGCTGTTCGTCAGCGCGCGTGTGATGGCTAACCCATTAGATGCACTGACAAAAGCCGTGCAGGGTGCCCACTACGCGCCCTGGCTGGTAACCCACTTGCAGCTCAGCGAGCCCCTGATCGACCGCCCCGGCATGCCCCCCGCCTGGGACAGCGTGGCCTATGCCCCCGCAGGCAGCACCAGTGCGCTGGGCTATGTGGACAACCAACACCAAAGCCTGCGCCCCGACCGCGGCCTGCACACCGGCCCCGGTGTGATCAGCGCCTATCACGCCCTGCCCGAGTCAGAGCGCGCCGCGCTCTACAGCCAGCCCGCCGCCACCTGGGCCCAGCGCGTGCTGGCCGACCTGCGCATCCTGCATGCCGACATTGACGACAAAGTCAGCGCCATGGCCCTGTGCCGCCACGGCCATGCCATGCGCATCCCCACCCCCGGCACCCGCAGCCACCCAGCCCTGGCCGCCCTGCGCCAGCAGCGCGGCCGCATCCGCTTTGCCCACAGTGAGCTGGCGGGCTACTCGGTGTTTGAAGAGGCCTTTACCCTGGGGTTGGCCGCAGGCGCTAGGGGTAAGGCAGCGGCGTAGCATTCACAACATGAATGCCGCCTATACCTACTTGGCCGTCGCCATCGTCACTGAAGTCATCGCCACCAGCTTTCTCAAAGCCTCGGTCGGCTTCACCCGCCCTGTGCCCAGCCTCATCACCGTGGTGGGCTATGCCGCCAGCTTCTATTGCTTGGCGCAAGCCCTGCACACCATCCCCACCGGCGTGGCCTATGCCATCTGGTCGGGCGTGGGCATCGTGCTCATTTCCATCGTTGGCTGGCTGGCCTTTGGCCAAAAGCTGGACATGCCCGCACTGCTCGGCATGGGCTTGATCGCGGCGGGCGTGATGGTGATCAACTTGTTCTCTAAGTCCGCGCCGCATTGAAGGGCCTCATCAGAGCAGGGGATGACGGCATCCTTAGCGGCTTCCAGCATCCAGGCTCTAAATCAAGGGGACTGCGATGCAAGCGATGGAGTGGATGCCTTTGCTGGGCTTAGGTGCGCTGATGGGAGCCTGCGGCCAATTGACCCGGGTGGTGGCGGGCTTTGCCAAAGCCCGGCGAGAGCATAAGAACGAACCCATCTATGCCCAACAACTGGTGGTGGGGCTGTTGATCGGTGCGGTGTCTGGGGTGTTGGCCATGCTGACGATTGCCGCAGGGCCCACCACCAAGTTCGACACCACGGCCCTGCTGGGCTTGGCGGCGGCGGGGTATGCAGGGGTCGACTTCTTGGAGGGTATGTCGGGCAAGCTGGGCGGGACCGCGCCGCCCGCCGACCGCCAGTGAGGAAGACTTGACTTGTGTGATGATCCGCAGCAAACGACAAAGCTGAGGATCTGATGGCCGAGCCGACTGCGCCCAAGGGCACCCCGCCACCGCGTCACTTTGGCCATGGGCCGCTGGCCCAGCGCTTGGCCCACGAGGTGTTCGACAGCCTACTGCCCGCTGGAGAGCGGCGCAGCGAGCTGCACCCCAAAACCACAGGCCGCTTAGGCCCCGCCTTAGTGGTGGGCGTGTTTGGCGAATGGGGCGCGGGCAAAAGCTATTTGCTCAGCGAGGTGGGCGACGAGATCAAGCAACTGCGCGAGCAGCGCACCAAGGCGCTGGCGCAGCAACACCCGCCAGACACCGAAGCGGGCGAGCCACCCACCGAGATCACCGTCTTGGTCGAGTTCAATGCGTGGCGGTTTGAGCGCGAGCCGCACTTGCTGATCCCCATGCTCAAAGTGGCCGAGCAGGCCATGCGCGACGAGGTCGAGCGGGCCGTGCCCCAGGGCACCAAGCGCCGAGAGTGGCTGGTCGACCATGTGGCGCTGTTGGGCGCCCTCATCGAAGGCATCTATGCCAACGGCGGCCGCCAAGCCTTGCAGATGTGGCTGGATGCCCAAGGCGCCGCCCTCAAGTTGCCTGAGCCCGCCAAAGACGACAAGCCGCCTAAGCCCTCGATCCTGGAGCGCCTGGGCCTGAAGAAGAAGGCTTTAGCGGCACCGCGCAAAGTCAGCACGCCCATCCCGGCGCTGGAAAGCCTGTACTTCAACTTCTTCGAGTACCTGCGCGGCATCACCGGCCGCAACCCCAGCTTCTTGAAGAACGTGCAGCAACGCTTGACGCAAGGCGGCCTGGGCCCCGGCATAGAGGCGCTGCACCGCTTGGAGCAGGCGGGCCGCTGGCTCACCACCGGCCAGATGCGCGAGCCCGCTCGCTTGCATGTCAACCTCGTCTTCTTGGTGGACGATCTCGACCGCTGCCTGCCCGAAAAAGCCATCGAGGTGCTCGAAGCGGTCAAACTCTTCCTCGACGTGGAAGGCTGCGCCTTTGTGATGGCGCTGGACGAAGAAGTAGTGGAGCGCGGCATTGCCCACCGCTACCAGGCCTACACCAGCGCCGCCCAGGGGCAGACGCCCATCACGGGGGCGGAGTATTTGGAAAAGCTGATCCATTTGCCCATCAGGTTGCCCAGGCCCGGTGGCGAGGACGCGCAGTTTTATCTGGCTGCGCATTGGCCTGAGCTGTATGCCCAAGCCGCCAGCGCTGCCCCTGCCGAAGACCCACGGTCGCAACCCAATGAGCTGGCCGAGTTGGTGGCCACGCTCACCCCGCCGGTGCCACGCAAGCTCCAGCGCATCACCAGCCTGATGCAGCTCAACCAAAGCCTAGCAGGGCAGTTGGAGGCTCATGGCGGAGTGGCCATGCCTGCGCTGGAGCAGCGCCGTTGGCTGGCCTTGATGTGTGCCTTGCAGCTCTTTGCCCCGGCGCTGTTTCGCTACCTGCGGGTGCAAGGCGCGTGGCTGCTGCAAGAGCTGGTGCAGTGGCGGCAGACCCTGCGGCTGGGCGACTTGAAGAAGTTGAGCGAGGACCTGCGGCAAGAAACCCAGGCTGTCAAACAGCCCTATGAGCTGCGCAATGCCTATGCCCGAGAGCGCCTACCCGAGCTGTTGCAGGGCTCGCTCAGCAGCCGCTCCGGCTTCAGTCTGTTGACCTGGCTAGAGCAGGTGCAAGACCAATCCAGCCGTGCCGAGGCCGACCCCAAAACACTGCAAAGACTGCTGGCCCTGGCGGTGGCGGAGCCGCAGCGTGTGGTACTGCCGAGCGCACCTCCCGCCTCGGTGGCCCCCGTGCCAGCCTCGCCGGTAGAGGCCGAACAGGAGCAGGACGAAGAAGAGCCTCTCAGCGATACCTCCCCCCCTGCGGGCCAGGCCGGCACCGAGCCTGCGTCGCCGTCTTTCTCCATGGCTCCAGTGTCGTCACCGTCCTCTTTCGCCGAACGGGCTCGACTGGACAATGAATTTGCCTTGTGGGAGCCCTTGGCTGCAGGCGACGCTGCCGCGTTTGCCAATGCGGTCTCTCGCGAGGGCGCTGCGTTGGCGGGTCGTTACCTGCCAGAGCGCTTGGTGCAGCGTTTGGTGGCAGAAGTTCGAAGTCAGCCCGGTCATTGGCTTAGGGTAGAGGGCGGGCGTACTCATCCGCTGGTCGATGTGCTGAATCCTCTGTTGACTCAAGACGACGTGTTACGGCTGGGCTTACCTGGCTTGTTTGGCCGCCCAAGCTGGTCTCGCCGAACTTGGAAGGACGGCCCCTGGTGGACAGAGTTGAACTGGCCGAGTGACACAGGTGGGGCAGTGAGGTTGCAAAGTCTTCCACCACCCCCAGTAGGCACCCTCCTAGGACGACGAGCATGGTGGGCGGCGCAGGAGCGCGGTGACTTGCCCGGTGGTACTTGGGCTCTAGGTGCTGACGGTGAGTTTGGCCTCTACCTTGACTTGACCATCCGGGGCATCACCCAACGCATGCGCTGGATGGAGCCCGGCACCTTTCTGATGGGCTCACAGGAGGGTAAGTTTGATGAATCCAAAGGGGAACTCCCCCAACACCCTCAACACCCCGTAACCCTCAGCCAAGGTTTTTGGCTCGCCGATACGCCCTGCACCCAGGCGCTGTGGCAAGCGCTGATGGGAGAGAACCCCAGCGCGTTCAAGTCCGCTGAGGATGCCGATAAACACCCCGTCGGGAATGTCTCCTTCGACGATGTTCAGGCCTTTAGTGTCAAGCTTGGCGAGGCGCTGCCCACAGGCTGGCTGGCGGGTCTGCCGACCGAAGCCCAGTGGGAATACGCCTGCCGCGCGGGCACCACCACCGCCTACTGGTGGGGTGATGAGCCCGACGACACCCAAGCCAATTGGAATCAACAGCAGAAGGGCACCACGCCCGTCACTAAGTACGCGGCCAATCCTTGGGGTCTGTACGACATGCATGGCAATGTGTGGGAGTGGTGTGCAGACGCCCCCAGGAAGTACTCGGGTCGAGCAGAGCGTGACCCGGTGAGCGATAGGGAAGGTACTCCCCGCGTGGTTCGCGGAGGATCGCGAGGCGAGGATCCCAAGTACGCACGGGCGACATTCCGCCGCACTAGGCACCAAGGCACCCGCAGTGTCATCCAGGGCTTCCGCTTTGCCCTTAGGTCTTCCAGCCCAGGGGCGGAGCCCACCGGGACGGCGTAGCCTGGGGTTTAAGGTTGTTTTCTTCGGCTGTTCAGGCCTGCCGGAGGCAGGCGGGGTCGGCGCAGGCCCCGACCCCGGTGTTTTCTCTAGGCCCCGCGCGCAGCGCGGGCGCGTTGTGGCGGCGGCATACTTCAAGCCCTCTGCTGCTTAGCCTTTTGCGCACCGCCCATGAACATCGGCATCTTGCTCTTTCCCGACGTTGAAGAACTGGACTTCGTCGGCCCCTGGGAGATGGCCACGATGTGGAAGGCGGTGGCCAAGCCGGGTGAGCGGGTGCCCAGCCGTTGCTTGTTGATCGCACAGAGCAGCGCCCCTATCGTTTGCGCCAAGGGCATGCAAGTGCTGCCGCACACTGACTTTGACCATTGCCCCGCTTTGGACTTGCTGGTGTTGCCTGGCGGGCAGGGCACGCGCAAAGAGGTCAATAACCCAAGCTTGGTCGATTTCGTCGCGCGGCAGGCTGCACAAGCCCAGGCCGTGGTGTCGGTGTGCACAGGCACCTTCGTGCTGCACGCGGCGGGCTGTTTGGTTGGCAAACGCGCCACCACGCATTGGGGTTCCCTGGAGCGCTTGCGGGCGCTGGGCGATGTCTCAGTGGTTGAAGAGCGCTGGGTGCGAGATGGCGCGGTGTGGACCTCAGCGGGTGTCTCTGCAGGCATAGACGTGATGTTGGCCGTGATCGCCGATCTAGCGGGCGAAGAGGTCGCGGGCCGCGTGCAGTTTGCCGCCGAGTACTACCCTGAGGCGCGGCGTTACGGACAGTTTGAACAACACTCTGGCATGCCTGCCTATGCGCGCGCCGGCGCGTCAACAAACATCTGACCTTGAAGGAAGACCGCATGCCCCCATTCGTTCGCCACCTGCTCGCCCTGGTCGCTGGCCTGATGGCCGGCAGCGCCGTCAACATGAGCTTGATCTTGCTGGGCGGTCAGCTCATTGCGCCGCCGCCGGGCACGCAGACCCAGACCATGGAAGGGCTGGCGGCGGCGCTACCCTTGTTTGGGCCGCAGCACTTTGTCTTCCCCTTCTTGGCCCATGCGCTGGGCACGCTGGTGGGCGCGGGCGTGGCGGCCTGGGTGGCGGCGGGCAAGGCTTGGCCGGCGTGGGGCGTAGGGGGCTTTTTCTTGGCGGGTGGCTTGGCCAATGTGTGGATGCTGGGCGGGCCATGGTGGTTCACCGTCCTGGACCTG
The DNA here is from genome assembly GCF_044358605.1 of Ideonella sp. Classification (GTDB taxonomy): domain Bacteria; phylum Pseudomonadota; class Gammaproteobacteria; order Burkholderiales; family Burkholderiaceae_C; genus Ideonella. The sequence goes on from NZ_JBIKNQ010000003.1 coordinate 46,378, forward strand.
GGGCTGGCCTACTTGCCCATGGCTTGGTGCGGCCAGGCAGGGGTGGCACGGCTGCGCAACAAGGCCCCCGCCTGAGGGGCTGACCCACGCTGTCAGGGGTCATCGCCAGCCTTAGGGCGCAGGGCTGTGCGCAGCGTCAGAATCCTCCTTGTCTTCCGTCCCCCTTCCCTTCACTCTTTTCCATCACTCCTCTGCCATGAAATACCTGCACACCATGGTCCGCGTGAGCGACCTTGACGCCTCTTTGCGCTTTTACCGCGATGCCCTGGGCCTGGAGGTGCTGCGCCGCACCGAGCATGAGGCCGGCCGCTTCACGCTGGTGTACTTGGCCGCGCCCGGTCAGCCCGAAGCTCAAGTAGAGCTGACCCACAACTGGGACCCGGAGCAATACACGGGAGGCCGCAACTTTGGCCACATTGCCTTTGCGGTGGACGATATCTACGCCACTTGCCAGCGCCTGATGGACCACGGCGTGCAGGTGGTGCGCCCGCCGCGCGACGGCCGCATGGCCTTTGTGCGCTCGCCTGACCACATCTCCATCGAGCTGCTGCAAGCCGGGCCTGCGCTGGCGCCTGCCGAGCCCTGGGTGAGCATGCCCAATGTCGGGAGCTGGTGAGATCTGCTCTTGATTTGATGCGGCTGGCGTGACCCTCAAGCTAGGGGCCACAACGCCAACTTCAGGGTTTGCGGGATAGGCCTTACAGCGCACTTGGCGTGCAATGGCGGCCTCTTTTCTGACAACCTCTTGGAGTGCCTATGCGATCTCTTCCTCGTTTGTTGGCCACAGCGGCTGCGGCCTTGGTGATGACCGGTGCAGTTTGGGCGGCCCCGGCTGCGCTGCCCCATGAAATGCGGGCCTACACCTTTGCCAGCCCCGAGCAAGTGGCTCAGGGCCGTGGCGATGTGATCGCCAGCCACACGGTCGAGGCCGCAGGTGCGCCCTGGGTGCGCTTGCAGTTCAAAGACGTACGCTTGCTGCCCGGCTCCAAGCTGCGTATCACCTCGCTGCAAGATGGCGCGGTGCAAGAGCTGGATGCACGTGGCCTGCACCAGTGGCGCAACACCTCGGCTTACTTCAATGGCGAGGCTGTGCGGGTGGAACTGCTGGCGGGCAAGGGCACCAAGGGCAATCGCTTTGCGGTGTCGCATGTGATGGTGGGCCAGGTGCCTGTGCAGACCGAGAGCCAGTGCGGCTCAACGGACGACCGCGTGCCCTCCACCGCGCCGGATCGCGCTCGTTTGGTGAACGTGGGCTGTACCGTCAACCTGATGAGCAACGGCTGCTTCGTGACCGCCGGTCACTGCCTGTCCAGCGCTGGCTCGGTGAATGTGGTGGAGTTCAATGTGCCGCCGTCCAACAGCAATGGCAGCATCGTTCACCCCGCGCCTAAAGACCAATATGTTCCCACCACCAACCGGCAGTTCAAGAACAGCGGTGTGGGCAAGGACTGGGGTGTCTTCACCACCAGCCCGAATGCGACCACCGGCCTGACCGCCCTGCAGGCGCAAGGCTCTAGCTTGAACTTCGCCACCGCCGTGCCGGCTGTCGGTGCGAACGTGGTGATCACTGGCTATGGCGTGGACAGCGGCGCGGCCAACCAGACCCAGCAGGTGTCCAACGGCCCCATCGTGAATGTCAACACGACCGCCAATTCTCTGCAGTACAAGTCGGATACCGAGGGTGGCAACAGTGGCTCGGTGGTGCTGAGTGGCGGCAATGTGGTGGCCATCCACACCCATGGCGGTTGCACCACCTCCAACACGGGCGGCAACCAGGGCACGCTCTACACCAACCCGGACCTGCAAGCGGCCTTCACCCAAGTCTGCGGCGCCACACCAACGCCGCCCACCTGCAGCAGCATCCGCTCGGTCAAGGCCAGTTGCAGCGCCAAGGGCAAGATCACGGTGAGTGTGCGCCTGACGGACACCAGCCACGATGGGCAGTCGGTGGTGGTGGCCATCGACGGCGCCAGCCAAGACGCCCCCATCAACGGTGATGTGGCCCGCGCCAGCCTGACGCGTCAGGCTTCAGGCAGCCACACCTATGAGCTGATCGACCCCGAAGGCTGCGTGGCGCCTAAGACGGTGGTTTGCCCGTGAGTTGAGCTTGGCGAAGCAAATGGCTGTTGCGGACAGTCCATTTGCTTCGATCAAGCTGAAGAATGCGTTATTGCGTTCGCTGGTCATAGCAAGGCGATCACGACCCCTCCAGTCGCACCGAGTACCAGGCCACGCACCAAGCCGCAGCCCTGGTCGAACAAAGTGCCGCCGCCGCCGAGAGCTTGCGGGGCCAAGCGTTGGAGCTGCAGCGCGCGGTGGCCTCATTCCGGCTGACCGGCGCGCTGCACTCGGCCTGAGGGGTCAGCGCTGGAGGGTGCGGATGCTGATGTTGTCGAACAAGACATCCCAATAGGTCCAGCCGTAAGCGACGCCCGGCTTGTAGGTGGTGAACACCACCGTATCTGCGTTGGCAAGTACGTTTGCAAACGTGCGGCCTTCTGGCAGCAAGGGGCGCCCGCGACTGTCCTCTGCACCATAGCCTCCCCAACCTGGGGGCAAGTTCGTCAGCAAAGGGTTGTCTATCGTCGCAGCCATGCGGCTCCACTCTGGTGTGCGCTGGTCCAGCACGCCCATGCGCTTCCAAACCGATACGTAGGGGACGCCCGGTGGCGGGGCCTTGTAGTCACGAAACTCGACATACAGCTCTCGTGGCAATGGCAACCGAGCCGGCCAAGAGGACACTTCCATAGCTTTGGCGTCAAGGCTGATGCGAACGGGTCGACCTTGCTTCAGCGCCAGCAGCCACTCGGGCTTGCGGTTCTCAATCTCGATGCCCCAAGCAAAAGTCTCGTCGGTGTTCTGGAGGAGATGTAGCGCTGGCGCGGTGTTTCCCAAGCTCGGGTCCACCCAAAAGTATTGGTCCTGGCCGCGCCCATCCAGCCAACCATCATCTCGGCCGTCTGAGAAAGTGGATTTGAGCCGAACTTCGGCATTCGGAACTTGCGCCTGTACGGGCGCTTGAGCGGTCAAGGCCAAACATGCGGCCAAGAGAAGCGTGCGTGACATATTGGGTCTCCAAGGGTCTCGGTCGAGCCGAAGGTGGTGGAGGCCAGATGCTAGGAAGCGGCGGAATTGGCCGCATCACCCGAAAGTGCACTTAACCTGAGGGCAACACTGAGGTTTTCTGGGGGGTGCTGCTGCCCCCCAGGTCTTGCGAGGGGTGTCGACAGCGCAGCGTTGCCATCCACTTTCGGGTGATGCCGCATTGGTCAGAACGTGTCATGCTGTGCCGATGAGGTTGTTGTTTTTCAGGCGGGTGGGCAGGTGATGCGGTACTTGTATGGCCTGCTGTGGCTGGCTTTGGCGGGGTGGGAGGCCGCGATGGCCCAACCCAGTGGGCCAGCCATGACATCTCACCGCATGTGGACCGCTGTGGAAGGGGCTCCCGGCGAGATCAGTGGCCTGGCACAAACCCCAGACGGTCAGCTTTGGATCAGCTCATCCTCGGGACTTTATGTTTACGACGGCATTCAGTTCAAGAGATGGGCTTCTTCGACAGCAGCCCCTGGGCTGATTGGTAACGCCTCGGCACTTTGGGCCGATCCTGATGGCGGCATTTGGGTTGGTCATCGATTTGGTCGAGTGGTTCACATCCGAGATCAGCAGGTGCTGGTCTATGAGGAGCCGCATGGTTTGCCCGCCATGGCCACGGTGGTGGCGTTTGGCCGCGATCAGTCGGGCCGCATGTGGGTGAGCACCTATGCAGGCCTTTTCTGGTTGGATGGCGATCGATGGCGGCCACCGCCGCCCGCTTGGAACCTACCTCAAGAGCCCGCGTCTGGCTTGGCATTAGGGCGTGACGGAGCCTTTTGGATCATCACCGAGACAGCGCTTTGGCGTCGAGCGATAGATGAAGTCGCCTTCAAGCCGATGGCTAAGCGCTCTGGGCTCGGCTACTTTGCCCAGACACCCGACGGACAGCTGTGGCTGAACAATGGTGCAAGTGGGGTGTGGCCCGCTCCGCAGGGGCCAAGCGTCACGGCAAAGCCACCACCACCGGCCCCCTTGGACCCGGCCGAGATGGCATTCGACGCATCGGGCGGTCTCTGGCTGGCTATCAACGATGGCGTGGCCCACATACCAAAGCGACTCTTGACGGAATTGAAGGCGTTGGATTTGCCTGCCCTGCTCCGTCATCCGCAAGTGTCGGTGCGCCCCTTGAGAGGGCGCTACGTTGGCGCGATGCTGCTGGACCAAGAGGGCAGTGTGTGGGTGGGCAGCAACCGTGGGCTGGATCGGTTTCGAGAGCCCGATTTCAAGGCTTGGCCCATAGCCGAAGGCTGGAAGTGGCCCTCCTTGGCACAGGATCCCCAAGGGGGTGTTTGGGTAGGAGATGCAAGCGGGCAGTTGCGTCACAGCACGCGGCCGCAGGCACCACCGGTGAATCATGGCGGCCACATCACCGCCCTCTCCTCGAAGTGCACCGACAGCGTGTGGTCAGGGTCGCAATCCCACTTGGTCGCTTGGAACGGTTCGGGGCTCAGCGAGACGCGCGTCAGGTCGCCCTGGCCCAGCGATGCTGTGGTGCAGGCCTTGATGTGTCTGGAAGATGGCAGCGTGTTGGCCTCTGTTCGCTTGTCAGGGCTGTGGTCGCTTCGCCAGGGCCAGTGGTCCTCTTTGTCCGATAAGCGCACGGCGGCCGGCCTGCCCTGGTATCCCATGGTGATGGCCCAGGCAGAGAACAATACGGCATGGCTGGGCGATGGGCAGGGGGCGCTCTGGCGTTTAGAAGATCAGCGGCTCACCAGGGTTCTTGGGCCGGACCAATTGAATGTCGGCGCGGTGCTGAGTTTGTGGCGGCAAGGCGACCGACTCTGGGTCGGAGGAGAGCGCGGGGTCGCGGCTTTTGAGGGCGGTCGAGTTCGCCCGCTGTCCGTACAGGGGGGTGACCTGTCGGGTGTTTCTGGCGTGGTGACGGACGATGACGGTGCCCTATGGATTCATGCGGCGACGGGTGTGGTGCGCATCACCACCTTGCAGCAACGCGCCTTTGACAATCCGCTGGGTCGGCCGCTACAGGTGCGCTGGTTCGGGTCAGAAGACGGGCTTTCTGGGCAGCCCATTCAACTCAGGCCGCTGCCAACGCTCGTCCGGGCCAAGGACGGTCACCTTTGGTTGAGCAGTTCCGACGCCGTCCACGTCATAGCCCCAAGACAGCTTGCGCCTCTGCGGCGGGACATCAAGGTGTGGGTGACGTCAGTGGCCTGGGGGGAGTCGCGTGTGGTGCCGCAGGAGGGCCATGTGGTGCTGCCGATCGGGCACCGAGACATCCGCATCAGCCTGAGGCCCGAAACCTTGAGAGAGGCCGCGTCGTTGCGCTATGAAATGAGCCGCAATGAAGATGACGGGCGTTGGCGCGACTTGGGCTCGGCCCGTGAACACAACCTGGGGCCATTGGGGCCAGGGCTTCATGAGTTGAAGCTTCGTTTGGTCAATGGGGAAGGCGTTCCTTCTTCGGACGTGTCCAGCCTCAGCGTGGAGGTGCCTGCGCATTGGCATGAACTGGGTTGGGTGCGCGGGCTCTCGATAGGGACGGTGGTCGCTCTGCTGTTAGGGCTGCAGCGGGTCTGGTTGCATCGTCGACGCGATCAGGAGTTGCTGCGGCTGCGTGCAGGTATGCAAGAGCGAGAACGCATCGCCCGTGACTTGCATGACACCTTGTTGCAGAGCCTGCAAGGGCTCATTCTGGTGTTTCATAGCGCCGTGCAACGCTTGGCACCAGACGACCCCCAGCGGCCGCGTTTGCAGCAAACCGTTGAGCGTGCCGAGACCTTGCTAGAGGAAGGGCGTGACCGCGTCTTGGGCTTACGCCAGGAGCCCAGCCTGGGCTTGATGCTGGCCGATCTCACGGCTTTAGGGCACTCCCTTTCCACGCAAATGGGAGGTGAGTTTCGAGTCAGCTCTAAGGGCGATCTGGACGCCGTGACGGTGTCTCAGGGCAGCCTAGACCATCTGCGGATGATGACACGCGAGGCCATGATGAATGCGTTTCGCCATGCTTGCGCTGAAGAGATTCGACTGGATGTCGTCATTCGCTCAGACGAGTTGTGTGTGACCCTCTCAGACAACGGCATCAGCATTGCTTTCGCCCAAATCGACGCCCCAGAAATAGGGCGGCGCCTTGGGCTTCGAAGCATCCGCGAGCGCGCTAGGCTGTGTGGCGCCCAGTTGCAAATTGACAGTTTTCCGGGGCAGGGCACCCGCATCACGATGAGCCTGCCGGTGTTTACCAAGACGCATGATCAGTCACGGTCAAGGCCCTGGTGGTCTCGCATTCAGGAGGTGTGGCATGACATTCGAAGCGCTCGGCAGTGAGTGCGCCAGCGTCCTCTTGGTGGACGACCACCCCATCATTGCCGAAGGCATTCAAAGCCTGCTGCAACTCGAACCAGATTTGCGTTTGGTGGGATATGCCAGCACCGGCCCACAAGCCCTCGCGTTGGCGCAATCTTTAGCGCCTGATCTGGCCTTGGTAGACATCCAACTTGGGCAGGACAGCGACATGAACGGCTTGGAAGTCTTGCGGCATCTGCGGCTGCAGCATCCAACCATGCTGGTGTTGATGCTGACGACCTTTCAAAGCCCTGGCTTGGTGCACGAGGCCATGCGCGTTGGGGCAGCGGGCTACCTGCTCAAAAGCATGTTGCGGCATCAACTCCACGAGGCATTGCGCGTGGTGCGCGCAGGGCAAACTTTCTTTCCACCCGGCATTTCAGATCAGCTCTGCAGTGTCTTGAGCCGGGAGGCTTTGACCCCCCGAGAGATCAAGGTCTTGAGCATGGTCGCCAAGGGGGGCTCCAACCGCGAAATTGGCCATGTACTGGGCATTGCCGAAGACACGGTCAAAGCCCATATGCGCCACATCATGAACAAACTGGACGCTCAGGACCGTACGCATGCTGTCACGATGGCCTTGAGCCGCGGCTGGATCAGCTTGCATGACGTGGCGCCATGACTCAGGTCGAAGCACCTAAACCTATGGGTGCCGGCGCCTTGTGCAAGATCTTCTGCACCACAGGCTGGTAAATCTCCAGAGACCCATGCCCAGCCAGTGGGTCGCGGTTCTCGGCAAAGGCCTGGTCCAACTCGGCCCAGTCTTCGGGGCTCAGGTGGGCCTTGGCGGCGGGCAAGATGGTTTGCTCTTCCAGGCCCATGTGCGAGAGGTAAAACTCCACATAGCGGCCGACAGCATTCTCAAAGGCCTCGCGGCGCGATTCGCCCATCACCTCATAGGCAATCATCAGGTGTTCCAGGTGGCGAATGGCCCGCTCGCCATTGGTGTGCTCTTGGTCCAGCCGCTTCAGGGTCTCGCTCAAGCCGGGGACCTTGGCGCGCAGCTTGGGAAAGAGCAAGGTGGTCTCTTTGGTGTGGTGCAGCCGCTCGGGGAACTCATCAATGTAGAAGAGCATGGCGCGCAGCACCTCGAAATCGGGCGGCGTGCCGTTGCGCCGTGATTGCTGCAGCAGCATGCTCAGCGAGCGCAGCATGGCCGCCAAGGCGGCGTGTTCTTCTTGAATGATGGTCAGGGTCAGCGGGCGCATAAATGTCTCCAACGAGAGGCGGAGACTGCCCGCCCTAGAGACAATCGGGCTTGATGCGCGTCAAACGGTTTGCAAAAGGGTGGCGCCGCGCTGCAGGCGGTGGCATTCCGCCTCACTGGCGCCAAAGGCTTGCTGCAAGCGCGCCATCAAGGCTTCAGCGCGTGCGCTGTTGTCTTGGCCGAGGTTGCAGACGTACACATCCAGGGTCACGGCCGCCAGTTCGGGCCAGGTGTGAATGGCCAGGTGGGATTCGGCCAACAGCACCACGCCGGTCACGCCCGTGTTGTTGTCAGGCTGGCCGGGGGCGGGGTTGAAGCGGTGAAACAGCTCCCCCACGGCTTGTAAATCAGCCTCGGCCACTGCCGCCACGCACAGAGCGCGCAGAGCGGCAGGGTCGGTCATGGCGGGCAGCCCGAGAGGGCAACCACGCAGGTCAGCGGTGAGGTGCAGGCCTTGCATAGGGGGCGGATCATATCGGTGCGGGTCATCCCTGACGCTCCTCGCCTAAAATCCCGTCTTTCTTCTCCTCTTCCCCTTCCCTCCCATCAGCCCGCCTGAGAGACGCAGCATGTCCACTTCTGCCCAGAACCAACCCCCCTTGATGGCCAACGCCATTCGCGCCCTGGCCATGGACGGGGTGCAACAAGCCAACTCTGGCCACCCCGGCGCGCCCATGGGCATGGCCGAAATGGCCCAGGCGCTGTGGACGCGCCACCTGCGTCACAACCCCCAGCAACCGCAGTGGGCCGACCGCGACCGCTTTGTGCTGTCCAACGGCCACGGCTCCATGCTGATCTATGCGCTGCTGAACCTGACGGGTTATGCCCTGTCGCTGGACGAGCTGAAGAACTTCCGCCAACTGCACAGCCTGACCCCCGGCCACCCCGAAGTGGACGTGACCCCGGGCGTGGAGACCACGACCGGCCCGCTGGGCCAGGGCATCACCAATGCCGTGGGCATGGCCTTGGCTGAGAAGCTCATGGCGGCGGAGTTCAACCGCGACGGCTTTCACCTCGTCGACCACCACACCTATGTGTTTATGGGCGACGGCTGCCTGATGGAAGGCATCAGCCACGAAGCCTGCGCCTTGGCCGGTGCCTGGAAGCTGAACAAGCTGGTGGCCCTGTACGACGACAACGGCATCTCCATCGACGGCCAAGTCGCCCCTTGGTTCATCGACAACACGCCCCAGCGTTTTGAAGCCTATGGCTGGAACGTGATCGGCCCGGTCGACGGCCACAATGCCGACGCGGTGGACGCGGCCATCGCCCAAGCCAAGCTCAGCACCGAAAAGCCCACGCTGATCGTCTGCAAGACCAGCATCGGCAAGGGCTCGCCCAACCGTGCGGGCACAGCCAAGGCCCACGGCGAGCCGCTGGGCGCTGAAGAGATCAAGCTGACCCGCGAAGCCCTGGGCTGGTCGGCCGAGCCCTTTGTGATCCCCGAAGACATCCGCGCTGCCTGGGACTGCACCGCCCAAGGCGCGGCCGACCAAGCCGAGTGGGATGCCCGCTTTGCCGCCTACACCACTGCGTTCCCCGAGCTGGCCGCTGAGTTCACCCGCCGTATGGCCGGTGAGTTGCCTGCCAACTTTGCCGAAGTGGCCGTCGAAGCTGTGGGCAGCGCCCACGACAAGGCCGAGACCGTAGCCAGCCGCAAGGCCAGCCAGATTGCCCTGGAAGTCTTCACCGACGCCCTGCCCGAGCTGCTGGGCGGCTCGGCCGACCTGACCGGCTCCAACCTCACCAACACCAAGTCCACGCCCAACCTGCGCTTTGACTTGGCCGGTGATGTGGTCAAGAACGAAGCGGGCGTGGGCGGCCGCCACATCAACTACGGCGTGCGCGAATTCGGCATGGCCGCCATCATGAACGGCGTGGCCCTGCACGGCGGTTTCATCCCCTACGGCGGCACCTTCCTGACCTTCTCCGACTACAGCCGCAACGCCATCCGCATGGCCGCGCTGATGAAGCGCCGCGTCATCCATGTCTTCACCCACGACTCCATCGGCCTGGGCGAAGACGGCCCCACCCACCAGTCGGTGGAGCATGCGGCCAGCCTGCGCCTGATCCCTGGCTTGGATGTCTGGCGCCCCGCCGACACCACCGAGACGGCCGTCGCCTGGACCATGGCCCTGGCCAACAAGCATCGCCCCACCGCCTTGCTGCTGTCGCGCCAGAACCTGCCTTACGCGCCCAAGGAAGACGCCGACGTCATCACCAAGGGCGGCTATGTGCTGTCTGAGCCGGTCAACGTGGGCCTGAAGAAGAAGGCGCAAGCCGTCATCATCGCCACCGGCTCTGAAGTGCAACTGGCCCTGCAAGCCCAAGCCGAGTTGGCCAAGGCCAAGATCGCCGTGCGCGTGGTCTCCATGCCCAGCACCACGGTGTTTGACCGCCAAGACCTGGCCTACAAGCTGGAAGTGCTGCCCAAGGCGCTGCCCCGCATCGCCATCGAAGCCGGTGTGACCGACGGCTGGTGGAAGTACGGCTGCGCCGCCGTCATCGGCCTGGACCGCTACGGCGAATCCGCCCCCGCCGGTGTGCTGTTCAAGCTGTTCGGCTTCACCGTCGACAACCTGGCGCTCACCGTGCGCAAGGTCTTGGGCAAGTGATGTTTCAAGGGCAGGCCGAGTGGTCTGCCCTTTTGGTTTTCAGTGTTTACGTTCAATTCAACGAGGAGCTTTGACATGACCATCAAGATTGGTATCAACGGTTTTGGCCGCATCGGCCGCATGGTGTTTCGCGCTGCGGTGCAGAACTTCGCCAATGACATCGAAGTCGTCGGCATCAACGACCTGCTGGAGCCGGATTACCTGGCTTACATGCTCAAGTACGACAGCGTGCATGGCCGCTTCAAGGGTGAAGTCTCGGTCGACGGCAGCAACCTGATCGTCAACGGCAAGAAGATCCGCTTGACCGCCGTGAAGAACCCGGCCGAACTGGCCTGGGGCGACGTGGGCGCGGACATCGTGATCGAGTCCACCGGCCTGTTCCTGACCAAGGAAACCGCCGAAGCCCACCTGAAGGCGGGCGCCAAGAAGGTCATTCTGTCGGCGCCTTCCAAGGACGACACCCCGATGTTCGTCTATGGCGTGAACCATGCCAGCTACGCCGGTCAGGCCATCATCTCCAACGCTTCGTGCACCACCAACTGCTTGGCCCCGGTGGCCAAGGTGTTGAACGACACCTGGGGCATCAAGCGCGGCCTGATGACCACCGTGCACGCGGCCACCGCCACGCAAAAGACCGTGGACGGCCCGAGCAACAAGGACTGGCGCGGCGGCCGTGGCATCCTGGAAAACATCATCCCCAGCAGCACTGGCGCAGCCAAGGCCGTGGGCGTGGTGATCCCTGAGCTGAACAAGAAGCTGACCGGCATGGCCTTCCGCGTGCCCACCTCCGACGTGTCGGTGGTGGACCTGACGGTCGAGCTGGAGAAGGATGCGTCCTACGCAGAGATCTGCGCGGCCATGAAGGCGGCCTCTGAAGGCGCCATGAAGGGCGTGCTGGGTTACACCGAAGACAAGGTGGTGGCCACCGACTTCCGTGGCGAGAGCTGCACCTCGGTGTTCGACGCCGAAGCCGGTATCGCGCTGGACAAAACCTTTGTGAAGGTCGTGTCCTGGTACGACAACGAGTGGGGTTACTCGAACAAGTGCCTGGAGATGGCACGCGTCATCGCCAAGTGATCGCTGACCACCCTCGAAACTGAGGGTGAGAGCCAGAAAGGGGCGCCCGGTGCGAACGGGGCGCCCTTTTTCTTGCTTTCGATGAGTTTGCGCTGGGCAGAATCTTGCAATGCGTCACGAAGCCTCGTGACGTGGTCTTTAGGCTCAGCCTAGACTTCATCTTTTAGATTTTCGAGCGAGACCGGGATGCACGCACCTGCGACAACGCACGCCAAACGGGCACAACGTCGATTTTTGGCTGTTCTGGGGGCGCTGTCCGTCCTCAGCTTGGGCTTGCTGTCCAGCCCTTTGCACGCTGGCGAGCCTGGCCCCTTGCCGGCGCCCAAACGAGTGGCTGAGGCCGAAGGTCGCGTCATCGTCAAATACCGCGCTGGTGCCGCCCTGAGAGCCTCGGCTTACTCCGCCAAGGTCGGCCCACAACAGGCGCGGGCCCTGGGCCTGCGCTTAGGGCTCAGCCTGCAAGACGGCCGCGCCTTGAGTGAACGGTCCCAGGTCCTGATGGCTCAAGGCTTGAGCAGCACCGCCCTGGTGCAGGCCTTGGCGAAACACCCGGACGTGGAATGGGTGGTGGAAGACCGCCGCCGCTTTGTGCGCGCTGTGCCCAATGACCAGTTTTTCCCCAATGGCCTGACCACCACCACGCCCGTGGTGGGTCAGTGGTACTTGCGCGCTCCTGACAGCACGTTTGTGTCGGCCATCAATGCACAGGCCGCTTGGGACCGCACCAAGGGCGGTGGCAATTTGGTCGTGGCGGTGCTGGACACGGGCATACGCCCGAATCACCCAGACTTGCAGGGCAAGATCCTGCCGGGCTATGACTTCGTGGGGTTCAGCGCACCAGCGGCGGGGTACAGCACCGCCGACGCGCTGGCCTTCGCCAATGACGGCGATTTGGCAGACGCCGACCCGGCGGACCCAGGTGACTGGATCACGGCGGCCGAGGCCGCCACCACCCGGTTTGACGGCTGTGAGGCCTCGGACAGCTCCTGGCACGGCACCCAAGTGGCGGGTCTGATTGGCGCGTCTACCAACAATGGCATCGGGATGGCTGGTGCCGGTTGGGATGCCAAGATTCTGCCGGTGCGGGTGCTGGGCAAGTGCGGCGGCTATGACTCCGAAATCATCGCGGGCATGAAGTGGGCTGCTGGCTTGGCCGTGCCCGGCACACCCAGCAACAGCTATCCGGCCAAGGTGGTCAACCTCAGCCTGGGCAGCACAGGCGCTTGCGGCGCAGCCTATACCGAGGCGATTGCACAGCTCACAGCGGCGAAGGCGACCGTGGTGGTGGCCGCGGGCAATGAGGGCTTGGCCGTCGGCGCTCCAGCCAACTGCGCGGGCGTGGTGAGCGTGGCGGGCGTGCGCCATGCAGGCACCAAAGTGGGTTACTCCAACTTGGGCCCCGAGGTGACCTTGGGCGCCCCGGCGGGCAATTGCGGCCAAGATACAGGCCCCTGCTTGTATTCCTTGATCACCACCACCGACACCGGTGCCACCTCGCCGTCTGTACCGAGTTACTCCAATGGCAGCAACTATTCGGTGGGCACCAGTTTTGCCGCGCCTTTGGTGTCGGCCACCGTGTCGCTGATGCAGGCCATCAAGCCTGATGCCACCCCCGCCCAGATCATCGCCGCACTGCGGTCCAGCGCACGTGCTTTCCCCAGCAGTGGCGCAGGGGCAGGCGTGTCGGCCTGCCAAGCGCCCAGCGGCGTGGCCCAAGAGAGCGAGTGCTATTGCACCTCCACCACTTGCGGTGCAGGCATGTTGAATGCCGCTGCTGCTGTAGCCGCCATGTCGGGTGCCGCCCCCACCTCTTCGTTCAGTTACTCACCAGCCAGCCTCACCGTCGGGGTGAATGTGGCTTTGAACGGCCAGTCCAGCACAGCCGCAGCTGGGCGCACGCTCACGGCGTACCAGTGGGCCATCACCGCAGGGGGCACCCTGGCCAACTTCAGTGGCGCCACCAATGCGGTGACGGCCACGCTCAGTCCGGTCGCGTCTGGCGCGGTGACGGTGCAACTGACGGTGACGGACGATTTGGGCACCACCCATGTCAGCAGCCAAACCTTGAACATTGCCGCAGCGCCCGGACCTCAGCCTGTGCTGGAGTCGAGTGGCGGTGGGTCCACCAGCCCGCTGTGGCTCTTGCTGTTGGCGTGTTGCGCCGCCCTGCTCGGCCGCCGCCGCAGCGCGTGACGGTCTTGCGTTGAGCACAGCATCAGGGGCACCTAGGCCTTTGGTTTGGAGGCCACTGGTCGATAAGTCGTGAAGACTCTTCTTCACGGCATCCGCAGCGTCGGGTGCTGGCCTTTGCTGGACCCGAACGCATGACTGTGTTGTCCGCCGCCCTGCGCGGCCTTTTGACGGCCGGCTTGACCGCCAGCGTGATGGCGGCTGAGCGCCCCGCCGCGCCTGCTGTGGTTCACGGCCTGATCATTCGCCTGCATGAGGCCCCCACTCAGCAGGTGGCGCCACTGCGCGTAACCGCACGGGCAGCAGAGATGGCTAAGCGTCAGCGCCTGAGCCAGCGTTGGCAGGCTGTGGTGCAAGGCACAGGCTTGCAGGGCCTGGGCGACTGGCGCCTGGAGCCTGTCGGCGCGGCGTCGCAGCTCTTGGTGCCCCCTAACCCGCTCACCCAAGCCCAGGCCGCCCACTGGAAGGCCCAGTTGGCAGCCCGCCCCGAGGTGGCCTGGGTCGAGGAAGAGGTGCGTGAGCCCTTGCAGCAAGCCGTGGTGCCGAATGACCCGTGGTTTCTGGGCGCCAATGGCCAGTGGTGGCTGCAGGCCGTCTCTGGCAGCAACAGCGTTCCGATGGCCGACCGCCGCCGGGGCGTGCCGGGGGTGCAAACGGCCTGGTCCCTCTCCACAGGCCGCAGCCAAGACGTGGTGGCGGTGTTGGACACCGGCATCACCACCCACCCGGATTTGGCCGCGCAGCGCCTGCTGCCCGGCTACGACTTTGTCTCAGACTGGGATGCTCGCTTGGGCCGAGGCTTTGCCAACGATGGCGATGGCCGCGACGCCGACCCCAGCGACCCGGGTGATTGGGTCAGCGCCGACGACCAGGCCCAAGACCCGGCGCGCTACGCCAGTTGCGCCCTCAGCGCCAGCACCTGGCACGGTACGGGTGTAGTGGGCGTGGTGGCTGCGGCCACCCAGAACGGCCAAGGGGTGGCAGCACTCACCTGGCAAGGAAAAGTCTTGCCGGTGCGGGTGGCAGGCAAGTGCGGAGCTTCGGTGCGCGACATCATCGACGGTATGCGCTGGGCCGCTGGCCTGCCCGTCTGCCAGCGCTGGCAGCAAGCCCAAGACCCTGGCTCCGGCTGCGCGGCCTGGGCGCCAGCAAACCCTAGCCCGGCCCGGGTGGTGAACATCAGCTTTGGCGGCCCGTCGGCCTGCCATGCCGAGTACCAGGCGGCGGTGAACGAGCTGTGGCAACGCGGCGTGGTGGTGGTGGCAGCGGCCGGCAACCAGCATGGCGAGCCGGCCCGACCAGCCAACTGCGACAAGGTCATGGGAGTAACCGCCCTCAACCGCGATGGCTTCAAGGCCAGCTATGCAAATTTCGGGGCATCGGTACGCTTAGCCACAGTGGGGGGGGACGACTCCGCAGGCACCTGGGGTCGGCTCTTGGCCGATGGCGGCCTCTTGACCTTACACAACGAGGGCGCGCAAGCCCCCGCAGCCGGCAGCTATGGCCGCTTGGTGGGCACCAGCTTTGCGGCGCCCATGGTCAGCGGCACGCTGGCTTTGATGTTGGCGGTGAACCCTGAGCTCACCGCCCAAGAGCTGATAGAGGGCGTGCAGCTCAGTGCCCGGCCGCATGTGGGCTCGCGGCTCATGAAAGCCTGTAGCGCCGCCAACCCGGGCCGGTGCTTGTGCAGCAGCCAAACCTGCGGCGCCGGCATATTGGACACCGAGCAGGCGCTGCGCTACGCCCGCGCCAAGGCCAACGGCTTGGCCTACCAAGCGCCGCAATGGTCTTGGGTAGAGTTGGACACGCCGGAGCTGCAGCAGGCCGTGGCCTTGGGTCCAGACCGCGAGCCCAGCGCTGGCACTGCGCCACCACCCGGTGGGGCCACGCCCATCAGTGGGGGCGGTGGGGCCTTGGCATGGCCCGCGCTGGCGGCGGGGCTGCTGGCCCTACTCTTCGCAAGCGCGCCAACGCAGCGCTGCGTCAGCTGCCGCCGTCGCACGTAGCTTGCTCAAGGCGGTGGGGCTGAGTTGATCGGCCCGCAACCGCACCTCCACCCGACCTTCGGCCAAGCTCACCACACGGGCCGTGCGCACGCCCCGATCTTTGAGCTGGCCAAGGCGCTCTTGGGCGGCTTGTGAGCTGCTGAACTCTCCCAGGATCAGCCCAGGCGCCAGTTCGCCTGTGGCCTCGGTGGTTTTGAGCTGCAAGCGCTGTAACTCGCTGAGCTTGCGCTGAAGTTGCTCGCGGGTTTCAAAGCGCCCCATGGCAATCGCCCAACGGCCCGGGATGTCGCGCCGGATTTCTGCCCAGCCCCCAGGCGCCACGCCGGCTTGTTGCAAGGCTTTGGTCGCAGGGGGAATCTGAGCCGGGCTGAGTGGGCCGGCCTCTAAACAAGCTTGACCATCGAATGGGGCGTTCTCAGGCGTGGCGCTAGCAGCCACGGCGCTGGCCGGGGCCGATGCCGCTGCTGCGCTGGAAGCAGTCTCTGCCGGGGGCAGGGGCACGAGCCGGATGGTGTCAGGACGAATCTGGCGCAGCAGCCGTTCAGGCTCTCGGTCTTGGGGTTGGGGCAGGCCCAAAGCCTGCGCGATAGACGGCTGCTTCCAGGCCCAAAACACCAGGTTGGCAATCAGCAAGGCAATGACCAGGCCACGCAGCATGCTTGGGCGCCCTTCAGTAAGCCACTTGCGCGGGGCGCACGCTGACTTCGCCGCTGACGATGCGGTGTGTTCCGGCATCGCCGCGCAAGACCAGCGCACCATCCACGTCCACCCCCTCGGCCAGGCCCAGCGGGCAGGCCGGGTCGGTGGTGGTGAGGGTGCGACCGCGCAGAATATCGCGCTGCGCAAAGGCCTCAGCCGCCTCGGCAAAACCATGCTGCTCAAAGCGCAGCAGGCGTTGCACCAACACGGGCAGGAGCTTGCTCAAGGCCCAGGGCGCGGTAGCACCGGGGTGAAACTCGCTCAGCGAGGCCACGCTCTGCCCCAAGGGCTGGATGTTCAAACCCACACCGATCACGGCCACGCGGCTGGTGCCCACGCTGATGGCCTCGATCAGGATGCCGCCCAGCTTGCGGTGGCTGCCGTCACTGACCCAGAGGTCATTGGGCCACTTCAGGCCCAGGTGTTGTGCCTCCGGGTCCAAGGCTTCGGCCACACTCAAGCCCACCACCAGCGACAGCCCAGACCAATCGGCCCGCTGCAGCGGCAGGCAGAGAGAAAAGGTCAGCGAAGCGCCAGCGGCAGACTGCCAAGCGCGCCCCAGGCGGCCACGGCCTTCGGTTTGCTGCTCAGCCACCAGCAAGCAAGGGTTCAGATCATCGGCTCGCACATGGCGGTTGCGGCCACTGCTGGCCACCACGCGCAGGCGCTCGACCAACTCGGCATTGGTGGACGCGATGCTCTCCACCACCTCTATGCTCAACCCAGGCAGGAGTGGGGACAGGGTGTCCCAGAGGGCCAATGTGCCCCATTTGGCCAAGGAAGGAGAGGTAGCACGCATCATCCGCCTTTGGCTTTTCTGGGGGCCCGCTTGGGCGCCAGCATGGTGCGGCGGCAGTCGGGCGAGCCGCAGCGGCATTCATAGCGCTTTTTCAGGGCCGGGGTGTAGCGCTCGTCGATGACCAAGCCGTAGTCGTAAAACAGCTCTTCGCCCGGGCCAATGGGCCGCAGGGCGTGGATGAAGACGCGGCCGTCCTCGGTTTCTTCCGCCTTGCAGTTGGGCTCGCAGGCATGGTTGATCCAGCGCGAGGCATTGCCACCGTACAGGGCGTCAATGACCTGCCCGCCTTCGATCTGGAAGTAGAAGGTGTGGTCGGGCTGCAGGGGGTCGTGGGGGTGACGGTCCAGGGCCTCTTGCCAGGAGATGCGCTGGCCTGTGTATTCAATCAGCCGCTCGCCGGGCTCCAGCGTAGTGGCGGCAAACACACCCTTGCCATGCACGCCACTGCGGCGCACCTGGATGCGTCGGCCGCCCTTGGCCCGCACGGGCGGGTTGGAGTGGGCGGCGGGGGCCTTGGGCGTCTTGGCTTGCGTGGACGATTTCATTAGGTACATTGAAAGCATGGGCGCGCGCGTGTGCGTGTGCGTGTGCGTGTGCACCCCTGCGAGCGCGTGCGCGTAAGCGCGCGAGAGTCGCGATTGTAGGCATGGCGTTTTGTTTGTGCCCCCGAAGGTCAACCTGAAGAACGATTGAACAAGAATGAGCAAGTCACTGATCATTGCCGAGAAGCCCAGCGTGGCGCAGGACATCGTGCGAGCGCTGACCCCGGTTGCGGGTAAGTTCGAGAAGGCCGCTGACTATTTTGAGAACGACCGCTATGTGGTGACTTCAGCGGTTGGCCACCTGGTGGAGATCAAGGCGCCCGAGGAATATGACGTCAAGCGCGGCAAGTGGAGCTTTGCCCACCTGCCCGTGGTGCCGCCGCACTTTGACCTGGCCCCCATCGACAAAGCCAAAACCCGGCTGGCGGCGGTGGTCAAGCTGGTCAAGCGCAAAGACGTGACCGAACTCATCAACGCCTGCGACGCGGGCCGCGAAGGGGAGCTGATCTTCCGCTTGATCGTGCAATACGCCGACAACCTCAAAACCCCCTTGAGCAAGCCGGTGCGCCGCCTGTGGCTGCAGAGCATGACGCCGCAGGCCATTCGCGATGGCTTTGACAAGCTGCGCAGCGACGAGCAAATGCGCGGCTTGGCTGACGCCGCGCGCAGCCGCTCGGAGGCCGACTGGCTGGTGGGCATCAATGGCACCCGTGCCATGACGGCTTTCAACTCGCGCGACGGCGGCTTCTTCTTGACCACCGTGGGCCGGGTCCAGACCCCCACGCTGTCCATCGTGGTCGAGCGCGAAGAAAAAATCCGCAAGCACGTCGCCCGCAACTACTGGGAAATCAAGGCCGACTTTGGTGCCGCCGCTGGCGAGTACGAAGGCAAGTGGTTCGACCCCAGCTTCAAGAAGAACGACGACGCTGATCGCCGTGCCGACCGGCTCTGGAACGAAGCCGAGGCCCAGGGCATTGCGGCGGCCGTGAAGGGCCAGCCCGGTGTCGTCACCGAAGAAGCCAAGCCCAGCACCCAGGCCAGCCCCTTGCTCTATGACCTGACCACGCTGCAGCGCGAGGCCAACTCGCGCTTTGGCTTCTCGGCCAAGACCACGCTGAGCCTGGCCCAGGCCCTGTATGAAAAGCACAAGGTGCTGACCTACCCCAGAACCGACTCGCGCGCTCTGCCCGAGGACTATCTGGGCACCGTCAAGCAGACCTTCGAGATGCTGGCGCACGAGGACATGCCCGGGCCGCTCAAAGACCTGTCGCAACATGCCAGCAAGGCGCTCAAGGCGGGTTATGTGAAGCCCAGCAAACGGGTGTTCGATAACGCCAAGGTCTCGGACCACTTTGCCATCATCCCCACGCTGCAAGCGCCCAAGGCCTTGAGCGAGATCGAGGCCAAGCTCTATGACCTGGTGGTCAAGCGCTTCATTGCGGTGTTCTACCCCTCGGCCGAGTTCATGGTCACCACCCGCATCACCAAGGTGGCGGCCAGCGGCACCCAGCACCACTTTCAGACCAACGGCAAGGTGCTGGTCAACCCCGGCTGGCTGGCGGTGTATGGCAAAGAGGCGCAAGACGAAGACGCCAACCTGGTAGCCGTGCAGCCCGGCGAGAGCGTGAGTAACGAAGGCGTGAGCCTGAACGCCCTGGCCACCAAGCCGCCCGCGCGCTACACCGAAGCCACGCTGCTGTCGGCCATGGAAGGGGCGGGCAAGCTGATCGACGATGAGGACTTCAAGGCAGCGATGCAAGAGAAGGGCCTAGGTACGCCAGCCACCCGCGCGGCCACCATTGAAGGCCTGATCCTGGAAAAGTACATGCTGCGCGAAGGCCGCGAGCTGGTGCCCACGGCCAAGGCCTTCCAGCTCATGACCCTGCTGCGCGGCCTGGACATTGAAGACCTGACCAAGCCTGAGCTGACCGGCAACTGGGAGCACCAGTTGGCCGAGATGGAACATGGCCGCCTCTCGCGCGACCAGTTCATGAAGGCGATTGGGGATTTGGCCGAGCGCATCGTCAAAAAGGCCAAGGAATACGACCGCGACACCATTCCCGGAGACTACGCCACGCTCAAGGCACCGTGCCCCAACTGCGGCGGCGTGGTCAAAGAGAACTATCGCCGCTTCACGTGTACCGGAAGCGCAGGCGCCGAAGAAGGCTGCGGCTTCTCCATCACCAAGATCCCGGCGGGCCGCAGCTTTGAGCTGCATGAGGTGGAGCAGTTCTTGGTCGACAAAAAGATCGGCCCGCTGGAAGGCTTCCGCTCTAAAGCAGGTTGGCCCTTCACCGCCGAGCTGAAGCTGGCCCATGACGAGGTCGAAAGCCAGTGGAAGTTGGAGTTTGATTTTGGCGAAGACGCCAAGCAAGCCGAGGAAGGCGAAGCGGTTGATTTCTCGGCCCAAACCACCTTGGGCGCCTGCCCCAAATGCGGCAACAGCGTGTTCGAGCACGGCAGCAACTACGTCTGCGAAAAGAGCGTAGGCCCCGGCCCGAGCTGCGACTTCAAGACGGGCAAGGTCATCCTGACCCAGCCGGTGGACCACACCCAACTGGCCAAGCTGCTCGAGACCGGCAAGACCGATTTGCTGGAGAACTTTGTCTCCAACAAGACCCGCCGCAAGTTCAAGGCCTTCCTGGCCTTTGACAAGAAGGAAGGCAAGGTCAGCTTTGAGTTTGAGCCGCGCGCCGCCAAGGTGCCCGCCAAGAAGGCAGCTGCGAAGAAGGCCGCCAAGGCGTGAGGCTTGAGGGTGGGCTGAAGAAGCAGGGCGCCAGCGCATGACGCTGGCGCTGTTCTACAAGCTGCTGGCCATGGTGGCCGTGGTGGGCCTGGGCTGGGCCGTGGGGCGGCTGCGTTGGCTGGGCGATGAGCAGGCCGACCCGGCCCGTGTGTTGGCCAATGCGGCCTTCTTCATCTTTGCCCCGGCGCTGCTGTTCCGCACCACCGCGCGCATTGACCTGGGGGCTTTGCCCTGGCACATGCTCGCGGCCTATTTCATCCCGGTCGTGGCCATCATGCTGGCCGTGTGGGGCTGGCAGCGCTGGCGGCGTGAGCGCTTCGGCTTGCCCGTCGCCGCCCCGGCCACGCGGGCCATCACGGTCAGCTTTGGCAACTCGGTGCAGATCGGCATCCCCTTGGCTGCCGCCTTGTTTGGCGAGGCGGGCTTGGGGCTGCACCTGACCCTGGTCAGCCTGCATGCCTTGGTACTGCTGTCCATGCTCACCTTGTTGGTCGAGGCCGACCTGGCCCTGGAGCGCGCCCGCGAAGGCTCGGCCACCCAAGGCCGCGCCAGCGTGTGGCGCCTGCTGCGCGGCACGCTGCGCAACACCCTCATTCATCCGGTCGTCTTGCCCGTGCTGCTGGGCCTGGCCTGGAACCTGACGGGCTGGCCCATCCCCGAGGCCATGGATGAAGTGCTCAAGCTCTTGGGCGCGGCCGTGGTGCCGCTGTGCCTGACCCTGATCGGCATGAGCCTGGCCTATCTGGGCCTGCCCAGGCCCTTGCACCATGCCGTGGGCCTGACGCTGCTGAAGATGATCGCCCAGCCCTTGCTGGTGTGGCTGGCGGGCCGCTATGTGTTTGGCTTGAGCGGCCTGCCGCTGAATGTGTGCGTGATGATGGCTGCCTTGCCCGTGGGCTCCAACGCCCTGCTGTTTGCCCAGCGCTACCGCGCGCAGGAGGCGGAGACCACGGCGGCCATCGTGCTCTCGACGCTGAGCTTGGTGGTGGCGGTGCCGCTGTGGTTATGGGTTTTGGGGCCCTAAGCCCTTACGCTCTTGAGCCCCCCGCTTCAGCGCCCACCATCCCGCTCGCGCGGGTCATCCTGGGTGGCTGTGGCGATCACGGTTTTATCCTTGCCAAAGGTCACGCTGAAGACCTTGCGCTCTTGGCCGTCTTGAAAGCGCCAGTCCCAGATGGTTTCGTCGGGCTTGAGGTCAAAGCGGTGGGTCTTGGCGGGCTGGCCTAAGAGTTGGCGCACCTCCAGGTCTGTCATGCCGGGCTGGACCTTGGCAAAGTTGGCCGGGTGCAGCAGTTGGCGCAGCGAGCTCATCTTGCCGTCGGGGCCGATCTCGATGACGTAGTTGGTGGTGCCCTCGGGCTGGCGCGGGTACTCCAACACTTTGGAGCCGTCGGCCCGCTCAATGGTGCGGGTGGGCTCGCCAAACTGCTGGCGCACATCGGACTCGCTGGCCACACCTTCTTCGAGCTTGGCGACGCGCTCTTGGTCGCAGGCGCTCAGCGCCAAGGCGGCGAACAGGGCGAGGAGAAAGGGGCGGGCATCAAGGATCATGGAGGGGGCACTCGAAGATGAAGGTGCGGGCTTAACGCCTGCAGAAGCAGAAGGGACGACGTGCAGCATGTCATGTGCCGCAGGGTGTCGCGAGCACCCGCGGCGCGAGGATGTGCGCGATTTGGGACAATGCCCCCTCAATTGACTTTTTTGCGCGACGAACATGACTGCGATGGATGTCTCTGCCCACATGGCCCATTTGGGGGCGTCTGCCCGGGAGGCGTCACGCACCATGGCCGCCGCGCCCACGCGCGCCAAGAACCAAGCCTTGCTGAACCTGGCGCGCTTGCTGCGTGAGGCAGGCACCCCGCTGGCCCAGGCCAATGCCCAAGACCTGACCGCAGCCCATGCCGCCGGCTTGGCCGAGCCGCTGGTGGACCGCCTCAAGCTCAGCCCCAGTGTGATCGCCACCGTGGCCGAGGGCTGCGAGCAACTGGCCGCCATGCCCGACCCGGTGGGCGAGATCACCGGCGTCAAGCGCCGCCCTACCGGCATCAGCGTGGGGCAGATGCGGGTGCCGCTGGGCGTATTCGGCATGATTTATGAAAGCCGCCCTAACGTGACGATTGAGGCGGCCTCCTTGGCCATCAAGAGCGGCAACGCCTGCATTTTGCGCGGCGGCTCCGAGGCCTTTCACAGCAATGTCGCCTTGTGGCAGTTGGTGCAGCAAGCCTTGCGCGAGGCTGAGCTGCCCGAGGCCGCCGTTCAACTGGTGCAGACCACCGACCGCGCGGCCGTGGGCCAACTGATTGCCATGCCCGAATTTGTGGATGTGATCATCCCGCGCGGCGGCAAGGGCTTGATCGAGCGTATTGCCAAGGAGGCGCGCGTGCCGGTCATCAAGCACTTGGATGGCAACTGCCACACCTACATCGACGCGCAAGTGGACCTGGAGCAAGCCTTGGTGGTGACCGAGAACGCCAAGACCCAGAAGTACAGCCCTTGCAATGCCACCGAGTCGCTGCTGGTGCATGCGGCCAGCGCGGCGGCGTTTTTGCCGCGCATGGGCGCGGTGTTGGCGGCCAAGGGCGTGGAGATGCGCTGCTGCCCCGCCGCGCGTGCGCTGCTGGCCAGCGTGCCGGGAGCGCACCTCACCGACGCCCAAGAAAGCGACTGGAGCGAGGAATACTTGGCCCCCATCATCAGCATCAAGGTGGTGGAGAGCCTGGATGAAGCCATGGCTCACATCAATCGTTATGGCTCACACCACACCGATGCCATTTTGACCACCCACCACCCCAGCGCCATGCGCTTTTTGCGCGAGGTCGATTCGGCCAGCGTAATGGTGAACGCCTCGACCCGCTTTGCCGATGGTTTTGAATATGGCCTGGGCGCCGAGATCGGCATCTCCACCGACAAATTCCACGCGCGCGGCCCGGTCGGTCTGGAGGGTTTAACCTCGATGAAGTGGGTGGTTCTGGGCCAAGGCGAGGTGCGGCAATGAGCGCCGCCAAAGACCGCACAGCGCTCGTGCTGTTCTCTGGCGGGCAAGACTCCACCGTCTGCCTAGCTTGGGCCCTGCAGCGCTTTGCGCGGGTTGAGACCCTGGGTTTTGACTACGGCCAGCGCCACCGCATTGAGCTGGACTGCCGCCTGACCGTGCGCCAAGAGCTGGTGCGCCAGTTTCCGCAGTGGGCGCCCAAGCTGGGCGAAGACCATGTGCTGGACTTGAGCCTGCTGGGCCAGATCTCCGCCTGCGCCCTGACGGAACACCGCGCCATCGAGCTGGAAGCCAACGGCCTGCCCAACACCTTTGTGCCCGGCCGCAACCTGCTGTTCTTGAGCTTTGCTGCCACGCTGGCTTACCGGCGCGGCGCCAGCGTGCTGGTGGGCGGCATGTGCGAGACGGATTACTCCGGCTACCCCGACTGCCGCGACAACACACTCAAGGCCTTGCAAGTGGCCCTGAGCCTGGGGCTGGACACACCCATGACGCTGGAAACCCCGCTGATGTTCCTGACCAAAGGCCAGACCTGGGCCTTGGCGCATGAGCTGGGCGGCGAGGCCTTGAACGCCCTGATCGCCGAGCACACCCACACCTGCTACCTGGGTGAGCGCGGCACGCGCCACGCCTGGGGCTATGGCTGCGGCGAATGCCCGGCCTGCCAGTTGCGGGCCGCAGGCCACGCCCATTGGCTGCAGCACGGGGGGGCGGGCGCATGAGCGGCGACGGCCTGGAGGCGGCCAGCGGTTTTGCCAATTGGGCCTGGCTGGTGCGGGCCGTGCTGTTGGCCGTGCTGCTGTTTTGGGTGGTCGGCGCCTACAACCGGCTGACGCGGCTGCGCAGCGCCATTGGCGCGGCCTGGGGCCAGATCGACGAGCAATTGGCGCGCCGTGCGGCGGCCCTCGATTCATTGCTGGAGCTGGTGCGCGAGCCCCTGGCGGACGAGGTCACCACGCTGTCGGCCTTGGCCGCTGCGCAAGAGCGCCAACAGCAGGCCGCGCGGGCGGTGCGGGCCAAGCCGCACTTGGCCGCCGCCCTGCAAGCCTGGCAGTTGGCCGAGAGCGAATTGGCCTCGCCCCTGGCCCGCTTGCAAGCCCTGCTGGAGCACCGCCGAGACTTCGAAGGCGCCGAAGCCGTGCGCCCCTTGATCCGCCAATTGGTGGAGCTGGTGCCGCGCATGAGCTATGCCCGCCAAAGCTTTAACGATGCGGCAGCGGCCTATAACGCCGCCGTGCAGGAGTTCCCGACGCGGCTGCTGCAACGCCCCTTTGGCTTCAGGCCCACGGCCTCGCTGTGACGCCATGCGATCCAACCGCCTCTGGAAAGCCCTTTTCGCCCTGACGCTGGCGCTGGCCGCAGCTTGGTGGTGGGCCCCGACGGAGTTCGGCCACGCCCAAGCTTGGGTGGCTGCACAGTGGCGGGGCTGGACGGGCAGCGAGCCCACGCCGGTGTTTCGGCACACCGATGCGGAAGGCCGCGTGATCTACAGCGACCGGGCGCCTGCCAGTGGTGCCACAGCGGCTGAGCTGCCCCCTTTGACGGTGATGCCGCCAGTGCCTGTAGCGCCGCCCAAATTGCCTGCCGTCAACCCGTCTGAAGCCTTGCAACAAGACCGCGCCCGCATGGCTGAGGAAGCGCGGCAACTCAAAGAACAGCGCATGGAGCGACTGATCCAATCGGGCTCGACAGAGGGCAAAACGCCTTAGCTCTGCCCCATGATCGCCGCCGAGGCCATCATTTCTTCGAAGAGCGCGGCGGTGGCCTCACCCGAGACGGCGTAGGGGTCGAGGGTGGCGGTTTCAGAGTACTTGAGCAGCATGGCGGGGTTGAGCCGGTTGGTTTGCACCTGGCCCATGGACCAGCCGGCAAAGCGGCGCTCGGCGATTTCTTCGTAGGCCAGCAAGGTGACCTCGGCATGGCGCGGGTCGGAAGCGATCTTGTTGTAGAGCGCGTTGACCGAGGCCCGGCCGCCTTCGAGCACCTGGATGAAGATGCCGCGTGAGAGGCACAGCACGCCGGTGATGCCGCGCTCCGGGTTTTGTGTGCGCGACTGGCGCAGGATGCCGACCAACTCTTCAGTGTCAATCGCCGAGGTGGCTCGGCTGCAATACATCAAACGCACCAGCATGGAGAGGCTCCTTCAGGACTTCTTGGGCAGTAGCGACAGGAACTCGCGACGCAGGTTGGCGTCTTTGAGGAAGGCGCCGCGCATCACGCTATTGGTCATGGCGGAGTCATTGTCTTTCACCCCGCGCCAGGCCATGCAGAAGTGATCGGCTTCCATGACGATGGCCAAACCGTCGGGCTTGACGCGTTCCAGCAAGGTGTCGGCCAGCATGATGACGGCCTCTTCTTGGATCTGCGGGCGGCTCATGATCCAGTCGGCAATGCGGGCGTACTTGGACAGGCCGATCAGGTTGGAGTGCTCGTTGGGCAGCACGCCGATCCAGAGCTTGCCGATGATGGGGCACATGTGGTGCGAGCAGGCGCTGCGCACGGTGATGGGGCCGACGATCATCAGCTCGTTCAGGCGCGAGATATTGGGGAACTCGGTGACGGCGGGCATGGGCTGATAGCGCCCCCGGAACACCTCTTCCACAAACATTTTGGCCACGCGTTTGGCGGTCTCTTGGGTGTTGTGGTCGCTCTCGGTGTCGATCACCAGGGCCTTGAGCACCTCAGCCATCTTGGCTTGGACCTCGGCCTTGATCTCGGTGAGCTCACCGTCGCGCACAAAGGCGGAGATGTTGTCGTTGGCGTGATAGCGCTTGTCCGCGCCCACCAAGCGGTAGCGGATGCGCTCGGAGGCGGGCAATTGGGCCAGATCGGCCTCATCCAAAATGAGGCCCGAAGGGCGGGAAGGCGAGTGAGAGGTGTCGGCCATGCCGGGCTCCTGACGAGCGTGATCGAGGGTCGATTGTGGGGCAGAAGCCAAAGGCCTTGCGGGCGCGGGGCTAGACTCGCCGGGTGAATGCGTCAAACACTTCCCCTCTCTCTCATGCCACGCCGCCCTTGTCGCGGCTTTTGGAGCTGACCAGCGACGCCGTGCAAGCGGTGCGCGCGGGCCGCTCGCTGACCGATGTGCTGGCCAAAGCGCCGCCAGCGGCACGCGGTGGCACCCAGGCCTTGAGCTTTGCCGTGCTGCGGCGCATGGGCTCGGCCCAGGCCGTGCGCGCAGGCTTGGCGCCGCGCCAGCCACCACCCAATGTCGAGGCGCTGCTGATCACGGCGCTGGCCCTGTTGTGGCCGGATGAGCACCCACCCTACCCGGACCACACGCTGGTGGACCAAGCCGTGACCGCCGCGCGCAAGCGCATGCCCGCTGCCGCCAGCTTTGTGAATGCCGTGCTGCGGCGGTTTTTGCGCGAGCGTGAAGCCTGGGTGTCCAAGGCCCAGCAAGACCCAGTGGCGGCCTGGAACCACCCGCTGTGGTGGATAGAGCGGGTGCGCCGCGATTGGCCCGAGCAGTGGCAACCCCTGCTGCTGCAAGCGCACTTGCATCCGCCCATGGCTTTGCGGGTGCATCGTGGCCGTGGCACGCCGCAGAGCTACCTGGCGCGCTTGGCTGAGGCCGGCATCGCGGCGCATGCCGTGCCGGGCTTCGATGATGCGGTGGTGCTGGAACGCGGCTGGCCGGTGGAGCGCCTGCCCGGTTTTGCGCAGGGCGATGTCTCGGTGCAAGACCTCTCTGCCCAGCGCGCGGCCGGCCTGATGCTGGGCGCGGGCCTGCCCCCTGGCGCTCGCGTGCTGGACGCCTGCGCGGCCCCCGGTGGCAAAACCGCCCACCTGCTGGAGCGGGCGCCCGACCTGAAGCTGCTGGCCTTGGACGCTGACGCCGGCCGCTTGGCCCGGGTGAAGCAAACCCTGGACCGCGTGGGTGCTAGCGCCGAACTGAAGGCTGCTGATGCCCGCCAAGTCGCCACCTGGTGGGACGGCCAGCTCTTTGACGCCGTTCTGCTGGATGCGCCCTGCACGGCCTCGGGCATTGTGCGGCGCCACCCCGACATCGCCTGGCTGCGGCGGCCTGAGGACGTGACCGCCCTGGCCCGCACCCAGGCCGAACTGCTGGACGCGCTGTGGCCCCTGCTCAAGCCCGGCGGGCGCTTGGTGTACGCCACCTGCTCCCTCTTCAAGGCAGAAGGCCAGCACCAGATCGACGCATTTTTGCAACGCATCCCCCAGGATCAAGCCCGGCTGGACCCGGACTCTCCCGGCCATTGCCTGCCGCTGCCGGACAATGGCGCGGCTGCGACGGCTGTCGCCGCAGCCGACGGTTTCTTCTACGCGGTGCTGCACAAGCGTTCACCCTGAAGTGCCGTCTGACCCCCGCCGGTCTGCCCTTTTGCTGCCATTGACGTGAACCGACTCGCTGCCCTGCTGGCTGTGACGACCCGCCCTGCGCGTGGTCTGGCAGCGGCCATGGGTGCGTGGTGCCTGGCGCTGTTCCTGCTGCTGCCCAGCGCGGCTGCACAGGCGCAAAGCATGGAGCTACCAACCTTAAGCCTGGAGCGCCAAGAAGGCGCGCTGGTGCTGAGTTTTGTGGCCAAGCCGGCGCTGTCCAAAGCAGTGGAAGAAGCGCTGCAGCGCGGCGTGCCGGTTTATTTTGTGGCCGAAGCGCAGGTTAACCGGGTGCGCTGGTATTGGCGCAATGAGCGCATCACCCGGGCCTCGCGCACCTGGCGCCTGTCGTATCAGCCGCTGACCTCTTCCTGGCGGGTCAGCTTTGGTGCCTTGAGCCAAAACTTCCCCAGTCTGACCGAGGCCCTGGCCACCGTGACCCGGGCCACCGACTGGAAGATTGCCGACCCCGAGCAGTTGGACTTGGGTGAGCGCTACGAGGTGGAGTTCAGTTACCGGCTCGACGCCGATCAATTGCCCCGCCCCATGCAGCTCGACCTGGCCGCCCAGGCGGATTGGCGGCTGGCCATTGGGCGCAAGCTGAAGATCGACTATTGACATGAGAGTCTCGTCCAAGCGCTGGGGTTGGGGCATTGCCCTGCTGGCGGCGTCTGGGCTGGGCTTGGTCTTGGCGGCCTTGCTGTCGCTCTTGGCTCAAGGGCCAGAGCGCTATGAGCGCCACATTGGCTGGCTGTTTGTGGTCAACGCGGTGGTGGCCACACTGCTCTTGGTGGTCATCCTTGTGGCGGCCGTCCGCTTGGTGGTGCGCCTGCGCCAGGGCAAGTTTGGCAGCCGCTTGCTCATCAAGCTGGCGGGCATTTTTGCCCTGGTGGGCGTGCTGCCCGGCGCCTTGATCTACACCGTGAGCTACCAGTTTGTCTCGCGCAGTGTGGAGGCCTGGTTCGATGTGCGCGTGGCCCGTGCCTTGGATGCCGGCCTGGCCTTGGGCAAAGGCACTTTGAACGCCATGGCCGACGACATGGGCGAAAAAGCGCGCGGCGCTGCGCTGCGCTTGAGCGAGCGGAGCCGCAGCGAGCCCGAGTTGGCGGTGCTGGAGCGGCTGCGCGAGGATCTCGGTGCCCAGGAGATGGCCATCGTCGGGGCCTCGGGCCAGATCTTGGTGACAGTCAGCACGCAGACCGATGCAGAGCCCGAGCGACCCTCCACCTTGCTGCTGCGCCAGGCCCGCAGCAGCCGGGTGGCCACGGTGGTCGAGGGCCTAGAAGACGAAGTGGGCGGCAGCCCCAAGGTGGTGTCTCGGGTCCGCGTCTTGGTGCCTTTGCCCAGCAACAGCCTGAGCCTGGTGCCCGAAGGTGAGCGTTTCTTGATGGCCGTTCGGGTCCTGCCTGAAGCCTTGGCTCGCGATGCCTTGATCGTGCAAGCCGCTTACCGCGATTATCAGCAGCGCATCTTGGCGCGTGACGGCCTGCGGCGCATGTACATCGGCACGCTGACGCTTTCACTCGTGCTGTCGGTGTTTGGCGCGGTGCTATTGGCGGTGGTCCTGGGCAACCAGTTGGCCAAGCCGCTGCTGCTGCTGGCTGAGGGCATGCGCCAAGTGGCGGCGGGCGACCTGAGCGTGAAGCCGGTGTTTGCCTCGCGCGACGAGTTGGGCGGCCTGACCCGCAGTTTTGCCGACATGACCGGCCAGTTGGGCAGCGCGCGCGAGCAGGCCGAGGCCTCATTGCGCCAGTTGGAGAGTGCTCGCACCCGGCTCCAAACCATTTTGGACAACCTGACTGCCGGTGTGATTGTGTTCGACCGCAACAAGCACATCGACACCGTCAACCCCGGCTCGACCCGCATCCTGCGCGCACCGCTGTCCGCCTATGTGGGCCGTGGCTTGGGCGATGTGCCTGCCTTGGAAGCCTTCGCCCAGGCTGTCTGGCAGCGCTTTGACACCCACCAAACCAGCCCCGAAGACGGCGAGCGCGACCATTGGCAAGACGCGTTTGAGCTGCGGGTGGGGGCCGATGACGATGTGCTGACACTGCTAGTGCGTGGGGCCGACCTGCCACGCGGCGCGCGGCTGATGGTGTTTGATGACATCACCGAGGTGGTCTCCGCTCAGCGCTCGGCCGCCTGGAGCGAGGTGGCCCGCCGCTTGGCCCACGAGATCAAGAACCCGCTCACGCCCATTCAACTTTCGGCCGAGCGCCTGCAGCACAAACTTGAAGCCAAGCTGGAGGCCACCGACGCCGCCATGCTCAACCGCTCGGTGGCGACCATCGTCAACCAAGTGCAGGCCATGAAGCAGTTGGTCAACGAGTTCCGCGACTATGCGCGCCTGCCGGCCGCGCGGCTGGCAGCCATTGACCTGAACGCCCTGGTGGCCGAGGTGCTGGCCCTCTATGGCAACGAGCAAGACCTGGGGCAATTGCAGGCGCGTTGTGACCCAGCACTGCCGCAAATCCAAGGCGACCCGACCCAGTTGCGCCAGGTCATCCACAACCTGGTGCAGAACGGTTTGGACGCCGTGTCGGGCCGCAGCGACGCGCGTGTGCAGGTCAGCACCGAGCTGGCGCGCTTCGACGATGGACGCCCGCGAATGGTTCGCCTCAAAGTGACGGACAATGGGCCCGGATTCAGCGAGAAGGTGCTCAAGCGCGCCTTTGAGCCTTACGTGACCACCAAGAGCAAAGGCACGGGCCTGGGGCTGGCGGTGGTGAAGAAGATTGCGGATGAACACGGTGCGCGCGTTCGCGTCGGCAACCTGCCCCCCACAGACGGGAGCGAGGCTTTGGCCGGTGGTGCGCAGGTTTCGTTATCATTTTCGAGTTTTACAGCAGAGCAGGGACACCTTCCGGGGTCTGGCACCAGCTAACCCCCACAGGCAAGGGACTTCATGGCAACCATTCTTGTAGTCGACGACGAAATGGGCATCCGGGCCCTCTTGTCGGAAATCCTCACCGACGAAGGCCACGCGATCGAGATCGCAGAAAACGCCACGCAGGCCAGAGCCGCGCGTGAGCGCAGCCGCCCCGACCTGGTCTTGCTGGACATCTGGATGCCCGATGTCGATGGCATCACCTTGCTCAAAGAGTGGGGGGCCACCGGCCAGCTGAACATGCCCGTGATCATGATGAGCGGCCACGGCACCATCGACACGGCCGTCGAAGCCACCAAGTACGGTGCTACCGCCTTCCTGGAAAAACCCATCACCTTGCAAAAGCTGCTGCGTGCGGTGGAGCAGGGCTTGGCTAAGGCACCGCCTCGCGCCCCCGGGGGCTTGGGCAGCGCCAGCCCCATCAGCGCCAATGTGCTGCCCGGGCAGCGCCTGGAGGCCGACCTGACGGTGGAATCCGCAATGACCGGCGGCATGGGCTTGCCCAGCATGCCGGTCGATTTGGGCCCCCAGAGCGAGCAAAGCTTTGACCTGGACCGCCCGCTGCGCGAAGCCCGCGACGCGTTCGAGAAGGCTTACTTCGAATTTCACCTCGCCCGCGAAAACGGCTCCATGACCCGCGTGGCTGAGAAAACCGGGCTGGAGCGCACCCACCTCTATCGCAAGCTCAAGCAATTGGGCGTCGATCTCTCTCGCAACAAGCGGGGCAGCTCGCACTGAGCGGCGCCTGAATTTGCACAAGCGGCCACATCAAACAAGACAGCGCAAAAAGTCGTGCTAGAATAGCTGTCTTTCGTGGCCTGGTAGCTCAGTTGGTAGAGCAGCGGATTGAAAATCCGCGTGTCGGTGGTTCGATTCCGCCCCAGGCCACCAAAGAAATGCGGGATTAGCTCAGTTGGTAGAGCGATACCTTGCCAAGGTATAGGTCGAGAGTTCGAGCCTCTTATCCCGCTCCAAACGCAAAAGCAAAGAGCCAGGTTTCACGACCTGGCTTTTTTGCTTTCGGGGCGGGTTTTATCGTGCAGACGCTCCCCGAAGCGATTCAAAACCGGTATGCCAGCGCCTGGTCGGCCTCGTCTTGTCGACGGAATTCTCTGGGCGACAAGCCGAGCTCTCGCTTGAACGCCTTGCTAAAGCTGAAGGCGTCTTGGTAACCCACGGCCTGTGCCACCTGCTCCAGGGTTTTGTCGGTGCCGCCCAGCAGGCGCATGGCAGCTTGCAGACGCAGCGTCCGAAGGTGGGACAGCGGCGTGTCACCCATCACCTCGCGAAAACGCTCCGCCAGCGCTGTGCGCGACACCCCGATCTCCGATGCGAGCGATTCCAGTGTCCAGGCGCGAGCCAAGTCGTCTTGCATCAGCGTCAGTGCGCGTCGTACCGGTCGGTCACGCACGGCGTTTGCCCAACCTTGCTCGGTGGGGCCTTGCCGGGCAAGCATCTCACGCAGCAAGTAGGTGAACACCACGTCCATCAAGCCGTTCAGCACGGTCTCAGCACCCAACTGCCCAGCCCTCAACTCGTCAAGCAACAAACCGACCGTCAGGGCCAAAGGTCCGAGCTTGGGCAACTCATCGGCACGCAATACAAACCAGGCGGGCATCTCTTTGAGAAAGGGGTGCAGCGGCGCATTCCACAACTGGTAGGCCCCGCTGACCACGGTGGTCATGCCTGGCTCGTTGCTGATGGACGGTTTGTCTGCAGCGATCGTCTGCACCGGCAGTCCTGCAACCATAGGCGTCAGGCTCAAGAAGTGCTCGCAGCCGCGTCCCATCACGACCAGGTCACCGGCGCGTAGGCCCAGCGGCGCCTCCAAGCCCGGGGCGTGGAGGTGCACCTGTCCTTGCGTCACCACGTGCAGGCCAATGCTCTTCTCGCAAGGAAAGCGCAGCGCCACGCCAGCGGGTACGCAGCATTGCCCCAGCAGGCGACGACGCACACCCGCCTGGCTCAGCAAGTCGGTCAGCAAGTCGAATGCGTCGGTTTTCATTGCAGTGCCGCGATTGAACTCAATGACATGAATTATGTATTTTTAGCCATTCAAAGTACATGCGTCTGGACTAAAAATGGCCTCATCGTCATGTTTACAGGAGCAACTCCATGAGCACCATTCTCGTCGTCGGCGCCAGTGGCACCGTCGGATCTGAGCTCTCTCGCCTGCTGGCCAGCGCCGGCCATACCGTGCGCAAAGCCACCAGCCGCGCACCCACTGAGCCCGATCAGGTTCACCTGAACCTATTGACCGGCGATGGCATTGACGCCGCATTCAAAGGGGTCGATCGCGCCTTCTTTCTGGCGCCTCCCGGCCACTCTCGGCAAGACTTGTTGCTGAACCCGCTGGTGGACGCGGCCGCTGCCCGCGGCCTGCACAAGGTAGTGCTCATGAGCGCGATGGGGGCCAACGCGGACGAGGCCGCTCCGCTGCGCTTGGCTGAACGCCATCTCGAGGCCTCAGGCTTGGCTTACAACATCATCCGGCCCAACTGGTTCATGCAGAACTTCAATTCCTTTTGGCTGCATGGCATCCTGAGCCAAGGCCAGATTCTCTTGCCTGTGGGTCAGGCCAAGGGCAGCTTCATCGACGCCCGTGACATTGCGGCCGTGGCCGCAGCGTTGCTGGTCAGTGACCGCTTCAACGGGCAAGACTTTGACCTCACCGGCCCCGAAGCGCTGGACCACCAGCAGGTGGCCGCTGTGCTGACGCAGGCCAGTGGCAAAGACATTGGCTACACCGACATCTCGCCCGAGCAGATGCGTGAAGGCCTCTTGGCTGCCGGACTGCCCGCCGACTATGCGGAGTTCCTGCTCCTCATCCTGGGCTACTTCAAGGCCGGCTACGCCGAGCGCAGGACCGACGCAGTGCAGCTGATCACCGGCCAAGCGCCGCGCAGCGTGGCCCAGTACGCCGCCGATTACAAAGCGGCTTGGGTCTGAGTTTTGCGGCCCGGGTGCCGAGCCTGGGCGCGTCAGTCCTCGCTGGCGCACACCCGGTTGCGGCCGCTCGTCTTGGCTTCATAGAGCAGCAGGTCGGCGCGTTGTAGCAGTTCGTGTGCGGGCAGGCCGGGCGTCAGGCACAGGCCCACACTGCAGGTGCAGCTCAGCACCCGGCCGTCGTGGGCAGTCGGAGACTCTTCCAGCGCCTGCCTGAAGGCCTCTGCCCGGGCTTTGGCCTCGTCGGGCGTGGTGGTCAGCATCACCGAAAACTCCTCGCCGCCCAGCCGCGCCACCAAGCCGTCATTGAAGTGTCGGGCCAGCAGTTGCGCCATGTGGCGGATCACCGCGTCGCCCGCCGGGTGGCCGTGGGTGTCGTTGACCTTTTTAAAGAAGTCGATGTCCAGCATCAGCGTGGCATGCACTTGGCCGTTCAGGGCCGCACTGCGGGCATGCAGGGGCGCTTGGTCATAGAAGTGACGGCGGTTGAACAGGCCGGTTAGGGCGTCGCGCGTGGCCTGCTCGCGCAGCGTGGCCACGCTGTCCAGCATGGCAATGTTTTGGTTCACGCGGGCGCAGAGTTCTTCATAGGTGAAGGGCTTGCCCAGGTAGTCGTTGGCACCGAGCTTCAAGAAGCGGGCCGAGAGCGAGCTGTCATCGCTGGAGGAGACGCCCACGATGGCCAGATGTTCGCGGTCATGCTTGCGGCGCAACTGCCCGACCAGGCCGAAGCCATCCATGCGTGGCATGTGGCAATCAGTCACCACCAAGCAAATCTCAGGGTGCTCCTTGAACACCTCTAGGGCTTCCTGGCCATCCGCCGCCAAGTACACGGTGAGCTGCTGACGCTCCAGCCAGTTCTTCACCAGTTGGCGGGCTGCGGCGGAGTCGTCCACCACCAGCGCAGCTTGGCCGCGGTTGCACCACAGGCGGCGGATCTGGTCGGCCACATAGCGAAAGACCTGGGTGTTGTCTTTGATGACGTAATCCACGGCCCCGCGCAGCAACATCGATTCGCGCAAGTCTTTGTCAAAGCTGGCGGTCACGCCAATGGCAGGAATGTCGGCGGCGATCAGGGTCGAGAGGATCTTGCCTGCGTCGGCGTCGGGCAGGTGCAGGTCGGCCACAGCCACAAAGTAAGGCGAGTCAGCGCCCCGAGCCTCAATCAGCTTCTTGGCCTCGGCCAGCGTGCCGGCGGCTTCCACGGTGCAGCCCAGGCGCATGCGCAAGGTCTGGGCGGCCAGGTCACGCACCAGCGCCTGGTCTTCAATCAATAGCACCGCACAGCGGCTGGCCAGCTCGTGGGCTGCGCTCATCGTTCACTCCCGTCTTGAGGGCGGCCTGCCACGCAGACCGCTGACGGGTTCTTCGGCCAAAAGACCTGACACTGAAGGGGGCAAAGGACCTGCGCCGCTGAAGGCCTCAGGTGGCCAGCGTCCAGGCCAGCCCCAAGCCCGCGCACAGCGCCAGTGTCTCCATCACGCTGCGCTTGAAGCGAAACAGCGCCAGAGCCGCGACCACGGCGATGGCCGCTGCAGCCGCATCGATACCGCCCGACCAGCCCTGCGGCCACAGCGCGTGATAGGCAAAAAACAGGGCCAGGTTCAGCACCACGCCCACCACGGCGGCCGTGATCGCGCTCAAGGGTGCGGTGAACTGCAGCTTACCGTGAGTGGATTCCACCAGCGGCCCGCCCGCCAAGATGAAGATGAAGGACGGCAAAAATGTGAACCAGGTCACCAAGCAGGCCGCCACACTGCCGGCCAGCAGGCGCTGGTCTGCCCCCCACAGCGCAGCCAGCTCGCTGCTTTGCCAGCCGCCCACAAAGCCCACAAAGGCCACCACCATGATCAGCGGCCCCGGCGTGGTTTCGCCCAGCGCCAAGCCGTCCATCATCTGGCGGCCACTGAGCCAGCCGAAATGCCCCACCGCGCCTTGGTAGACATAAGGCAGCACGGCATAGGCGCCGCCAAAGGTCAGCAATGCGGCTTTGGTGAAGAACCAAGCCATCTGCGTCAAGGTGCCCTGGCTGCCATAGAGGCTCCACAGCAGCCCAAAGGGCAGCAGCCACAACAGCGCGCCGGCGGCCAGCACAGCAGCCAAGCGCCCCGGTGCAAAGCGGGCATGGGCGGGCGTGGGCGTGTCGTCATCAATCAGGGCAGGCCCATAGCTGGCTGCGCCGGGGCCATGCCCGCCGCCCAAACTGAACGAGGCCGGCTGCAGCCGTCCGCCCACGGCCCCCATCACGGCGGCCGCCAACACAATCGCCGGGAAGGGCACATTGCCCGCAAAGATGGCGACAAAAGACGCTGCGGCAATGCCCCACAAGGCGCGGCTCTTCAGTGCTCGGCTGCCAATGCGGTGGGCCGCTTGCACCACGATGGCGGCCACGGCGGGCTTGATGCCGTAGAAGATGCCCGCGACCAAGGCCACATGGCCCCAGGCCATGTAGAGCCAGCTCAGGGCGATCAAGATCAGCAGCGAGGGCAGCACAAACAAGGCGCCGGCCACCACACCGCCCCAAGTGCGGTGCATCAGCCAGCCGAGGTAGGTGGCGAGTTGCTGGGCCTCTGGCCCGGGCAGCAGCATGCAGTAATTGAGCGCATGCAAAAAGCGCTTTTCGCTGATCCAGCGGCGGCGCTCTACCAACTCGCTGTGCATGATGGCGATCTGCCCGGCGGGGCCGCCAAAGCTGATGAAGCCCAGCTTCAACCAAAAGCGCAGGGCTTCCCAAAAGGAGACGGGGGCTGGCGCTGTATCCGCAGCAGAGTTCTCTGTTTTCATCGGGGCACTTTAAGTGCAGCCCGTGCAGCCAGCGCCGGGCCTCGGGCGATGCAGCCCTCGACATGGTCGTTGACCAAACCCATGGCCTGCATGAAGGCATAGGCCGTGGTCGGGCCGACAAACTTCCAGCCGCGTTTCTTCAGATCCGTGGACAGCGCAATGGCCTCTGGCGAGGTGGTCATGGTGCGCAGCACCTCAGGGGTCAGCGTGGCCGGGCGGCTCTCTGGTGCGGGCTCAAAGCGCCAAAAGTAGGCCGCCAGCGATGGGAACTCTTGCAGCAGCGCTTGCGCACGGCGGGCATTGTTGATCGCAGCTTCAATCTTGCCGCGGTGGCGCACGATGCAGGCATCGGCCAGCAAGCGCTGCACGTCCTGCTCGTCAAAGTGGGCCATGGCGGCCGACTCAAACTGCGCGAAGGCGGCCCGGAAGCCCTCGCGCTTGTTCAGGATGGTCAGCCAAGACAGGCCCGACTGGAAGCCTTCAAGGCAGATCTTTTCGAACAAGCGTCGGTCGTCGGTGACGGGAAAGCCCCACTCATGGTCGTGATAGGCGGTGTAGTGCAGGCTGGCGGCACACCAGCCGCAGCGCAGTTCAGGTGGAGTCATCAAAGTTCTATGTGCAGGTGCTGGGCCCAGTGGCGGGTCAAGGGCGTCAAGGCACGGGCCAGGCGCCGCTCGTTGAGCAAGGCGCGGCCCACCGGGTGGCCGCCCAAGCGCGCGGCTGCGGCCAGCAGGGTTTGGTCGATCAGATCGCGCTGGGCTTGGCTGCCGCCCAAGCGCCAAGCCTGGGGCCGCAGCGCATGCAAGGCGGCCAGGGCCTGGGCGAACTCACCGCGCGCAAAGGCCAGCAGGCCGCGCATCAGCGGCAGGCCTACTTCGCGGGCCGGCAGGTGGTTGCTGCGGCGCACGTCTTCGGGCTCAAAAGCGCGGGCGGCGCAGCGGCCCAGCCATTGCTCGGCGCGACCGGGCTCACCCGCACCCAGCAAGGCCAGCACGCCATGCACATCGTGGAAGGCATGCCAGCCGGCTTCTTCTTTGCCCAGCGGCCACGCGTCGACCAACTGCGCAAAGCAGGCCTGTACGTCCATGCCCAGCAATTGCATGCGCCACAGCAGAGACGCCGCATCCATGCGCCGCAGGGCGCTGTTCAGCGCGGGGCGGCTGAAGTGCGCATCCACCAGGCGCTGCGCACCGGCCATGTCCATGGCCTCCAGGCGGAACAAGCCCATGTGCCACCACAAATGCCCGGCCAGCAGGCTGCCCTCAGCCCAGCCGGGTTGGTGGTGGCGCAGCCAAGCGGCGCCATCTTCGCAGCGGCCTTGCATCTCCATCACATGCGCCACGGCATGCACCGCCCAGGGCACGGGGCGGCCGGGGGTGGTGGTGGCGCGGTGGCCCATGTCTTCGGCCAAGGGGAAGAGATTGTTCTCTTGCAGGCCGAAGGCGTAGAGGCCTAAGGCATAGGGATAGAGCGGGTCGGCCTCGTCCCACTCGGGCAAGGACTGGGCCGGACGTTGCCGCAACTGCACCGTGTCGCCCCGCACCAAGTCCCACTCATGGGCCCACAGCAAGGCCAAGGCATCGCGGGGTTGGTCCAGCAGCAATTCGTCCCAGAGGCGGCAGGCATGGTGCCAGCGCCCTTCGGCCAAGGCCGACACCGCAGCCAGGTGGATGCGCTCGCGGTCCACCGCGTCTTGGCTCAAGGCTTGGGCTTGCTCCAACAGCACGGCCACTTCATGGTCATGGCCGTGGTCTCGCAAACTCAGCAGGTGCCCGGCTCGCATCACCAAGGGCAGCAGCCACTGCGGGTCGGCTTCATGGGCGCTGCCCAACTCTGTGAGCGGGTCGGCATCAAACGCCATCATGCGCCGCAACGCTTCTTCCACATGCCCGGCCGCCTGCTCATCGGCGGTGCCGAGCAAAAGCTTGCGCGAGTCTCTGAGCAGAGGCGGGGCAGGCGGTGGGCTGGTCATCGGCCTACTGTATCGCGTCTGTAAAGCGCTTCCGTGACAGGCGCGTTTCAGGCATCTAGTGGCCAAGGCTTCTGGGGCGGCCTGAGTCGCTCCCACAGGGCGGCAATGCGCAGCACACCCAGGTCATCATGGCGGTGGCCGATGAACTGGACGCCCACGGGCAAGCCCGCCTTGGTATAGCCAGCGTTGACGCTGATGGCCGGCTGCTCACTCATATTCCACGGTAAGGTGTAGGCAATGTGCTCAAAAGGCCGCTCGGGGTCGTTCAAGGGGCTGGCCCACTCGGCCGCAAAGGCGACATCGGGGCTGACCGGCGAGAGCACAAAGTCCAGCCCTTGGCAGGCGGCCACGGCACTGTCGCGCAGCACACCCATCTGGCTGTAGCCCGTGAAGACCTCGGCGGCGCTGAGCCGCTCGCCGCGGCGTATCCACTGGCTGATGTAGGGCAGCACCAGGGCTTGGCGCTCAGGCGGCAGTGCCGCGAAATCCAGCCAAGAGCGCATGCGCCAAAAGTTGTCCAGGCCATCGATCATGGCCCGGGTCATGAAGGGCGCCAGGGGCACCAGGGTGGCACCGGCGGCCTCTAGGCGTGCCGCAGCGTCCAGCACCACGGCGCGCACGGTGTCTGACAGTGACGTGCCCCAGCCAGGGTCCAACCACAGGCCAATGCGCAAGGCGCGTGGGTCCAAGCCATCGAGCTGCAACCAAGGGATGTCTTGCGGCGGCAGGCTCATGGCGTCGCGCCAATCCGGTCGCGACAGCGCCGTCATGGCCAAGGCGGCGTCGGCCACGGTGCGGGTCATCGGCCCCGCCACGCGCCCCGCATAAGGCGGCTGAATCGGAATGCGCCCCAAGCTGGGCTTGAAGCCCACCACACCACACCAACTCGCGGGCAGGCGGATGGAGCCACCAATGTCGGTGCCCAGATGCAGCGGCCCATAGCCAGCGGCCGCCGCAGCGGCAGCCCCCGCACTGCTGCCGCCCGGGTTGAGCCGGGTGTCCCAAGGGTTGCGCGCCAGCGCATGAAAGCTGGACAAGCCCGAAGACAACATGCCCCAGTCGGGCATGGTGGTCTTGGTGATGAAGACCGCGCCAGCCTCGCGCAGGCGGGCGGCGGGTGGGGCGTCGGCGGCGGCAGGGCTCAAGACCGTGGCGGCGCATCCCAAGGGGGTCGCCACGCCTTGGGTGGCGATGTTTTCTTTGAGGGTGACGGGCACGCCGTCCAGCGGGCCTAAGGCCTGGCCGCGCTGCCAGCGCTGCTCCGATGCCCGGGCCATCGCTAAAGTGGCTTCAGCATCGGTGGCCCAGGTGGCGTGCAGCAGGGGCTCGCAGGCCTGCATCTGCTCAAGCACAGCCTGCGCCACCTCCACGGGCGAGCATTCGCCCCGCGCGTACAGCGGGCCTAAGGCGGTGGCCGTCAGGGCGTGCAGGTCGCTCACTGCCAAGACACCGCAGCCATGTCGTTGGCAAAGATGGGCGAGTTGTGCCACAGGCCCTTCAAGCCCTTCTTGGCCACGGCGGCTTGTTGCGGATTGAAGATATAGACATTCACCGCATCCGCCGCCAACTGCTTTTGCAACTGCGCAAACAGGCTGCTGCGCTCCTTGGCATTGGTGCTGGCGGCATGTTTGGCCGCCAAGTCGCGGAAGGTCTTGCTGTCGTAGCCGTAGTAGTACTTGGGGTCGGTGTAGACCATGTAGTCCAGCGGCTCGACATGGTTGATCACTGTCAGATCAAACTGGCCTTTGAAGGCCCCCGAGAGCCACTGTGCCCATTCCACATTCTCGATCTTGGCCTGGATGCCGACCTTGGCGAGTTGCGCGGCCAGCACCTCGCCGCCTTGGCGGGCGTACTGGGGCGGCGGCAGGGTCAGGGTCACCTGCAGCGGGGTTTGAACGCCAGCCTCCTTCAGCAAGGCGCGGGCTTTGTCCGGGTCATAGGGTGTGACGCCCGTCAGATCCACATAGCCTGCATCGGTGGGGGCAAAGTGGCTACCAATGGCCACGGCCTTGCCGTCGAGCACGCCGTCGATGAAGGCCTTGCGGTCAATGGCGTGGGCCAGGGCGCGGCGCACGCGCACGTCATCAAACGGCTTGCGCTTGTTGTTGATGGCCATGATGCCCTTGCCTGCCGTGGCGCCCATGGTGACGCTGAAGCGGGCGTCCGCCTGAAACTGCTTCAGGCTTTGGTTGGCCAAACCTCGGGGGAAGCCATCCACATCACCGGCCAAGAGCGCAGCCACCTGGGCGGCAGGGTCGCTGATGAAGCGGAATGTGATTTTCTTAAGTTTGACGGCAGATGCCGTGCGATAGCCGTCAAAGCGGCCCAATACAACGGCGTTGCCTTTCTTCCAGTCCTCAAACTTGAAGGGTCCGGTGCCAATGGGGCGCTGTGCGGTGCCTGCGGCTGACTTGGCATCCAGCATCACGGCGGGGTTCTCACCCAGGCGGAAGAGGAAATTGCCGTCTGGGTTGTTGAGGGTGAAGATGACGGTGTGGGGATCGGGCGTGCTGATGCTTGAAATGTTGTCAAACAGCGCCTTCTTTGCCTTATTGGTGGAACCTTCAGCCTTGGCGCGCTCAACCGTGAACTTCACATCGGCGGCGTCAAACGCTTCACCATCGTGGAACTTCACGCCTTTGCGCAAGGTGAAGGTGTAGGACTTGCCATCCGGCTCCATGCTCCAGCGTTCGGCCAGCAAGGGGGAGATCTGGCCGTCGACATTGATCTTGGTCAGCCCTTCCAGCACATTCAGGTGCACGATCTCGCCAATGGCGGCGGCCGGAGCGACGGTGGGATCCAGGCCTGGGGGTTCCAGCACCATGCCCACGACGGCCGTGGTTTTGCTGCTTTGGGCCTGGGCCGTCACTGGGACTAAAGCCAAGGTGCTGGCACCCAGAGCACAAGCCAGCGCCAGTCGGCGTTGGGCGCAAAGTGGAAGAGAGGACCGCATGGCGTTGATTCCTTGGAATGAGGACGGGCGGATGGTGCCCGAAATTTAGCGGCTTGACGGCGTTTGGCGCTCAGGGTTTCCCGCTCGAACGCTGGCAGCGCGGATCGGCCCAGGCACGGTGTAACGGCCCCCCTGATTGTTTGCTCTTGCCGCTGAGATTTGCATTTGCTGCCAACTTTGCCACGGGCGATGCTGCTTATCGCGGGCGAAGTTTGGTGCGGGGTCTGGGTCAATTCGCAACAAAGCGTTAAATTCTCAGATCTTTCACGTAGACCCTGGGCTTGCCGTGATCAAGCCGGGTACGCGGGCGGTCGATATGACCCCGTGGGCCACGATGTTGGGGTCTTTGTGGACTGGAGCTGTACGCAATGAATACAAATAAGAACCGCTGGTCCCGTGGTCCTTTGGTTGCCGCCGTTTATGGCGCGCTCTTGGTCTTGTCCGCCTGCGGCGGTGGAGGCAGTGGCAGCGAAGTCGAAGAGCCTGCGGCCAGTGTGGACCCGGATGAGCGCCGCGCGCCCGCTGCAGCGCGCTCCCCCCTGAACGCACAAACCGCTGCCACCGCGCGGTGGACAGCGCCAACGAACTTGAGCCTAGTGCCTTCCTCCGGCGCTGTACTGCCCAACGGCAAAGTGCTGCTGTGGTCGGCCAACAACCCCATGTCATTCGGTGGCGGCGGTCAAACCTACACCACGCTCTACGACCCGGTCACCAACACAGCCAGTGACCGCTTGGTGCAAGAAACCGGCCATGCCATGTTCTGCACAGGCACGACTCTGCTGGCCGACGGGCGCCTACTGGTCAACGGTGGCAGCGATTCGGCCGCCACGAGCATCTACGACCTCAACGCCAACTCGTGGACACGCGGCGGCGAGATGAACATTCCCCGGGGCTATCAGTCCAATACTTTGCTGCAAGATGGCTCGGTACTGACTTTTGGTGGCTCCTGGAGCGGTGGCACCGGCGGCAAGCACGGTGAAGTCTGGTCCTCTGGCTCTGGCTGGCGCACGCTGAGCGGCATGCGCATCGACTCCACCCTCACCGCCGATGGCCCCTGGGGAGGTGATTCCCACTATTGGTTGGTGCCGGCGGGCAACGGCAAAGTCTTGCACCCCGGCCCTGGGGTGCGCATGCATTGGTTGGACACGGCAGGTACGGGGGCTACCACCTATATCAGTGATCGTACCGACCCGAGTGTCCAAGGCGGAGCAGACGCGCCCAGCGTGGGCGGTAACTTGGTCATGTACGACATCGGCCGTGCCTTGAAGACCGGCGGTATTCACCGTGGCGGCAGTGAGGCTTGGAAGAACGCCTTTGTCATTGAGTTTGATAAGGGCGTTCAGGTTCGCAAGGTCCAAGACATGGCCTACCAGCGCGTCTATCAAAACAGCGTGGTGCTGCCCGATGGACGGGTCGTGGTGATCGGCGGGCAAACCCAAGACATGGGTTTCACGGACAACTATGCCGTGATGCAGGCCGAAATTTGGGATCCGACGACAGAGACTTTCACCACCCTGCCCAGTGCGATGTCTGTGCCTCGGACGTATCACAGCATTGCCATGCTGATGCCCGACGGCCGAGTGATGTCGGCGGGTGGTGGTCTGTGTGGTGGCTGTACTGCCAACCACGCCGACCTGCAAATGCTCTCGCCGCCGTATTTGTTCAACGCTGACGGCAGCCCCGCACAGCGTCCGGTGATCCAGACTGCACCGAACTCGGTGCGCTATGGGTCAGTGGTGAATGTGGCCATGAGCGGTGCGGTCACTGACTTCGCAATGGTGCGCTTGGGCGCAACCACCCATACGGTCAACAACGACCAGCGGCGCGTTCCGCTGGTGTCGGCCAGCCTTGGCAACAACATCTACAGCCTGCAGATCCCCAGCAACCCGGGGTGGTTGCTGCCAGGGCCGTGGATGCTGTTTGCGATGGATGCCAACGGCGTGCCCTCGGTGGCAAAGATCGTCACCATCAGCGCCGATGGCGTGCCGCTGATTCAGCCGGTGCCCTCGCGCAGCACCGACGCCTATGCGCCGGTCAGCTTCAATGTCAACGCCACGGCCTCGCAGCCCGGCTTCAACTACACCGCCACCGGCCTGCCTCCCGGCGTGACCATCGACCGCACCACGGGTGTAGTGTCCGGTACGCCCACTGCTGGTGGTACCTACACGGTGACCGTCAGGGCGGCCAATAGCACGGGCGTGACGTCCACCTCCTTTGAGTGGGTGGTCACGGGGGCCAATAGCCAAGGCACCGGGTTGATCGGGCGCTATTTCACCGGCCAAGCCTTGGGGGGCACGGCCGTCTACCTGCGCACTGAAAACATCGACTTCGCCTGGAGCGCAGCCCCCGCACCGGGTGTGGCCGTGAATGACTTCTCCGTCGAGTGGACGGGCCAGTTGCAGGCTCCGGCCAGCGGCACCTATCAGTTCCAGACCGTGTCGGATGATGGCGTTCGACTCACCTTGAACAACGCCTCGTTGATCGACAACTGGGTCAGCCACGCCACCACCACCAACACCAGTGGTTCGGTG
Source organism: Ideonella sp. (assembly GCF_044358605.1). Taxonomy (GTDB): domain Bacteria; phylum Pseudomonadota; class Gammaproteobacteria; order Burkholderiales; family Burkholderiaceae_C; genus Ideonella. The sequence goes on from NZ_JBIKNQ010000003.1 coordinate 90,058, forward strand.
CAGTTGCTGGCCGGCCAGCGCGTGCCGATTTCCTTGAAGTATTTCAATGGCAATGCTTCGGGCACCGTCCGCTTGCTTTGGAAGAAGCCCGGCTCAACGGGCTTTGAAGTGGTGCCCGCCGCCGTGCTGTTTGGTGACCTCAGCATCGCCACCGGCCTGCGTGCGACCTACTTCAACAACACCACGCTGTCGGGCGTGCCCGTGTTGAGCCGCGCGGAGGCGCCTAACTTCGATTGGGGCTTGGGTTCCCCCGGCCCGAATGTGCAGCCCGATGGCTTCTCTGTGCGCTGGCAAGGCAGCATCGTCATCAGCACCAGCGGCGACTACGAGTTCCGTACTGAGGCCGATGATGGTGTGCGCATGTGGGGCGGCGGCATTGTCGACCCCGTGATCAACCGCTGGACCAGCCCCGGGGCCGTGGTGGGTGACAGCGTTGGCCCGATTGCCCTGGCCACAGGTCAATTGGTACCCATCACCGTGGAGTACTTCGACCAAGACAAGGCCGCTGTGGTGCGCCTGCTGTGGAAGACTCCTGGGTCCAGCAGCTTTGTGCCGGTGCCAGCCAACAACCTACTGTCCACCTTGGCCAATGCGTCGCCTGTTGTGACGGCCTTGACCGACCGTGAAGGGCTGCGCGGCGTCGCTGATTCGGTGACTGTCACCGCACGCGACCCCGAAGGCGCGGCCCTCACCTACACGGCCAGCGGTCTGCCGCCGGGCATGACCATCAGCGCTGCCGGTGTCATCAGTGGCACACCAACGGTCAGTGGCGTTTACGCCGTGCAGGTCACGGCGACCGATCCCTCTCGCATGGCCGGTGAAGCCAACTTCACTTGGACCATCAAGGAGCCTTTGGCAGAAGTTGATCCGATTGAAGCCCCGCCCATCCTGGCGGGCCAGACGGCCAGCTACCGGCCGGTGGTCAAGGGTGCGGGCAGTGTCGAGTACATCTGGCAGTTTGGTGACGGCAGCGCAGACTCTGCACCCGCCGCTTCGCCCAACGCAGACCACACTTACACCACGCCAGGCCTGTATGTGGTCAACCTGATCATCCGCAGCACCGTGGATGGCAGCCGCAAGACCATCACCTTCCGCCAGGCCGTGACCACGCCCGTGACCGCCAAGGCGCCACTGGCCAGCACCAACATCCTGGTCGAGCCACGTACCGATGTGGCCCCGCGTTTGTGGGTACTCTCGCCGGACAACAACACGGTCAGCGTGTTCGAGCTGCCCAGCATGAACCGCTTGGGCGAAGTCTCGACCGGTGGCACCGGCCCCGCCAGCCTGGGCTTGGTGCCCAACGGCCCGGTCGTCGTGGTCAACCAGACCAGTGGCAACCTGACGGTGATCGACCAAAACAGCGGTGGCATCTCGGGCTCGCTGCCCACACCGCGCGGCTCGCGGCCTTATGGCATCGTGTTCTCGCCGCTGGGAGATTTCGCCTACGTCAGCCTTGAAGCCACCGGCCAGGTGGTGAAGTACGACCTGACCGGTGCTGTGGTGGGTACGGTCACAGTGGGCGGCAACCCACGTCATCTGTCGATCTCGGCCGATGGCTCGCGCTTGTTCGTGTCGCGCTTCACCACGGCACGCCAGCCTGGCGAGGGCACTGGCACGGTCCGTGGTGACCTCAACGGTGTAAAGACCGGCGGTGAGGTCATCGAGGTCAACACGGCCGCCTTCACCACCCAGCGCCGCATCGTGCTGCAGCACAGCGACAAACTCGACACCTCGGTGACGGGCAGCGGTGTACCCAACTACTTGGCTGCTGCGGTGATTGCGCCGGATGGCAAGTCGGCTTGGGTGCCTTCCAAGCAGGACAACATCGGCCGAGGCATGCTGCGCAGCCGCCAACAGTTGGACTTCCAGAACTCGGTGCGCGCCATCAGCTCGCGCATTGACCTGACAGCCAACCAAGAGGACTACGCAGCGCGCGTGGACCACGACAACGCAGGCGTGGCCTCTGCGGCGGCTTTCCACCCCACAGGCGCCTATCTGTTTGTGGCGCTGGAGACCACCCGCGAAGTAGCGGTGGTGGACCCAGTGGGTCGCCGCGAGCTGTTCCGCATCAATGTGGGCCGCGCTCCGCAAGGCCTGACGCTGTCAACCGATGGACGAACGCTCTATGTCCAGAACTTCATGGACCGCAGCGTCAGTGCGGTGGACCTGAGTCCGCTGGTGCGCAATGGCCTGTTGGAGAGCAAGCCCATCACCACCGCTTCCACGGTGGTGACGGAGGCTTTGTCACCGGCCGTGCTGCTGGGCAAGCAGTTGTTCTATGACGCCAAGGACACCCGTCTGGCGCGTGATGGCTACCTGAGCTGTGCGGCCTGCCACGCGGACGGCGCTGACGATGGTCGCGTCTGGGACTTCACTGGCTTTGGTGAAGGCCTGCGCAACACCGTGGACCTGCGCGGCAAGGCCGGGGCCCAAGGCTTCCAGCACTGGAGCGGCAACTTTGACGAGATCCAGGACTTTGAAGGTCAGATCCGCAACTTCGCCCAGGGCTCTGGCCTGATGAGCTACAACGACTTCTTCGGTGGCACGCGCAACACCCCCTTGGGGGATCGCAAAACAGGCCTGAGCCCAGACCTGGATGCCTTGGCCACCTATGTGAAGTCCTTGTCCACGTCCATCGAGAGCCCATGGCGCCAAGCCGATGGCACGCTCACTGCAACAGCGCAACTGGGTCGCCAGACCTATATCAACGCGCAGTGCGCCAGCTGCCATGCGACCCCAGGCTTCCCTGGCAATGCGACACCGCTGCGCGATGTGGGCACCTTGAAGGGCAGCAGCGGCAACCGCCTGGGCGGCGCGCTGACGGGCATTGATGTGCCTTCTCTGGCGGGCGTGTGGGCCAGCGCACCTTATCTGCATGACGGCTCCGCCGCCACGCTGGAAGAGGCCGTGCGCGCCCACACCAAGAACACCACGCAACCGCCTGCTGGCGAGATGGCGCAATTGGTGGAGTACCTGCGTCAGATCAACGCTGACAGCGGCGCTCAAGCCCAAGCCGCCGCGCGGGCCAAAGCCGCAGCCATGGGCACGGGTGGGTTGAAGAAGAGCGGCGGCGGTTAACGCGTCCTGCGCTGCTTTCCTCTCAACACACACAGGGGCCGCAAGGCCCCTGTTCCTTTCAGAGCGCCGCAGCCAGCAGGCTTTGGGTATACGGGTGCTGTGGGCGGCGGAGCACCTCATCCGTGGGGCCATGTTCCACCACCTGCCCGTTTTGCAGCACCAGCACCTCATCGCAGATCAAGTCCACCACCGCCAAGTCGTGGCTGATGAAGAGGTAGGTCACGCCATAACGCTCTTGCAGGTCTTGCATCAGGTTCAGCACTTGGGCCTGCACGGAAACATCCAGCGCACTGACCGGCTCGTCCGCCACGATGAGCTGAGGGCGGGTGATTAAGGCCCGGGCCAGAGCAATGCGCTGACGCTGGCCGCCTGAAAACTCATGCGGATAACGTTCGGCATCAGCGGCGCTTAGCCCCACCGCTTCGAGCATCTCGGCGACGCTGGCCTGCTGATCGGCGCTGGACCCCAGGCGCAAACCGCGCAAGGGTTCGGCCATGCTGTAGCCAATGCGCATGCGCGGGTCTAGCGAGCCAAACGGGTCTTGAAACACCATCTGAAAGCCGCGCCTCGCGGCCCGCAAGGCTGCGGGCGAGAGGCGGTGCAGGTCTTGCCCCTCAAACCGCACGCCGCCGCTGTGGGGCGCCTCCAGTGCGCAGACCAAACGCGCCAAGGTGGACTTGCCCGAGCCCGACTCCCCCACCACGCCCAGATTCCGCCCGGCTTGCAGCGTGAAGCTGACGGACGCCAACGCTTGAACGCTGGCTTGCCGCCAGCCCGCCGTGCGCGGCAAGGCATAGCGTTGGCTGAGCGACTCCACCTGCAGCAAGGGCGTGCTCATGCGGCCTCCAAGGGGTGCCAACAGCGCACGCGGTGCGGGCTGTCGTCCATGACCGGGGCCTGCTGATGGCAGCCTGCTTGAGCCCGGCCGCAGCGCGGGGCAAAGGCGCAGCCTGGGATCTGGGCCGTGCTGGCAGGCACACGCCCGGGTAGCACCGGCAGCCGTGTGCCACGGGCGAGCCCCAAGCGCGGGCGGGCCGCCATCAGGGCTTGGGTGTAGGGGTGACGGGGCTGGGCGAACACGGCCTCGGTAGGCCCCATCTCCACCACCTCACCGGCATACATCACCGCCACCTGCTGCACGCGCTGAGCCATCACCGCCAGGTCATGGCTGATCAGCAGCAAGCTCATGCCCTGCTGGGCCACCAAGTCGCGCATCAGGTCCAGCACCTCGCGCTGCACATGGGCGTCGAGGGCCGTGGTGGGCTCGTCGGCCACCAGCAGCTCGGGCCCGCAGGCCAGCGCCATGGCCAGCACCACCCGCTGGCGCTGGCCGCCTGAGAGCTGGTGCGGATAGGCCCGCAGCCGATCTGCCGCTTGCGGCATGTGCACGCGCTCCAGCCATTGCAAGGCGTGGGTTTCGGCCTCTGCGCGGCTGAGGCGGTGGTGTAGCCTCAAGCCCTCGGCGATCTGGTGGCCGATGGTGTGCAGCGGGTTCAAGGCCGTCATCGGCTCTTGGAACACCATGGCCAGCCGCGCACCGCGCCAGGTGCACCATTCGGCCTCGCTCAGGCGGTGCAGGGCCTGGCCGCCCCAGCACATCTCGCCGCTCTGCTGGGCGCCCTCCGGCAGCAAGCCCATCAGGGCCAGGGCGGTCATGGACTTGCCGCAGCCCGACTCACCCACCAGCCCCAAGGTCTGGCCTTTGTCGAGTTGGAAGGACACATCGCGCAGCACTTGCGCCCCTTCAGGCAGGCTGACGCGCAGGTGCTGCACCTGCAGGCCGGTGTGCGGCGTCGGTGCGGGCGTGGTGCTCATGACGCAGGCGCGGGAGGCGGCAGCGCGGCCCCCTCTTGGGGAGCGGCGGGCAGTTGGGGCAGGAACCAATCGACACTGGCCAACAACTGGCGGTGCAGCTCATCGAGCGGCGGCTCGGGTGCCTCTTCGGTATAGCCCAGTGCAGCCAGTTGCGGGGCCAAGATTTGGCTGAGCCGCCAACGCTCAAAGGGGCTCAGGCCGGAGCGGCCTTGGCGCTGCGCAACGGCCGGGTCCACCTCGCCCAGGGCACCGCGCTTCCAGGTTTCAAAGGGCATGAGCAAACGGCTTTGGCCCAGGCGGCGGCTACGCCGGGGCGCGCAGTGCAAGAAGGCGCCGATGCGGGCCAACTCCAACTCCGGCTGCAGGCTCAAGTCTTCCAGGCGCACCATCAGCAGGGCCTCTGGGTGGGCCTGCGCAAACTGCCAGATGTGCTGCTGCGTCCAAGCCCAATCTCGAGCATAGTCTTCAATCGGCCGCCAAGTTTCGCCCCAGCCCTTGCCGGGCTCGGCCAGCTCACGCCGCGAGGCCAAGGCCGTGAAGGGCGAGCGCACCATGGCAATGAAACGCGCCTTGGGAAAGAGCCTGAGGATGCGCTCCATGTGCCAGACATGGCCGGGTGTTTTCTCCAGCCATTGGCCGTCTTGCAAGGCTTGGGCCGAAGCCGCCGTGGCGGGCAGCAAGGCTTCCAGCAGACTCATGAACAAAGCGCGCACCGGCGTGCCGCGCGCGGGCAGCAAGGCCTCTCGTTCGGCATGCTTTAAAGGCAGATACGGCGAGAGCGAACTCAGCAAGCCTTGGGCTTGGCGACGGGTCAGTCGGTCGCCCTCGGGCAAGTGTTCGGGCAGACACTCAAAGTAATGCGTCTCCGGCACCGTGGGCAGGGCAAAGCGCTCGGCCACCAAGCGTTGGCACAAGGTAGTGCCTGAGCGCGCGAATCCAACAATAAAGGTGGGCATCAGGGGCTCCTAGTGCCGATGGCGGAGTTTGGGGTCCAGCAGGTCACGCAAGCCGTCACCCAGCAAGTTCAGCCCGAGCACGGTGATGGCAATGGCCAAGCCGGGCCACAGCGCCAGCAGCGGGGCGTTGAATAACTGCAGCTGCGCGTCGGCGAGCATGCGGCCCCAACTGGGCTGCGGCGCTTGGGTGCCCAGGCCCAGAAAGGCCAGTGCCGCTTCGGCCAAGATGGCCAAGGCGCACTGGATGGTGGCCTGCACAATCAGCGGGGCTGCGATATTGGGCAGCACATGGCTGCGGGTGATAGTCCAGGTGCTCAGGCCCGAGAGTCGGGCTGCGAGGATGTAGTCTCGCGCCCAGACATTCATGGCCGCCGCGCGTGTCACCCGCATGAAGACCGGGATGTTGAACAGTCCAATCGCGATGATGCTGGTGGCCAAGCCCGGGCCTTGGGCGGCGGCCAGCAGAATAGCGGTCAGCAGGGCCGGAAAGGCAAAGCCGAAATCCACGGCGCGCATCAGCACTTCGTCCACCCAGCCGCGGCGAGCCGCAGCCAGCAGCCCTAAGGCCAAACCCATCACCAGGCCCAGGCCCACGGCCAACAGGCCCACCATCAATGCGCTTTGCGCGCCCACCATCAGCTGTGAGGCGATATCGCGCCCCAGGCTGTCGGTGCCCAGCCAGTGTTGAGTGCTGGGGCCTTGCAATTTGTTGGGAATATCCAGCTCGGCCGGTGGGTAAGGCTGCCACACCAAGGACAGCAGCGCCACGCCCAAGACCAGTGCGACCAGCACGGCGCCCAGCATGAAGCTGCGGTGCCGCAGGGCGCGCTGCCATAGCGTGGCGGGCCGTGCTGGTTTGTCAGACGGCGCGATGTGGGTCTGGCTTAAGGGACTCATGCGCGACCTCGCTTCAAGCGAGGGTCCAGCCAGAGGTAGAGCAGCTCCACCACAAAGTTGATCAGCACCACCAGGGCCACCAAGGCCATCACCACATCGCGCACCAAAACCAGATCGCGGTTGCTGATGGCCTGAAACACCAGGCGCCCGACGCCGGGCAAGACGAACACGTTTTCCACCACGATGGTGCCGGTCAGCAGGTTGGCCATTTGCAGCCCCATCACGGTCAGCACCGGCACCATGGCATTGCGCAGCACATGGCGCCACATCACCGCGCGGCGGCTCAAGCCCTTGGCCCGGGCGGTGCGCACAAAGTCTTCGCGCATCACCTCCAGCACGGCTGAGCGGGTGACGCGCGCCAAGATGGCCGCTTGCACACAGGCCAGCGCCAAGGCGGGCAAGAGCAGTGCCTTCAGCCCTGCCACGAGCCCGCCACCGTCGTCCTCAGACCAGCCCGGAAACCCGCCCGCGCCCACCCACTGCAGCTTCACCGCAAACAGCAGGATCAGCAAAATCGCCAGCCAGAAATTGGGCAGGGCCAGGCCCACTTGCCCGGCACTCATCACCGCCACGTCACCCAGGCGGCCATGTCGGGCCGCCGCATACACCCCGAGGCTCAGCGCCACTGCCACCGTCATCACCATGGCCATCAGCGCCAAGGGGCCTGTGACCTGCATGCGCTCGGCCAGCAGGGCGAATGTCGGTTCGTCATAGGACAGGCTGATGCCCGGTTGGCCTTGCAGCAAGCCCCCCACCCACTGCGCATAGCGCGTCAGCGCGGGTTGATCCAGCCCTAGCTTTTGCGCCAGCGCCGCCACCGCCTCGGGGGTGGCGGACTCGCCCAGCATCACCTCAGCGGCATTGCCCGGCAGCCATTCCAGGGCCGCAAACACCAAGGCCGACGCCACCAGCAAGGTCAGGCACAGCGAGGCCAATCGGCGAAGCAGCAGGGCAAGTGCACCCATTTGAGGAGGGGGTTGGCGTGGATGGCGTGAACGGGCGGGCTGCTTATGATGCCCGTAAAACCTCGACGCTTTGCGGGAGTGCACTATGTCTGTTCCCTTTCCCCCGAACTTGCAGCCTGCGGCCTTGGACGCCCGCGCGAGCCTGTTGATCGGCGGGCAGTGGCGCGAGGCGGCCCAAACACTGACCTTGCTTGACCCCTCCAGCGGCCAGGTGCTGACCCCCGTGGCGCGTGGCGGCGCAGCCGAGATCGACGCTGCGGTGCAGGCCGCGCAGGCGGCATTGGCGGACGAGCGGCCCGAGGCCTGGGGCCGCTGGAGCGCTGCCGAGCGGGGGCGTGTGCTGCAAGCCATCGGCCGCGCGGTGGCGGAACATGCAAGCACCTTGGCGCACTTGGAGGCCCTGGATGTGGGCAAGCCGCTGCAACAAGGCTTGGCCGATGCGCTAGCCCTGGCACGCTACCTGGAGTTTTATGGTGGCGCGGCCGACAAGATCAGCGGCGAGACCTTGCCCGTGGCGCGCGACTTGACAGCCTTCACGCTGCGCGAGCCCCACGGCGTGACGGGCCACATCGTGCCCTGGAACTACCCCATGCAAATCATCGGCCGCTCGGTGGGTGCGGCCCTGGCCATGGGCAATGCCTGCGTGCTCAAGCCCGCCGAGCAAGCGTGCCTGACGGCATTGGCCTTTGCGCACTTGGCGCAGGCGGCTGGTTTGCCGCCCGGCGCATTGAATGTGGTCACCGGCTTGGGTGAAGAGGCCGGTGCGGCGCTCACTGCCCACCCTGGTGTGGCGCATCTGTCCTTCACGGGCTCGGTGGCGGTGGGCCGCGCGGTGCAGCGGGCGGCGGCCGAGCACACCATTCCCGTCACTTTAGAGCTGGGTGGCAAGAGCCCGCAGATCGTGTTTGCTGATGCCGACCTGGACGCTGCCTTGCCGGTGCTGTTGCAGGCCGGTTTGCAAAACGCAGGGCAGACCTGTTCAGCCTCTTCACGCATCTTGGTGCAAGCAGGCGTGTTTGACGAGGTGGCACGGCGCATGGCTGAGGGCTATCGCGCCCTGCGGGTGGGCCCGGCGCTGAGCCGGCCGGATGTCGGCCCCTTGGTGTCGGCCGAGCAACAAGCCGCAGTGTTGCGCTGCATTGAGGTGGCGGGGCCAGCCCATGTGTTGGCCCAAAGCCCCTTTCCCAATGATTTGCCAGCGGGTGGCTTTTATGTGGCGCCTACTCTGCTGGCGGGCTTGTCGCCCGAGCATGTGCTGGCCCAGGAAGAGATCTTCGGGCCGGTGCAGCTCTTGCTGCCCTTTGAGGATGAAGCCGAGGCGCTGCGCATCGCCAATGGCACGCCGTATGGCTTGGTGGCGGGGGTGTGGACGCGCGACATCAGCCGCGCCATGCGCTTGGTACACCGGCTGCATTGCGGCCAGGTGTTCATCAACAACTATGGCGCGGGCGGCGGCGTAGAGCTGCCCTTCGGCGGGGTCAAGGCCTCAGGCCACGGGCGCGAAAAGGGCTTTGAAGCCCTGTATGGGTTCTCGCGCACCAAGACCGTGGCATTGCGCCACGGTTGAGCCGAACTCAGTCGTTCAGGCCGTCGTGGCGGGCGGCGGCGGCGTACAGGTCGGCCGCAAAGCCGGGGTCCGAACGCTCGACGCTGCGGGCCAGGCCGCGCACCGCTTCGGCGTCACGCGAACGGGCCAGGCGGGCCGCGCGGATCTTGGGGGCACTGCTCAGGCGAGCCAGCAGGCGGGCGCCAGACAGAAACACCTCGGCGGCGACACGTGCGCCACGCGGGGCGGTGATGCGGGGGCTGAGGCCAAAAGTTTGGGAGGTGATAGCGGACATGAGAAGTCTCCTGCGGTTCAGGGCGATAAAGACACTCGGGCCGATCAGGCGCGGGTGTGCGGGGTGCCCAAGCGGCGCAATTCGGCAGCCAAGGCGGGATGATCGATTTCGTACTGCTGGGCCAGATGGCGCAGGTGCGGGGCGGCACGCAACTCGGCGGCACGCACCAGGGCGCGGCTCAGGTCTTGCCAAGCTTGGTCCACTTGCGCTTGCAGGGCTTGCCGCAGCGACACCGCGCGCATGGCACGGGCAGGACGGTAAGTGGGGGCAAACGAAAAAGTGGCGGCGGTCATGGCAGTCAACAGAGGTGTGATGAGATGGACTGAAGCATAAGGGTTTGCACCAATGTGTGTCTATTGAATAATTGGCAGAAGTGATATTGATAAATCGAATATCGTGAGCAAGCTCAATTTCCGCACCCTGGACCTGAACCTCCTGCGTGTGTTTGACGTGGTGATGGCCGAGGGCAGCCTGACGCGCAGTGCCGTGGTCTTGGCCATGACGCAGCCGGCCGTCAGCCATGCGCTCAAGCGCCTGAACGAGTCGGTGGGGGAGCCGCTGTTTGAGCGCACCGCGCACGGCATGCGGCCCACGCCCTTGGCGCAAACCCTTTGGCCGCAAGTGCGTGCGGCCCTGGGCACGCTGCAACAGGCCTTTGCGCCCAGCGCCTTTGACCCGGCGCGCGATCGCGTGGCCTTCCGCCTAGCCATGGCCGATGCCACCGCCGCCTTGCTGATGCCGGCCTTGGTGCAGGCCATTGAAGCGCAACAAGCCCTGGCCAATCTGCGCGTGGTGCCGCTGGCCACGCGCGACCCGCGCGCCATGTTGGAGCGCGGCGAAGTGGATGTGGCGGTGGGCTACTTCCCCGACGCCATGGCCGCCCTGCTGGCGCAAGGCGATGACGCCGCACTGCGCCACCAGCGACTCTACGACACCCACTATGTGTGCGTGATGCGCCGCGGCCACCCGCTGGCCGACCAGCCTTTGACGCTGGAGGCCTACTGCGCCGCCCACCATTTGCTGGTGAGCTTTTCAGGCCGTGCCCATGGCTTTGTGGACCAAGCCCTGGCGGCCGTGGGCCAGCAGCGCCGTATTGTGTTGACGGTGAATCAGTTCTACACCGCCGGGCGCGTGGTAGCGGGCTCCGACCTGCTGACGGTGCTGCCGCAATCTTTTGTGGAGGCCACCGGCGCAGCTGCTGCCTTGGTCGTCAAACCTCTGCCGCTGCCCTTGGGCCGCGTGCATGTGGAGATGATGTGGCACCTGCGCAAAGACGCCCTTCCCGCCCAGCGCTGGCTGCGCGGCCTGCTGGCCGGCATTGAGGGGCCGATGGTGGGCTGAGCTGGGCTCAGTGGCCCATCAAGAGCAGCAGGCCGATGACGGCGGGCAAGGTCTGGATGAACACGATGCGCTTGCTGGCCGTGGCGCCGCCGTACAAGCCCGCCACGGCCACGCAGGCCAGGAAGAAAACCTTCACCCCAAAGCCCGCTTCACCCAGCACCAAGCCCCAGATCAGGCCTGCGGCCAAGAAGCCGTTATAGAGGCCTTGGTTGGCCGCCAGCACCTTGGTCGCCTCAGCAAACTCAGGCGTGGTGCCAAAGGCGCGCCGCGCACGCGGTGTGGTCCAGAGAAACATCTCCAGCACCAGGATGTAAACATGCAGGGCAGCAATCAAGCCCACCACGATATTGGCCGCCAGCACCATGGGCGTCTTCCTCAGCGAAAGCGGGTGATGCTAGCGGCGAGCAGCGGCTGGTTTTGGAGGCACGGGTCTAAACCCTCGATCAGCATCGCGATGCTGTGACCCCTGATGATGCGACGGCGATAAGCTGTGGCGCTGCGTACGCAAGCAGACTGCGCGCTTCAACCCGCCCCTAGCGCTCTCACCAAGTCAGCAAGGTCTGCACCCTCAAACCAAGGCCGGGCCGAGGCATCCGCGGGTTTGGTGGGGTGCCCTGGGCGGCAGACCCAAGCGGCAGCCAAGCCGGCACCACAAGCACCTTCGATGTCCAAGGCCCAGTCGTCGCCCACGTGGAGCACCTGGTGTGGGGCAAGCTGCAACAGCTCACAGGCGGCATGGAAGATGGCGGGCGCAGGCTTGCCCTGGCCAAAGACCTTGGCGCTGAGGCCGCCGACGAAGTAGTCGGCCAGGCCGATGCGCGCCAAATCGGCATTGCCGTTGGTCAGTGCGAACAAGGGCCAACGGGCGCTCAGGGCTTGCAGCGCAGCCAAGGCGTCGGGGTACAAGACCACGCGCTGGCGCTCGGCCATGAACACCTCGAAGGCCGCGGGCGCCAGCGCTTCATCGTCCCCGGCCTCGCGCAGCGCCCACACCAAGCTGGTTTGGCGCAACCACGCCAAGTCGTGCGCTTGCTCGGGGTGGGCTTGGCCCACGACATGGCGCACCTGGCGCAATGCCGCCACATCAAAGTGGGCCGCTGTGCGCGGGGCATGCGCCTGCAGCCACTGGTGGACCTGCTGCTCTGCCCGCGCGATGGTGGGCCAGACCGGCCAGAGCGTGTCGTCCAAGTCCAGCGTGAGGGCTTTGAAGACTTCGCTCAACGCATCCAGCCTTTGCGACGGAAGTAGATCAGCGGCGCGGCCACCGAGCAGACCATCAGCCCCAGCGCGAAGGGGTAGCCCCAGGTTTGGCTGAGCTCAGGCATGTGCTGAAAGTTCATGCCGTAGACGCTGGCGATCAGCGTGGGCGGCAGCAGGGCCACGCTGGCCACCGAGAAGATCTTGATGATCTTGTTCTGGTTGATGTTGATGAAGCCGACGGTGGCGTCCATCAAGAAGTTGATCTTGTCGAACAAGAAGGCTGTGTGGCTGTCCAGAGAGTCGATGTCGCGCATGATCTGCCGCGCCTCTTCAAACTGCTCGGCATTGAGCATGCGGCTGCGCATCATGAAGCTGACGGCGCGGCGGGTGTCCATGACATTGCGGCGGATGCGGCCGTTCAAGTCTTCTTCGCGGGCGATGGCGGCCAGGGCTTCACCGGCGGCGCGGTCGTCCACGTCTTGCTTCAAGACTCGGGCGCTGACCTTCTCGAGGGAGTCGTAGATGCCCTCCAGCGCGTCGGCGGAGTACTCGGCGTCGGCGTCGTAAAGCTTGAGCAGCACATCCTTGGCGTCTTCAATCAAGGCCGGAATGCGGCGGGCGCGCAGGCGCAGCAGGCGAAACACCGGCAAGTCTTCGGCGTGGACCGAAAACAGCACGTTGTGAAAGAGGATGAAGGCCACCCGCACGTTGCGCGGGGTGATGTCGTCGTCGATCAAGAAGTCGGAGCGGATGTGCAGCTCGCCGTTGTCTTCTTCGTAGAAGCGGGCGGACTCTTCCAGGTCGTCATCAACGATGTTGTTGGGGATGTGCAGGCCAAAGCGGGCGGCAATCCAGCCGATCTCTTCGGCCGTGGGCGCTTCTAAATCAACCCAGACGGGTTGCACGTCGGCCAGGTCGGCGGCCGAGTCAATTTCTTCTTGCAGCAATCGGCCACTGAGGCGGCCTTTGTCCAGCGTGAATACGTTCAGCATGGGTCCAGTTCCAGCATCGGCATGGCGCGCAGCTCAGCGGCTGCGGCGCAATTCGGGGCTTTCAACAGGTGCTCAAAGCACCTGGGCGGGGGAGTGGGAACCGTCTCACCCCGCATCCGGAGACAAAGCTCAGGGGCTCTGAGCCTCAGCGCACCGGGCTGGAGGGGACGGTCACCGCGGGTGAGGGGCGTCCAAGGGGGGCACCTTCGTAGTGGCGATGGCCGAATTATGGTCCATGGGGGCGCCGCTGATCGAGGCCACCGTGACAACCGGCAGAGATATACGCACGCCCGTGCCCTGGCCTGGCTCGCTGTCGATCTCCATCCAGCCGCCTTGCAGGTCGATGATCTCTTTGACCAAGCTCATGCCCAGGCCCGTGCCAGGCTCATGGCGAGAGGCGTCGGCGCGCCAGAAGCGCTCGCACACGCGGCTGACTTCTTCGGGGGTCATGCCAATGCCGCGGTCGCGGATCTCCAGCGTCAACCACTGCTCATCGGCGGCCACGATGCTGAGCGCCACGGGCTGACCGGGCTCAGAGTACAGGCGCGCGTTGTCCAGCACTTCGGAGACCGCCTGCACGGCCTTGATCTCGTCGATCAGCAGCAGTGTGTCGGGACAGTCCACCGGCAGGCTCAAAGGGTGGCTGACCCCGGCTTCGAGCTGAGACTGGGCAATCTGCTCTAGCAAGCGGCTCAAGGCCGTGGGCTTGCGGTCCATGTCGCGGCCTTGGCGAGATTCAATCCGCGTCAAGTCCAGCAGCTCATTCACGATGCGCATCAGCAACTGACTTTGGCGGTGCACCGTCGTCAGCGCCTCGACGCGACGCTCTTCGGGCAGGTCGCGGTGCAGCAACAACTCGGTGTAGCCCAGGATGCTGGCCATGGGCGTGCGCAGCTCATGTGCGGCGCTGGAGAGAAACTCGCTCTTCATGCGCTCGGTCTCAGTTTCGCGGGTGGTGTCGCGCACGAAAACCACGTGGCCGCCGTCATCGCTGCGGCGTATCGAGACCTCAATCAGCGCATAGAACGGGCGCTCTCGGCGCAGCACCATGGTGGCATCGTCCTGCCCCGCACTCTCTGCCACCAACAATTCGGTGATGGGGTTGCGCTGGGTCTCGGACGGTGCCAAGAGCTTGAGCAGCCTTTCCTCAAACTGCTCCAAGCTCAGACCCAAAGCCTCGCCGGGCATGAAGGACATCAGTCCATTGAGCATTTGGTTGTGGTGGCGCAGGCGCTCGTCGGCATCGAAATAGGCCACGCCAGCGTCGTTCAACTCCAGCATGGTTTCGATCTGCGCCTGTCGCTCGCTGGAGCCTGTGGGACACAGAACCAGCAGCACGCCATCGTCTCCCAAGTCCTCAACATGGCCTTGCAAGCTCACGGCTGGAGCGCCGCACCGCTGGAGCACGCAGACCTGCTGAGGAGCCAGGGCTCGCCAATCCGCCAGCGTGCTCAAGCCTTGAGGCTTCACGACATGGAAGGCCTCACTCAGCGGACGCCCGAGCAGGTCTGCCCGCTGTGCGGCCCAGCCCGCACCGGTACTGCAAATGGTCAAGCCCGCGTCCAGCCAAAGGTGGTGGGGCAGTGCTCGCTCCAGTTGCGAGCGTTGGAGTGAGTAAGTGCTCAACGCGTTCTCCAGGCTGTCGCCGACTACCCGTCATGCGCAACGGGTAGCGCGGCACGGCGCGTGGCGCCAGGTCGTTCTCAGGCGCTCAGGCCGTCGGTGCCATCAGGCGTTCGATGGTGTCTATGAGTTGCAGCGGGCTGAAGGGCTTGATGAGGTACTCATCGGCGCCCACGTGCTCGCCAGCCTCGCGGTCACGTTGCTGGCCGCGCGCAGTCAACAACACCACTTTGATGTGCTGGGTCGCCGGGTCGGCCTTGATGCGTTGGCAGACCTGCAGGCCGTCAAACTCGCCGGGCATCATCACGTCCAGCAGCATCAGGTCCGGCTGAATGGCCGCGGCCATGCGCAGGCCGAAGGAGCCGTCAGCCGCTTCGTGGATTTCGTAGTTCTCAAACTCCAGCGTCATGCGGATGAGTTTGCGGATGTCGGTTTGGTCTTCAACAATCAATATGCGCTTCATGGTGTGACTCCCTGGGGGCTTGGTGACTCAATCGGGCTTCTGGGCTTGGGCTTTGCGGTCGCGGGCGCGAGCCATCAAGGCGGCAAGGTCTTTGGCGTACTGCTGGGCCTGGGCAATATCGAGTTGGCTGGAATCAAACTGGTGCGGCGCGCCGGTGGGCAGGTCGATCACAAAGGTGTGCAGACCGCCTTCGTCTTCTTCACGCAGCTGCCCGCCGTGCAGCGAGATGATGTGTTGCGCCAGTTGCAGGCCAATGGCTTCGCCGACGGGGCGCTTGGGCGCAGCCGGCCCAGTCGCTTTAGCCGGGCCACCGGTCAATTCCACGCCCTTGACTTCTTCTTGGCTAAAGACACCCACATCGCGCAGCATGATGATGGCGCGCCCGCCCATTTGCCGGTGCTCAATCTCCAAGCCACCGCCCGCAGGCACACCACGCACCGCCATTTCCAGGCACTCTTTGAACACGCGTGTGAGCCATTGCTCACTGCCGTACAAGACGGCCAAGTCGCTCAGCTCGCCCTCCACCTGCAAGCGGGCGGTAACGCTGCGCTGCTGCGCCAGGGGCTCGACCTCGGCCCAGCATTGCTGCAGCAGTGGCCACAGCTCAATGCGATCCGCGGCCATCAAGGAATCAGAGCGCCACACCGCTGCAAGATCGACCAGCTTTTCGACCACCTTCATCAGGGTATCGACCTGCTCGCCGGCCACTTTCATGTCGTTAGCCACGCCCGTCTTCAGTGCCCCTTGTACGGCTTGCTGGGCGAGGCGCAGCGGGTCGCGCAAATCGGTGCGAATGACTTGCATCAGGTTGTCAAAGGCCGCACCGCCACTGTCAGCCCCTTCAGCCTGAACCACCACAAAAGCATCATCCTTGGCCAGGCCCGGCAGCACCCGGCAGGTCAGTTCGGCCGGCGCGGCGCCAGGGCGCGGCGCGGCACCAATGGCTTTCACGACCTTAGGCGTGCGACTGGTGATGACCTCCACCAATGCGCGCTTGACGTCCGGGTCGAAGAGCTTACGGCCCAGGGCCAGGCCCGTGCGTAAGCCGCCCTGCGAGTTGATGTGACGGATCGTGCCGTCCTGGCCCACCCACAGCAAGCCGTGTTGAGAGTGTTCCAGCAGTTCATCGAGTGTGGCGTGCATGTGGCGCACCTCCTTGAAGATCAGTGTCCAGAGTAGTGTTCATTTTTATCATTTTTAACACGAGGACATTTGTCACGAAAGCCGAATAAGCAGCGGAAATCGCCTGCTTCAGGCGGAATGAGAACGACTGAAGGCGCCTGCCGCCACCTTTTGCGCCAGCAGGCGGCGTGCGCGCTGCTCCAGATGCGAAAAAGGCACCGGCTTGGTGAAGGACTCGATGCCTGCGGGCAAGCCCCCGCGGTCGGCAATGTCGGCCGGGCTGAGCGCGGTGACCACCAAGATGTCCATGCTCTGAGCCAGGGGCTTCATGGCCTGCAGCGCGCGCATCATGCGAAAGCCATCCATGCCCGGCATCATCAGGTCGGTGATCAGCATGTCGGGCGGCTGCTCCCCCAATCGCACCAAGCCCTCAAAGCCATTGCGGGCCAGGTCCAGGTCGATGGGCAAGTCCCAAGAGTCGACGGTCAAGGCATAGAGCCGCAGCAAGTCGGCGTCATCCTCTACCACCAGCAGGCGCACGCGGGCATCCGCCGCAAGTGGCCCTCCGAGCGCTGGGGCCTGCATGTCTTGCACTTGGCGCTGCCTCAGGCGCTCCACCGCCTCGCGCGCAATGCGCCGATGACCGCCCGCCGTCTTCCAAGCCGGCAACGCGCCCGCCTCTACCCACAACTGCACCGTGCGCAAGGCCACGCCCAGCAGGTCAGCGGCTTGCCGGGTGGTGAGCACATCGTCGTCTTGGCGGGTCATTGTTCAAATTTATCATTTATTTTTGAAAATTCAAGCCATAACCTCCTGCGCCGAAAGCCCATCATCTTCTCCACCCAGGGCCTGACTGATCGAGTGACCAGGCTCCTCCCATGCCGCCGCCTCAGCCCGACCTTTGCGATGCTCTGTTGCCTCTGCTGGCGCATGCACCAGACGGCATGGCCCGCTTTGACGCCGCGCAGTGCCTGCTGTGGGCGAACCCGGCCTTTGCCAAGGCCCTGAGCAGCACCGTGGAGGAGTTGCTGGGAAAGCCCTTGGCCGACCTCGATGCACGCTTGAGGCCCCTGTTGACCGAGGGCATGGGGTCACCTGGCCCTTTGTCGCAATGCCTTCAGGCGGCTGCCGCAGGCAGGCCGATCACCCTGCGTTTCGTCAATGGCACGGAGCAGTTATTGCGTGGGCTCACAGAGCCGCAGGGCACGTTCAATGTGTACTTGAGCGATCTCGCGCCCATGCAGGCTCAAGAGCGGCGCCGTAGTGAGTTTCTGTCGGTCGCGGCGCATGAGTTGCGCAACCCCGTCGCCAGTCTCTTTGGCTTTGCACAACTGCTGCGCAGCAGAAAGCTCAAGCCCGAAGGCTTTGCCGAGGTGACGGAGATCCTGTGCCGACAGGCGGACTCTCTGTCGCACTTGGTCGAAGAGTTGCTGGACTTGGCGCGCGTGGATGCCAAGCGTGGACAAGACTTCAAGCGCGAAGCGGTGTCGTTGAGCGCCTTGATCCAGGAAGCCCGTGAGTCGCTGCCTAGCGGCCTTCATCCCCAGCGGATTCATGTGCGCATCGCAGCAAGTGCAGAGCTGCTGTGGGTGGATCGCAGCAAGACCCTGCGGGTGTTGATCAACGTGCTGTCCAATGCCTTGAAGTACTCGCCTTCCAGCACGCCGGTGGAGATCGACGCACGCCGCATCAAAGGCTCAAGCGAGATGGCAGACATCGTGGTGCTCGACCACGGCATTGGCATGAGCAACGAGCAACAAGCCCGCATCTTTGAGCGCTTCTACCGTGCAGACCCTTCAGGCCCGATCCCTGGGACTGGTTTGGGCATGAGCTTGGTGCAGGAAATCGTGACCTTGCTGGGCGGCAGCGTGAGCGTCAAGAGCGCCCTGGGCCAGGGTTGCAGGGTGAACCTGCGTTTGCCCTTGGTGGCGACCCCGACGAAAGACCAGATGAAGATCAAGGGCTTTCAGCAAGACCGCCCCGCTTCTCCGGCGCGCGCCCGGGAAAACCCCTGGCCTCTCGGCGAAAAACAAGGCGACTAAAGGCCCCAAGTCTGAGTTTTTGCCCACTCAGTGCAGAACTTGGCAAAGCCTGCTTCAGCCCGGAATCTACACCGATTTTTTGCACCTGAACATGCTTGGCAAAGCGATTTAAAGCGCGCATAGTTGACCAGACGGATCGGCGCTTTTGCCTTCACCGGCAGGCCTGATTCGCAGCTCGTTCCATACGTTTGCGCGCCCGTAAGGAGGCCTCGATGAATCTGAAGATCAGCGGACATCACCTGGAAGTGACCCCAGCCCTCAGAGAGTATGTGTTGACCAAGCTGGACCGCATCACGCGGCACTTTGACCAGGTGGTTGATGTCAATGTCCTCTTGACCGTTGAAAAGCTCAAAGAAAAGGAGCGCCGCCAGAAAGCAGAAGTCAACTTGCATATCAAGGGCAAGGACATTTTTGTAGAGCAATCTCACGAGGATCTGTACGCCGCCATTGACCAATTGATGGACAAACTAGACCGTCAAGTGGTCCGCCACAAGGACAAGGTGCAAGATCATCACCACGCAAGCGTCAAGCGCCAGAGCGTCAGCGTGATGTGAGCGACAACTCACAGTCGGCAGCCAATGCACTCGGCCTGCCCGCCAAAGGCGATCTTCGGATCGCCTTTTTCATGAGCGCTTGTTGTTGCAATGCAGCAAGTTCGGGGTTGCAACAAAATGTTCGCAAATTCAAGTTCACCCCGCCACTGCCGATTTTTATAATGCAGCATCAGAAGTGACGCATCAAGGTCGTCCTGCCGCAGTACCCCAGTGACCCCGTCGTCGAAAGAGCCCGCCATGAACCGCCTCGCCGCCATCCTGCCTGCCGACAATGTGTTGGTCAGTGTGGAAGCCACCAGCAAGAAGCGCGCGTTCGAGCACGCCGGTATGCTGTTTGAAAACCAGCACGCCATTGCCCGCGCGACAGTCACCGACAACTTGTTTGCCCGAGAACGATTGGGCTCCACGGGCCTGGGCCACGGGGTGGCCGTGCCCCACGGGCGCGTCAAAGGGCTGAAGAACCCGCTGGCCGCCGTGCTGCGTGTGCAACAACCCATCCCTTTTGATGCGCCCGATGACGAGGCCGTGAGCCTGTTGATCTTTTTGCTGGTGCCGGAGGCGGCGACGCAGCGGCACCTGGAAATCCTCTCTGAGATCGCCGAGCTGCTGTCTGACCGCGAACTGCGCGAGAAGCTCAAGACCGCCCCCGACGCGGCGACGGTTCACAGCCTGATCGCCGGCTGGGAGCCGCTGAAGTCTGTGGCCTGACCGCCCACACCAAGGCGATAGCGCGTGAAGGCCATCTCCATCAGCGCTGAGGCGCTGTTCGAAGAACACCAGTCCACCTTGCACTGGGAGTGGATTGCGGGGCATGCGCACCCAGAGCGACGCTTTGACGATGCCGCGATTCGAGAAGCTCGTTCAGCCGCTGACTTAGTGGGCTACCTAAATTACATTCATCCGTATCGAGTTCAAATCGTCGGTAGGCGCGAAGTCGCGTACTTGGCGGACTGTCCGTCAGAAATCCAAGCTAGCCGAATCCAGCGCATCGTGACGCTGGAGCCACCCGTGATCATCGTGGCCGATGGTGAGAAGGCCCCCGACAAGCTGGTGGCGATGTGTGATCGTGCCGAAATCCCGCTTTTTGCCACCACGTACTCTGCGGGCCATGTGATCGACTTGGTACGGTCTTTTCTGGGGCAGGCTCTGGCGGACCGCACCACCCGCCACGGCGTCTTCATGGACATCCTGGGCATGGGGGTGCTGCTGACCGGCGAATCAGGTCTGGGCAAGAGCGAGCTGGGCCTGGAGCTGATTTCCCGCGGCCATGGCTTGGTGGCTGACGATGCGGTGGACTTGTTCCGTGTGTCGCAAACCACGCTCGAAGGCCGCTGCCCCGAACTGTTGATGAACCTGCTGGAGGTCCGCGGCATCGGCCTGCTGGACATCAAGGCCATCTTTGGTGAAACCGCCGTGCGCCGCAAGATGCGGCTCAAGCTGATTGTTCATCTGGTGCGCAAAGAAACCATGGAGCGGGAGTTTGAACGCCTGCCCTATGAGCCGCTCTACGACGAGATCCTGGGCATCCCCATTCGCAAAGTGGTGATTGCGGTGGATGCGGGCCGAAACTTGGCCGTTTTGGTCGAAGCCGCGGTGCGCAACACTATTTTGCAATTGCGCGGCATCGACACCTATCAAGAGTTCATTCGCCGCCACCAAGCCGCGATGGCGTCTGGCCGAGACTTTTAACCGGGCGATGCTCGCAGTTGGCCTTGGTGCAGTGGCCATAGAGTGAAAGTGCGTGGTCTTGCAGCGCAAAGCCCCGGCTTTGCGCCACCTCCCGCTGCCGGGCTTCGATCTCAGGGTCAAAGAATTCTTCCACCCGCCCGCAGGTCAAACACACGAGATGGTCGTGGTGTTCGCCCTCGTTGAGCTCGAACACCGACTTGCCCGATTCGAAGTGACTGCGGGACAAAATGCCCGCCTGCTCGAACTGCATCAACACCCGATACACCGTGGCCAAACCAATGTCGGCCTGCTCGGCCAACAGGGCCTTGAACACATCCTCCGCCGTCATGTGCCGCTGAGAAGTTTTCTGAAACACTTCCAGAATGCGAATGCGCGGCAAAGTGGCCTTCAATCCGCTGCTCTTGAGTTCGTCAACATGGGTCATGGGGAGTCCTGAACACTGGCCACACCGCCCAGGCGCCGCCGCTAGAATCGCCGCATGATAGCCAGCCTGCTTGCAGCTTGCTTATCTCTCTGCGCTTTGTGGCCCGCTGGGCCACGGGTTTTTTGCTGATCACCGAGGCTCCTCCTCCATGCTGTGTTCATCTCGATCTGCCGCCCCATGGCTTCGCTCAGCCGCCGCCATCGCGGGCCTGCTGGCCATGACGGGCTGCGCCCAGTTCTCCAACACCATGAGCGGCGGTGTCACCAGTCTGATCACACCTTACCGTGTGGAGATCGTGCAAGGCAATGTGGTCACGCGCGAGCAAGCAGACCTGATCAAGCCCGGCATGAGCCGTACCCAAGTGCGCGACGTGCTGGGCTCCCCCATGTTGGCCGACCCCTTCCATGCCGAGCGTTGGGACTACGTATTCACGATGCGCCGCCAAGGCACCGAGCCGCAGCAACGCACCGTGGTGGTGGAGTTCGACGGCGACCGCGTCAAGACGCTGACCGCCCCTGAACTGCCCACCGAGCGCGAGTTTGTCGCCTCCATCAGCCGCCCCTCACGCTCCGACAAAGAGCCCAAGCTGGCCTTGACGGATGAGGAGAAGGCTGCGCTCCCCGCACCCGCACCCCGCGTGGCCAGCAACGCCGACCAGCCCAAGGGCGCTGCCCGCACCTATCCTCCGCTGGAGCCCTTGTAATGAGTGCTGCTGAGCCTTTGCGCCTTGCCATTGCGGGCGCCTCGGGCCGCATGGGCCGCATGCTGATTGAGGCCGTCGTCGCCGCCCCTGACTGCGTCTTGGCCGGGGCGCTGGACATCCCCAACAGCCCCGCGCTGGGCGCCGATGCCACGGCCTGGCTGGGGCGCGAGAGTGCCGTCCGCATTGAGGCGGACCTGGCCGCAGGTTTGGCCCACAGCCAAGTGCTGATCGACTTCACCCGCCCCGAAGGCACACTGGCCCATCTGGCCCATTGCCGCCAGCACGGCATCGGCATGGTCATTGGCACCACCGGTTTCAGCGCTGCGCAAAAAGCCGAGATCGGCGCAGCCGCCAAAGACATCCCCATCATGATGGCCGCCAACATGAGCGTAGGCGTGAATGTGGTGCTGGGTTTGCTGGACCAAGCCGCCCGTGCGCTCAACGAAGGCTACGACATCGAGATCATCGAAGCCCATCACCGCTTCAAGGTCGACGCCCCCAGCGGCACCGCCTTGGCCATGGGTGAAGTGGTGGCGGCCGCCCTGGGCCGCGACTTGAGCACCTGTGCGGTCTATGGCCGCGAAGGCGTGACCGGCGAGCGCGACCCTTCCACCATCGGCTTTGCCACCGTGCGTGGGGGTGATGTGGTGGGCGACCACACCGTGCTGTTTGCAGGCATCGGCGAGCGCATCGAAATCACCCACAAGGCCTCCAGCCGCGTCACCTTTGCCCAAGGCAGCTTGCGCGCCGCGCGCTTCTTGGCGGGCCGCGCACCCGGCCTGTACGACATGCAAGACGTGCTGGGCCTGCGCGCATGAACGGCCTGACCGCGTTCTGGAGCGCCAGCGACGCCATTGGGCGTGCCGTGGCCATCACCCTGCTGCTGATGTCCATCGTCGCTTGGGTGGTCATCCTCTGGAAGGCCTGGGGCCTGCGCCGGGCACGTCAAGACGCGCAGCGTGCCGTGGCCGCATTCTGGCAAGCCCCCAATCTCAGCGAAGGCCAAGCACGCTTGGCCGCCCTGGACCGCGAGGGCGTGCTCAGCCCCCTGGTGCATGCGGCCTTGGAAACGCCTGCGGCCGGCACGCTGCAAGCCAGCGCCACGCCCGAGGCTCAGCTCACCCGCCGCCTGCGCGATGCCCTGCACCGCAGCTTGGGTCACCTGCAGATGGGCCAGGTGTTCTTGGCCTCGGTCGGGGCAACCTCCCCCTTCATCGGCCTGTTCGGCACGGTCTGGGGCATCTACCACGCCCTGATGGGCTTGGCCGCTGGCGGTGGCATGACCATCGAGCGCGTTTCCGGCCCGGTGGGCGAGGCCTTGATCATGACCGCCGCCGGGCTGGCCGTGGCCATCCCTGCCGTGCTGGCCTACAACCTGTTTGGCAAGTGGATCAATGAGTGCGAGGCCGACCTTGAAGGCTTTGCCCACGATCTGCGAGAGCTGGCGCAAGAGAGGCGTTGATCATGGCCTTCGGCAGACTGGAGCGGCCCCGGCCCAGCACCCCGATGAGCGACATCAACATGACGCCGCTGATCGACGTGATGTTGGTGCTGCTGGTGATCTTCATGATCACTGCGCCGCTGATGAGCAGCAGCCTGCGCCTGGACCTGCCCAAAGCCGACGGCGCCAAGCCCAGTGAGGCGGCCGCCGTGCTGGCCGTGGGGCTGGACCGCGAAGGCCGCCTCTTCATTGGCGAGCAGCGCAGCAGCCTGGACGAGCTGCGCCAAAAGGCTAAAGAGGCGGCGCAGAAGAACCCCGCCACCGAGGTCCATCTGCGCGCTGACAACACTGCCCCCTATGGCAAGGTGGCCGAGCTGATTGGCCTGCTGCAGCAGGCTGGGCTGACGCGCATTGGCTTTGTGGCCGAGGCCAAGGCAGCCCCTTAACGGACAAGCGCCTGCACAAAGGGCCGCGCCTGCAAGAGCACCAAACGCCCTTGGGGGTCGGTGGCCCATTCAATGTCTTGGGGGCCATGGCCCAGGAGGCTGCGCACCTGCTCCCCTGTGCGCGCCAACTGCCTCACCATGTCATCACTGAGCACGACTCGACCGGGCTCGACCGCCTGCTCGCGCACACCGCCTTGCTCGTCCAGCAACAAGGCCACCGGATCATCAGAGCGGCTCAAGACCTGAATGGCATTGCTGCGCCGGGCATAGAGCACCTGCTCGGCCTGACGCTGACCCTCGACCACGCGAATGCCCAAGCCTCGTTTGGCGGATGCATACGTGACGCCGGGCTGCGCAGGGTCGAACGGATTGACCGTGACCATCACCCCCGACGAGCGCGCATCAATGGCCCGCTGCACCAGCACCGCCATCACCACTTTGTCGTGCGGCACGCCATGCCAACGCCTGGCCTCCCAGGCTTCGGCATTGAAGACCGAGGCCCAGACCTTTTTGACCGCCTGCATCAGGGCCTCCGCCTGCTTGACGTTGGGCACGGTGGTGTAGAGCCCCGCGCCGCTGAAGCCGGGCAGGTCTTCGGAGTTGGATGAGCTGCGCACAAACACGCCGTCGCCCGCCAACTGGCGCTGCCAAGTGGCCGACCAACGGGCGGCCTGGCCCTCTGGCAGCGGCAGGGCCACCAGCGCTTCACGCAAATTCGCCAGCGCCCGTGCGCGCACTTGGCGGCTCTCGGCAAAACCGGGCTCAGCCTGCGCTGCCCGCAAAGCCTGCTGAGCCTGGGGTTGGGCCATGAAGGCCGCGAAGTCGGCAAAGGGAATGCAAAAGCCATCGGGCACCGGCGCCACGTCTTTCAAGGCGCCGCGCTGCTGAGCATGGGTCAGCTCGCCCAGGTTGGCGGCCTTGCTGCCGCAGCGCTGGCGGTCCACCGCCCGCATCTGCCCCAGCGGCAACAAGGCCGCGCGCTTCAGGTCGGCTTGGGGCCAGGCTTTGGGGGCGCCCGGGCGGCGCGGCGCAGTGCGCGCCTCAGCGCTGCTGGGCCGCAGCGTGACCCCGGTACGCTGCACGCTGAGCTGCACCCATTGGCCGTCCAGCGCCAGCCACTCGGCCACCTCTCGCACATAGGCATTGGGGATGCCCCAGCCCTTGGCCAACAGGTTCACATGCGACAGCGTCGTCGAAGGCCGGGTCGTGATGACACCCGCCACCGGCGGCAGGCTCAGCGGCACCTCTTGCAGCAAGGCGATGTCGTCCGGCTCCAAGGTCTCCAAAGCTTGGCCGGGCGCCAGCACGCGCAGCCGCCCCACGGACTGCCCGGGGTTCAGCGGCATAAAGCCTTGCTGCGAGATCACCTCGGCCTGCGTCAGCAGCGCCAGCTTCAAGCCCTGGCCCACCGCCTCCTGGGCGGCCGAATTGGGCTTGAACACCACCGGCGCAAAGAACTGCTCGCCCAAGCGTTTGTGGGCCAGGGCCAGCAGTTCCGACGTGAGCTGATCGCCCTCCCAAAACTCATAAGCCCAGGCCTTGGCCTGCGCGCGCCAGGCCAGCGTGCCAAACAAGTAGCGGCGCTGGGGCGAGCGGTAGTTCTGGTTCAAGCCGCCGGGCCCAAAGTCGCTGACATGGTCGCGCGCCTTGAGAAACTGCTCATGAAATTGGAAGCGCCGCGAGTGGATGAAATAGACCTTGTCGGCCTGGCCACGGTCGATGGCAAAAATCAGGTGCGGCAGGGCCAGCGGCGTGCCTGCGTCGTAGACCCGCGCCAGTTGGTCAAACTCGGCGCGGCTGCCCAGGCGGAACACCCAGCCGGGCAGGGCGTCGGCCGTGGAGCCTGGCACCGGCCGGCCGGGTTGCGCCACCAAGCTGCTGGCCAAATGCGGGTCGACCACCCCCACTGCAGCGCCTGTCGGCTTAAAGCCCGAGGGCTTTTGCCCCAACTGCGCCCACGCCAGCCCACTGCAGGCCAGCAGGCCGCACAGCAGCCCACGCCCCCATCTCCCCTGACTCATGCGGTCTTCCCTTTGTTGGATTCAGCCTCCGATGATGCCAGCGCCTCCGCGATAATCAGGCCATGAACGACAAGTACGCCCCCACCGAGGTCGAAGCCGCCGCCCAAGCCCACTGGAACGCTGCCGACGCCTACCGCGTCACCGAAGACGCACGCGACAGCCACGGCCAGCTCAAGCCCAAGTTCTACGCTTGCTCCATGCTGCCCTATCCCAGCGGCAAGCTGCACATGGGCCATGTGCGCAACTACACCATCAACGACATGCTCACCCGCCAGCTGCGGATGAAGGGCATGAACGTGCTGATGCCCATGGGCTGGGACGCCTTTGGCCTGCCGGCAGAAAACGCCGCCATGAAGGGCAAGACGCCACCCGCCGCTTGGACGTACTCCAACATCGCCTACATGAAGCGGCAGATGCAGGCCATGGGCCTGGCCATCGACTGGTCGCGCGAGGTCGCCACCTGCCAGCCCAGCTATTACCGTTGGAACCAATGGCTGTTCCTGAAGATGCTGGAAAAGGGCATTGCCGTGCGCCGTACCCAGGTCGTCAACTGGGACCCGGTGGACCAAACCGTGCTGGCCAATGAGCAGGTCATTGACGGCAAGGGCTGGCGCTCGGGCGCGGTGGTCGAGAAGCGTGAGATTCCCGGCTACTACCTGAACATCGTCGGCTATGCCGACGAGCTGCTCTCCGCCGTGGCCAACCCGGAAGACCCGAACTACCTGAGCGGCTGGCCGGAGCGCGTGCGCCTGATGCAGGAAAACTGGATCGGCAAGTCCGAGGGCGTGCGTTTTGCCTTCCCGCACCAGATCCAAGGTGCCGATGGCCAGTTGGTGCAAGACGGCAAGCTCTATGTCTTCACCACCCGCGCCGACACCGTCATGGGCGTCACCTTCTGCGCGGTGGCGCCTGAGCACCCCCTGGCCGCGCTGGCCGCCGCCAGCCAGCCGGAGGTGGCCGCCTTCATCGCCGAGTGCTCCCAGGGCGGCACCACCGAGGCCGAGCTGGCCACGCAAGAGAAAAAGGGCGTCAAGACCGGCCTGACCGTGACCCACCCGCTGACCGGCGCCGCCGTGGACGTGTGGGTCGGCAACTATGTGCTGATGAGCTATGGCGACGGCGCCGTGATGGGCGTGCCCGCCCACGACGAGCGCGACTTTGCCTTTGCCAAGAAGTACGGCATCGCGATCCAGCAGGTCGTCAGCGCCCAAGGCGAGACCTTCTCCACCGACGCTTGGGCCGACTGGTACGGCGACAAGCAACGCGCGGTCTGCGTCAACTCCGGCGTGCTCGATGGCTTGGCCCACAAGGCGGCCGTCACCAAAGTGGCCGAGTTGCTGGCCGCCAAGGGCCTGGGCGAGAAGAAAACCACCTGGCGCTTGCGCGACTGGGGCATCAGCCGCCAGCGCTACTGGGGCACACCGATCCCTATCATCCATTGCGAGTCTTGCGGTGCCGTGCCTGTGCCCGAAAAAGACTTGCCGGTGGTGCTGCCGGAAGACCTGATCCCGGACGGCAGCGGCAACCCGCTGAACAAGTGCGAGGCCTTCTTGAACGTGGCCTGCCCGTGCTGCGGCAAGCCGGCGCGCCGCGAGACGGACACGATGGACACCTTCATCGATTCGTCTTGGTACTTCATGCGCTACTGTGATCCGTCCAATACGGAAGCCATGGTGGGCGCAGGCACCGAGTACTGGATGGGCAGCGCGGATGCCGCCGGCCATCGCGGCATGGATCAGTACATCGGCGGCATTGAGCATGCGATCTTGCACCTGCTGTATGCGCGCTTCTGGACCAAGGTCATGCGCGACCTGGGCCTGGTCAGCATCAGCGAGCCCTTCACCAAGCTGCTGACGCAGGGCATGGTGCTCAACCACATCTACTCGCGCAAAACAGCCCAGGGTGGCATCGAGTACTTCTGGCCCCATGAGGTCGAGCATGTGCACGACGAGGGCGGCAAGATCGTGGGCGCCAAGCTCAAGAGCGATGGCTCGGCGGTGGACTACCAAGGCATCGGCACGATGTCCAAGTCCAAAAACAACGGCGTGGACCCACAAGACCTGATCAACACCTACGGCGCCGACACCGCCCGCCTGTTCGTGATGTTCGCCAGCCCCCCCGAGCAGACGCTGGAGTGGAACGACGCAGGCGTTGAAGGCGCGCACCGCTTTTTGAAGCGCGTCTGGAACTTTGCCGCCCAGCGCCGCGAGGCCCTGCAGGCCGCCACCGCAGGCGACTTGAGCCAAGCCCCGCTGAGCAAAGAGGCCAAGGCCCTGCGCCGCGAGGTGCACCTGGTGCTCAAGCAGGTCAGCCACGACTACGAGCGCATGCAGTACAACACCGTGGTGTCGGGCTGCATGAAGCTGCTCAATGCGCTGGAGGAGTTCAAGGCCAGCGCCGACGCGGGCGACCAAGCTGTGGTCTGCGAAGGCTTCTCCATCCTGCTGCGCGCGCTCTACCCCGCTTGCCCACACATCGGCCACGCTTTGTGGGCTGACCTGGGCTTTGCCGCCGCCCAAGGCGACCTGCTGGACACCGCTTGGCCTGCTGTGGACGACGCCGCCTTGGTGCAAGACGAGTTGGAGCTGGTGCTGCAGATCAACGGCAAGCTGCGCGGTGCGCTCACCGTGCCCGCCAGCGCCGACAAGGCGGCCATCGAAGCGGCAGCCCAAGCGCTGCTGGCCAGCTCGGCCGACCTGCAAAAGTTCACCGAAGGCAAGGCCCCGAAGAAGATCGTGGTGGTGCCGGGCCGCTTGGTCAACGTGGTGGTCTGAGCATGCGCCAGCCACTGACCCGACGCCTCTGGCTGAGTGCCGCAGTGGGCGCGCTCAGCCTGTCGGGCTGTGGCTTTGCGCTGAAAGGCCCACCCCAGTTGGGCGTGCAAACGGTGGCCCTGCAAGGCTTTGCGCCGCAGTCTGAGATGGCTGCTGCGCTGCGCCGCGCTTTGCCGCGCGACGTGCGCGTGGTGGCCAGCCCGGCGCAAGCCGAGTTGCTCATCAGTGCGCGAGACGATCGCTTTGAGCGCAGCGTGGTGTCGTCCACCGCTGCTGGTCAGGTGCGCGAGTTTCGCTTACGCGTCAGCCTGCGCTTTAGCCTCAGTTCCGGCCAGGGCAAGCCTTTGCTGCCCGACACGCTGCTGGAGCAGACGCGCGACATGAGTACCACCGAGACGGCCGCTTTGGCCAAAGAGGTGGAGCAAGAAACCCTGCTGCTGGAGATGCGCGACGACCTGGCACGCCAGCTCTTGCGCATGGCGGCCACCGTGGCCCCCGCGCGCTGACAGCCACTATGCAACTGCGCCCGGAGCAACTCGCCGCCCATCTGGCCAAAGGTGAGCTGAAGGCCGTCTACACCTTGTGGGGCGACGAGCCGCTGCTGGCGCAAGAGGCGGCTGATCAGCTGCGCGCCGCCGCCCGAGCGGCCGGCTACAGCGATAGGCAGGTGTTCACCGTCAGCGGTGCGCACTTTGACTGGAGCGGCGTGCTGGGCGCCTCGCAGTCCATGGGCCTGTTTTGCGACAAGCAGTTGATGGAGATCCGCATCCCCAGCGGCAAGCCGGGCAAAGAAGGCTCGGCGGCCTTGCAGCAGTATGCCGAGATGGCCTCATCCGACAGCCTGCTGACGCTGATCCACCTTCCCCGTCTAGACCGGCAACAGCAACAAAGCGCTTGGTTCACCGCGCTGGACCGCGCCGGCATCACCCTGCGCATCGACCCCATCGAGCGGGCTCAACTGCCGCGCTGGATCGCTCAGCGCCTGCAAGCCCAGGGCCAGAGCTTGGCGCATGATGAATCCGGCCAGCAGGCCTTGGCCTTTTTTGCGGACCGCGTGGAAGGCAACCTGCTGGCCGCCCACCAAGAGCTGCAAAAGCTGGCCCTGCTCTACCCGGCCGGGCCGCTGAGCTTTGAACAGATTCAGGCCGCCGTGCTGGATGTCGCCCGTTACGATGTCTTCCAGCTCGGCGCTGCCGTGCTGGCCGGCCAGACCGAGCGCGCGCTGCGCATGCTGGACGGCCTGAAAGCCGAGGGCGAGGCTGCCGTGCTGGTGCACTGGACGCTGGCCGAGGACATCCGCGCCCTCAAACGCGCCCGCGACGCCATGGACGGCGGCAAGCCCCTGCCCATGGCGCTGCGCGAGGCCCGCGTCTGGGGCGACAAAGAACGCGCCTTCGAGCGCGTGCTGCCCCAGGCCAGCGGCGCCCAACTGGCCCGGCTGGTAGCGGCGGCCAGTGTCTGCGACGGCCTGGTCAAAGGCCTGCGCCACCCCGATTGGCCCGAAGACGCCTGGGACGGCCTGCGCCGCTTGCTGCTGCTGACGCTGGATGCGCTGGCGCCGCGCGAGCGGGGGCGGGGCAAGTTGGCGCTCGTTACGGCTCAGTAGTTCGCGTCGCCAGCCGTGAAAGCCCCTTCATTGCGCACCTGCTTGCTGAGGAAACGTATCGTGCCACTCACTCGGCTGAATACGAAGAGAGCGCCCTTGATCGTTAAACACAACCATCGCCAGTTCGCGAAGCGAAGCCCATGTTTACATCAGTGATGCGTCTAACAGCACTACTGCTGCTGTCCAGTTGCGCCAGTAGTCCCTCTCCTACGATTCCGGTCCTCGCGGACTCGTACGTACTGATCGATGGCCCGCTCTCAAAGGAAGCGTCGGAAGCGCTTCCAAACATTGTGGATGGGCGCGCCAAAGTCCTTGAGAGGCGCATCGAGACTTCACGAGGTGTCGTGCTGAGCGATCAAGACTTTCAGTCCTCTCCACTCGATGCAATCAAGAGCGAGTTTTTTGCATATGCAAAGGACCAATGGAGGGCTGACCACAAGCTGAGGCTACTGGCAGCGCAAGAGGTGCGGTTAACCGAGTTCACGATCACCTATCTTGTAGGCCCGCCTGACAGCGGCAAGATTTCTCTTTCCCAAGGCATAGGTGTAGGAGTCTTCGATCTCATGATGCGGGGCGCGTTTGGACAGATTGGCGACTTCCGGCTCAGCGCCACCGTGCTCATCGGGGAACATAAATTCAGCGCGTCTGAGGTTCTCCAATTCGGGGCAAATGGCGGACTGGTGCCTGCCTACGCCAGCCGATGGCTTGTGAGCAGAGTGGGCCGAAACATCGCCGCTCAAGTACTTGAGCACGCTGCCAACAGAACACGCAGCAATAGCAAGCAAAACCTGCGTTGAGAGCAGGCCTCAAGGCGGCGCGTCTCCAATCATCCGATGGAGAGATAACTAGGCAAGTTCACTTGAGAGCTCAATAACGTCGGTAAGCACATTGAGCAAGGGACTCAGTATCAACTGCGTTCTGCAGTTATTGCTTCACATACTGATGACTCTGCTTGACCCATTTGTTCTCAGGTAAACGCGCCTTCAAGCCCGATCCTGAGGACTCAATACCCCCGAGCCACATCCACCACATGCCGCAGCGGTTCCCCCGCTTTGAGCGCCCGCACATTGGCCGCCACCACAGCAGCAGCACTGCGCGGGTCGGTTTGAGCGGCGGCGTGCGGCAACACGGTGATGGCGGGGTGCTGCCAAAACGGGTGGTCTGCGGGCAGAGGCTCGGTGGCAAACACATCGAGCACGGCGTGAGACAAATGGCCCGCATCCAATGCGGCCAGCAGATCGGCCTCCACCAGATGAGCTCCGCGAGCTAAGTTGACCACCGACGCACCTTGCGGCAAGGCCGCAAAGCAAGGGGCATTTAACAAGCCTCGGGTGGCAGGCGTCAGCGGCAACAGATTGATCAACACATCCACCTCGGCCAGCGCAGGCGCCAATGCCTGCGGCCCTGCATGGACGGATACCCCAAGGTGTTCTGCCGCGCCTGAATGCTCCTCACTGGCGCGCCATGCCGAAACCCGATACCCCATGGCTGCCAAGCGCAAGCCTAAGGCGAGACCCATCTGCCCCCAGCCCAGCACCAAGACGCGCACCTCATCAGCCCGGCGTTGCGCCAGCGGCTGCCAGCAGGCTTGGGCTTGCTGACGCGCATAGCGAAAAAAGCCCCGGTGCAGCGCCAACACCGCCCACTGGCCGGTCTCGGCCATGGCCACATTCATCTGGGGATCCACCATGCGGCATACCGGAACCCCTGGGGGCAAGCTGGGGTCAGCGACCAGGCGGTCCACCCCCGCCCACAAGGACTGGATCAGCCGCAATCCCGGCAGGCCCAGCAAGGCATTTGGCTCGGGGTTGGCGACCACCGCCACCTCAACCTCAGCTTTTTGTTCAGGCGCTAACGAGGTCAGAACTTGATCTTCAGGCATTTCGGCCTGAAGATGTCTTTGC
The DNA here is from genome assembly GCF_044358605.1 of Ideonella sp. Classification (GTDB taxonomy): domain Bacteria; phylum Pseudomonadota; class Gammaproteobacteria; order Burkholderiales; family Burkholderiaceae_C; genus Ideonella. Next base: position 121,955 of record NZ_JBIKNQ010000003.1, read on the forward strand.
CAAACACTCAGTGCTGCAGCATCCATGCTGCCCAAGAGGTAAATCTTCATGGCGGGCACTGTTTGTAGGGAAAAATTCACAACTTTCGTGATGTTTAGACAACGCTGGGCGGGAGCGTTAGATTCAAACTTTGCCCAAACAAGGGCTCAGTCGGGACAATGCTAACCTGACAACAACAGAGCCGAGGAGCTGTTGGAGCAGTTCCGCCTCACAACGCGCCGCAGAGCGCACACATTGGAGAGACCGTTGGCTAAAGGCGGCAAATGGCCCATCAAGTGGTCTTTGCGCGCGACGGTGATCAGCATCATCGTTGCGGGTGTTGTCCTGCCTGCTGTGTTTTTGGTCGCCATGGAGCCTAAGCTCAGCAGTGCCACCGACCCGGCCTTGGGCGCGCCCTATCGGCACGACATCCTGAACCAAGCCGCGGCCTCTCTGGAAGCGCTGCCCAGCCAAGACACGTTGGAGCCCTGGCTGCAAAAGCTGCTCGGTCACCCCGATGTCTGCGCCATTGAGCTGGACCGGGGCTTGAGCCGCCCGCCTGGCCCCGCCCGCTATGCCACCCATTGCGCCACAGGGCTAAGCCTTTACTGGGCCGAGATCGCCGTCAATATGCCGGGGGCCACGCCAGCCACTTTGCGTGTTGGCTTCGAGCCGGGCCTGCCCACCGCCTTGCTGCAAGAGCGGCGCTGGGCCATGTGGCGCTTGGTGGGGCTGCAATTGGCCCTGGGCACGTTGGCCATGTTGGCGGTGATGGGCGTGCTGCTGCTGCGGCCGCTGCGCCGATTAAAGTACCAGGCCATGGCCTTGGCCGCGCCGGGCCGCAACGCCGAGGAGGCCACGACCTTGCGCTGGAAGCGCGCTGACGAGATCGGGGAGTTGGGCCAACAACTCAACCATGCCAGTGGCCGTATCGCGGACTTGGTGGGCGAGTTAGAGAACAGCAATATCGAACTGCGCCGTCTGGCCATGTATGACCAGCTGACCGGCCTGCCGAACCGGCGTTTGTTCAAAGAGCTGTACGACCATTCCCAGGCCGTGGCCCGCCGCAGCCGCAGCACCATGGCGCTGATGTTCATCGACCTGGACCGCTTCAAGCAGATCAACGATGCCCACGGCCATGCGGCGGGCGATGTGCTGCTGCTATGCATCAGCCAGCGCCTGCGCGACACCGCGCGTGAGTCCGACATCATCGGCCGCCTCAGTGGCGACGAGTTCGTGGCCCTGCTGCCCCAGGCCCAGAACTTTGAGGCCATTGCGCACACCGCCCTGCGCCTGATCCACGCCATTGAAGAGCCCGTGGTGATTGACGCTGTGGGCACCAAAGTGCGCATTTCGGCCACCATTGGCGTGGCCCGCTTCCCTCGCGATGGCGAAGACTTCGACGACCTGCTGCGCCATGCCGACCAAGCCATGTACCGCGCCAAGTCCATGGGTCGGGGCCGCTATGCGCTCTACCGCGACGGCGATGTGCAGGCCATGCCGGCACCACTGAACGACGAGACGGATGTCGAGATCCAGCACGCACTGACACGTCAAGAGCTGATGATGTTCTATCACCCGGTGGTGGATACCCGCACCGGGCAATCGATGGGCACCGAGGCTCTGATGCGTTGGCGCCACCCTGTTCGGGGCTTACTGACACCCTCGCAGTTCATCCGCCGTGCTGAAGAGGCCGGCGTGCTGCATCAGTTGGCGGCCCGTGCCATAGAGCTGGCTTGTACCCAGGTCGCAGCCTGGAAGGGCCAAGGGCGCTTCCCGGGCAGCATTGCCATCAATGTCTCAGACGCGCAGTTCCGTCACGAGGATTGGCTGGAAACACTGCGCGTGGCGCTGAAGAAATACCGTGTCGAACCCGGCGAGTTGGAGGTCGAACTCACCGAGGCCACGCTGATGAGCGACCCGGAGAATACCGACCAGCGGGTGCGCGCACTGCGCGAGATGGGCGTCGGCCTAGTCATTGACGACTTTGGCTCAGGCATGTTCTCGCTGACACGGCTGATGGCCTTGCAGCCCAATCGCATCAAGCTGGACCCCACCTTTGTGCAAAGCATGGAAGACAACGAGTCCTCCCGCAAAATGGTGATCAGCATGGTCCGCATGGCACGCGGCCTGGGCTGGGAGGTGATCGCTGAAGGCGTGGAAACCACCAGCCAACGCGACATGCTGGGCCGCCTGGGCTGCCCGCTTCAGCAGGGATATCTGTTTGGCGAGCCCCAAGCCGCCATGAAAGAGCCGCCTTGGCCGCTGCCCACCTGGAGCATTGGTGGCGGCTTGCCTGCAGCACCCAAGGTGGCCGCCAACGCCGCCATGCTGGCACCCGGCTATATCGAGCCCGGCAGCTCGCCGAGCCACCCGCGCAAGCGGCCCAAAGCGCACTGAAGCGTGGCCGAGCGCACGGCCTGCCTGTCCCCCGGCCACACTTGACGCTCTGAACGAAGCGTCACCTCGCCGCTCAGCGAGGCGCGATGGGCCCAGGCCAAGCACACGGTGCCCACCGGTTTATCGGTCGAGCCACCGCCCGGCCCGGCAATGCCGGTGACCGCGAGCGACCAATGCGCCGCACTGCGCAACAGTGCCCCTTCAGCCATGGCGCGCGCGACGGGGTCGCTGACGGCGCCATGCACGTCGATCAGGGCGGGCGGCACCCCCAGCAGGTCCACCTTGGCGGCATTGCTGTAGGTGACAAAGCCACGGTCAAACCAGTCACTCGAACCGGCCAATTCGGTGCAGGCGGCGGCGATCAAGCCCCCGGTGCAGCTTTCGGCACAGCACAGTTGATCCCCCCGCGCGCGCAAGGCTTGGGCCAAGGCGGGCAGCAGGGTATCGAGCTCACGCTGCGCATCGGGCGTCAACAGGTGCATATTGGCTCCGCAATAAAGACTCAGGTGCCATGGCGCCACAGCGCCATCACCATCAGGGTGCACAAGGCAGCCACCAAGTCGTCCAAGATGATGCCAAAGCCCTGGGCCCAGCCCGGCATCTGGCCAGGGCGCGCCTTGAAGAGCCCGTCCGCCCAGCGCACCGGCCCCGGCTTGGCGGCATCAAACAATCGGAACAAGGCGAAGGCCACCAACTGCGTCCACCAACCCGCCGGGGTCACCACCCAGAGCACCAACCAAAAGGCCAGGACCTCATCCCACACGATGGCACCGGGGTCGGCGGTGGCCATGGCCTGCGCGGTGCGCGTGCAGGCCCACCAGCCCAGCAAAAAGCCGCCCAGGAGTACGCCGGCCCACTGCAGGTCCGTGAGCCATGTGTCCAACACCAGAAACGCGACCCAGGCCCACAGCGTGCCCACCGTGCCCGGCGCCACCGGGGCCAGGCCACTGCCAAAGCCGAAAGAGACCCAGTGCAGCGGGTGCGACAGCATCAGCCGTGCGCTGGCGCGGCGGGGGGCCGTCTGGCCGCGCTCGTCCCGCACGATCTCGGCCTCAGAGACGGGCGTGCTCATGACTTGAAGTGATCAAACGCAGACAGACCCGCCAGATCAATGGGCGTCCCGCGCTGCGTCACCACCAGCCCTCGCTCTGGCGCCACGACGCGCCCCACGCAATGAACGGGTGTGAACGAGATTGCAGCGGACAGCAGCACCTCCTCATGTCGCTCTGCAGGCGCCGTGAATAGTAATTCGTAGTCATCACCGCCCGTCAGCAAACAGGTGCGCTGCCAAGCTTGAGACTGTACGCCTAGGAAGAGCGAACGAGGCAAGGCCTCCAATTCCAGCTCTGCCCCCACGCCCGAAGCGCGCAGCACATGCCCCAGGTCACCCAGCAGGCCGTCCGAGACATCAATCGCCGAGCTGGCTAAGCCGCGCAGTGCGATGCCCAGCTCGACGCGGGGCTCGGGGCACTCCATGGCTTGCCGCACCTGCTCAAAAGCATCGCCTGGCAAACTCAGGCTGCCGCGAAACACCTCCAGCGCCAGCCGTGCATCCCCCAAACAGCCGCTGACCCAGATTTCGTCGCCCACCTGCGCGCCGCTGCGCAGCAGCGCCTGACCGGGGGGCACCTCACCCATCACCGTGATGCCGATGCACAGCACCGGGCCGCCGGTGGTGTCGCCGCCCACCAGCTCAATCCCGTGGGCATCGGCCAGCGCCAGCAGGCCTTGGGCAAAGGGCGCCAAGAAACGCTCCTCGGCGCGCGGCATCGACAGACTGAGCGTGAAGGCCAGCGGGCTGGCCCCTGAGGCGGCCAAGTCGCTCAGGTTGACCGCCAGGGCTTTGTGGCCCAGCCGCTCGGGCGCGACGGTAGACAGGAAATGACGCCCCTCGACCAAGAGGTCGGTGGACACCGCCAATTGCTGCCCCGGCGTCGGGCGCAGCAGTGCACAGTCGTCGCCCACGCCCAGCGCCGCCCGCGTAACGGGGCGCTTGAAGTAGCGGGCAATCAGATCGAATTCACCAAGGGCCATATCGCGATTGTCGCGCCTGCGCTCAATCCCGACCCTGCACCTTGTTGGCCAGCTCAACGGCAGACTTGACGCCCATCTTGTCGAACACCCGGGCGCGGTGTACCTCCACCGTGCGCACGCTGATTTGCAGGTCGTCGGCGATGAGTTTGTTGGGCTTGCCGGCGATCACCAATTGCATGACTTCGCGCTCGCGGTCGGTCAGGTCCGCCAGGGCTTGCTGGACCGCTGTTTTGCCGCGCACCGAGCGCAGTGCTGCCTCGCTGCGCGCCAGGGCTTGCTCGACCTTGTCGACCAAGGCGTTGTCGGAGAAAGGCTTTTCGACAAAGTCAAAGGCACCGCGTTTGACGGTTTGCACCGCAGTAGGCACATCGCCATGGCCGGTTAGAAAGATGACTGGCAAACGCTCGATCAAGCCGCGCTCGATGAGCCGATCAAACAGCGCCAAGCCATTCATGCCCGGCATGCGCACGTCCAAGAGCAAGCAGGACGGTGCAGCGGGCCAGCCCAGGTCTTGGGCACCACCGGGGAGGCGCTGGTCCAGCAGTTGCTCAAAAGCTTCGGCACTGGCAAAGCCCTCCGAGAGCAAACGGCGCGAGCGCAACAACCAGGCCAGGGCATCACGCACCACGTCCTCGTCGTCCACCAGGTAGACCATGGGCAGGCCGAATGTGGGTGTCATGAAGCGGGCTCCTCGGGAGACTTTGTGGCATCAGCAATGGCGGGTGCCACGGGCGGGCGCTGTGGCTCAGGCACGGGCAGGGTAAACCGAAACTCGCAGCCGCCGCCGTCTTGCGCCGCTGCCGGACCAAAGTCCAACACGCCGCCATGCTGCTCGATCACAGTACGGCACAAGGACAGCCCCAAGCCCATACCCTCTTCTCGGGTGGTGAAGAACGGTGTGAACAACTTGGCCGCTACCTCAGGCGCAATGCCTGGACCTCGATCGATGACCGCAAAGCGCACCCAACGGGCATGGGTTTGGGTGACGCGCAGCACCAGCACCCGATCGGCCAGCTCGGTGTGGCCGTCCATGGCTTGCAAGCCATTGCGGGTCAGGTTGAGCAACACTTGTTCGACCATGGTGCGGTCAGCCATCACCCGAGGGGCGGGCTTAGGGCATTGCACCTCCAGCCGAGTGCCCGTCTTGCGGGCTTGCAAGCGCACCAAGGGCATGACGGACTCGATGAGCAGGTCTGCCGCAATCGGCTCTTTGGCCTGCTCACGCCGCCGCACCAGGCCATGCACGCTCTTGATGACTCGCCCTGCGCGCTCAGCCTGCTCAGCAATGCGCTCCAGAGCTTGCTTCATCATGCCGGGTGGCATGTCAGGGTCATCCAGCAGATTGAGTGAGCCCGTGGCATAGCTGGCAATCGCCGCCAAGGGTTGGTTCAGTTCATGGCTTAGCAGCGTGGCCATCTCGCCCACACTGGCCAAGCGGGCGGCGGCAGCCAGGCGCTCTTGCTGTTGGCGTGAACGCTCTTCCATGCGGCGCTGCTCACTGACATCCAGGGCCGCACTCATCCAGCCCGCGTGGTGGCCGACACGGTCCAACAAAGGGGCCTCGTAAATCATCACCGGGAAGCGCTCGCCGCTTTTGCGGATGAACAGAGTCTCAAAGCCTTGGCGCTGTGCGGCCAGATCAGCGGCCGCTGGGTTCAGGCGATCGCCTTGGCGGCGCTGATACTCCTCGACATGCTCAGGCGGCCAATAGGGCGGTGGTGCCTGGCCAATGATCTCGTCCGCATTGAAGCCCACCATCTCACAAAAGGCCGGGTTCACATAGGTCACCCGGCCTTGGCGGTCGCGGGCGCGCAGACCCGTGACCAGCGAGTCCTCCATGGCCCGCCTGAAGGCCAGCGCATCGGCCAGCGCCAGCTCGGCCCGAGCGCGACGGCGCACGTCCCGCGCCAGCAGCACCACCAGCGCGAACAAGACCAGGGACAAGCCCATGACCAAGGCGGTGGTGAGGTTGGGAATCAGGCCCGGTCGGCCATGGACCGCATCCGCGCGCAGCAGCAAGGGGGGGCCGGCCACATCAACCAAACGAGTGGCCTGGTAAATGCCCGTGCCGCGCTGGGCGCCCGATCGAGCCAGGCGGGTGCCATCAGCTTCGACCACGGAGATCTCGTGTTCAGTCACGCCAATGCTCTGCACCGCACTCTCCAGCAGCAGGGGCAAGCTCAGGGTGGCCACCACAAAGCCTTTGAGCTGCCCTTGCACCTGCGAAGGAATACACAGGTCCAGCACTTCCAAACCATGCCCGGCCTGCTGGGGTACAAAGTAAGAGCGCGACAGCACCGGCGATGAGGTGCGCAGCGCCAAGGCACAGGCGGCCTGCATCTCCACCTCTTGGTCGCTGCGGCGCATTTGCGCAAACAAAGAGCCCTCAAGCGGACTGTCCAGCGCGTCCAGGGTTTTGAGGCCAGCGTCGCGCCATTCCAAGCGCAGCATCTCACGCCGCTGCTTGAGCATCTCTTCGGCGTCGTAATGCCACTGCGCCAGTGGCGGATCGTTCCAGGTCAGCGACTGCGCGGATTGCACCGCGCGCTGGGTGGCGCGACGCATTTCGGAGGCCACCGCCGAGGCCATCGACTCGGCCTTGTCTTGGGCACGGTTGGACTCATGGTCCAGGGTCAGGCGCACCAGCAGAGTCTGCGCCACCGCCAGCAAGGCGATCAACGCCGCCCAGAGCAGCCAGCGAGGGCGGCGCCTGAGGCGGCGGATGTCGAGCAGGGCGGTGAGGTCGGTCATGGGCACCCCATTGTGCCGACCCCCTGCCTACCCGCCGCCGTGGAAACTACGCAGCCTGAGAGCCCCGGTGTGCCCAGCCTGTGGTGCGCTCTCCACCCAGGAGAACAGCTCGTACATGACCATGGCCATCGCCCCGATGGTGACCAGGCCCGCAAAGGCCAGCGGCATGCGCTGCTGGCTGCCTGCACTTTGCATCAAGTAGCCGATGCCGGAATCACCAGCGGTCATCTCCGCCAGCACGGTGCCCACAAAGGCCAGGGTGATGGCGATCTTGAGCGAGCCGTAAAAGTAAGGCATGGAACGCGGGAGACCCACTTTGACCAACACATCCCAGCGCTTCGCCCCCAGAACGCGCAGCACATCCTCCAGTTCCGGCTCCAGTGTGGCCAAGCCCGTCGCAATATTGACGGTGATGGGGAAGAAGGAAATCAGGAACGCGGTGATGATGCCGGGGCCTAAGCCAATGCCAAACCAGACCACCAAGATGGGCACCACCGCCGCCTTGGGCACGGCATTGAAGGCCACCATCAAGGGGTAGAGGGCTTTGTAGGCCAGGCGCGAGCTGCCAATCAGGAAGCCCAGCATGACACCCACCACGATGCTGATGGAGAAACCCAGCATGGTGACCCAAAAGGTCTTCCAAGCAGCTTCCAAGAGCGGCCCGCGGAACTCACCGAACTGCAAGGCAATTTGCCATGGGCTTGGGAAGATGTAGTCTGGCACGCTCAGTGCCATCACCACGATTTGCCACAAGAACAAGGTGATAGCCAACACGATCAAAGGTGAGAAACGTTCAACTTGAGGAGAAATGGATAAGCTCATTGGGGCACCACCACACCAGTCTTGCGCATGGCACCGATGTGACCACGCAATTCATGAACGATCTCTGTGAACTCGGGCGTGTAGGTAACTTCTAAGTCCCGAGGGCGCGGCAGATTGATGTCACGCTGCACCACGAATCGACCGGGGCTCCTGCTCATGCAGTAGACCTTGTCAGCCAGAAACACACTCTCACGCAAATCGTGGGTCACTAGGATCACATTGAACTTCTGCGCCGCATGCAGGTCGCGCAAGGCACACCACAACTCCTCGCGCGTGAAGGCATCCAAAGCACCAAAGGGCTCGTCCAGCAACAGCATCTTGGGCTCATGGATCAGCGCTCGGCAAATACTCGCGCGCTGCTGCATACCGCCTGAAAGTTGCCAGGGGAACTTATCCTCATAGCCGCCCAAGCCCACGCTCTGCAACAGAGTGCGAGCACGGGCCTCGAACTCCGCTCGCTTGGCTTTGAATTGGCTGCGGTAGGGCTCCACAATCTCCAAAGGCAGCAGCACGTTTTGCATGGTAGTGCGCCAGGGCAGCAAGCTGGGCGCCTGGAAAGCCATGCCGCTGATCTTGAGCGGGCCCGTCACCGGCTGCCCATCAATGGTGATGCTGCCTTTGCTGGGCATTTTCAAGCCCGTCGTCAGCTTCATGAAGGTGGACTTGCCACACCCTGAGGGCCCGACGATGGCGATGAACTCACCCCGCCCCACCTGCAAGGAGATGTCCTCCACAGCGAACTGACCTTGGGCCAATAACTCATCGTTATAGGCCAGCCACACATTTTGAAAGTCAACAAAGGCAGACATCAAGGGCCTCACTTGCGTGGCGCGGGCAGGATATTGCGATCGGCTGCGCTGGGCAGCAAGGCATCGGTCCAGATGGCGCCGACATTGACCCGCGTCTTGGTGGCAAAGGCGTCAGACACCTGTGAGGCCATCAGGGACAGACGGCCCGGGTTGACCGCACCAAAGCCTTCAGCACGCGCATCAGGACTGGCCACCACGGCGTCGATCGCCATGCGCAAGCGGCGCTTCTCAAGATCCACATTGATGATGCCGTCGCGCGCCTTCACATAGGTGATGGCCTCATCCGGATTGACCATGACCTCTTTGGCTCCCTTGGTAAAGGCTGTCAAGAAGGCCTTCACGGCTTGCGGGTTCTCTTTGATCAGCTTGGGGCTGGCGATGATGGCGTTGCCATAGAGCTTGACGCCATGGCTGGCAAAGGGCAAGACCACGATGTCTTCGGTCTTGACGCCACGCGCTTCCAAGTTCAACAAGGAGGTGAAAGAGAAGCCGGTGATCGCATCGACATCGCCACGGACCAGCATGGTCTCGCGCAGCGGGGGGTCCATGGTCGTCCACTGCACCGTGCCCAGGTTATTAGCCTTGGCAAAGATTGGGAAGGCCTTGCGACCGGCGTCAAAGCTGGGAGCGCCGAGCTTCTTGCCTGCCAGGTCGGCGGGCTTGCTGATCTTGCTGCTCTTCAGCGCCAAGACCGCTGCGGGCGTGTTGTTGTAGACCATCATCACCGCCACCGGCTTGTTCGGCGCGTCAGGGTTGTTGGCATGGAATTCCATCAGGGCCGCCACGTCCGCAAAGCCCATGTCATAGGCGCCAGACGCCACGCGTGTGACCGTGCCGCTGGACCCGGTGCCCGCGTCGATGGTCACATCCAGCCCTGCCGCTTTGTAGTAGCCCTTGGCACTAGACGCCAGGAACAAGGCCGCAGGGCCCTCGAAACGCCAATCCAGCTGGAACTTGAGGGGGGTACTGGCTTGAGCCATGACGCCTGTGCTGCACACCAGGGTGGCAGCGAGCGTCGCGCCCATCAAACGCCGGCGGGACAAGGAAGTGACAAGCGACATGGCAAAACTCCAATCAAAGTGCTGAGACAGGGACTGAGCCGGGAGAACTCAGGGGGGAAAACCTTGCTGCTGCCAGCGCGCCAACAACTGGCGTTCTGACTCCGTCATTTGGGTGGCATTGTTGATTGGCATGGCCCGCTGCAGAACCGTCTGCTGAACGATGGCCGCAGCATGGCGCTGCACCAACTCGGGCGTGTGCAAGGCGACGCCTTTGTTTTGAACTTGAGCGTTATGGCAGAGCACGCAGCGCTGCTCGATCACCGCCTTGACTTCAGCGAACTGAACCGGCGCAGGCGCTGCCACTGCAGGGCTGGGCTTGGGTGCCAGCATCACGGCCAGCACCAGCAGCAGCACACAACCGGCTACCGCATAGCCCCAAGGCGCAGCGCGGCCTTCGACATGGGCTTTGTGGCGCGCCACAAAGCTGTAGCGGATCAAGGCGCCAGCCAACATCAGGGCCACCAGCACCAGCCAGTTGTGCGGCGCGCCGGTGAGCCAACCGTAATGGTTGGAGATCATGGCGATCAGCACCGGCAGGGTGAAATAGGTGTCATGCACGCTGCGTTGCTTGCCGCGCTGACCGTGAATGGGGTCGGGCGCCTGCCCCGCCCGCAACTGCGCCACCACCGTGCGCTGGCCCGGGATGATCCAGAAGAACACATTGGCACTCATGGCCGTGGCCATCATGGCGCCCACCAGTAAAAAGGCGGCGCGGCCTGCAAACAGTTGGCAAGCCGCCCAAGAAGCTAACACCACCACCACGGTGATGATGGCACCCACCAAGCGTTCGCCATCGGGGCGCTGACCGAACACGCGGCACACGACGTCGTAGATCAGCCAGAACACCACCAAAAATGCCAGAGACGCAGCGATGGCGGCGCCCGCCGACCAGTCATAGACCGACTTGTCGATCAGGTAGGTGCCGGCATTGAAGAGGTAGAGCACCGTGAAGAGGGCAAAGCCAGTCAGCCACGTGCTGTAGCTCTCCCAGTAGAACCAGTGCAAGTTCTTGGGCAAGCTGGGCGGCGATACCAAGTACTTTTGGGGGTTGTAGAACCCGCCCCCATGCACGGCCCAGAGCTCGCCATCGACCTTCTTGTCCAGCAAATCAGGTGCCGTGGGCTTGGTGAGGCTGCTGTCGAGGAAAACGAAGTAGAACGACGAGCCGATCCAGGCAATGGCCGTGATGACATGCGCCCAGCGCAGCAGGAGATTGGCCCAGTCGAGCAAATATGCGTCCATGGCAACCCATTAGCAGGAACCGCGCCAGCGAAAGTGCAACTCACTCGCTCGGCACGCCTGCTCTCACCACAGCGGGCTCTGTGAGAAGCGAAGGGTCGCAAACTGAACAAGCTCAGGCACCGCGGCGACGTGGCCAAAGTGTATACACCAATTCCGAACAGCCCCCCCGGATTTTCCCGGGCATGGTGCATGGCCATCACCCAATCTGGTGCATCTCACAAGAACACGCCGGGGGGCCCCTGTGCTCTTGCCCCTTTTTGGAGGGGGCCGGGCAAAGCCTTGCTCGACCCCAGGGCGCTCAGGATCCGCGATAGGTGGACCAGGACCACGGGCTGACCAACAATGGGACGTGGTAATGCCCTTGCACATCGGCCATGCCAAAGTCCAGGTGTACGGTGCCCACAAAAGGCGGCTCCGGCAACTCAAGGCCAAGCGCCCGGAAGTAATCGGCCGCCTCAAAGCTGAGCCGCCAGGTGCCCGCCGCCATGGCCGCGCCTTCCAGCAGCGGCCCATCGGCGCGGCCATCCGCGTTGAGCGTTACTCGCTTAACCACCTGGGCTTCGTCGCCTTGAACGCGCAGCAGTGTCACCCGCATGCCCGCAGCCGGGCAGCCATGGGCAGTATCCAAAACGTGAGTGGAGAGGCGACCCATGATGGTCCTTTCTGAGCTGGTATGTGACAAAAGAGTAGCGTGTGCTTCGCCAAAGTGTATACACTTTAGGAAAGCCATCCAAGTGTTCGACGCTGGTGCCACCCAAGACCAAACCCCGCCCCTTGGCTGCGGCCGCCCCCAAAAGCGGACGTCGCAGCAAAGCCTCGCGCGAGGCCATTGAGCCCGTGGGCAGCGCCAGCCATGGCGCGACGGAACGCATCGTGGCCTCTATCACCGCCGCCATCGTGGAGCGGCGCCTGATGCCCGGCACCAAGCTGGCCGAACAAAAGATCGCCGACATCTTTGCCGTCTCTCGCACCATCGTGCGCCAGGCGCTGAACCAGCTTTCGCGAGACCATCTGGTCACGCTCTCCCCCGCGCGCGGCGCCTTTGTGGCCACCCCCAGCGTGGAGGAGGCTCGGCAGGTGTTCCAGGTGCGCGGCATGCTGGAGACGGCGATGGTCAAGGCCCTGGCCACGAGCATCACCGACGCCCAAATCAGCCAACTGCGGCAGCACTTGCAATTGGAGCGTGAAGCCATCGCGCGCACCGATGTGCCTGGCCGCACCCGCTTGCTGGCGGACTTTCATGTCGTCTTGGCGCGCATGCTGGGCAACACCGTCTTGGCTGAGTTGCTGAATGACTTGCTGAACCGCTCCTCCTTGATCGCGCTGATGTATCAATCCAGCCATTCAGCCGAGCATTCCCAAGACGAGCACAGCCGCATCGTTGAAGCTCTGGCCGCGCGCGATAGCAAAACAGCCACCAAGCTCTTGACCCAGCATCTCAGCAGTGTCGAGCGCAACCTGCATCTGGACCCACGCAGCCCTGACCTCGCCCTCGCACTTTTGCCGCCCACACCATGAGCACTCCTGCCCGCTACCCCCGAGACCTGCGCGGCTATGGCCGCAACCCGCCTCACGCCCAATGGCCCGGCCAAGCCCGTGTGGCAGTGCAGTTTGTGCTGAACTATGAAGAGGGCGGCGAGAACTCGGTGCTGCATGGGGATGCCGGGTCCGAGCAGTTTCTCTCGGAGATGTTCAACCCCCCGGCCTTTGCCGACCGGCACTTGTCGATGGAAGGCATTTACGAGTACGGCTCGCGCGTGGGCGTGTGGCGCCTGCTGCGCGAGTTCGAGCGCCGTGGCCTGCCCTTGACCATTTTTGGCGTGTCGATGGCGCTGGAGCGCTGCCCCGAGGTCACCGCCGCCTTCATGGAACTGGGCCACGAGATCGCCTGCCACGGTTGGCGCTGGATCCACTACCAAAACATGCCGCCCGAGCAAGAGCGCGAGCACCTGGAGCGCGGCATGGCCCTCATTGAGAAGCTGACCGGCCCGCTGCTGCCGCCCGAGCAGCGCATCCACGGTGCGGGCTGGTACACCGGCCGCGACAGCCCGAACACCCGCCGCTTGGTGGCCGACCATGGTGGCTTTGCCTATGACAGCGACTATTACGGCGACGACCTGCCCTTCTGGCTGACGGTGCGCAAGAGCGACGGCCAAACCAGCCCGCATTTGGTGGTGCCTTACACGCTGGACTGCAATGACATGCGCTTTGCCCTGCCGCAAGGGTTCAGCCATGGCGATGAGTTTTTTGAGTACCTGCGCGACGCCTTTGACGTGCACTGGGCCGAGGGCGATGAGCGCCCCAGCATGATGAGCATTGGCATGCACTGCCGCCTCTTGGGTCGCCCCGGCCGGATGCGCGCCTTGCAGAAGTTTTTGGATCATATCCAGCGTCATGACCGCGTCTGGATCACCCGGCGCATCGACATCGCCCGCCATTGGCGGCAGACCCACCCCTATGACGCCAGCACCGCTTTTTTGTGGGAATGACATGAGCCCCAACAGCTTGAACCTGAATACGCTGAACGAGGCTGACGCCGCTGCGTTCGCCCAGCATCTCAACGGTATTTATGAGCATTCACCGTGGGTCGGTGAGCGCGCCGCCGCACTGCGGCCCTTTGCCAGCCTGCATGCGCTGAAACATGCCTTGGTGAGCGCGGTGCGCCAGGCCAGCCGCGACGAGCAATTGGCCCTGATCCGCGCCCACCCCGAGTTGGCGGGCAAGGCCATGGTGGCGAAGTCCTTGACGGCGGAATCGACCCATGAGCAGAGCACGGCCGGGCTGACGCACTGCAGCCCCGAGGAGTTTGCGCATCTGCAGCAGCTCAATGCCGACTACAACGCGCGCTTTGGCTGGCCCTTCATCTTGGCGGTGCGAGGCCCGCGCGGCGTGGGCCTGAGCCGCCAAGAGATCATCAGCACCTTTGAGCGTCGGCTGCACGGCTCTGCGGCCTTTGAATTTGCCGAGGTGCGGCGCAACATTCACCGCATCGCCGAGATCCGTCTGAACGACAAGTTCGGCCACACGCCGCTGCAAGGCCAACAGGTGTGGGATTGGGCTGAAGCGCTGGCTCAACACAGCGAGGTCGAAGGCGCGTTGACCGTGACTTACCTGACCGAGCCGCATCGCGCCTGCGCCAAGCAGTTGGCCGACTGGATGCGCGACGACTGCGGCTTCGACCGGGTGGACATCGACGCTGTCGGCAATGTGGTGGGCGTCTACGACGGCCAGACCGCCGACGCGCCCCGTTTGCTGACGGGCAGCCACTACGACACCGTGCGCAATGGCGGCAAGTACGACGGCCGTCTCGGCATTTTGGTACCCATGGCCGTGGTGCGTGCCCTCAAGGCCAGCGGCACCCGCCTGCCCTATGCCTTGGAGGTGGTGGGCTTTTCAGAAGAAGAAGGCCAGCGCTACAAAGCGACATTTCTGGGCTCGTCGGCTTTGACGGGACAGTTCGATGCACGCTGGCTCGACCAGCAAGACGCCCAAGGCATCCCGCTGCGCGAAGCCATGCGGCGCGCAGGCTTGTGTGTGGACGACATCCCCCAACTGCGGCGCGACGCTTCACGCTATCTGGGCTTTGTCGAGGTTCACATCGAGCAAGGGCCGGTGCTCAACGCACTGGACCTGCCGCTGGGCGTGGTGACCTCCATCAACGGCAGCGTGCGCTTCATGTGCGAAGCCATCGGCCAAGCCTGCCATGCGGGCACCACCCCCATGGGCCAGCGACAAGACGCCGCAGCCGCCGTGGCCGAGTTGATCTTGGCGCTGGAGAAGCGTGCTGCGCAAGTGCGCGACTTGGTCGGCACAGTCGGCATGCTGGAGGTGCCCCAAGGCTCCATCAATGTGGTGCCCGGGCGCTGCCGCTTCAGCCTGGACATCCGCGCCACCACCGATGCCGCCCGGGATGCCTGTGTGGCCGATATGCGCGAGCACATCACCCGCATCAGCGAGGCCCGCGGCGTGCACATCCAGCTTGAAGAAACCATGCGGGCCAGCGCCGCCCCCAGCCACCCGACGTGGCAAGCGCATTGGGAAGCTGCCGTGGCGGCCTTGGGGTTGCCCGTACACCGCATGCCCAGCGGCGCCGGCCACGACGCCATGACCCTGCACACCGTGATGCCGCAAGCCATGTTGTTTGTGCGCGGCCTGAATGCCGGCATCAGCCACAACCCGCTGGAATCCATCACTGCGGACGATGCCGACCTGGCCGTCCAAGCCTTTCATCACCTGCTGGCTACTGTCGCCACCACGGCCGCCCAAGGAACCTGATCTCATGACTGCCTCTACCGACTACACCGCACTGGACGCCTGGGTGGACGCCCACTTTGACGAGCAGGTGCGCTTTCTGCAAGCGCTGGTTCAAGTGCCCACCGACACGCCGCCCGGCAACAACGCACCGCATGCCGAGCGCCTGCGCGAACTGTTGGCCGAGATGGGGCTGGCTGCCGAGGCCTTCCCCGTTCCTGCCGATGAGGTGCAAGCCTATGGCATGCAGAGCATCACCAACCTGATCGTGCGGCGGCGCTTTGCCGACAGCGGCCCCGTCATCGCGCTCAATGCCCATGGCGACGTGGTGCCGCCGGGCGAGGGCTGGACGCACGGCCCCTACAGTGGCGAGGTGGTGGACGGCAAGCTCTATGGCCGCGCGGCTGCGGTCAGCAAGTGCGACATGAGCACCTTCACCTTCGCACTGCGCGCGCTGGAGTCGCTGGGAGGGCCGCGCCGGGGCGGGGTGGAGCTGCATTTCACCTATGACGAAGAGTTCGGCGGTGAACTGGGTCCGGGCTGGCTCCTGAAGCACGGCCACACCCGGCCGGATCTGATGATTGCGGCGGGCTTCAGCTACCAAGTGGTGGTGGCCCACAACGGCTGCTTGCAGTTGGAGGTGACAGTGCAGGGCGATATGTCGCATGCCGCCATTCCCGACAGCGGCACCGACGCGCTGCAGGGTGCGGTGCACATCATGAATGCGCTCTACCGGCTCAACAGCGATTACCTCCAAGTGCGCTCCCAGGTAGATGGCATCACCCACCCGTATCTGAACATCGGGCTGATCCAAGGCGGCACCAACACCAATGTGATTCCGGGCAAGGTGGTGCTCAAGCTGGATCGCCGCATGATCCCTGAAGAAGACCCGGCGGCGGTGGAAGCCAGCCTGCGCGAGTGCATGGCGCAGGCCGCCGCCAGCTTCAACCCGCCACGCGGTGGCAAGCAACTGAGCGTAGAGGTGCGGCGCATGCTGCTAGCCCGCGCCATGCAGCCGCTGCCCGGCAATGCGCCGCTGGTGGCCGCCATTCAAGCCCACGGCCAAGCCGTGTTTGGAGAGGCTATTCCCGCGGTGGGGACTCCGCTCTACACCGATGTGCGCCTGTATGGCGAGCGGCAAATTCCGGGCGTGATCTACGGCGCGGGGCCACGCACCGTGCGCGAAAGCAATGCCAAGCGGGCCGACGAGCACATCGTGCTGGAAGACCTGCGCCGCGCCACAAAGGTTCTAGGACGGTCACTGCGGGATTTACTGACGTAAACCCGCACGGCCTGCCTACAATCGCCAGCCCCGGCCCTAGACCTGGGTTGGCAAGGAGAAGCTTTGACCACTGCCGATGAAAAGCGCGACGAACTCCGCCGCGCCGCGCTTGAATATCACGAGTTCCCGACGCCCGGAAAGCTGGACATTGCTGCGACCAAGCAGCTGACCAACCAGCGCGACCTGGCCTTGGCCTATTCCCCGGGGGTGGCGTTTGCGTGCGAGGCCATCGTTGAGGACCCCGCCAACGCCTTCCGCTACACCTCGCGTGGCAATCTGGTGGCGGTGGTCACCAACGGCACCGCCGTGCTGGGCCTGGGCAATATCGGCCCACTAGCTTCTAAGCCGGTGATGGAAGGCAAAGCCGTTCTTTTCAAGAAGTTCGCCGGGATTGACGTCTTCGACTTGGAGATCAAGGAAGACAACCTCGACAAGCTGGTGGACATCGTTGCGGCGCTGGAACCCACCTTCGGGGGCATCAACCTCGAAGACATCAAGGCCCCCGACTGCTTTTATGTCGAGCGCAAGCTGCGCGAGCGGCTGAAGATTCCCGTCTTCCACGACGACCAGCACGGCACCGCCATCGTGGTGGGTGCGGCCTTGCTGAACGGCTTGAAGGTCGTGGGCAAAGACATCAAGACCGTCAAGCTCGTGTCCTCCGGCGCGGGCGCTGCCGCCTTGGCCTGCCTGAACCTGCTGATCAAGCTGGGCATGCCCCGCGAGAACATCTGGGTGACCGACTTGGCTGGCGTGGTCTACCAAGGCCGCACCGAGCTGATGGACCCCGACAAAGCCGAGTTCGCGCAAGAAACCGAGCAGCGCACGCTGCGCGAGGCGATCGTTGGCGCCGACATCTTTTTGGGCCTCTCGGCCGGTGGCGTGCTGAAGGCCGACATGGCCGCCAGCATGGCCGCCAAGCCCTTGATCTTTGCGCTGGCCAACCCGACGCCGGAGATCATGCCTGAAGAGGTCAAGGCGGTGCGCAGCGACGCCATCATGGCCACCGGTCGCACGGACTACCCCAACCAAGTCAACAACGTTCTGTGCTTCCCCTACATCTTCCGGGGTGCGCTGGACTGCGGCGCGACCACCATCACCGACGAGATGGAAATCGCCTCGGTGCACGCGATTGCCGACCTGGCCCAGGCCGAGCAGAACGAAGTGGTGGCCGCTGCCTATGCCGGCGAGAAGCTGGCCTTTGGCCCCGAGTACCTGATTCCCAAGCCCTTTGACCCCCGGCTGATGATGAAGATCGCGCCGGCCGTGGCCCAGGCCGCCGCCGACAGTGGCGTGGCACAGCGCCCGATCGCTGACATGGAGGCCTATCGCGAACGGCTGCAGAGCTTTGTCTATGCCTCAGGCACGGTCATGAAGCCGATTTACGCCGCCGCCAAAAGTGCCGCCAAGAAGCGCGTGGCCTATGCCGAGGGTGAAGACGAGCGCGTGCTGCGGGCCTGCCAGATCGTGGTGGATGAGGGCTTGGCGCGACCCACGCTCATCGGGCGCCCCGCCATCATTGCCAAGCGCATCGAAAAGTTCGGCCTGCGCCTGCAAGAAGGCCTGGACTATGAGGTGGTCAACGTCGAGCAAGATCACCGCTATCGCGACTTCTGGCAGACCTACCACCGCATGGCCGAGCGTCGCGGGGTGACAGAGCAGTTGGCCAAGATCGAGATGCGTCGCCGGCTGACCTTGATCGGCGCCATGCTGCTGCACAAGGGCGATGTGGATGGCCTGATCTGCGGCACTTGGGGCAGCACCACCACCCACTTGGAGTACATCGACCAAGTGATCGGCAAGACCGCTGGCGGCAGCCCGCGCACCGAGCAAGATGTGCGGGTCTACGCTTGCATGAACGGGCTGATGCTGCCGGGGCGGCAAGTCTTCTTGGTGGACACCCATGTCAATTACGACCCCACGGCCGAAGAGTTGTGCGAGATCACCGTGATGGCCGCCGAAGAGATGATGCGCTTTGGCATCAAGCCCAAGGTGGCGCTGCTGTCGCACTCCAATTTCGGCTCGTCCAACCAGCCCAGTGCAGTCAAGATGCGGCAGACCTTCCAGCTTTTGCGCCAGCAAGCGCCTTGGCTGGAGGTGGACGGCGAGATGCATGGCGATGTGGCCCTGGACCCAGCGGCCCGCAGCCGGCTGATGCCCAACAGCTTGCTGCAAGGCGAAGCCAACCTGCTGGTGTTGCCCAATATCGACGCCGCCAATATTAGCTACAACCTGCTCAAAACAGCCTCGGGCGGCGGCATTGCCATTGGCCCCGTGCTCTTGGGTGCCGCCAAGCCAGTGCACATCTTGACGCCTTCGGCGACCGTGCGCCGAGTGGTGAACATGACGGCATTGACCGTGGCCGACGCCAACGCAGCACGCTGACAGCAGTTCTGAGCGCTCAAGGCGAGACCGCTGGTCTCGCCTTTTTCATGGGCGCCCCAAAATCGTGCGCTGCAGCAACAGTGCTGCGCAAGCGCCCCTCGATCAGGATTTTTTGCAGTGCGACAAATTTGGCGAAACCCTGCAAATTCTCACGAATTCTGAGAGTGCCTACTCACAACTTAACCTTGGCTTTGCTCAGTTTTGCGGCAGATCTCTTGTGGTTTTCACGCCAATCAGATAGCATCACGGTTTAAATATTCAGGGTAAACCCGTGACACACATCGATCCTCTGCTGGTGTCTGAATCCTCGTCAAAGTCTGGGCCCAAGTCCTCACCGCGAACGCGAGGTTTTGGCTTGCTTGCAGCCGTGTCGATGAGCGTCGCACTCATGACCGCCACCCTCGGGTTGGGCGTGCATGGGTCGGCTCAGGCCCGAGACTCAGCAGAGTCCACTTCGGCGGTCATGGCCGAGATCTCACGGTCTGCACTCCCTGTCGAAGCACAGCGTACTGAACGGCTGATCCTGGCCGGTGGCCCCTTCCCTTACAGCAAGGATGGCACCGTGTTTGGCAACCGTGAGAGGCTGTTGCCCAGGCAGGCTCGGGGCTACTACCGCGAATACACCGTCCCTACACCCGGAGCTCGTAACCGGGGTGCTCGGCGGATTGTCTGCGGTGGCCAGCAAGTTCAGGCGCCTGACGCATGTTTTTATACCGCTGACCACTACGCGAGCTTCAAGCGCATCGTGAAGTGATCAGCCGATCGGTTCTCGGTTTTTTATTTTGAACACAAGGAGGAACGCGACATGCTTTTGCAATCTGTGCGTCCCAACATCGTGCAGGCAATACGCGCATTCCGGGTCGATGACCTGATGCGCGCGGCCCAGGAGTCGGGCCAGCACTTCTTGTTTGCCAATCTCACCGAAGCCCAGTCCAAGCAGGACGTGTTGGAGGGCATTGCCACCTCCTTCTTGTTCCCGCAGCACTTCGGCAAAAACTTGGATGCGCTCTATGACTGCATGACCGACTTGGTGCACAAGTCGGGCAGCCAGCCCGGCTTTGTGGTGGTGCTGGAGCAGATTCCGGACAACTCCAAGTTCGACCGTGAGTCGCGCGAACAATTGCTGGATGTCTTCAGAGACGCGGCGGACTTCTGGGCGGATCGCAAGATACCGTTCCGATGTTTCTATTCTTTTCAGTAGCCCGCTCCCAAGAAACAGGGTCATGGGAGCGGGCTACTGAGACGGCCCCCGAAGTCAAGCCAGCCAGCAAGGCCAGCAGCAAAGCCGGTGGAAACCCCAGCTTTGGCATGAACATGCCGATGATGAGCAGTGCGTTTGACACCTCGATGTGGTTGAACGCCGCCTAAGCGCCGCGCAACACACTACAACGACAACGGCCCGCGTTTTTGCGCGGGCCGTTTCTATTTCGACTCGCCACAGCGGGCGTGAATTGGCCGGAAGGCTCAGCGCGGGGGCAAAGCCTGCGCCAGCGCAACGAACTCAGCCACGGGCACCTCTTCGGCGCGGCGCTGCAGGTCAAACTCACCAGCAAAGCCTTGCTCCTCGAGCCAGCGGCCCAAGGTGTTGCGCAAAATCTTGCGGCGCTGCGAGAAGGCGCACTGCACCATGTCCTCGAAGCGCGCTTGGTCCAGCGCCACCGCATCGGGCAGCGGCACCATGCGCACCACGGCCGAGTCCACGCGTGGTGGTGGGTCAAACGACTCTGGCGGCACCTCCAAGATCGACTCAATGTCGTAGCGCCACTGCAGCATCACTGACAAGCGCCCATAGGCCTTGCTGCCCGGCTCGGCGGCCATGCGGTCAACCACTTCCTTTTGCAGCATGAAGTGCTGGTCCGCCACGCGGTCTACACAGCCCAGCAGGTGAAACAAGATGGGCGTGGAGATGTTGTAGGGCAGGTTGCCCGCAATGCGCAGCTTGGCACCAAATTCGTCGGCCAAAGCGTGGAAGTCCACCGTCAACACATCCGCCTCGATGACGCGCAAGCCCTCTTGGCGGCGCAGCTTGGCCGCCAGGTCGCGGTCCAGCTCAATCACGGTCAGCGGCTTGCAGCAGGCCAGCAAGGGCAGGGTCAAGGCGCCGAGGCCTGGGCCGATCTCGATGACGAGTTCACCCGACTGCGGGTTGATGGCCCGCACAATGCTGTCGATGATGAAACCGTCGGTCAGAAAGTGCTGACCGAAGCGCCTGCGCGCCTGATGGCCGCTCACTGGGGCGCTTCCCGCATCTCAACATAGGCCCGCGAACGCAACTCGTTGATCCACTCGGTGTAGGTGGTTTCATAGCGTTGCTCGCGCAGCACATTGCGGGCCTGCTCGCGCACTTGCTTGGGGTCCATGGGCACATCGCGGCGGTCGGTCACTTGAATCAAATGAAAGCCGAAGCGCGACTCAATCGGCGGCGAGATACCGCCCAACTGCAAGCCGCCCATGGCTTCCTCGAACTCAGGCACAAATTGGCCAGGGTTGGCCCACCCCAAATCACCGCCACTCGTGGCACTGCCGTCTTCAGAGTTCTTGCGCGCCAGCTCTTCAAAGCTGACTTTGCCAGACAACACCGCCTCGCGGAACTCAGCCAGGCGGCGGCGGGCAGCGTCTGGGCTGAGACGAATCGAGGGCCTTAGCAAGATGTGACGAGCGCGGGTCTGGGTGACGGTGATCTCGCTGCCATCTGTGCGCGACAGCACTTTGATCAGGTGGAAGCCCGCACCACTGCGAATCAACTTGGGCGTGACCCCTCCCACCGGCACAGCCTGCACGGCTTCAATGAAGAGGTCCGGCAACTTATCTTGAGGCTTGGCGCCAATTTCGCCCCCACGCTCGCGGTTGCCATCTTCAGAGTATTGCCGGGCCAGTTTGTCGAAGGCCTCACCGGCCAAGACGCGCCGCTGGACTTCTTCGGCGCGCGCACGGCGCTGGTTTTCCACTTCGCGGCTGGCCCCTTCGGGCACGGTCACCAAAATCTGCGCGAGGTTGAGTGTCGCCATCCGGCCGCGTTGTGCCGCTTGTTCTTCAATGAAGCGCTCGACATCGGCATCGCTGATGCGCAGGCGCCCTTGCACTTCGCGTTCGCGCGTACGCTCAGCCAAAATTTGGTCGCGCAAATTATTGCGAAACCGCGTCATGTCCAGGCCTTCGGCCTTGAGCCGCTCGCGCAAGGTGTCCAGGCTCATTTTGTTGGCCGCGGCCACATTGGCCACCGCCCGGTCCAACTCGGCCTCATCCACCTTCATGCCGCTGTCGCGGGCATAGGTGATGATCACGCGCTCATTGATCAAGGCTTCCACCACCTCTTTGCGCAGTTGCGCGTCAGCGGGCAACTTGGTGTTGCCGCGCCGGGCTTGTTCACGCAATTCGGCCATGCGCTGATCGACCTCATTGCGGGTCACCAGCTCGTTGTTCACCACCGCCACGATGAAGTCAGCTGAGCGGGGTGTCGTTTGGGCCAGCGCCATGGCCGCCGGCCAAGCCAGCAGAGTCGCCAGACCGAAACGACGAAGTCGAGAAGCGAGAGTTGTCATGGGTTTACCGTTGTCGTGGGCCGCGCGTCTTCGTCGCGCAGCAGCCTATAGCCGGGGATATTGTCCTTCAGGACCTTTAGGGGGCTGGGGCCAAGCCTAGAGAGGCCAATCAACTCCAACTGGAACATCCAACGCGTGGTGGCTTCGCTGCGGCCCGTCGAGGTGCGCTCCACCACGATTCTGCCTATCCAGCAGCCCGCATCCCATTCCAGCCCCAGTAAAGAATCGGTGAGCCGTTTATCGAGCAGGCTGTAGTTGGTGCGACCCACGCCATACAGCGTGGTCTGGCAGCCGCCTCCTCGGGCCGCCCCTTGATAGAGGGGCCATTGTCCGGCCACATCGATTTGCTCGTTCAAGCCGCGCGCAAACCGGTAGGTGGCCGCCAAGGTATGAAAAGGCTTGGGCTGCCAACGCACCGAGGTGATGCTGCGGGCGAAACGGTCTGTGTCGGTGTTGAACTGCAGCGTGCCGTCTATGCGCCAATCGGGCGCAGGGCTGCCACTGCCGTAAAGCAGCAGGTCTGAAAAGCGATTGGCGGTGTTTTGGCCGTCAGGGGTGAGCTTTTGCTCGCCAAAGAGGTAGCGCTGTGCGGCGCCCAAGCGCAGACGTTCAGCGCCGGATCGGGGATCGATCAAACGAGACATGGCGCCCAGGGTGAGTTGATTCGCGTCACTGATGCGGTCCACGCCCGTGAAGGCGTTGTCAGCGTAGATGGACAACTCGTTAAAGTCCCGCGCCGCGCTGTCAAACAGCGGCAGGTCAGTTTGCTCCCGAAACGGGGTGTAGACGTAGTGGAGGCGCGGCTCCAGCGTCTGGACCAGCGGCACCTCCAGCCACTGCGCCGGACGCTCCAAGCGCAGGCCGCTGTCTAGGCTGGCGGTAGGAATCAGGCGGCGGCGATCGAAGGCGGGTTGAGTCGGCCGCGCATCCACCTGATAGCTCGCGGCATTCAAGCGCAGCGTCGGGCTGATCCACCCCCAGCCCTCATCCCAGTGGCGTTTGACCTCAGCTTGCACATGCACACGCTGCCCGTCAGCGCGGGTGTCCGTGCTGGTTCGGTCGGCAAGCACAAAGCGGTTGTACTCGGCCTCCAGTTGCACCCGCACGCCACCCGGTGCATCGCCTTCCATCCGCAAGCCCAGCTGAGGCAGCCGCTGATAAGGGGGCAAGACGGCGTCGGTGGTGCTTTGCAGCACTTGCCAAGTTTGTGCCCGGGCATAGGCGCCCCAGCGCAGCGCGTCGTCTTGTGAGGACCAGTGCCGCTGCACTTTGATGTCCTGCGGTAGTAAACGCGGCATCTGGCTGGGCAGCACCCGACTGAAGTCCTTCCAGTAGTCATCGTCGGTGGCACGCTGCACCGCCAGGTCATAGCGCAGGCCGCCAAAGCCATGGCCGCTGTGGCTGAAATCCACCGAACCCCGGCTGCGCTGTGCAGCCCGGTCTTCGGGCAGCCAATGCGCCGCCACCTGACCTTGGTCTTGCGCCCCCAAATACCGGAACTCAGCCTGCATGGACAGCCCTCGCCGCGCCAAGAAGCCTGGCGTGAGCGTGAGGTCGTAGTTCGGAGCCAGATTGAAGTAATAGGGCAGGGACAGGTCAATGCCGGAGCGGTTGTCGACATTCACTGTGGGCGGCAGCCAACCAGACTTACGGGCATCGGTCGAGGGAAAACTCAGCACCGGCGCATAGAGAATCGGCACGCCCAAAAACCGCAAGGTGGCCCCTTCGGCCCGGCCTTCATTGTTCTCAAAGTCCAGCGAGAGCTTGTCCGCCGAGAGCACCCAATCGGGCTCCAGGTCTTCCTCGCGCCGACAGCTGGTGTAGCTGGCGCCTTGGGCGGTGAGCCTGCGGTCGGAGAAGAACTCAATGTCTTTGGCTTGGCCGCCCGCGCCGGTGCGGGCAAAGTCAAAGACCGAGTCCTTGAGCACGCCTTCGCGGGTTTTGAGGTTGACTTGCGCTTCGCTGCCGCTAAAACGGTCGGCCCCACGGCGCACCGTCACACGGCCTTTGGCCACCGCCAGTTGCGAGGCATGCTGCACACTCAAAGCATCGGTGGTCAGCACCAAGTCGCCTTGCGACAGCGTTACCTCACCGCTGGCTACGGTTTCAAGGTCCAAGGTGCTGCGCAGGCGCAGGGCCGTCAGCACCATGTCATTGGCGCTGGCCGGCCGCTCGACCTGCATGATCGGCGCCTCGTCTGCCGGAGCCACGGGCACTGCTGCGGCCTGCCCAGCCCCTTGCGCATCTAGGCGCAGCGGCACGGGCCGCGTGGGCATGGTCTGCGCCCAGGCAGCCGCAGGCAGCAGGGCCAAGATCAAGGCCACGGGTGTCAGGCTTGCGCGCGTGGCCGCCCGCTGCAAGGCCGGCGCACCCAAGCTCGGGCGGCGCGGTCTGACGCGGTGCTCGCAGAGGCTCAGGCGTGACGGTGAGAAGGACAGCAAAACAGAACCGTTGGGTGAAGGCCGTGCACCGCAGCGATGGCCTGCACAGCGGGCAGCGCTCAGCGGCCGGCCCAGGGGCGCGGAAGGGGGCTCGGTAGAATCGAGGCATTATCCACGAGGGTCGCTGCACCCAGCGCATGTCCATGTCTGCCCACTCTTCGGCCAACCCATCGTCCATTGCCTGGGCAGCCCCCGAACGCGAACGCGCTTTTCACGCCTGGTTGACGCCGCTGCTGGCCACCCATCAGCTTGACCTGGCCACGCTGGCGCCGGCCTCTGCAGACGCCAGCTTTCGCCGCTACTTCCGCATCCGTGGCGCCGCAGGCAGTCTGATCATCATGGACGCGCCGCCGCCCTTAGAGGATGTGCGCCCCTTCTTGCAGGTGGCTGGGCTGATTCACCAAGCAGGCTTGAACGCTCCGGAGGTGTTAGCCGCCGATGAAGCCCAGGGCTTTTTGCTGCTCAGCGACCTGGGCCAAGGGCTCTATTTGAACGCCTTGAAGGAGGCCAACCAGGCGCAGGCGGACCGCTTGATGCGCGATGCCATCCGCGCCTTGGTGCATTGGCAAAGTACGGTAAAGGCCGACAGCTTGCCGCTCTATGATGCGCCCTTGCTACAGCGCGAGTTGGACCTGTTCCCTGACTGGTGTGTGGCCAAGGAATTTGGCATCACCTGGGGCGACAAAGAACAGCAACTCTGGGCGGGTGTGTGCACCCATTTGCTGGACAGCGCTTTGGCCCAACCCACCGTGGCGGTGCACCGCGACTGGATGCCGCGCAACCTGATGGTGGCCGACCCCAACCCCGGCATTCTTGATTTTCAAGATGCGGTGCGTGGGCCCATCAGCTACGACGTGGCCTCGATGTTGCGCGATGCCTTTTTATCTTGGGACGAAGAGCATGAGTTGGACTGGGCCGTGCGCTACTGGGAGCAAGCCCGCAAGGCAGGCCTGCCCGTGAATGAAGACTTTGGTGAGTTCTGGCGCCAGGTCGAATGGATGGGCCTGCAGCGCCACTTGAAGATCTTGGGCATCTTTTGCCGCTTGAAGCACCGCGACGGCAAGCCCAAGTACAGCGAAGACCTGCCGCGCTTTTTCAACTACGCCACCAAGGTCGCCATGCGCTATGCGCCGCTCAAGCCGCTGGTGCGCTTGCTGGAGCCGCTGCAAGGCAAGGCGCTGACGGTGGGCTATACCTTTTAAGAGGTTTCGCAGCCGGCTGCGGCCAGCCACGGGTCGCGGTCTTGCCCGCCAAAAGACGCCACCAGAAACTCCATCATGGCGCGCGTGCGGGCCGGCACATGCTGGCGGGTGGGCATGCAGATCCAAAGGTCGGAGCTGAACAGCCGCCACTGCGGCAGCACGCGCTCGAGTGCGTGCTCCAGCAAAGCATCTTCCACCACATAGGACGGCAGGCCGGCAATGCCCAGGCCCGCCAGCGCTGCGGCATAGTTGGTGTCCACATGGGTGGTGGATAGCACCCCGCGCCCTGGCGCGATGAAGAAAGACTCCGTGCCCGCAGCCTCGCCATTGCAAGTGCCGCAATAAAACGTCAGGCCACGCAACACGTCTGACGTCGGCGGGATCAACACGTCATGCAAGGCGAACTCTCTGGGGTGCGTGGGGCGACCCCGGGCATTCAGATACTCGGGTGACGCCACCGTGACCACCTCCGTGCGCGCCAGCCGCTTGGCCACAAAGTGGCCATCCAGAGGCTTGCGAGACAGCACCAGCGTCAGGTCATAGCTTTCATCCACCGACTCCACCGGGCCATGCGCCGCAATCTCCACCGTCACCTGCGGATGCTGGGCATGAAAGCGCGGCAGCAGCTTGGCCAACTGGTGGGTGGCCACCGAGGGCGGGCACAGCAGCCGCACATGGCCGCGCACTTCCGTCACAGCAGCACTGGCCAGGGCCTCTGCCTCTTCCAAGTCGACCAAGATTTGCCGCACCCGCTCTAGGTACTGCTCGCCCACATCGGTGAGCGCCATGCGCCGCGTGGTGCGGTTCATCAGGCGGGCACCCAGGTGCTCCTCCAACTCCGCCACGACCCGCGTCACCACCGCAGGGGCCAGGTTCAGGGCGCGCGAGGCGGCGCTGAAACTGCCCTCATCAATGACCCGCGCAAACACGCGCATGGCGCGAAGGGTGTCCATTGATTATTCCTTTTTCACAAACAGACATCTGCTATTTTTAGTATTTATTCCGATTGAGTCAATAGGTACAGTTCACCCCATCGATGAGCCGCCAAGAAGAACACGACTCACCGAGGCTGGACAAGACGGAGCCACAGAACAAGTTAGTGCTCACCGCCATGCCCGGTATCCCAACTTCAACCATTGAACCAAGGAAATCATCATGAACCGTACCGCTACCCTGATCGCCGCTGCTGCCATCACCGTGTTGAGCAACGCTGCCCTGGCCCAAGACGCCATTCCCGCCACCTGGGCCAACGAAGTGGCCAAGCCCGTGACCTCGACCGTGAGCCGCGCTGAAGTACGTGCCGAGATGGATGCCGCCCGCCAAGCCGGCCTGCTTAACCCGTTCGACAGCGATCTGAATGTTCGCGTCAACGCTCCCTTCAAGGCGCCCACCCTGTTGGCACGCACACAGCAGGGCGCCGATCGGGTGGCAGCGCTGAGCCGCAATGCTGCAGCCACCTCCGAACTGAGCCGCGAGCAAGTGCGTGCCGAAGTGATCGCCGCCCACAAGTCGGGTGAGATCAACACCTTTGACAACTTGGCCTACCTCAGCGCGCCGACCAAGAGCGTGAAGGTTGCACCGGCCGCCTTGGCCCAAGCACCGCAACGCTGAATTGGGCGGCTGCCCCAGGTCAGCAGCCTGAAGCCAAAAGGGCGGGTCACCCCGCCCTTTTTCTATGGCCTTTTCAGGCTTGATGGCTCAAGGATGCGCGGCCACCACCTGGGCCACGGCTGCCGTTAAGCGCCGGGCATAGGGCAGGTGCAAGAACTCATTCGGGCCATGCGCATTGCTCTTGGGGCCGAGCACGCCGCAGACCATCATCTGGGCGCTGGGGAAGCCTTGCTGCAGCAAGTTCATTAGCGGGATGGTGCCGCCCTGCCCGATATAACCCAGCGGCGCGCCAAAGTAGGCTTGTGAAGCCCGGTCCATGGCCTGCTCTAACTGTCACGTCTCATGTGATCATTGGCCGATTCGAAGCTGGCCGCTACTTCAGGCCAGAGCTGTCCTGAGCGAGTTGCTGGCTTCGATCCCAGAGAGTTCATCATAGCCAGATCGCATGAGCCAT
>NZ_JBIKNQ010000052.1:0-39924 GCF_044358605.1 Ideonella sp.
GAACAGGCTCTCGGTGAAGGTGTCGGCGCCGCGCATAGGTCTCTCTCAGATCGAGATGCTCACATTGTCCTCGCTGCGCCTCGCTCGACCATCACAACCGGTCGGTATTTCAGCAGCCTGCTAAGCGATTTCTTGCATTTATCGCCAATGCCGATAAAATATGAATATCGGCTTTAGCGATGCGCCTGCCGCGCCGCCTTGACCCATGACACAAATCCTCTCCGTCCCTAGCCAGCTTGGCTTGGTGCTGCGCGCTGAGCGCAAGAGCGCCAAGCTGAGCCAGAAGCAACTGGCCGCCAAACTGGGCCTGAGCCAAAACCGCGTGTCTGAGCTGGAGACCGACCCAGGCTCTATGCGGGTGGACCAGCTCTTGGCCATCTTCGCTGCGCTGGGCCTTGAATTGCAGGTGCAGCCCCGGGGCGGTGCTGGCGTGCCGCCCGCAGGCCAGGTGGAGTGGTAGGCAGGCCAGCATGGGACGCGCCACCAAAACTCGGGCCCTCTCCGTCTGGGCCAATGGCGAGCGGGTCGGCACCTGGACCCTACCGGCCCGGGGCGACATGGAACTCGTCTACGACGCGGGCTGGATGGCCTCAAAGGCCGGGCGGCCGCTGTCGCTCTCGCTGCCCTTCACCGGCGAGCAGGCCTTGCGCGGTGCCCCGGTCAGCCACTACTTTGACAACCTGCTGCCCGACAGCGAGTCCATCCGCAGGCGCCTGGCCACCCGGTTCAAGACCGACACCCTAGAAGCCTTTGACTTGCTCGAAGCCATTGGACGTGACTGCGTAGGCGCCATCCAACTGCTGGGAGCAGACGAGCAGCCCGCCACGGTCACCCGCATAGAGGGCACCACGCTGGACGAGGGCGACGTGGAGCAACAGCTGTTGCTGGCGGCAGGCTCAGGCGGGCACCCGCGCGCGGAAGACGACGAGCACTTTCGCCTCTCTCTGGCTGGCGCCCAAGAGAAGACCGCGCTCTTGTGGCATGAGGGCCAATGGAAGCGCCCGCACGGGGCCACGCCCACCACGCACATCCTGAAGCTGCCCATCGGTTTGGTGGGTGCGCGCAAGGCCGACTTCGGGACATCCGTAGAGAACGAGTGGCTTTGCATGGAGCTGCTGCGCGAGCTGGGCCTGCCCACCGCCAAGACGGCCATGCTCCAGTTCGGACGGCAGAAGGTGCTGTGCGTGGAGCGGTTTGACCGGCAAATGCACTCCTCCGGCACCTGGCTGATGCGCCTGGCGCAAGAAGACTTTTGCCAAGCCACCGGCACAGCGCCGCACCGCAAGTACGAAGCCGATGGCGGGCCAGGCATGGCCGACATCGCGCAACTGCTGGTGGGCTCTGTGAACGCACAAGCCGACCTCAAGAACTTCCTCAAGACGCAGTTACTGTTTTGGATGATGGCCGCCCCCGACGGCCACGCCAAAAACTTCAGCCTGCGCATCTTGCCGCGCGGCCGCTACGCGCTGACGCCGTTCTACGACGTGATGTCCATCTGGCCCGTAGAGGGCAACAGCGCCAGCCATCTCTCTTGGCACAAAGCCAAGCTCGCCATGGCGCTGCACAGCAAGAACCGGCACTATCACTTCAAAAACATCCAGCGCCGCCACTTCAATGCGGTGGCTGCAAAGTTCTTCCAACGCGAGAGTGCGGAGGATGTCATTGAAGAGGTGCTGGAGGGCCTGGCGCCTGCCATTGCGGCCGTGGCGGCGAGGCTGCCTGCGGACTTTCCAGAGAAGGTGGCGAGCGCCATCTTTAGTGGGGTGCGGCGGATGGCGACGGTGTTGGCCGAGTCAGCTGCCTGAGTTGCACGGGCGCTCACGCCTGCAACAGGGCTCAAGATCGCCGCCCTTAGGGCACCAGCACCTTTGGCACCCAGCCTTTGTCGGCTGCACGTTTGGCGAACCCCTTGTCGTCGAAGGTGGCCAAGGCGTCGCAGTGGCGGCTGCTGGCGTGGTGCAGGGCGTCGGCAAAGTCAAAGCCCTGGCCCAGCGCATCGCAGGCGCTTTGCAAGGCTTGCCGGTCTTGCAACTGCACATGTGGCATGGCCAACAAGTGGCTAAAAACGGCGGCCACGGTGTCGGGCGGCAGCTTGTAGAAGCCGCGCAGCACCCACTCCAGTTCCAGTGCCACGGTGGTCGGCACAAACAGGGGTTTGCCGCTTTCGAGCAATGCACGGGCGCTCTCGCATTGCTGGGCGGTGGCCGCATCGGTGTTGTCGGCCTGCACGTAGTAGCGGGCCAGCACATTGGTGTCCAACCCCGTCAAACGCGCCGTGCGGTGGGGGCGCTGACTCATGGCTTGAGCAGGCTGGCGGCGTCCCAATCGGCGGGCACATGGGGGCCACTGACCTTCACCATGCCAAAGCCCTGCTGCGGCAGTTGACGCACCGAGGGTGTCGGACGCAGGGTAATGCAGGTGGCGTCGTCACTGATAGCAAACTCCACAGCCTGCCCGGGCACCAGCCCTAGGCGCTGGCGCAGGGCTTGGGGAATGGTGACCTGGCCTTTGCTGGTAAGAGTGGACAGCATGGTCGTGATCCGGTGTTGAGGTAGTTGGGCGGGCTTAGAGAGCGAATTGTATTACCAAGTAAGAAAACAGGTGCTGACTCTGTAGACTTTGGAAATCGATAGACGAACGCCTTACCCCCTCACCACGGAAGTTGCCCCTTCAGCTCATCCAGGGCGAGCTGTACTCGGTCGTCAGCCTTGTCTTGCAGGCTGAGCGTCAGCGACAGCAGGTCTACCGTGGCGGAGTCAGGCACTAGCGCTGGGCTGTAGCTCCACAGCTGCCATTCTTGTGCGCCATCCTCTGGCATCGGCAGCTCTCGCACCCCGGCATCCACCGCAGCCTTCCAGTCGGCTGTGGTCATCGCATACACCGGCCACTTCGGCTCGGCCAGCATGGAATGGTGGGCGAGTGCGCTGACGCCCGCCATGCGGCCGTGCGAAGGTGCAAGGCCCTGGTGGCCGCCTTCCACCCAAACCACGCGCCTGACCGGCGTTCGCAGTGCGGGCTTGGCACGCTCCCAGAGCTGCTCGGGCGGCAACTCCATGCGCAGCCAGCGCGTGCGGCCCACCGTGTAGGCGGTGGCTAGCCCGGCCGCGGTCAGCTCCTTCACCGCGCGCGACAGCGTCATGGGCGTATAGCCCAAGTCCGCTGCCACCTTAGAGGGCAGCCAATCGGCTTGCCAGGGCTGGCGCAGCAAGGCGGTGATCAACATGGCTTGGGCCGAAGGGCTCAGCGCATCTACAGCCACCACATGCCGCCGAAAGTACTCGCGCAGGTCCAGCCCCAGGTCCGGCAGATAGAGCTGGTTACCCGGCACGATGAACGGCACCTTGTGCTCGATCAGGCGGCGGCGCTCATAAGAGGCCAGAGCATCCGTCACGTAAACCGCAGGCTGGCCAGCCACGGCCATCACCTTGTTCAGCCAGGTCCGGATGTCGCTGAGGGACTGTTTGTCCTTTGCACGACTTATCGCCAGGACAACGGGCCGCCCCAGCAACTCCAGCTCGCTGAACTGGAAGGCGTCTCGCAGGAAGTACGGCAGCTCCTTGGCGCGGGGCCAGGGCTTTACGTCTGGCGCTTCTAGGCCTAAGACCTCGCGGAGGTAGTGCAGAACGGTGCTTTTGGGAATCACTGCATCTCTTATATAACTATATTTAGCACAATAACATTTATATTGTTATTATGCAATACAGAGTTATATTTCATCAACGCCACGGTCGACAAGGCACACACCTGCCCAGGGCTGGGCGAGGCAAGCCGCATGCACCACTTCAAGAGCACCGCCTTTGGCCACAGGCCGCAGTTCTTCATGGCGGCCATGGGCGCAGTCCTCAGCCCCTTGGCGGGCCACAGCGGGCGCTTTGAGCCTGCGCTGCAAC
Source organism: Ideonella sp. (assembly GCF_044358605.1). Lineage (GTDB taxonomy): Bacteria > Pseudomonadota > Gammaproteobacteria > Burkholderiales > Burkholderiaceae_C > Ideonella. Next base: position 3,891 of record NZ_JBIKNQ010000052.1, read on the forward strand.
AGGCCGCGCGGGACCAGCAAGCCCAAGATGAAGCGCAGATGGAGTCCGACTATCTGGGCCTCAAAGCCACCGAGCAGACCTTGCTGTGGCGCATGTTGAGCCAAGGGCCACGCTTTCGCCCGTATGACGCCGAAGCCCTGCGTTTCTGTCGAGAGAAGCTCGGCCGCCCCGTCAGCGTGCAGCAGGCGCAAAAGGCTTTGGAGTCGCTTCGGCAGCGCACCCCGGCCTTTGTCCGGAAGTCGGCGCAAGGGGAATATGCGGTGAAAGACGCGGCCATGCACCGTTGGTTTCAGGGGCGCGTGGAGGGCGGGCGATGGCCGCCTGCATCGCCTCAGGAGAACCTGGGGCTAGAGGACGATTGATGCGCATCAGTCCGGTCTGGCGTTCCTTGATGAACATGAGAATCTTCCGAGCTGTTACGGCCGCTACTCTGCTAACCGATCGGCTGCCCTGCCGCGGAAACAGTCTAATCCGACAGAAGCGCGGACGACGACCCTCCGCTGCAAATGGGTCAGTCAGCGGCAACCAGCCACGGCGCGCGAAATCACGACTGCACGCGTACTTGGTGGTCTCTGCGAGAGATCTGGATTCCAGTGATTTCGTGGATCGCGATCATGTCCTTCACAAGCTTTAAGGTCTCTGACGAGTGGTCGGGGCGAGCCGAAGGCCAATCGACGACATCGTCGAACCCGTCGGCCGCTGAAGCAGTTGCGGATCGCGGTTCCACGATCCAGGGATCGATCCACGTGTCACCTTCTTCGCGCTCCCACAGATAAGCCTTGCCGAGAGGCTTGCCCGACGCGCCAACGACACCTGAGGCACGTGCGAACAGGGCGATGTTGAACCCTTCGGCGAGGTCGGCGTCCCGACGCTGCACAGACGGATAAATGATTCCGTCGATCGGAGCCTTCTCTCGGGTAGCGAGGTAGTCGGCGATCACTTGAGTCACAAGGTAATCGCGTTCTTGCAGATCGGGCATCACCGGTTGAGCGAGGCGCAAGGACAGGGTCTTCAGGAAGTCGCGGCGCTGCGCCATCGCCGTTGTGGCGGGGTCGAAGTAGCTCAGCCCGGCGGGTATGCGAACTCGCTCCAGGCTTCGGAGGTCGAGCAGACGGACCGGACGGACGAGTTCGAATGCAGCCGTAGCCACCCAGGCGCCAACTGGCGGACGAACCTCGGCCATCGCCACGTCGACCGTTGTTGCGCCATAGAAGGTTGGCTGACCCTTTGCATTCATGCGGCCTGCCTGGCCGATCCCAGGCGCGGGCGTCCCGAGGAGGCGTGCCGGGTGGCCGAGCGCTTCGGTAAGGTGTTGCTCGAGTTGGAAGACTCGCGCGCGGAAGAGTGTCGTCAGCCCAGTGCCAGGGCCCGCGACGATGACAACGGGCTGCCCGTCGTCCGTGTCGTCCGCATCGATGTTGCCGAGCACTGTTTCGAGTACGCGCATCGCCATAGGGTTCACGTAGCGGGCTTCCTGCTGAAGGCTTTTGTTCATTTGGCGCCAAGCGCTGCTTACGGGCTCGCCAAGATCGGCCCGCAACCGGAACCAGGGCACTTCAGCCGCGTCCTCAAGCGAATACTTGCTTTGCATAGTTTGCCGGTCGAACCACAGGAAATTCAAGTCTTCAACCAGGTCGTCGATTGCCTCGCTACGAACGACGTTCAGATCCCCGAGCGTCTCCTTAAGCGGAGATCCAGCCGGGTCCCGCTCGTAAATGACCACGGCATCGTCCAAATGCGTGGGCTCGAAATGCGTGTCCAGAACGCGGTCGCATTCGTAGGCCACGTCGAAGAGCCTGGCACACGGTCGATCCATCTCGCAGTAGTGGCAGACCTGCTGCTCAGTCTTTAGCGTCTGACGAAGGTACGGCTCTTTGAGGCAATCGAGGCAGATGTAGCGCATGCGTCGATTGTGAGCCAGACATTGCGTCTGGAGCGCAAACTGCAGGTAGGCTCGCGTCGCGAGCCCAACAGCATCGGCCTCACAGGGCTCGACTGCGTGCCGGCTGAGGCAGGACGAGCTTGGGCCTGTCGGCACCATCTTCGGGCCAAGTCCATCCGGAGCAGAACTGCAGATTGATCTTGAGTGGTCATGCAGGTGCGTCGAGTTGGACGGCCGCTTCCAGACTGAAGTTGCCACCCCTCAAGCGCCAAACCTCGCATCAGACTCTAATGCACTGTCTCAGACATTAATGGCAAAGAACAGCAAAGCGCCCAAGCCTGTAACCGTCATTCGACGGTCACAGATTTTGCGAGATTTCTGGGCTTGTCCACATCCGTCCCCCGCGCACACGCCGTGTGATACGCCAGCAACTGCAGCGGCACAACGTGCAAGATGGGTGACAGGGCGCCGTAGTGCTCGGGCATGCGGATGACGTGCAGGCCGGGGCTGGATTCGATCTTGGTGTCGTCGTCGGCAAACACAAAGAGTTCGCCGCCGCGGGCGCGCACTTCTTGCAGGTTGCTCTTGAGTTTTTCGAGCAGGGCGTCGTTGGGGGCGACGGTGACCACGGGCATTTCGGCCGTTACCAGGGCCAGGGGGCCGTGCTTCAGCTCGCCGGCGGGGTAGGCCTCGGCGTGGATGTAGCTGATCTCTTTGAGCTTGAGCGCGCCTTCCAGGGCGATGGGGTAGTGCAGGCCACGGCCCAGGAACAGGGCGTTTTCTTTGCGGGCAAAGGCTTCGGCCCAGGCCACGACTTGGGGCTCCAGGGCCAGCACGGCTTGCAGGGCCACGGGCAGGTGGCGCATGGCTTTGAGGTGCTGGGCTTCTTGCTCTTCCGTCAGGTGGCCGCGCACTTGGGCCAAGGCCAGGGTCAGCAAGAACAGGCCGGCCAATTGGGTGCTGAAGGCCTTGGTGCTGGCCACGCCCACTTCCACGCCAGCGCGGGTGATGTAGGCCAGCTTGCACTCGCGCACCATGGCGCTGGTGGCCACGTTGCAGATGGTCAGGGTGTGCTCCATGCCCAGGCTGCGGGCGTGCTTGAGCGCAGCCAGGGTGTCGGCCGTCTCGCCGCTTTGGCTGATGGTGACCACCAGGGTGCGCGGGTCGGGCACGCTATCGCGATAGCGGTATTCGCTGGCGATCTCCACATTGCAGGGGATCTTGGCAATGCTTTCCAGCCAGTACTTGGCCGTCATGCCTGAGTAGCTGCTGGTGCCGCAGGCCAAGATGAGCACGCGGTCAACGTTTTTGAACACGTTGTAAGCGCCGTCGCCAAACAGCTCGGGGGTGATGCCTTCCACGCCCTCCAGGGTGTCGGCCAGGGCGCGGGGCTGCTCGAAGATTTCCTTCTGCATGTAGTGGCGATAAGGGCCCAGCTCGGCCGCGCCGCTGTGGGCCTGCACGATCTTGACCTCGCGCTCGGTGGGCTTGAAGCGCTCACCATCGCGCGCCAGCACCCAGTGCTTGCCCAATTGCAGGTCGACCACGTCGCCCTCTTCCAGGTAGACGATGCGGTCGGTCACCCCGGCCAGGGCCATGGCGTCTGACGCCAAGTAGCGAGCTGTCGGGTCGGCATCGCTGCCCACGCCCAAGATCAGGGGCGAGCCTTCACGGGCGCCCACCACGCGGCCGGGCTCGTCGCGGCAGAACACGGCAATGGCGTAGGCGCCCTTGAGGCGCAGCACTGCGCCCTTGACGGCCTCCAGCAGGTCGCCGTCATAGAGGTGGTGCACCAGGTGGGCGATGACCTCGGTGTCGGTTTGGCTCTCAAACTCGTAGCCTTTGGCTTTGAGCTCGTCGCGCAGCTCGTCGTGGTTTTCGATGATGCCGTTGTGCACCAGCGCAATCTGGCCGCGGCTGAAGTGGGGGTGGGCGTTATGCACGGCCGGGGCACCGTGGGTAGCCCAACGGGTATGGGCAATGCCGGTGCCGCTGGCCACGCCGTCGTCTTCCGTCATGGTGCGCAGCTCGGCCACGCGGGAGGTGGAGCGGCTGCGGCGCAGCTCGCCGCCCTGGTGCACGGCCACGCCGCAGGAGTCATAGCCCCGGTACTCCAGGCGCTGCAGGCCTTGCACCAGGATAGGAACGATGTTGTTTGCGCTGACGGCGCCGACGATGCCACACATGCTTTGAATACTCCCGTTGCTGCGGCCAGGGCCGCGTTTTGCGATGGGGCAGATCGTAGCCCTGCACTTAAGAATTAAGCTTTCAATTTTTCTACGCCAATGAACTTTTAATTCACATCACGCGTTCATAGATTATTTATTTCATTTACGATACATAGATGGATGAATCAATCACCCTAGACGAGCTGGATTGGCGGCTGCTGGACCTACTGCAAACAGACGCCAGCCTGACCAACCATGCGCTGGCCGCTGCGGCGCTGTGCAGCCCAGCCACGGCACTGCGGCGCGTCAAGCGGCTGCGCGAGGGAGGCGTCATCGAGCGCATCTCCGCGCTGGTGGCGCCCACGGCGGGCGGCCAGGGCCTGAGTGCGATCTGCGAGGTCTCTCTAGACCGCCAAGGCGCCGAGCACCAAGCGGCGTTTGAGGCCCGGGTGCTGGCCCACCCAGCGGTGCAGCAGTGCTGGCAGGTCTCGCCGGGGCCTGACTTTGTGCTGGTGGTCTGGGCGCCCAGCATGGCGGCCTTTGCGGCGTTGACCCAGGTGTTGTTCACCCAAGACGCCAATGTGCGCAATGTCAAAAGCTACTTTGCGCTTAAGCGCAGCAAGTTTGCGCCCAGCATTCCCAAGCCCCTCGCGTAATCCCTAAAGCGGGTTAATTTGAGGCTTTGCGGACGGGTCTTTATGCATAGACTGGCCGTATTGGCCATGAGTACGAGTACCCCCACCCTCTATGACACGCCGCCGGACTCGGCGGCGGTGGAGCAGCAGATCCGCATTGCCCAAGCGGCCATGGTGTTCGAGCGTTCCCGCAAGACCACCATGCTGGGTATTCCCGTGGCGGCGCTGCTGTGCTGGCTGATGTGGTCTTACACCCCCATGGGGCTGCTGATATTTTGGTTTGCCGGCAAGTGCCTGACCAGTAGCGCACGCCTGTGGGTGACCATGCGCTTCAAGCGCGACGACCCCGCCAAAGGCCCGTATTGGGTGCGCCGCTTTGAATGGACACTGTTTGCCGACGGCGCCATGTTTGGCTTGCTGGGCTCAGTGATGCAACCGCCCAACGACCCGGTGATGGGCGCCACCCTGTTGACCACCGTGGTGGCCATTGCTGGGCTGGCCCTGGTGGTCATGGCCATGAGCTTCAGAACCCTGGTGGCCATGGCTTTGCCGCTCTTAGTGCCGGGCATCTTCTATCACCTCTTTTTGGGCACGCCAGTGGGGTGGTTCACCGCCTTGGGTTTGAGTGTCTTCCTGTTTATCGTGATCTCCGAAGGCAAGCGCTCGGCCGAGCACACGCGCTCGATGCTGCGCCTGCGCTTCCAAATGGATGACCTGGCCCGGCAGCGCCAGCAAGCGCTGGACTTGGCCCAACGCAACAGCGCCGTCAAAGACCGCTTCTTGGCCACCATGAGCCACGAACTTCGCACGCCCCTGCACGGCATGCTGGGCCTAGCCCGGCTGATTGAGGCCGATCACCAGCCGGCAGCCAAGCCCGAACAAGTCAGCCATTTGCAAATGCTGCAACGCACCTGTGAGCACCTGCTGGGCGTGATCAACGACGTGCTGGATTACTCCAAGATCGACGGCGGCCACATGCAACTGGCGCAGCGCCAATTTGACCTGCGCGCGCTGCTGGAAAGCGTGATGGCCGTCTCCACCGCGCAGGCCGAAGAAAAGGGTCTGAGGCTGAACCTGATGTGCAACCCCATCGGCGAGCATTGGGTGGTGGGCGACCCAACCCGCCTGCGCCAGATCCTCATCAACTTGGTGGGCAATGCGGTGAAGTTCACCGAGCATGGCGGCGTGTCTTTGCGCAGCCACCACCAATCCGATGGCAGCACGGTGATTGAGGTGCAAGACAGCGGCGAAGGCATACCGGCTGACCAATTAGAGGCCGTGTTCAGCCCCTTTCATCAGGTGGACGACACCGACCGCCGCCGACACGGTGGCACGGGCCTGGGCCTGACCATCTCACGCGAGATTGCGCGGGCCATGAAGGGCGAGCTGGTGTGCCAATCTCAACACGGACATGGCACCACCTTTAAGTTGACGCTGAGCCTGCCGCCCTCAGCGCCGATGGTGCAGTTCGATACCCACATCAACCCCTCGGTGCCACTGGACGACCTCAAGGTCTTGCTGGTGGAAGACAACCTCGTCAACGCGCTGGTGGCTGGTGCCATCTTGAAGGCGCTGGGCATACAGCATGACCAAGCGGAAGACGGCAGCCAGGCCGTCACCCGCTATGCCGCAGCCCGCTACGACCTGATCTTGATGGACTGCCAGATGCCCGGCATGGACGGCTTTGAGGCGACACGGCAGATCCGCGCGCTAGAGCAGATCACCGGCCAAGCCCATGTGCCCATCGTGGCGCTCACGGCCAACGCGCTGGAAGGCGACCGCGAGCGTGCGCTGGACGCCGGCATGGACGACTACCTGGCCAAGCCCTTCACCGATGGCGACTTGGCCACGGTGATCCGGCGCAATGTGCAGCGCTGAGGGTCAGCCCCTCAGGCCAGCACGCACTGGTCACGCCCCTGACGCTTGGCTTGATAGAGCGCTGCGTCGGCACGGCTGACCAGTGCCTGGGCAGACTCCTGCGGCAAGGCCTGGGCCAAACCGATGGAGACGCGATAGCCCACGTCCGGGTCATGGCGCAAGGGGCGCGAGGCACGCACGGACTCCAGCAAACGCTGCATGACTTGCTGGGCTTCGCTCAAGGCGATGCCTTGCAGCACCACCATGAACTCCTCGCCGCCCACGCGGCCGCAGGCGTCCACCCGCCGCAAGCCGGCTTGCAGCAGGCGCGCAAAGTCGCGCAGCACGGCGTCGCCACCGGCATGGCCGTAGTTGTCGTTCATGTGCTTGAAGTGGTCCAGGTCCGCCATCGCCACACACAGCGGGCCGGGCTTGCGCTCGGCCAGGCAGAGGTCTAACTGCTCCATCACAAAGCTGCGGTTGCCAATGCCGGTCAGCGAATCCATCAAGCTGGCCCGCTGGGCCTGGTCTCGGGCCACGCGCAGGTCACGGTGGTCGCGCGCCAGGTCGCTGACATCGGTGGCCACGCACAGCATCCAGCCACACTCGTCCACCGTCTCGGTCATCAAGATCCAACGGCCATCGCAGAGGTCGGCCTCAAACTGCCGATAAGGCAGCTTGCCTCGGCGCGAGGCCGCCGAGGCCAACCAAGACTCAAAGTCGTCGGTGTCAATCAGCGCACCGCGCCGAGCCGTGTAGCTGTGGCGCATCATCTCCGCCCAGGTGGTCCGGCCACCGGCTTCCACGGCCAGGGCCTCGCAAAAGGCTGGGTTGGCCCACTGCAGCCTGTCCTGGCTGTCAAACAGCCCCACCAACACCTTAGAAGGGGTCAGCAGGCTGTGCATCAGTTCAGGCGAGAGCAAGTTCAGGGACGCGGTGTCGGGCATCCCTGCTTGTCGGCATCAATGCATGGCGGCTTAAGACCCTTCCTTTGCTCGCTGTGCGTCAACATTGGTGGTGCGCTTGGGAGGATCAGTCGGCCTGGTCTCAACGAAACTTCGGATCGCCCAAATGTCCTGCTCCGACAACACCCCTTTCCAAGGCGCCATGTGCACCACGCCAGCCCGCACCTTTCCTTCATTGACCGAGCGAAGGAAATAGCGGTCCACATCCGCCGTGCAATCTGCTTTCAAGCTGACTTCTCGGAGACGGCGGCAGAAGCTGTCAAGGCGACGCAGATCCGGGGCCTCGGCCAAGGGCTGGCTAGCGTCTTGCCCATGGCACTCGGCGCAGTGCTGACCATAGAGCGCTTGGCCTGCTTGAACGGCTGCGGCCTGGCCGCGCCAAGCGTTGTCTTCTTGGGCCAGCAATGGCCCGGTCAAGCAGAAGGCCAGTCCCAAGGCACGAAGAGCCCGCGATGGTGAGAAACACAAACTCATTGCCAGTCCTTGGGGCAGGCCTTGCAGCCCTGCAGATTCGCATCCGGGAAAATGGTGAAGCGCAGGTGTGCCCCCTGCATGTCGGCATTCAAGAGATTGCTGCCTACAAACTTAGTCTCCTGCAGTTCTGCATTGATGAGCTTGGCGCCAACAAACCACACCAAGTTCACACGGGCCGCCTCCAAGCTGGCGCTCGTCAGGTCTGCACCGCTCATATCGGCGCGGAACATGCGCGCTTGCGCCAGATTGGCACCCACCAGGCGAGCGTTCTTGAAAGATGCACCCGGGGCGTTCAAGGCATAGGCCTGCACAGCGGTCAAATCAGCACCGTCGAGCACCGCACCGGCCAAGTTGGCGCTGCGCAGGTTGGCGCGGGCCAATTGGGCTCCGGCGAAGTTCACGCCACGCAGGTCTTTGCCCACCAAGTCGGCATGCCGCAAGTCTGCGCCTGGGCAGTGCGCATAGGGCCAGAGCCTGCAGCCATTGATGACCGTGACCTCGGGCGGACTGGCCGGACTTGCAGGCTGCGCCCAGGCGGGTGCAAGCCCGCCTAGCGCTGCCCACAGCGCCATCCCGCACAAGGCACCGGCCAGCCCATCTGGGATTGCCGGTGCGCGCATCACTTGGACGCGACCTTAGCGGCCTTGGGCAGCTTGAACACCCAGTAACTACCACCCTGAGTGACTTGCTTGGTCAGGTCGGCCATGTCTCCACCCCAGAGCGGCACCGCACCGCCGTAACCCGAGGACAAGCCGATGTACTGTTCGCCATCTTGCTCCCAAGTGATGGGCACCGAGACGACGCCAGAGCCCGTCTGGAACTTCCACAGCTCCTTGCCGTTCTTGGCATCAAAGACCTTGACAAAGCCGTCCGAAGTGCCCGTCACCAGCAAGCCACCGGCAGTGGTCATGGTGCCGGCCCACAGCGGGAACTTCTCCTTTTTTTCCCAAGCGATCTTGCCGGTCTTGGGGTCGATGGCGCGCAGGATGCCCACATGATCGTCATACAAGCGCTTGATGCGGAAGCCTTGACCCAAATAAGCAGAGCCCGCTTTGTAAGTCAGGTTCTCAGTCCAATAGTCCATGGCCCAGTGGTTGCCCGGGATGTAGAACAAGCCGGTGTCGGGGCTGTAGGACATGGGCATCCAGTTGGTGCCACCCAAGAACGGTGGCGAGACAAAAACCGCCTTACCCTTGTCTTGACCCGCCTGAGGCTGTGGCGGACGGTTACCCGTCTCGATGGGTCGGCCGGTCTTCAGGTCAAATCCCTTGGCCCAGGTGATGCCGTCTACAAAGGGCCAAGCATTGATGAGCGACGTGGGCTTGTTCGGATAGCCCGCACCGGTGGCCAGCTTGCTGCGGTCCGTCACGAAGAAGAAACCGTTACGGTCCGCATGGGCGCTGGCCTTGACGGTTTTGCCGTCTTTGTCCTTGTACTCAAACAGCACCACCGAGTTATTGCCAGAGAAGTCCCAAGCATCGTTAGGCGTGTGCTGGAAAAAGCCCTTCAGCTCGCCAGTGCTCGCGTCCACATAGGCTTGGCCCGAGGTGAAAAGGCTGTCCCAGTTTTGAGGATCGTCGCCTTCCTTGGTTCGCTTCCAGGTGTTCCACGGCGCTGGGTTGCCCGCGCCAATCACGATGGTGTTGGTCTCCGCATCAAAGGCTGCAGACTGCCACGGTGCGCCGCCACCATGGTTCCAGGCCTCCACCAGGTTGCCGTCCTTGTCTCTTGGCCAACTCGGAGCTTTGGGGTCACCCGTGGGTGTGCCCGGTTTGCCCTCCAAGCGGCCGGTATGGCCCTCGACCAGGGGTCGAGCCCATACTTCAGCACCGGTGTCTGGGTCGCGGGCAAAGAGCCAGCCCACAACGCCGAACTCGTTACCTGACGAGCCGTGAATCAACAGCACACGACCGTTCTTCTCTTTGACGATGGTGGGGGCACCTGTCATGGTGTAGCCGATCTTGTGGTCACCGAATTTCTCGTTCCACACCACCTTGCCGGTAGCGCGGTCGAGCGCCACGATGCGGGCATCCAAGGTACCAAAGTAGACCTTGTCGCCATAAATGGCAGGGCCACGGTTGACCACGTCGCAGCACGGGCGGATGTCATCCGGCAGGCGGTGCTCATACATCCACAGTTGCTTGCCAGTCTTTGCGTCCAAGGCATGGAAGCGCGAGTACGAGCTGGTCACATAGATGACACCGTCGTGCACCAGGGCCTGAGCCTCTTGGCCGCGTTGCTTCTCACCGCCGAAAGAAAAGCTCCAGGCCGGCACCAGTTGGTCCGCATTCTTGGTGTTGATCTGTCGCAACGTGCTGTGGCGCTGGGTCTTGAGGCCAAGACCGTAGTTCAGCACGTCCTGGCCGGTCTTGTCGTCGTTGGCAATGTCTTCCCAACTGACGTTCTTGACAGCAAAAGCCGAGGTGCTGGCGGCACCGAGTGCAACCAGCGCGGCGGCAGCCAGCGCTTGAAGGATACGTGGGGATGATGAGTTCAGGGGCATGGATGTCTCCTTGTTGTGGGTGAATGCAGTCTAAGAATTCAAGCTTGAGGCGTCTCGGGAGGGAGTCCCATGCAAGACGGGAAGCATTCCCGCCTTGAGACCCTCATTGGGGCGTGCTTCTTGCTTGCAAATACTGCACAACAAAGACGGAGACAGCCCGTGATTCGAGTGCTTCTGTTGGACGATTACGCCGTGGTACGTGCGGGTTACCGCATGCTCATAGAGGCCGAGACCGATATGCATGTGGTGGCCGAAGCCGCGAACTCTGCACAGGCCTGCGAGGCCTTGCGAGAGCAGGTGGTCGATGTAGCAGTGATTGATCTCAGCCTCAAGGGTGACAGTGGCTTTGAGGCCATGCGCCGCCTGCGCGAGCGTGACCCGCGCATCAAGATGCTGGTCTTCACCATGCATGCGCAAGAGAGCTTTGTGCAGCAGGCGTTGCGCGCTGGTGCCACCGGCTATCTGACCAAAGACAGTGACCCACACGAGATGGTGCTCGCCATTCGCGACGTGGCGTATGGACGTCGCGTGTGCTCCAGTGATGTGGCCGAGATCCTCTTGCACGATGCAGCCAAACAAGGCCAAACCACGCCCCTGCAAAGGCTCACGCCCAGGGAGTTTGATGTCTTGAGACTGGCCACCGGTGGGCAGGCGACGGATGAAATCGCCAATGCCCTTCACATCAGCGAGAAGACCGTGTTCAACACCATGTCACTGGTGCGCCAAAAGCTGGAGATGCGCAGCGACTTCAAGCTGCTGCGTCTCGCGATGGAACAAGGCTTGGTACAGATGTGAGGGTTTCCCATGAAATCCCCACTGCCCTGGGACTTGCCGCGCCTGGTCATGCGACGCTCTTCGCTGGTGGGCGTGGTGGCCGTGGCCCTGGCCTTGCTGCTGGGCGTGACTCGAACCAACGATGCTGTTGAAGAAGAAGTCGCCGCCGCGGCCACCTTGGCCGACCTGGTAGCGCACCTGGCCGGGCTGACCAAGCTTGATGAGCGAGCGGCCATCGAGACGTTGAGGCGCATTGAGTCCGAAGGGCCACTGCGCCATCTGCAAGTCGACATCTCCACGACCAATGGGCGCCGCATCTTCTCTTCGGGATCGGATACGCCAGCAGCACTGCGCCGCATTGCCCAATGGCACCGAGAAGCCTTTGACCCGCCTAAGCACCAGCCCGTGAGCTGGACCATTGAGCGTGAGCTTGATGGTCCCTGGACGGTGACCCTGAGCGCCAGCACCGAAGGCGAATTGCAAGAGGCGGTGCAAGACATGGCAGGCTCATTGCTGATCATGTTGGGCTGCATCGCGGGTCTGTTGGCTGTGATGCGGTGGAATCTGCTGCTGGCCTTCAAGCCACTGTCCACCGTGCTCGACGCGATCCAGGCCATTGAACGGCAAGACTTAAAGCCAGTTCAATCTCTGCAGAACATGCCCGTTCGGGAGTTGGAATGCATCGCTGCAGCACTTCGTCATTTGGCCATGGCCTTGGAAAGCGCTGAGGCCGCACGACGCACATTGAGCCAAAAGGTCTACACCCTGCAAGAAGAAGAGCGCGCCCATTTGGCCAGAGAGCTGCATGACGAGTTGGGCCAGCGCCTGACGACCTTGCGCTTCAACACCGCTTGGCTCAGCCGCACACTGTCCGACCGACCCGAGGCGCTGGCCGTGGTCTCCAGCATGTCTGATCGCTGCGCAGAGATACAGCTCGATGTGCGCCACTTGCTAGACCGTCTTCGCCCTTTGGGGGACAAGAGCCACGATGGCGGTTCTGCGGCTTTGACCAGTGGTCAGCTCCTGGACATATTGGGCGAGCTGGTCGCGAGCTGGCAGCGCACTCAAACAGGTACTCAATTTGCCTTCGATCACGGCGGTATCGACCCACAGGCCCGGCTACCTCGAGAAGTGGCCCTGGCCGTGTATCGCCTCAGCCAAGAGGCTCTTACAAATGCCTCCAAGCACGCTCATGCCACCAGGGTAGAGCTTCGCCTCAGTCTAGACCTGCAGCAGCGCGAAGGCGGCTCTTCGCTGCACTGGGCCGTAGAGGACAACGGCGGAGGCATTGAGCAAGCCGATGCCGCCCAACAGCGCGGCAATGGGCTCGTTGGCATGCAGGAGCGTGTCTGGTCGCTGGCTGGGCGATGGCTGATGAGCCCGGGTGCTGAGGGCAAGGGGCTGTTGTTGGAAGCTCAACTGCCGCTGCCAAACGGCCAAGCCCCCCTTACTTCAGGTGGCTGTTGAGAAAGGCCACCACTTTGTCCAGGTTGGCCGTGGTGGAGAACTGCGCGCCACCGTGCCCGGCGCCTTCGAGCTTTTCATAGCTCACCTTGGCATCGCCCAGCACCGCCTTGAGCGCCGTGTAGAAGTTCAGGCTCTGGGTGTAGGGAATCAGCGGGTCCGCACCGCCGACCTGGATCCAAAACGGCGGGTCTTGCGCGTCGATGTAGCGGCTGGGGTTGGATTGCTGCACCAGTTCATTGTTGGCCGGGTCGTTGGCATTCACGCCCAAATAAGCAGACTCATTATCAACGTTATAAGTGGAGGCAAATCCCAAGGCCAAACCTTCGCTGACCATGGTGGCAAAGTTGATGGGGCCAAACCAGTCAATGCTGGCCTGTACGCGCGACGACACACCGAGATACGCGCCCTGGGTGCCCTCTAGGTAAGTGTCCCCGGCGGTGGTGCCAAGCATGGCAGACAGGTGGCCGCCCGCAGAGGCGCCCCAAACTCCGATCTTGTCAGGGTTGATGCGGTACTCGCTGGCCTTGGCGCGGATGTAGCGGACGGCGGCTTTGGCGTCATGCACGGCCGCCGGGAACTTGGCTTCGCCACTCAAACGGTAGTTGATGGCCACGGCCACATAGCCATTGGCCACCAAGGTGGCGGCGTTCGCGGCATCCATGGCTTTGTCGCCCGCCTTGAAGGCCCCGCCTTGAAGGCCCCGCCGTGAATGAGCACCACCGCCGGAAAGGGGCCAGCACCCGCCGGCATGTAGATGTCCATCTTCTGGGCAGCCGAGGTGCTGGCATAGGCCACGTTGCTGAGGGTTTGTGCGGCCGGCGAGGTGGGCGCGGCGGGGTCAGCGGCGGTGGCCTCGCCCCCTCCGCAGCCCACCAAAATGGCCAAGCCTAGGGCGGCCCACAAATTCATGATCACACCTCGACGATAAATAGTTGGGTTCACGGGGTTCTCCTTGGAGCAGTCAGGCAATGCCGCCATGGTCTGCCCGCCGGGTGAACCCTTGCTGTCTGAATTACATCAATCTGGACACACTTGGCTGGGCAGTGTCATGCGCACCGTCAGGCCGCCGCCTTCGCGCGCGTGCAGGCTAAGCGTGCCGCCATGGGCCTGGGCCACTTGGTGCGCCACAGCCAGGCCCAGGCCCCAGCCGCCCCGTGCCGCCTCTGGCGCCTGCACATAGGGTCGCAAGACTTGCTCAAGCAACTCTGCCGCCAGGCCGGGTCCGCGGTCAGAAACTTCGATGCGCCACACGCTGCCTTCATGGGCCAGGCACAGCTCGCCACCGCCGCCATGGCGCACGGCGTTATCAAGCAGGTTAGACAAAGCCCGCCGCAAGGCCACGGGCCGCGCCCAAATGGGTGGGACTTCACCGTGGCAGCTCAGCCGCTCTGGGGGTAAAGCGTGCTGCTCGGAGAGGTCGTCCACCAAGGTGTCGCCCAGGGCGCGCAGGTCCAGCCACTGGCAGGCTTCGGCCGCCACTCCGCCGCTCAGCAGGCTCAGCGATTGCTCCAGCAGCGCCGCCATCTCGCGACTGTCGCGGCGCAACAGGGCCAGGTCGACCTCTTCAGCGGGCTGGTCCAGGCGCAGTTGCATTCGGGTCAGCGGGCCGCGCAGGTCGTGGGCAATGCCGGCCAGCAAGGCCTGGCGCTGCTGCACTTGCTGGCTGATGCGGGCCTGCATGGCATTGAACAGCTCGGCAGCTCGGCGCGCCTCGGTGGGGCCCTCCAGGGGCAACGGCATCAGCGTTTGGTCGGCTTGCATGCTGGCCGCTGCCTGGGCCAAGCGCTCAAACGGGCGCGCCAGCACCCGGCTGCCCACCCACACTGCCCCAGCCGCCGCCAGCGCCTGCGCCAGCAGGCCCGCCCACACCCAGTGCGGTGGGGGCGGTGGGCTGTGGGCAGCTTGGTCCAGGCTCAGGTCGATGAGCAAAAAGGTCAGGCCATGGCTGGCCAACAGCAGGCCCAGCATCAGCAGGACCAAGCGGCCAAACACCGTCTGCCCACGGGTGAAAAATGTCATGACGCATCCATTTGATAGCCCAGGCCACGCACGGTGCGAATGAGGCGGCCTTCGTCGTCTTGCAGCTTGTGGCGCAGGCGGCTGACCAGCAGGTCTATGCTGCGCTCGTGGGCCACACTGCGGGGCTGGGCCTGGGCTTGCAACTCGGCTCGGCCGACCACCTTGCCTTTGTCTTGCAACAAGGCCAGCAGCAGCCGAAATTCTGCCCCCGACAGCGGCACCAGCAGCCCATCAGCCCGCCGCAGTTCGCGCTGGGCGACGGCCAAGGTCCAGCCCGCAAAGTGCAAATGCTCAGCCGCTGGGCCGCTGCCCGCGCGCTGGCGCCGCATCAGCACTTTTACCCGGGCCACCAATTCGGCCACGTCAAAGGGTTTGACCACGTAGTCGTCGGCCCCGCCATACAAGCCCACCACGCGATCGACCGGGTCGCCCAGGGCCGTCAGCATCAAGATGGGCAGGGTGTGGCGTTGGCGTACCGCGCCGCACAGGCTCAGGCCGTCTTCGCCAGGCAGCATGCGATCAAGGATGAGCACATCCACATCCCCCCGCGCCAAGCGTTTGAGCAGGCCTTGGCCGTCCAACAAGTGCTCAGCCTGCAAGCCATGGCGTGCCAAAGCCGCACACAGCAAGGTGCCGATCTCGGCATCGTCGTCGACGATCAACACCTTGAACATGGCGATCCGTCAGCGCTTCAGCAACACCAAGCCCTTCAGATACTCGCCTTCAGGGAAGCAGATCGTGGTGGGATGGTCGCTCGACGCTTCCAGGCGCTGCAGCAGGTAGGCGTCCACCTCCGCGTCCATGCCCGCACCGGCCACGATCTTGTGGAACAGCTCGGCGCCAATGCCGCCGGAGCAACTGAACGTCAGCAGCAGGCCGCCCGGTTTGAGCAGCTTCAGGCCCAGGCGGTTGATGTCTTTGTAGGCGCGGCTGGCGCGGTCGGCATGGGCCGCGCTGGGGGCGAACTTGGGCGGGTCCAGGATGATGGCGTCAAAGCTGCGGCCGTCTTTGAGCATCTGGCGCAGCGTGCCGTTCACATCGGCATCCAAGGCGGTGTGGTGGGCAGGGTCAAAGCCGTTGAGCGTGACATGCGCCGAGGCGCGGGCCAGGGCCGGGGCCGATGAATCAACACTCACCACCTCGGTAGCGCCGCCGGCCAGTGCCGCTACGCTGAAGCCGCCCGTGTAGCTGTAGCAGTTCAGCACGCTTTTGAGCCCAAACTGGCGCACCATGCGGGCAAAGAGCGCGCGGTTCTCGCGCTGGTCCAGGTAGTAGCCGGTCTTGTGGCCCTCTTCCACATCCACCGTCAGCTGAATGCTGTGCTCGCGCAGCGTGATGGTGGTGTCGCCGCCACCACGCAGCCAGCCCTTGGCGGGCTCCAGGCCTTCGAGTTGGCGCACGCCCGAATCACTGCGCTCATAGAGGCGCGTGCAGCCGGTGGCGGCCAGCAGCGCATCCGCCAGCACGTCCTTCCAGCGCTCGGTCCCGGCGGAGAGGAACTGCGCGCTGAGGATGTCGTCGTAGCGGTCAACGATCAGCCCCGGCAGGCCGTCGGCCTCGCCGTGGACGAGGCGCACGCCATTGCTCTGGATGGCCAGCCGCTCGCGCATGGCCACGGCCGCTTGCACGCGGCGCTGGAAGAAGGCGGCGTCAATGCGCTCGGCCTCGTCAAAGCTCCATGCCCGCACGCGGATCTGCGAGCTGGGGCTGAACGACGCCCAAGCCAAAAACCGGCCGTCATGGCTCTCCACCCGCACGGTTTCACCGGCGTCGGCTTTGCCCTTTTCCACACTGCCCGCAAACACCCAAGGGTGGCGGCGCAAGAGGGAACGCTCTTTTCCTTCACGTAAACGGATCGCTTTCATGGGGCGAGATTGTCGCTGCTGCGGCGCGGCCTGCGGCGGCTGCGCTGGGCAGCGGGCTTGAGCGGGGCATCCCAGGGCATCTCACCGTCGCCAAAGCGCTGGGCCAGGTGGTCCAACAGCGTGCGCAGCAAGAGCGGCTGGTGCTGGCGGCTCAGAAACACCGCATGGATGGCCAAGGGCTCGGGCTCCCAGTCGGGCAGCAGATGCTGCAGGCTGCCGTTGGCCAGGTCTGCGCCCACAAAATAGGTGGGCAGCAGGGCGACGCCCGCACCGGCCAAGGCGGCAGCGCGGGTGACAGCGGCTTCGTTGCTTTGCAGCGGGCCGCTGACCGGCACTTTGAGGGTCTGGCCAGCACGGTGCAGGGTGAACTCGGTGCGGCCCACAAAGGCGTGGGTCAGGCAGCGGTGTTGGCGCAGGTCTTCAGGCTGGCTGGGCGAACCGTAACGCTTGAGATAAGCTGGCGCAGCCACCACCACCGAGCGACACACACCCAGACGGCGGGCCAGCAGGCCATCATCCAACTGGTTGCCAATGCGCACGGCCAAGTCGATGCGCTCCTCCACCAGGTTGACGGTGCGCTCCACGCTCAACAGCTCGATCTGCGTCTCGGGGTACAACCCCAAAAAGTCCGCCACCACCTGGGCCAAAAAGGCCTGAGCGAAGGAGGTGCTGGCCGTCATGCGCAGCTTGCCCTGCGGCGTGTGGCGGCGCTGGCTGGCCAGGGCCTGCAGCTCTTGCATCTGGGCCAGCATGTGCTTGGCGCGCGGCAAGGCGTCCGCCCCCGCGTCGGTGAGGCTGACACGGCGCGTCGTGCGGTGCAGCAGGCGAGCACCCAGGCTGTGCTCCAGGCTTTCCAGGTAGCGCGACACCATGGCGCGCGACATGTCCAGCGCCTCAGCGGCCTGGGTCAGGCTGCCGCGCTCGGCCACCTCGGTGAAGACATGCAGGGCAGTCAGTCGGTCCATGCTTGGCTGCTCATCCAATTAGATCGGTTTGGTAGACAAACTATCGCACGAATGACTGTTTATCGCTAGATTGATCATCAATACAGTCCAACCCATCGCAACACCTTGGGTTTTGAAAGGACTCCACCATGACCCGCTCTCTCATCGCCACCGCCGCCCTCTTGGCCACCACGCTGACGGCCACCGCCGCCCCGCTGCAAGTCAAGGTCTACAACGCTGATGGCAACAGCTTCAACGTCAACTCCACCTTGGTCACCGGCGAGAAAGACGCCATGGTCATCGACGCTGGCTTCACCCGCGCTGATGCCCTGCGCATTGCTGCCCAAGTGCTGGACAGCGGCAAGACACTGAAGACCATCTACGTCAGCCAGGCCGACCCCGACTACTACTTTGGCGTGGAGACGCTGAAGGAAGTGTGTAAGCGTCCGCCCAACCCACCTTGCCCCTGAGTCTTGGATGTAAGAGCCTCGCGTCCACTTAACTCAAGTGGACACTTATGCAAGCGAATCAAGAGAAGGTCAGGCGGCGGCGGACGTACAGCGTGGAGTTCAAGCTGGCTGCGGTGCAGGCCAGTCAGGCGCCAGGTGCTTCCCTGTCTGGTGTGGCGCTGGCGCGGGGGCTCAATGCCAACCTGCTGCGGCGCTGGGTGGATGAGGCACGCAGCGGCACGCTGCGAACGACCATGAAGGCCTTGGCCGTGCCGCAGGCTTTGGCCGAGTTCGTGCCGCTGCCGGTGGCCGCTGCGGCCCAGCCCGAGCCCATTCGCATCACGCTGCAGCGGGGTGCCACCACCGTGCAGGTGGCTTGGCCCGTGAGTCAGGCGCCGCACTGTGCGGCCTGGCTGCGGGGTCTGTTGGGATGATTCGTATCGACGCCATCTGGCTGGCGGTGGAGCCCCTGGACATGCGCGCTGGCCCCGACAAGGCCCTGGCGCGGGTGGTGCAGGTCTTTGGATCGGCCAGGCCCCACACCGCTTACGCCTTTGCCAACCGACCCGCCACGCGACTCAAGGTGCTGGTGCACGATGGTCTGGGCATTTGGCTGGCTGCACGGCGGCTCCACCAGGGCCGCTTTATCT
Source organism: Ideonella sp. (assembly GCF_044358605.1). Classification (GTDB taxonomy): domain Bacteria; phylum Pseudomonadota; class Gammaproteobacteria; order Burkholderiales; family Burkholderiaceae_C; genus Ideonella. Next base: position 22,543 of record NZ_JBIKNQ010000052.1, read on the forward strand.
GGCCGCGCGTGGGCCACACCCAAGCTCTGGATTCGGAGCAACTCGGTGCGCTGGTGCGGGGCTTGCCCTGGCAACGCGTGGGCGAGTCTGGCGTCATCACGGTGCTCTAGCACCTGCACTCAGACTGTGGGGCAATTGCGGCATCTGCCAATGGGCAGCGTGGGGAGATGCGGGCAAGATCAGCCCCGTGACTGACCAGACCTTGCTTGAAGACCTCACGCCCCAGCAATTGCTGGAAGCGCTGCGCACCGCGCAGGCCGAGATCCGCTTCAAGCAGACCTTGATCGACAAGCTCACCCACGAGAACGCTTTGCTTAAGCGACTGAAGTTTGCGGCCCAGAGCGAAGCCTACAGCCCCGAGCAGCGCAGCCTGCTCGAAGAGACCTTTGATGCTGACCAGGCGGCTGTGGCCGTCGAGATCGCTGCGCTGCAGCCCCCAAGTGCGGGTATCACCCCGAGCTCCGACCGCCCCAAGCGCGCCCCGCTGCCCGCGCATCTGCCACGCCGCGACGTTTGCCATGAGCCCGCTGACACCACCTGCGGCTGCGGCCAGAGCATGCAGCGCATGGGCGAGGACGTGGCCGAGAAGCTGGACTACGTGCCCGGCGTCTTCACCGTCGAGCGCCATGTGCGCGGCAAGTGGGTCTGCAAGTGCTGCGAGCGCATCGTCCAGGCTCCGGTGCCCGCAGCCATCATCGACAAAGGGATACCAACCGCTGGCCTGCTGGCCCAGGTGCTGGTGGCCAAGTACCAAGACCACCTGCCGCTGCATCGCCAAGAGCACATCTTCGGCCGTGCTGGCCACAGCATTGCCCGCTCCACACTGGCCCAATGGGTGGGTGAGTGCGGTGTGCAACTGCAACCCTTGGTGGACGCCTTGGCCGAGCAGTTGCGCCAGCAGCCCGTGCTGCACGCCGATGAGACCCCGGTGGAGATGCTCAAGCCCGGCAAGGGCAAGACGCACCGCGCCTATGTGTGGAGCTACTGCACCACCGCGTTCAATCCCTTCAAGGCGGTGATCTTCGGCTTTGCGCCCAGCCGCAGCGGCGAGCATGTGCGCGACTTCCTGGGGCTGCCCAGCAGCCCAGAGCGAGCAGGCTGGCAGGGCCACTTAGTCACCGATGACTACGCAGGCTACAAGGCCTGCTTTGAGATGGGTGTGACCGAGGTGGGCTGTATGGCGCATGCGCGGCGCAAGTTCCATGAGTTGCATGTCCACCACCAAAGCCCCGTGGGCGAGCAGGCGCTGGCCATCATCCAACAGCTCTATGAGGTGGAGCGGGACGCCGCCACACTGGACCCTCCGCAACGACAGGCCCTGCGTCAGGCACGCAGCCGGCCCATTGCCGATGCGCTGCAGCAGTGGTTGCTGCAGCAGCGCAGCAATGTCCCCAATGGCACGGCCACGGCCAAAGCCATCGACTACAGCCTCAAGCGCTGGGAGGCGCTGGTGCGCTTCATCGACAGAGGCGATCTGCCCATCGACAACAACTGGGTCGAGAACCAGATCCGTCCCATCGCCCTTGGGCGCAAGAACTGGTTGTTTGCGGGCTCACTGCGCGCGGGCCAAAGAGCGGCCGCCATCATGAGCCTGATCCACAGTGCCCGCCTCAACGGCCATGACCCCTACGCCTACCTCAAGGACGTGCTGACCCGCCTGCCCACGCAGCTCAGCAGCCGCATTGAGGAGCTGCTGCCCCATCGCTGGAAGCCTGCTGACGCTACTGCCTGACTGGCCCCGGTGATGCAAGGTGGGTTCGCCGCACGCTTACGCAGCACCTCACCCCCACCCCACCAGGCACATCAAGCGCGTGTGACGGCAATGCAGGCATTCGAGCCGCCGAAGGCGAAGTTGCTCGAAACAGCCACCTGGACATCAGCCTGACGCGAGTGCAGCGGCACGAAGTCTAGGTCACAGGCAGGGTCAGGTGTGTGCAGGTTTGCAGTGGACGCAATGAGTCCATCGCGCACCGCACTGATGGCCGCCAGCAGCTCAATCGCACCAGCCGCACCCAAGAGGTGTCCGTGCAGGGACTTTGTAGAACTGACCATCAGAGCGTTGGCATGTGAGCCGAACGCCATACGCAGAGCTTGAGCTTCGACAGGGTCGCCGGTCGGTGTTGCCGTGCCATGCGCATTGACATAGCCCACCTCTGATGGCGTGAGCTGCGCATCCTTGAGGCACGCATTGAGTGCCAGCACTTGGCCCGACGCATCAGGCTGCGAGATATGCGATCCATCGCACGAAGCTCCGAACCCAGCCAACACTGCATAGATCTTGGCCCCACGGGCTCGGGCATGCTCTTCTGCTTCAAGCATGTAAATCACAGCGCCCTCCCCCAACACCAGACCCGTTCTGTCCGCTGAAAAGGGCCGACAAGATGTCTCCGGCGAATCGGGATCAACTTTCGCCATGACGCGCATGGCTTCCCACACGCGCCAAGAGCCCTCGCAGAATGTCGCCTCGACGCCTCCCGCCAATGCGGCATCGACATGCCCGTACTGAATGGCGCGCAGCGCGTGCCCGAGCGCTGTATTGGCTGAAGAGCAAGCGAGCATGGTCGTTTCGCAAGGACCTCTGAGCTTGTGCCGAATGGCCATGAAGTTGCCGGCACCATTCCCCAACCCTCTGAGCACAGAGAAGGCCTTGACACTGTCCTTCAGGGCTAAGTTTCCGAACTCTTGGCTAGAGGTGTGCAAGGTCCCTTGCCCTGTGCCAACGAACACCCCCACTCTATCCCGATCAAAGCTGTTGAAGTCAGCGCCGCTGTCCGCTACGCAGTCATCGGCCGCAACCAGAGCCATCTGCGCAACAGGATCGAGCAAGGCCATTTCGGCGCGGCTGAAACCACCGGAGATGTCTGCATCGACAAAGGCCCCGGCCCGCACCTGTCCTTTCGGCCCAATCGCCGAGCGAATGACCGGCTTGCCACTGCGAAAAACACTCTGCGCATCGGCGAATGTGTTGCCTATCGGCGTTCTCAGGCCAATGCCTGTGATCACGACCTTACGCATTTTTGGCAGCAACTAGCGACTCGATGAGCTGAACAAACTCGGGCACAGTGATGTTGATATTGGGGTCTTGATCAAGCTTGACACCCAACTCCTCTTCGATTTCATCCAATATCGCCATCAGCCCCACGGAGTCCAACGCCAAGTCCTCAAAACGCTCGGCATTAGCGACGTCTTCTGGAGACTTTTTGATGGCATAGGAACTGACGATTTCATAAATTTTCTTGGCGACATCACTCATTGCTCTCTCCTGGTAAAGCCTCGATAGCTCGTTGTAAATGGACCGCATGAGCGGAACACAGGCGGGGCATGCTGCCCCCCCAAAAATCGCAGCCACTAGGAGGGCAGATAGTTCCCCACAGAAAACACCAATGGCAGAATGATGCCATCACCTCGCGACTCTGAGTGTAAGTAGAAGCCTGCTCGAGGATCTGACAGAGAGTCTTTCCCAGATCACCGTCTGTTCTAGGTAACCCCCCCATGAAACCTCGTCTCATTCTGCACATCGGATCGCCCAAGACTGGATCCAGCTCTATTCAAAAAGCGCTGTATGACCAGCGTCATCGCCTGAGGCAAACCTGCGACGTGCACTATGCGAGCACAGAGCGCGCAAAGGCCCACGACAAGCATCTCTCCACCACCAAAGCATCGACCTCTGGCGACATTGAGAAAGCCGATGCAGAGTTCAAAGCCTTGATGCTGGATTTCGAGCGGTCAGGTGCGGCCCACCTCTTCGTCAGCGAAGAGCAGATGTGGACACCCAAGCCGACGGTGGCTCGTTTCTTCAAGCGGTTCGTCCCTCACTTTGATGTTCATGTGATCGCCTACGTTCGTCGGCAGGACTTGTTTGTGGAAGGCCTCTACAGCCAACACATCCGACTGAGTCATTACCGAGACATTCCAGCGATCACGGACTTCTGGAAAGACCCTCGCGTCAAGGGTGCCCTGGACTACCATAGGGTTCTGACTCTGCTTGCAGATGTGGGCCTGAACGTCAAAGCTCTGGAGTTCAACACCGAGGTCAAGACCTACGGCCTGATGAACTCTTTTTTGCGGGCGACTGGCTTTACGGACATGGGGGAACTCGCGGAGCGACGCGCCAATAACTCGCCAGACATGCGATTGCTGTTAACGATGTGCATGTTGAGCGCGGGGCGCATCGAGGGTGAGTTCAATTTGCTGTCGAATGGCATCTTCCGGGCAGCGCGCCGTTTGGAGCAGTGCGCCGTGTTTCCGACCCTCAAGCACACGCTCGGGCGCATTGAGCGCCAAGCCATCATTGACTCTGCTGTTGAGAGCAATGCCCGTCTGGCAAAGGACTTCGGCATCGTGTTCCCGGACAACCGCCCTAGCGAGGCGGATCTCCCCATCTTGGCACCAGATGCGGCCTATTTGCTGGCACTGATCGGGGATATGGCGCTGACCGACAGTGTCAAGTTTGCCAACTGTTGTCGTGGATATCTGCAAACCTTAGCGGGTGTGCTTCCGGAAAGTGATGCAGACCCCAGCGATGAAGAGATCGCTGCGATGCAGCTCAAAGGCGAGGAAGTCATTCTTGATGGAGGCAGCGCTAGCTTATGAATCGACAGTGGATCAAGCGTCTGCTTGCAGGCTTGTCTTGCGCATGCTGCAGCGCCGTGGTGTCAGCAGCCCCCTTGAACGATAGCGGCATGGCGCTGTGCGTTGATGCCTCAAACGTCCTCACCAAAGACTGCAGCACGCAGCAGCAGCAAGATGGTGCTGTGGGCCGCGACGCCACGCAGCGCAATACACGAGATGGGCTGGCTGGGTTCAGCTTCATCAAGATCTGCCACTCGGGTCAGGCTGCCGGAGCGGGCACCTGCCCTGCAGACCCGACCCTCGGCCCAGGCGCCAATCAATGGGCTTGCAGCCGAGACAATGTGACAGGGCTGACCTGGGAAGTCCGTCTGGATGACGCCAGCAGCTTTCGCGACAAACGGCGGAAACACACCAATCTAAGGTCCGATCAGAATGGCTATGGCAGCAGCACGGATGCTGCGGGCTATGTCAATCAAGTCAACGCCATCAACCTGTGCGGCGCCAGTGATTGGCGACTGCCAACGATTCAAGAGCTGGTTGACATCGCCAACTATGGCCAACGCTTTCCGGCGCTGGTCTGGGATCCCAAGTTCTTCCCTCATTCCATGTCAGGCCCTTATTGGTCCTCGACAGCCTATATCGAGCGGACTGCTGACGCTTGGTACGTTCTGGCGGATGGTGGCCTGTCCTTCCCCGACGGGCGCTTCGGTGCGTTCAATGTGCGCTTAGTCAGATCAAATCTGGTGTCACCATGATCCATCCTCTCTTCAGATACGCGCTGAGTGGCACCCTTCTGCTGAGTTCTCTGGGGCTGCAAGCAGCCGATCGCTTTAGCTTCAGCCCCGACGGCAGCCAGGTCATAGACGCTCAGACAGGCTTGACTTGGCGCAGATGCACTGAGGGCCAAACCTGGAGGTCAGGCACCTGCAGTGGAAACTCCATCAGCACCAGCTGGCTGGGTGCGCAGCAGCTTGCTCGAGACGCCGGCGCAAACTGGCGACTCCCCAGCGTGAAGGAGCTTGCCACGCTGCTCGATTACGCGCGCTTCAATCCCGCCATTGATCCTTTAGCGTTTCCACGCACACCCGTGTCCAACTACTGGTCCTCGACACCCTATGTCGACAAGCCGAATTTCGCCTGGGCCGTGGGCTTCCAGTTTGGAGGCATTCAGTACTGGCACCACGACATAGGCTACCGCGTTCGCTTGGTCAGCGGCCCCAACTGAAGACACACTGACCTTGCTCTTGGCCCCTGCCCCAAGCAGTCAGCGCAGCAACGCGCGCAGCTTGACGAAGGCCAGCCCGGCCATGATGGCGTCGTTCAGCGCATCGTGGGCCCGCCGAGTGGGCAAGTCCAGGTCCTGCATCAAGGTGGCCAAGCGCAGGTCTATGCTGGCGCCGTGCTGCCACGGGGGCAATTGGCGCTGCTTCCAGTCGTAGTAGAGCGAAGAGATCTCCACCTTGGGCTGAGGCAAGCGCACGCCCAGCATGGGGAAGATGGCGCGATTGATCAGCGCCACATCAAACTCTAGGTAGTAGCCCACCAAGGGACGCGCGCCGATGAAGGTCAGCAGCTGGCGCATGGCTTCATCAGGCTCCAAGCCATCTTGAACATCACGCTGGCGCAAGCCGTGCACCTTGGTGGCCTCGGCCGAGATGGCTTTGGAGGGCCGCACCAACAACTCCAAGCGGTCGCTGGTCATCACCCGGTTGCCCACGATGCGCACCGCGCCGATGGCAATGATCTCGTCGCGGTGAGGGTTGAGGCCGGTGGTTTCACAATCCACCGAGACCCATTCGTCAAGCGGTGGCTCGTCGTAAAGGTAGCGCATGCGCTGATCGCCCAAGTGGTAGAGCATCCACTCGCGTTGCAGGCGCACCCAAGGGCGCTGCCACCAGGCGGGGTCTTGAGGAAGCGCGGTCGAGACGGGGCTCATGGTTGACCCCTGCTCACAGCATGTCCAGACGGAAGCGCTGGGACAAGAGGTTCTTGAAGCGCTTGACCACGGCCAGTGCATCCTTGAGCAGATCACGGTCCAGGCTGCTGAGCTGATCGAGCGCAATGCCGCGATAGGACTCACCGCGCTCCAAAGCCTGCAGGCCGGCATCGAGGCGCAGGCGCATGAAGAGGTGCAGGCTGTCCACCATGGAGGTGGCCAAGTCCGGCGGCAGGCGGTGCTCTGCCGCCAAAGCGCCGATGCGGGCTTCGGTGCCCGTGGCCATCACCCGATGTGCCAAGGCCTGGCTGCGAACGCCATGCACCAAGGGGAACAGCCCGGCCTTCTTGATGTCAAACAGCGTGTCGTCCTCGCCCAGCAAGCGCAGCCGGTTCCACCAGCCGTTGGCATGGTCAAAGGAGTGAATGGCCGCCGCAAAGCGCGCCATCAAGACATCGTTGTCCAGCACCAAGCGGAAGACTTCACCGCGCACGCGCTCCAGCAGGCTGGCATCACCACAGACCGCGTGGGCGTCAAAGAAGATGGCCAAGGCCATCAAGCCGTCGGCATCGGGTGTCATCAGCCAGCGCCGCACCAGTTGCGAAAACTCGGACTCCTGCATGCGCCAAGCCGGGTTGTTGACCATGATGCGCCCGGGGCACTCGGGGTAGCCAAAGTCCGCCAGCGTGGCCGAGAAGCGATCGCAAATCTCGGCCAAGTCGGGGGGGGCTGCGTAGCCGTCACGCAGCACCAGCGCATTGTCTTGGTCGGTCTTGAGCAGTTGCTCGCCCCGGCCCTCACTGCCCATCACGAACAAGCAGGAGTTCGCCACTAACTCAGGCGGCGCAATCAAGTGCCAAGCCCGATCAAACAACTGTGCATTCAACTCTTGCACCAAACGTGCAATCAAGCGCACCGGCGTGCCACCGCGATAGAGCAGCGAGATCAAGCGCGTCAGTTGCCCCGCCGCAGGCTTGAGCTCCGCCAGGTCTTTGGCCTCCAGAATCTGGCGCGTGATGAGGTAAGAATGGTTAGAGAGAAAGCTCAGCAAGTCGAGCTGATCTAGGGTGCCCAAAATGCGCTCGCTGCCACTAGAGAGCAACTCCGCCACCACCACCCGCCGCACTTGGTGGCGGATCATCATGGCCTGGGCATCAAAGAGATAAGCCTCTGGACGCACCGTCACCAGATTGAAGGTGGCCAACTCACGCACGGGCAACTCATGCAGAGGACGGCCATGCAGAATGGCCCGATGCAAACCGGTGGTCGTGAAGATGCCTAGGCGCTCAGGCGCTGTGCTGCGGTCGCGCACCAGCACCCGATCAGTGCGCTCATCATTGAAGACCCGGGCAATGGCCACGATGTCGAGATCAGCGTCGACCTCGGTGATGGGCCGTACCGCCGCCTCCTGCACACGGGCCATCGCCAGCGACTGCATCTCGTGTTGGCTGGAGCGCTTGGACAGTGCACTCAGCTTGTTAGAGAGGTCGGCAAACAGCAGCGCGCCAAAGGTGGCGTTGCGGGAGATCAACTCCGTCACCGCATCGCGGGCGAGCTGATAGGCCAAGACCTCTTCTTTGGCCACAAAGCGGCTGCTGACCTTGCCCGCTACCAGAGAGCGGCCATCAAAGGTATCGTCTTTGCCAAAGCTGGCCACGACCTCATCACCATCCAACTGATGCACCACACCCTTGATCACCACAAACAGATGCGTCGGCAGCACACCGGGCTCCAGAATGGTGTCACCTTCTGGAAAGTAGGCAATGTCCACGCTGTCGCGCACCAGTTGGCGCTCGTCGCTGGAGAGGCCATCAAAGGGCGAGGCCGAGAAATTGAAGGCGTTGGGCACTGAGGTGATCTGGGTAGTCTGAGCCGCATGGGCCACAGACCATTGTGAGCCCCAAACCCTGACGCCAGCCTGTTGCAGGCTTGCGCCAGATCAAGCGCTAGCATCACGCACTTGCGCTGCAAAAGGCCGCCCCATGAAACCTGATTCCCAGCCCACGCGTCGAGACTGTTTGACCCACAGCTTGACGGCCCTGGCCACCTGCTTCATCCCGTGGGCGCGGGCTGCCGATGTGCCGCGCTTCTCGCTGGGTGTGGCGAGTGGCTTCCCCCGGCCCGACGGCATGGTTCTATGGACCCAGCTCTTGGGGCAAGATCTGCCTGAGCGTGTCGAGGTGCGCTGGGAGATCGCCGCCGATGCGCAGTTCAAGACGGTGCTGGCCAAAGGCCTTGAGGTGGCCGAAGCCGCTTGGGGTTGGAGCGTGCACGCCGAGCCCAGCAGCTTGCCGCCCGACCGTTGGTTTTGGTATCGCTTCCAAGCCTTGGGCGGTCAGAGCATGGTGGGCCGCACCCGCACGGCGCCAGCGCCCGACGCCAGCACCACGCTGAAGTTCGCAACTGCGAGTTGCCAGCGCTACGATATGGGGTACTACTCCGCGTGGCGGCAAGTCGTCTTGGACGAACCCGACTTGGTGATGTTCCTGGGCGACTACATCTATGAATACGGCTCACGCCCGGATGCCCTGCGTCGGCACGATGGTGGCCTGGTCAGCACCTTGGCGCAGTACCGCCAGCGCTACCAGCAGTACAAGAGTGACCCCTTGCTGCAAGCCGCGCATGCGGCCTGCCCGTGGTTGTTCATCTGGGACGACCATGAGGTGGACAACGACTATGCAGGCCTGCAGGGCCAAAGCCTGCAGCCGCTCTTTGGGCTGCAGCGCGCTGCGGCCTATCAGGCCTGCTGGGAGGCTTTGCCACTGCCCAAAGCCATGCGCCCTATCGGCCAAGAGGCCCGTCTCTACGGCGCCCTGAACTGGGGCCGTTTAGCCCGCATCCTGCTGCTGGACGACCGCCAGTACCGAGACGCACAAGCCTGCCCCAAACCGGGTCGCGGCGGCTCCAACACGGTCTCGCGCCAGAGCTGCCCTGAACTGGCCGCGCCAGAGCGCAGCCTGCTAGGCCGCGAGCAAGAGCGCTGGCTGGCGCAGGCCTGGGACACCCAGCGCCCTTGGAACTTGCTGGCGCAGCAAACCTTGATGGCTCCGTTCTCATGGAGCGACCCGGCAGGCGCCGACGGCGGCCTGGTCTGGACCGACGGCTGGGACGGCTACGCCCCAGCCCGCCAACGCCTGCTGGATACCGTGGCCGAGCGCAAGCTACCTGGCGCGGTGGTGCTGGGTGGCGATGTCCACACCCACTATGTGACGGAGCTGCACCGCCACGCGCACGACCCACGCAGCCCGGTGGTGGCCACCGAGTTCTGCGGCACCTCCATCAGCAGCCTGTCTCTGCCGCAGGCCCGCATTGAGGCCGCCGCCAAGCTCAACCCCCATGTGAAGTACGCCCGAGGCGATGCACGCGGCTATATCGGCTTCACCCTGAGTGAGAAGCGGCTGGAGGCGCGCTTGATGGCGGTGGACGATGCACTGACCCCGGACAGTGCGGTCCGACAGGCAGCGCGCTTCGTTGTCGAAGCTGGACGCCCCGCCATCGTGAAGGATTAAGCGGTTACAGGGCGTATCTCTGGCTCAAGGCATAGGCATCGCGCGTCGAAACTGAGCAGACCCATCCAACATCTGCTCAGGAGCCGCCGTCCATGCCCGCCATCGCCCCCTTTGTTGAACGCGCCACTGCCTTGCCTGCCATGCCGGAAGTGTCACACAAGCTGCTGCAGTCCTTTGACCGGGACGATCTGTCCCTCACCGAGTTGGCGGCACTGGTCGGCCGCGACCAGGCTTTGTCCGCCAAGGTTCTGCGTCTGGCGAACTCGGCGCGCTACAGCCCTGCCCGCAGCGTAGCGTCCCTGCCGGATGCTGCCGCCGCGTTGGGGCTGCGCACGCTGCGCGACCTGACTTTGTCCGCGTGCATGGCGGGGGCCTTTCCTGAGATTCCGGGCTTTGATCGCAAGGCTTTTTGGCGCGGGACCATGGCCGTCGCAGCCTATGCACAACCCCTCGCTCGCTGGCTGGATGCCGACGAGGACACCGCTTACCTGGGTGGCTTGATGCTGCGCACCGGCCAGTTGCTGATGCTGCTGGTCGAGCCTCAGCGCATGGCTGATGTTGCTATCCATTGCACCGAGTTGGACAGCCGTATCGGTCAGGAACATGCTCGTATGGGCGTCTCACACCCCCTGATCAGCGCCGAGTTGGCCCGCCATTGGCGCTTCCCTACCGCATTGGTGCAGGCCTTCAATGCGGCGGCAGACCCGCTGGAGGTCAAGCCCTTTTGCCGCTTGGGTGCCGCCCTGCGCTTGGCCAGCGTGATTGCAGAAGCCCGCGAAGCAGGCCTGTCGGCTGCGGATGGATTGCTCCAGAGTCAAGCCAGCTTGGTGGACTACCTTAAGCTCGACCTGACCTGGCTGGAAGAGCACCTGCCAGACCATCGATTGGCCGTGGCCGACGCCGACGCCCTGATGCAGTAACAAGCCGCTGCAATGATGGGCGCACCGGGCTGCGATACTCGCAGCTCGCATGCAGTCCATCCTCTTCACCACACTGCCCTTTTTTGCACTGGTGCTGTGCGGCTACTTGGCCGCCCACCGCCGTATCGTGCCGGAGTCGGCTATCGGCGGGCTGAACGCCTTTGTGCTGTTCTTTGCCTTGCCATGCTTGCTGTTCCGCTTCGGCATGAACACGCCGGTGCTGGAATTGCTCAACCTCAGTGTGCTGGCCGTCTACCTGACCGCAGCCACCTTGGTGGTGTTCTTCACCATCGCCATGACCTTGTCACGGCGAGTGGGCATGAAGGATGCGGCGTTTGGCGCCTTGGTGGCCGCCTTCCCCAACACCGGCTTCATGGGCGTGCCCTTGCTGGTCGCACTGCTGGGGCCGCAGGCCCAGTGATCTGCACCATCTTGGCCGACATGATGATCACCAGCTCAGCCTGTTTGGCCCTGGCGCAAACCGGGCAGCGCAGTGGCCAAAAGCCACTGAAAGCGCTGCTGCAAGCCCTGAGGGCCGCTGTCTCTAACCCCTTGCCCTGGTCGATCGCCGCCGGGGCCACTTTGGGCATGTTGCAGATCGACATGCCCACCCCCATGCTGTCGGTTGTCAACATGCTGGCCGACGCTGCAAGCCCTGTTGCCCTGTTCACCATTGGCGCAGTGCTCTGGCGGTCCGGCCAGCCCAAAGCCGCCGCGATCGCGCCACCTCAAGATCATCGTGAACGTGCCATCGCGATGGCCAAACGCGCCACCCGCGATGAGTCAGTGCTGGTGGACCCCGACGCGAGCACCATGCCTTCGGTCTGGCCGCTTTCTGATGTGGGCGGGGTTGCGCCGACTTCTCCGGACTCACTCAGCCGCCTGCTGGGCGACCCGAGGCGGCGCAAAGCCAAGCCCACCGCCACATGGCGCGATCGGTGGGCCGCTTTCACAGACGGTCAAGTCATGACCGTGGTCGCCATCAAACTCCTCTTGCACCCTTTGTTGATTTTGCTGTTGGGGGCCTCGGCTCGGGGCTTGGGTGCGCCATTGACCGCAGACCAGTTGACAGTGCTGACTCTGGCTGCCGCCCTGCCGAGCGCCAGCAATGTGGCCCTTCTGGTAGAACGTCATGCGGCAGATTCGGAACGAATCGCGCGCATCATCATGACGTCGACTGGATTCGCGATTTTTTCATTTGCAACGCTGGCTTGGACATTGGGGGTTGGACATTCACCTTAGTTGCTTTAGCATTGTCAAAGGCAATGAATATTCAGTTATGAAAAAGGGCGTGGCGCTGTTCCGGAAATATTTTAATGAGTGATACCAGATGTTTAGTCGTATGCTCAGTCAAAGATGACGACCCTTAACTAGTTGAGTGGATTTTCTGATATCGACCCGTTGGCTTTACTTACTCTAGTATTCTCGAATGATTGTACATATCATTCACCGCAATTGCTGGATGCCACGGCCTCCGCAGGGCGGTGCACCCATATTTCCGCTCGACATCTAACAGATCAATTCCCCGCCACCTTTAAGCTCGAGGTCGCTCGCAGGCACGCATTGACCTCCAGCGCTGACTGGGCGTTTGTTTGCGACGTTGAGGAATTCCTAGTTATTCATAACGGCCAAGGAAAATTACCAACCTTCTGCGACCGACTGCTGAGAATAATTTTTGGGGGGGATAGCCATCAACTGGCGATGTTTCAGACCCTCAGGGCATAAGGACTGGTCAGATGACTTGGCACATCATAAGTTCACTATGGCAGCCACCGACAACGCAAACTCAGGAGGATGGATTAAGTCGATTTTTCGCCACCCAGAAATTTTCAGTCAATTCATGCCTCATAGTCCATTTAAAATCAACCCTGAAGTGCTGAATGAATTAACAGTAAAAGTCAAGATATTATGGGTTAATTCGGAAGACAGAAGTATCCCTCAATGGAAGTCTGAAGGCCCATCCGTACGGATGATGGAGCAGTATCAAGTTTCCCACGCTCGCGCTCAGCCGAATAACCACAATGTCCGTGATGAAACCGCCTTTTGGCCAAAAAAAGCACACCAAGCGCCTCATCAAAGAAGAATAGATACCCCGATACCTTCTTTCGCAATTTCAACAGGAACGATGTTTCAGATACCTCAGTCAAAGCATGCAATCAGTCATTCCCAAAGGCGCATCAAGAGGCCATGGCTCACCCGAGCGTTAGACAACTCCTCAAGCATGTTGTGCAGATCTCCGAGGGCGCATTGCCCAAAAGAAACTTCTTTCAACCGAATGGTTGGAATCCAGTACGTCATTTGACAAGCAGCAACCAAAATTAAATTGAGCACATATTCTGCCATGCCAAATCGCCTTCCCAAAGAAGAATCAAGCAGTATTTCAATTGCTATCGCGTTCCCTGTTAGGCCTAAGCAAAACCAAGAGTGGCACGCACTATTGCAGGCAGCCTCTTGGCGACATCATTTCGGCGATCAGGTCAATATACATGTATTTTTGCTCGACCCAATTCGAAAAAGTTATTCGAATCGGATTATAGAAGGTTTTGAGCTTCTGAATTGCGAGATCAGAGTTCCTACCACCAACCCTTCATTAGCGGCGACCCAAAGTGATCGTGCATTATTAGCTTCTCAAGCCTTTTCTGAAAATTTAATCATAGTATCTGATAGCAGTTTACTTGTCGCAAATCGCTTTCCACTTGAGATCCTTAGCACCTTGGGAAATTCAGCACTTCTCATAGCGGAGCAAGAACCATACGCCGGTGACGAATTGAGCATTGCGCTGAATAAACTCCTACTGGAAAGCGAGTCAACCAAGGGGAGAAAAAAATCTTCCAACGCACTCGTCGGAGCAAGCTCTTCACTCATTGGAATACCCAACCAATCCAGCTGGAAAGACCATCTAATTGGAAATTACACCAGAATTTCCAAAGAATTTCCGGGCACATCGTTTCAGCAGCTAGATAAATGGCTCCCTTCATTCACATGCATCGAACTCAATTCCTCGCCAGTAGAACTAGATAGCAAGAAATTTGGGGTTACACCCCTTGAAGGGGATAATTTGAACTGTGGCCTGTATAGATTTTCCGACTCATCGGAGCTATATAGATCTGGACTTAATCGTATTGCCTCTGAAGCACTTATGAGTTCTGGCTCTGGCTTCAAGAACTTAATGGACCTGCTGCAGCGAAACAAAATTTCCCCGACTAAAGGGACCGCCCCCAGACTGCAGCAGTCTAATCCAGAGCCACTTCAATCCGTAAATTCAAGCTCCTGCAATCCCTTTGTGATCATAGGGGCGATGCGAACGGGATCCAACCTGCTACAAGATTATTTGAATCAGTGCCAGGGTATCAGATGTTATGGAGAGCTATTTAATCCAGCATTCATCGAGAGCCCACAACACAAGCAATTTCTTGGTATATCGATGGAGCAACGCAGGCAAGATCCATCAAAAATACTTCAGAAGATAGTCGCCGCGAGCTCAGGCAACCCTATCGTTGGATTTAGATTTTTCGATAATCATATTTATGAAGGCTTGCAAGAATGGCTAGAGAAGCAAAATATCAAGGCCGTCTTTCTGACACGGGATCCGCTTGAAAGTTATATATCCCTCCAAAATGCAATTGAAACAAAACAGTGGCTATTGAGACACTCGAGTGATCGACGAGTAGCCAACTGGACTTTTTCACCTGATGAATTTCTGCAGTACTGCAATAAGCAGGGCAGCTTTTATGACCGAATGCGTCGAGAAGTCAGGGCATTAGGCCTCCCCATCTTTCAAGTCGCCTACCGCGAGTTGCACAATCAAGCGATTCTTGGCGGTTTGGCAAGGTATTTGGGCTCAGCGGCTCCGGCGTTGGGCTTTGCTCCGACCATCATCAAACAGATCGATTTGCACCCAAAGGAATTTATTACAAACTATACAGAGATATCACAGGCCGTTCGTGTCGCGAAGGACCTTAATCCAAGTTTAGACTGGAATGTCTCGTCCAGCATATAAATAGAGCACGACAGATCGCCCGCTGATCCATGCATGAGCGTTCACTGTCGATGATGCGCCGTCCTCTAATAGGAAGATAGATTTAGATATATATATGATATCAACGAAATCTTGCGGAGGGTTGATGTGAATCATCTAAAAGAAGTAGCACGCCCAAAGTTAACCCTCCCCGCAGCAGAGGGTGCCGCCGTGTCAGAATATTATGGCGAAGCGCAAAAAATATTGGAGTATGACTCCGGAGGCTTAACTGTCACCGCCGCAGAGATGCCCGGGAAATTCATATTCTCTATCGAAAGCGATATTGATTGGCTCAATAGTATGAATCGCCACTTTGAGCTACACCCGCACATGTCAACCCTGAAATTATTCACGGAGATATAGGTGCGACAAAGGCGTGGGGTTACCCGGTTGGCACTACACGCACAAAAGACTGGCATCAGTATCCATTGGATGTTTGGAGTTCCGAAGTATTCTCCCATCCAGATGCCATACCGTTTGATGGGAAATTGCGCGCCGCATGCTCTTTAACTGCTTTGCTCCGCATTACAAGATCGGTTACCCTACTCTTGGATGATTACGTCAATCGCCCCAATTGCCATGATGTTGAGTATTTCTCGAGACCTTGCGAATTCATCGGTCACATTGCTCATTTCGAACTTCAACCTACCACAGTTCCTGCTGAGCGATTATCTTGGTTGATTTCAAAATATCTCAATCCTCATTGACTAAAGGCCTAAAGTTAGCATTGGATACACAACCATCTTAAGCC
This sequence comes from Ideonella sp., assembly GCF_044358605.1. Taxonomy (GTDB): domain Bacteria; phylum Pseudomonadota; class Gammaproteobacteria; order Burkholderiales; family Burkholderiaceae_C; genus Ideonella. The sequence goes on from NZ_JBIKNQ010000052.1 coordinate 38,249, forward strand.
GACAACCTAGTGACTAGTTAATCTACCCTCGGTTGAAAAACCTATTCATAGACAAAGACAACAATCGAGAGTCGCAGGTTGTGCGAGATCACATTGTCAATGATGAGTTGGGGCCACTTCAAGGCGGGTCATCTTTTGTGTTCACATTTACATACTCGGCTTATTCTGGCGTAGGTCCTTGCTTGAAAAATACATATGCAATTGAGATATCTTTTCCTAAAACGCACACCTCGGAAAAATTGATTATTAATTGGTAGCATCTCGCTATACCGTGATCGCCGAAGACCTAGAATTGGCATTTGATTGAGTATTTCACGATATCGATAGATTTCCCCAGCTCTTGATTTCTTGAGTTTATGTTTAATGCGTTGCCCTTGAATGTATTGCCTGATCATGCTCATGCGCATACTTCCTTTAGTAATGGATTTCAAGAAGCCAATTTCATATTTATACCTCATCTTAATTCATTGATTGCGCCACCAGTTCCAACATCTCATCTGGAGAACTTTGAGGCTATCTAATTTCACCAACACTTTCTATAGCATTAACCTGCTTATTTTTCACAAACCCATTTTGGCAGTGGGAATTGAGTGAATGAATGATCTGTTTTTTAGGAGTTGCTTTGGATAAATTTAATCGGAGCCATGCGATAGGTTCAGTCAGTGGCACACACAAAGCTTTGCCCTTGGGAATGGTAGGAGTGAAGAGTGCTCCTTTGATTTATTTGAACACACCAAAGTCCGCTTGTTCTACAATCAAAAATCATCTTTACTTCATAGAACACGGCAAATATGCACATGACCCATTGGCCATTCATTCCAATTCTGGGTTGCTGCGCACCAAAGATGCTGGGCTGGATGTCGTTCAGCACTTTGAGAATGTTTTGAGTCAACCGCATTTGATTTTTAGCTTCGTTCGAGAACCCGGGCGAAGAGCCTACTCATGTTTCTCGGAGAAAATCGTTCACAAAAGCAAGTATAGTTTCCAGAAGATTCGAGCTTACTTGGTAGATGCATATGGTTTAAAGCTGGAACACATTGAATCATCTACGTACAGCCTAGAGGCTCATGCTGAGAACTTTGCCAAATATCTGCGATTTATCCGGGACAATCTTGCTGGCAAAACATCGGTGCGAGTCGACCCGCATTGGTGCTCGCAATCGGAAATAATTCGGGGATATCAGAAACATTTTTGTATTGATTTTGTGGGGCGAGTTGAAAACTTCGAGAGACATTTTTCATTCATTACATCAGAGTTTGATTTGAAGCATCGGCCTGATTTTAAGTTGAGATTTAATGAGGGGCCTCGGCCACCCTTCAATTTTGAGTCAATACTCAGTAACGAAGTGAGGGGCTTGCTTACCGATATCTACGGGGCTGACTATAGAGATTTTGGATATCCGAGCTCGGCATAGAGAGGCCGATTTCGGCGCTTGAGTGGTGAAGAATCCGATAGATCGGGCGCTGTTGTTTTCTGTAGTTGACCCTGTCCCAAGAATCTGAACCGTTCAGTTACAGAATGGACCGGCCTGAACATGGCCCCTGAGGGCCTAGGTGTCAAGCCCCGGGAGATCATTCACACGTTTTGTGAAGAGCTTGGGGTGTGAGGCGTGCCATTTTTTCAGGGCCTCGATGGGGGTCTGGTGGTTGAGGGCGCGTTGAGGAATTCGATGGTTG
>NZ_JBIKNQ010000053.1:0-39721 GCF_044358605.1 Ideonella sp.
CCTACAACCATCGAATTCCTCAACGCGCCCTCAACCACCAGACCCCCATCGAGGCCCTGAAAAAATGGCACGCCTCACACCCCAAGCTCTTCACAAAACGTGTGAATGATCTCCCGGGGCTTGACAGTTAGGCCATTGGACTTGATACTATCAGCCTCAATATTTCCTCTGCCTATTTGCATAATTGACCGAGCCTCATTCATTACCTCATCGACATGATGCAGCCTTTCCCGTGACTCTTCCGCAAGAGGTTTTCCTTCGGCGACACTTTCAATTTGAATAATATATTGATCTAGCGTCAAGCAAGGGGCCGGGACAATGTGCTCAGTTTTGAGTTGAAAGATATTAGTTTGCTCGAAATTTGTGAAGCGCTCTGTTTTTATCTCTTGCATCAATGGGTGTTGATATTCACTGCTTGGGCTTGAGTTCCGCTTTTCTTCGCCCACCATTGAATGCTCTTGCTTCGGATTTGGACTAAATATTTTCTGGTTAAATTGCGGGGTTGAATTGGTATGCATTTTTGCAGCGATTTATAGCGACTGGTATCACAGTTTGATCTTCAGCGATGCGCCACGGAACTTGATGGTAAAATTCGCCGCATCCCTATGCTGGCATGCGGCGCATTACTAGACTTATATTAATGGCCGCTCAGGCCTTATTTTCTGGATCTTCAGTTGGCCGGCACCATGGGAGCACTTCCGCCAGGCGGAGAGCCAAATTGGTGATTGTTTCCACCTGGGCCTTTGCCATCTCGGCAGTCATTCGGAACCCCAGGGAACTTTTTTGGGGGCACTGTTGGCAGGCCGCTCTCACTCCCAAAGTTGACTGATTCACCCCCATCGCTCAGCCACTCTATTGCGTCTGGCCGCACTTCGCCTGGGTCACCATCTCGGTCCGGCAGCCGCGTGTACCCAGGGAAGCTGGTTAGCGAAAAATTATTCATGATACTCCGTTGATTAATCGTTTTAATGGTGACGAGGAATTCCATCACCATGTCAAGACTTGTCTTAACGGAGAAATTCTAGATTTTTACTTTCTTCCAGCGGTTTGCCTCTGCGAAACCTTCGCCCAGAAACCGAAGCTGTCTGCGTATTTCAGCGATCGTGGACGCCTGTTTCAGGCTGATCGTGGACGGCGAAACGATGGTACGTGTTCACGCCAATGCACCGAACTTAAGCGAAGTCACCCCTTGTAAGCATAGCGAGCATGAGGCTTGGCGCGGCGTTTGGGCCGAGGAACAGAACGACCGGGCAAGGCGCGGTATGTGGTTGCAGCCAGAGCATGCAGTGCGTGGACGAGGTTGGTCAGCACGTCGCCAATGCGAATGAGCAGGGAGGGCAAGAGTTTGGGCAGCAGGCCAGCCGCATAGGCGCGCTGACAGTGCCGGACGGTGGTCTTGCCGGTCTTGGTGCTGAGGCTGAGGGCAGGCGTGGCGGCAGCACACATCAGAGAGGCGAGGTTGTCAGCCAGTACCTTGGCGGCCACGTCCAGCAGCAAGGCCTGCTGGGTGAGCCCAGAGACGGACTCTAAAGCCCAGCGGTGCTTGAGTCGTTTGAAGGCCTCCTCGACGCGCCAGCGGGCGTGATACAGCTGGCCAAAGCACTCGGCGGGGATCTCCTCAGGCGGCAAGTTGGTCGCCAGAAGGCGCGCATTGCCCGTGGAGGCGACGTGACGCACCAAGCGCACTTCGGGGGCGGCGGCGGGGCAAGCCCAATCCGCCACATCTTGCGCCTTGGGCGCACTGAGAGTGACCGTCGATGCCGATGTGTCGCCGCGCATGAACTTACGCCCAGCCGCCCAGCCCGAGGTGTTATCGCAGCGCATTACAAAGCGGATGCCGCGTGCTTGCAGCAAACTCACCAGCCAAGAGGCGGGGTAGCCCCGGTCGAGCAACAGCACATCATCAGGCCCCAGGGCACCCAAGGCCTCGACCAACATGGCGCGCTCAGAGACAGCGGCGCTGTGCACGCTGGCATGCAGCGTCAACTCCGCCTGAGGCAGATACAGCGCAAACAGACGCTGCTCGGCACTGGCAGCCGAGCGGGTTCGGTGGCAAGACCGCACAGCGGGCATCAGCACAGAGGCATCTGCCGCCACCAGCCGCAACCCCTGCCAGCGCGGCACAAAGCCAGTAGCCTGAGCACGTTGGACCACCCAGTCATTGAGCCACGCCAGGGCGGGCTGATGCAGCCGAGAGCGAGCCTTGGCAAAGGCTCTGTCGGAGGCGTGACGCAGCACGCCCAGCGCACCATCGGTTGCACCACAAAGCGTGCCAAAGAAGTGATCAAGCCCGCCCTGAACCGACTGCCCACGCAGGCAAAGCAAGCTGCCGACCAGGGCAGGAAGAGGCAACTTACGCGTGCGGGTAAAGGCCTGGGGAAAGTCCGGATGCCGCGCACGGTGCGCGAAGGACTCCGAGGCAATCAGCTCGGCAAAGTCCACAAGCAGGGACTGGATGGATATACAGTATTGAGGCCACCATCATGTTTGACCTCGAAATGTTCATTTAAATCAACAACTTACACCAGAAATTTTACCACCGTTTAGCTTAAGTTCGGTGCATTGGCTGGCAGATGCACACCTGGGGCGCCGGCCAAGACCCCGGCTGGAACCAGGGCTGGAATGCCAGCGGCAGCGACAGCTTCGGTGCTTATTACGACGTGCCGCTCAACGCCGATAACGGCAGCGTGGGCTACCTGTTTCACAAGGGCGACTGGAAAGACCACAACGGGGTCGATCAGTCTTATGCCTTGAAGGCCGGGGCCAACGAAATCTGGCGCCTGCAAGACGACCCGACCACCTATGCCAGCAACCCGCTGCAAGCGCCCGCGCCGGACATCCAGACCGTGCGTGTGCACTACCAGCGCTTTGGCGGCGACTATGCCAACTGGGGCCTGCATTTGTGGAATGGCAGCGGCCTAGACACCAGCCGCATCCCCGCCGGCGTGACTATAGACCGCTGGAACGCGCCCGTGGCCTTCACGGCCATGCCCGGCTACAGCGCGGCGCCCAGCGAGGTGGTGTTTGACATCCCCGTTCTCAACCCCCTGGCCGACGCCAACCGTAAGGCGCTGGAGTTCATCATCCACGGCATGCCGCCCAATGAGAACGACAAGGATGGCCGCGACAACAACATTCGCGTGGACTATGCCGCGCTGAGCATCAAGAACCAAGTCGGCGAGATCTGGCTGGTGGAGCGTGACGCCACGGTCTACACCGCCGCGCCCGACCTGCGCTCGGTCAGCAGCACCGATGCGCGCGCCTTCTGGCTCAACCAGCAGCTCATCCAATGGCCGCGCGTGGCCAGCGGTCAGACCGTCAAGCTCTACTGGTCTCGCAGCGGCCAGATCGTGGTCAGCAAAGACCAGGTGGTGAGCGGTGCCGATGGTGCGCTGACCCTGGATGCCTATACCGGCAGCGTGCCCGCCGCCGCCGCCCAGCGCTTCAAGTGGGTGGCCTCTGGCGGGGTGTTCAGCGTGCGCGATGCGGACCTGCCCCAGCTCAAGCAGCTCCACAAAGCCCAGCTGGTACTGGTGCAGGAGAACGCCCAAGGCTTGGTGCAAAACGCCACCACCGCCCAAGCGGCCGGTGCGCTGGATGCGCTCTATGCCTCGGCCGAGCAAGTCAATGACCTGGGCGTGACGGTGGCCGCAGGCCGCACCCGCTTCAAGCTCTGGGCGCCCACCGCGCGCTCGGTGGCGCTGTACCTCTACGACCCCGCCAGCGGCAACGCCACCACGGCCGTGGACATGCAGTGGGACGCCGCCACGGGGGTCTGGAGCCACGAGGCGGCCGGTGACCTGAGCAGCCAGACCTACCGCTTTGCTGTGCGCGTGTTTGTGCGCGGCGTGGGCGTGGTGCGCAATCTGGTGACCGACCCCTATGCCATCTCTCTGACGGCAGACTCCAAGCGCGCCTATGTCGGCAGCTTGGCCGCCGCTGCGCTCAAGCCCAGCGGCTGGGACGAGACCGCCATTCCGGCCACCGTGGCCGCTGCGCCCGACATGAGCATTTATGAGCTGCATGTGAGCGATTTCTCCGTCAGCGACACCACGGTGCCCGAGGCCCAGCGCGGCACCTACCTCGCCTTTGCGCGTGGCACCTCGGCCGGCATGCAGCACCTCAAGGCCTTGGCCCAAGCCGGGCTGACGGACGTGCACCTGCTGCCCGCCTACGACATCACCAGCGTGCCCGAGCGCGGCTGCACCAGCCCCAGCGTGCCCACGGCCGCACCCGACAGCAGCGCCCAGCAGGCGGCCGTGATGGCCGGTGCGGGCACCGACTGCTTCAACTGGGGCTATGACCCCTGGCACTACACCGTGCCCGAGGGCAGCTATGCCAGCGCGGTCAGCGACCCGGCCCGCCGCGTGGTGGAGTTCCGCGCCATGGTGCAAGGCCTGCACAAAGCGGGGCTGCGCGTGGGCATGGACGTGGTCTACAACCACACCGCTGCCTCGGGCCAGAACGAGCGCTCGGTGCTGGACCGCATCGTCCCTGGTTACTACCATCGCTACAACGCGGCGGGCGACATCGAGCGCAGCACCTGCTGCGAAAACACCGCCACCGAGAACCTGATGATGGGCAAGCTGATGATCGATTCGGTCATCACCTGGGCGCGCGACTACAAGATCAGCTCCTTCCGCTTTGACCTGATGGGCCACCAGCCCCGCGCGGTGATGGAGAAGCTGCAAGCCGCCGTCAACGCCGCCACCGGCCGCTCGATCAACCTGCTGGGCGAGGGCTGGAACTTTGGCGAGGTGGTCAACGGTGCCCGCTTCGTGCAGGCTGAAATGCTGAGCATGAACGGCACCGGCATCGGCACCTTCAACCCCATGCTGCGCGATGCCGTGCGGGGTGGCAGCAGCTTTGACAACGGTGACTTCCTCATCAGCAACCAGGGCTATGTCAACGGCCTGTGGACCGACCCGAATGCGCTGACGGGCGGCCGCCCCAAGAGCGACCTGATGTGGCTGGGCGATGTCATCAAGGCCGGCTTGGCAGGCTCGATCCGCAGCTACAGCCTGACCACGCATTGGGACCAAACCCTGAGCCTGCAAGACCTGAACGTGGGCGGCCTGCCCGGCGGCTATGTGCTGCAGCCTTCAGAGGTCATCAACTACTTCGAGAACCACGACAACCAGACCTTCTTCGACAACAACGTCTACAAGCTGCCTGTGGGCACCAGCCGTGAAGACCGGGCCCGGGTGCAACTGCTGGGTGCGGCCATCAACAGTTTTGCCCAAGGCGTGCCCTACTTCCATGCCGGGGTGGACACGCTGCGCAGCAAATCGATGGACCGCAACTCCTACGACTCGGGCGACTGGTTCAACCGCCTCGACTGGAGCTACCAGGGAAATAACTTTGGCGTGGGCCTGCCGCCCGAGCGCGACAACGGCAACAACTGGAACGTGATGCGGCCCTTCCTGGCCAATAGCGGCATTGCGCCGCAGCCTAGCGACATCGCCTGGATGCGCGACGCCTTCCGCGACCTGCTGCGCATCCGCGCCAGCACTACCTTGCTGCGTTTGCGTACGGCCGACGACATCAAGGCCCGCCTGCGCTTTCACAACACCGGCTCTGGCCAAGACCCGGCGGTCTTGATCGGCCAAGTGGATGGCACGGGTTACGCGGGCGCTAACTTTGGCGAGCTGGTCTACGTGATCAACGTCGACAAACAGGCTAAGGCCTTGAGCGTGCCTGCGCTGGTGGGCAAGGCCCTGCAGCTCCACCCGGTGCACCAAAACCCCAACGCCGCCGACAAGCGCGCCGCCCAGGCCAGCTTTGATGCAGCCAACGGGACGGTGAATGTGCCGGCGAGGACGGCGGTTGTCTTTGTGAGGAACTGAAGTCTTCAGCGCTCTGTTTCAGCGATACGCGGTTGACACATAGCGAAGGCGCTCCGGCTTAGACTGGGCGCCTTCGCAATTTGGAGGCGCGATGTTCCTTTCGACAAGGGCTTCTGGACGAATTCTTGCCGCCCTTGGCCTTCTGATTTTGGTGGCCACTGCTGAGGCGCGCGTCACTCAGTCTGTCCAGTTGTGCATTCGCGATAGCCGCTTTTGGGACACCTCTGACAATCAGCGGGCTTTAGAGCGCTTTGCGGCAGACGTACTTCAGACAGCCCAGTCCAACAAGCAACCTGAGGCACTTCTGATTTCAAGCGTCTTTCCGCAGGGCCAGGTCGAGGCGCGGGCAGCCACGCTCAGCAGAGAGGCCCAAATCGTTCATAGGCTGCGCGTGTTGGGCATAGAGAGCACTCGGCTTGAATCACTCGCGGACCCACGCGCCAGTCCGCCGGATTTGGGATGCCCAGCAAAGGCGGTTGCCATTGAAATCGAGGCTATTTTTTGGCACCCTCGCTATTGATCACCGTTTCGCATCAAGGCAGGACGCCGGTCAACCTCAGTCGCTCTTGCCCTGCGCCGCCCGCTCGTTCATCACCCGGTAGTAGTCCTGCATCTTGTAGCGCAGCGTGCCGCAGCGCTGGTTGGTGGCGCTGGCGAACTGGTTGTAGCCGGCCTGCTCTTGCCGCAGTTGGGCACCGCGTTGATTCAGGCTTTGGACTTCGGTATTGAGTTGCTGCACCCGGAGGTTGTGGTCTTTCAGAGCTTGGGCATCGCTGGCCTCCAGCCGCTGTCGGGCTTGGTCAAGAGCGGTTATGGCGCTGCGCACCTCGTCTTGGCGTTGCTCATGAGCGTCGATGCGGCGCATCACGTCAGCCCGCTGCTCACGCAACTCATCTTGGCGGTTCAGGCAAGCGTGGATCTGCTCGGGGGTGGCCAGCGGCGGCTGGGTGGCCCAGGCGGCCAATGGCGCCAGCAGAGCCAGCGCGGCCACGGCCTGTGTCGTGTTCATCATGGGTACTGCTCAATTCCCAACGTTCTATTTGGGGCGCATGCTACGGGGGCTTGGTGGCCAGACGGCAAGCAAGGCTCTTGATTTCGTGACATGCTGTGCAGCCGCCGCCGCCGTGACTTGGCACTTGTCGGCAAGCCCACACGCCATCGACACAAGCACTTACGAATGACGCCTCCTCAAGCCCTCATCTTTGACGTATTTGGCACCCTGGTCGACTGGCACGGCAGCATCCGCAGCGAGCTGCAAGCCACCCTGGTCGACGGCTTGGGCCTGCCGCTGGATGCGGCGGCCTTGGCCACCGCTTGGCGCGCCCAGTACCAGCCCGCCATGCAAGAGATCCGCAGCGGCCAGCGGCCGTTTTGCGACCTGGACGTGCTGCACCGGCGCAATCTGGATGTGGTGCTGAACGACGCTGGCGTGAGCCCTGCCGTGGATGAAGCCACGCGCCAGCATCTGGTGCAGGCTTGGCACCGCTTGCAGGCTTGGCCCGAGGTGGGCGAGGCCCTGGCCTTGCTGCGTCAGCGCTTTGTCTTGGCGCCCTGCTCCAACGGCCATATCGCCTTGATGGTGGCGCTGGCTCGCCACAACGCTTGGCATTGGGATGCCGTGCTGGGGGCCGAGTTGGCTCGGGACTACAAGCCCCAGCCCATCGTCTACACCAGCGCTTGCCGGGCCTTGGGGCTGGCCCCCGCGCAGGTCATGATGGTGGCCTGCCACTCCAACGACTTGGCCGCTGCTGCCGCCGCCGGGCTGCAATGCGGCTTCATTGCCCGGCCCCATGAAGGTGGGCCGGGTGTGGGTGAGACCCAGGCCGCTTGCGCCGTGCAGGCCCAAGCGGGGAACCTGCTGCAACTGGCGCAGGCCTTGCTGGCGCTCTGACCCCGGCTTGCTGGGTGCCGAGCCTCAGCGCTCAGCTGCGCTGCTTGAACTGCACCACATTGCCCTCCGGGTCCCAGCCGTCCAGCACCGCCGCACCTCGGATCTGCCAGGTTTTGCTGGCGGGGTTGAGCCCACCGCCGGTGGCCTCTGTGGCTACACGCACCGCTGCCAAATCAGCCACCCAGAAGGCGGGCTTGAGGGGTGTGTCTTCCCGCAATTGCGGCGGCTGAGAAATCTCGATCTCTGCCGCATAGGCCGGGGGGATGGCATGGATCACCAACTCCAGCCCAGCGCCTGCCAACAAGTGATGGCTTGAATCAGCGTCGATCAGGGCGAGGCCCAGCGTCTGCTGGTAGAAGGCGGATACGGTGCTGGGGTTCTTGGCAAAGATCACCAGGCCCATGCTTGCGGTCGGGGTGGGGGCATTCATGATGGCTTACCTTCACAGTAGTGTCTCAAGCCTGCCAGGCGTTGGGTTGCTACGCGCTGGAAGTAGGCCAATGCCACGGGCTGCATGGCCCAGCGCAGCCAAGCAGGCCGGGTGCGTATCTGGTAGCGGAATCGTACATCTGTGCTGCGGTCGTCTCGGGCGTTGAAGATCCACGATCCTGCAAAGTCCGCCAACATCCATGGGCCGCGCGTCATCACGACGGCTGCGCGATGAGGCGGGTCCCATTGCACAAAGCGGACATCCATCTCCAGACCGGATTTGGCCCGCACCCTGACCTCTGTGCCAACCGAGGTGTTTTGGGTGTCGCCGTGAAGGACTCGAATCTCGTCTGGAAACGGGTCCCACGCCAGACGAACTGCATAGTCTTGCGAGATCGCAAACACTTTGTCGATGGGGGCCGCAATGCAAAGGCGTGTTTCGATGACCGGCATAAGAGGAGATTGTGCCGGGCTCTGGCGCGCCCGATGGTCGACAGCATGCCCTGGTCTGGCGGTACGCTTGGAGCGCTTCGGTGGGAGCCAGCTTCTGGGTGACTCCCACCAAGATGCCCGCGCTGACTCCGTTGGTCTTGTTGGACAATGGCCCCGCCAACCTCGTGTTGGCACGCGTTCTCAGGGCGGGGTGAAAGTCCCCACCGGCGGTATCTGCGCGCAAGTGCAGGAGCCCGCGAGCGCCCAGCACACCCCTTGGTGCGTTGGGGTCAGCAGATCTGGTGCGATGCCAGAGTCGACGGTCACAGTCCGGATGAAAGAGAAACGCGCGGGTGTGGCGCCTGGGCTTTGCGGCTCAGGCGCCGCGCCTGCGTTCGCCCTGATTCTTGGCCTTTATCACCGTGAGGTGTTCCATGAATCAGACCCTGTCGTCTTCCCGTTCCACATCGTCGGCCGCTGCTGCTGCAGTGCGCCCCTTGCGTGTGGCTATCGTTGCTGCCTCCTGGCACCGCGACATCGTTCAGCAAGCCATTGATGCGGCCTTGGCGGAGTTCCGCCAAAGCACCTCACCGCCCGAGGTGGCGGTGCACGATGTGCCGGGGGCCTTTGAGATCCCGCTCTATGCCCAGCGCTTGATCCGCGCAGACGCCTGCGATGCCGTGATCGCCTGCGGGCTGGTGGTCGACGGCGGTATCTACCGCCACGACTTCGTCGCCAGTGCCGTCATTGACGGCTTGATGCGGGTGCAGCTCGACACCAACGTGCCGGTGTTCTCCGCCGTGCTCACCCCCCTGCGCTTTCATGAGATTGCGGAGCATCAGCAGTTCTTTGCTGAGCACTTTGTGAAGAAGGGGCAAGAGGTGGCGCGGGCCTGTTTGCGGACGCTTGCTGGGCTGAGCGCGAAGGAGCAATAGCGCCCTGAACAACAGGCAGGTACGATCAAGATTTGCATCGTTGTGCAGTCATGATCGTTCCTGACCACTGGGCAGAGGCCCGAATACAGCGTCGCGAAGGCGGACGGCAAGTCACCGTCCGGCGATTTGGTTGGTCTGAGTTCAGCATGCAGGACGCGGAACTCATGGCGCACCAGCGGGCGGAGGCTGCCTTGCAGCAGGCGCTGTCTGGTCACCCACTGTCACGTCGCGAGCCTAAGCGGGCCTATAACGGGGCCGAAGGCGTTCCCATTCGTGAAGAGGTGCTGAAACGCTGCGGGCCAGAGGTGATCAGCCGCAACAGCTATGGCGCGCACTGCCTCAATTCGCCCCGTGTACTCTTTGCTGATGTCGATTTCGACCTCTCTATGCCGAGGTCTTGGCTCTTGGGCGTATGGGGTCTGGCGTTCGCGTTGTGCTTGGTCGGCGGCAATCTGACTCAGCGCTGGGCACTGTGCATAGCTGCATTGGTTTTCGGGGGACTCATGCTGGTGTGGCTCACGCAGAAAGCCCACGCGGCCTATGCGCGGCGGGAAGGCGCGGCGGAGGCTGCGCGTGGCCGACTCAACACATTCTTGAGGGGGCACCCTGAATGGCGTGTCCGCACATACAAGACGCCGGCGGGGCTGCGCTACCTGGTTGTTCATGCATGCTTCAGTCCCTTGTCTGACAAGGTTGCGAAGTTCTTTCAAGCTGTGGGTGCAGACCCGCTTTATGTTCGAATGTGCCAACGCCAACGGTGCTTCAGAGCGCGGCTGACGGGCAAGCCTTGGCGCATGGGTATTGAGCATCGCCTGCGGCCTCGGCCTGGTATTTGGCCCGTTGCGTCTGAACGATTGGCTCTGCGCCAGCGTTGGGTCGACGTCTATGAGCGCACTGCGGAGCGCTTTTCCGCGTGTCACTTTGTGGAGGAACAAGGTGAAGGACGGACCACCTCGGAGCTTGAAGAGGTCGTTCGTTTGCATGACGAAGCGTGCCGCGCGCTTCGATTTGACCTTCCACTGGCCTGACTCGCGCCGGCCTCAGCGCCGCCCAAAGATGTTGATCGCCTCGACCAGGTAGTTGGCTTGGCGTTTGAGCTCATCCGTGGCGTTGACGCCTTGTTCGACCAGCGTCGCGTTTTGCAGGGTGGTTTGTTCCAGCAGGTCGATGGCATCGTTGACGTGGCGCACGCCTTCGCTTTGCTCTTGGCTGCCTTGGGCGATGCGCTTGATGATGTCGGCCAACTCGCCAATGCTTTCGCCGATGTCGTCCATGGCGGCGCCGGCCTGGCGTGCCACATCTCGGCCTTGTTCTACATGCTCGCCGTTGGTGGCGATGACTTGCTTGATGTCTTTGGCGGCGGCGGCACAGCGCCCTGCCAAGCTTCGCACCTCGGCGGCCACCACGGCAAAGCCACGCCCGGCCTCACCGGCCCGGGCGGCTTCCACGGCCGCATTCAGGGCCAGGATGTTGGTTTGAAAGGCGATACCGTCGATCAGTGCAATGATGTCCGAGATCTTGTTGCTGGCCGCGCTGACACTGTCCATGGTGTCGATCATGCGATGCACCGCTTGGCGGCCTTGCTGGGCCACGCCGCTGGCCGCTTGGGCGCGCTGGTCGCCCGCTTGGGCGTTCTCGGTGTTCATCTCTACGGTGAACTTGAACTCCAGCATGGAGGTCGATGATTTCTCCAGGGCGCCGCTTTGGCTGGCGGTGCGTTCGGCCAGGTTGTGGTTGCCATCGGCGATCTCTCGGCTTTGCTGCTCCACCACGGCGGCGCGGTGCGCCACATCGGCCACCAATGCCTTGAGGTTGAGGCCGCTTTGGTTGACCGCCCGCATCAGCATGCCGATCTCGTCGACCCGGTCCAAGGCGGGGGCGGCCTCGGCTTGGCCGCTGGCGATTCTTTTGGCATGCGCCAAGATCAGGTCCAGGGGGCGGGCGACTTGCGACTCCAGGAACCAGGTCAACATGCCCCCAATGGCCAGGCCGCTGAGGGCCAGCCAGGCCATGTCGCTGGGCGTGTCGACGAACATTGCACTGAGGAGGGTCATCAGCACCACGCCGATGCCGATGGCCGTGCGCAAACGTGCGCGCAGCGACATGCGCTGGAACACGGACGCCATGCCTTGCAGGCCCGTTCGTACCAGCAGGCCTTTGAAGAGCATCAGGCCTTGTGCCCGGCCTTCCCGGAAGCGGCGATAGAGGTCTTCGGCCTCGCGAACTTCTTCATCGGTGGGTTTGGTGCGCACCGAGATGTAGCCGACGATGGCATTGTTCTGGGTGATGGGCGCTGCGTTGGCTCGCACCCAATAGTGGTCGCCGTTCTTGCTGCGGTTCTTGACCAAGCCGGTCCAGGGGTCGCCGCCCTTCATGGTGCGCCACATGTCGGCAAAAGCCTCGGGTGGCATGTCGGGGTGGCGCACCAGGTTGTGCGGCTGCCCCAGCAGCTCGTCCACCGCATACCCACTGATGTCGATGAACGCCTCATTAGCGTAGGTGATATGGCTTTCCGCGTCCGTCACCGACATCAAGGTGGCGGACTCGGGAAAGTCGATGGACTGTTGCGTGACGGGCTGGTTGATGCGCATGGCAAGCGGGCACGCGGAAACACGTGTCGCTAGAGCTTAGGGCGGGTGGCGCCTGGCCATTCCCCCAACAACCGTGCTCAAGGCCCGGGTGTTCGGCCCTTAAGTGCTGGCGCGTCGCACCACCTCAAAGCCCAGATCCACCTGGGCCAGGGCAGGCGTCTCGCCGCGCATCAACTGCAGCAGCATGCGTGCCGCAGCCTCACCGATCTGTGCGCGCGGTGTGCGCACGGTGGTCAGGGGCGGGCTCATCTGGTCGGAGCCGGTCAGGTCGTTGAAGCCCGCAATGGCCACGCGCTGCGGCACGGGCAGGCCCAAGCGCAGGGCGGCCAGCAGTGCGCCCTGGGCCAGGTCGTCATTGCAGAAGAAGATGGCGTCGATGGGCGGCGTCTGGCCCATGATCTGCTCAAACATCTGGCCGCCCAGCGCCAAGGACGAAGGCGCGGGGTTGAGCCACTCCAGTGTGGGGCTGTGCAGGCCAGCGGCCTGCAGCTCGGCCCGCCAGCCTTCTAGGCGCTGCAGGGTGCGGGGGTCCAATTGGGCCCCGGCAAAGGCAATGCGGCGTCGGCCCTGGGCCAGCAGGTGGCGCGTCAGGGCGGCACCGGCTTCGCGCTGGGAAAAGCCCACGCAGTGCAGGGGGGCGGACAGTGTGGCCGTGGTGGGCAGGTCCATCAGGTGCACGCAGGGCACCCGGCTTTGGGCGATGAGCTGGCGCGTGCCGGGGCTGTGGTCCAGGCCGGTCACGATCAGGCCGGCGGGGCGGTGCATCAGTTGCTCGCGCAGCAGTTGCTCCTCTTCGCCTTCGTCATAGTGGGTCACCCCGATCAAGGTCTGAAAGCCGGCCGGGCGCAGGGTGCGCTGAACCGCTTCAAGCACGTCGACAAACAGCGCGTTCGAGAGCATGGGGATCAGCACCGCCACATGGCTGCTGCGCTGCGAGGCCAGGGCGCGCGCCGCCGGGTCCGGCACATAGCCCAGCTTGGCGACGGCGGCTTGCACGCGCTCGACCAAGGCGGCGTCCACCGCCCGCTCGCCACGCAGAGCGCGAGAGACCGTGATGGGGCTGACGCCGGCGGCCTGCGCCACGTCGCTGAGCGTGACGCGGCCGGTGGCGCGGCGGCGGCTGGCCGAGGCTGCCGTGGGCGCGGTAGCAGGGGTTGCGGCGGGCGTCTTGGCGCGAGGCATACGGGTTTTCTCGGAGTCGGGCGGAAAGCAGGGTGAGCTAGGATAGCGCTATCCGGCGTCGGACGGCAAGCGCTCATTCTCAACGAATTTAGGCTCGCCGCTCACGCCGATTTGTTTGGATGCTCAGGATAGCGCTATCCAAATTCAGATTCTCAGCGGTAGTGAAGCAGGTGCAAAGCAATCTCGTGATCATGGGTGTGGCCGGTTGCGGCAAGTCCAGCTTAGGGGCCGCAGTGGCCACTGCGGCGGGCGCGCACCTGATCGAAGGCGACGACCACCATCCCCACAGCAATCGCCTGAAGATGCAGCAAGGCACGCCCTTGACGGACGCCGACCGTGCCGGCTGGCTGGACACCTTGGGCGCCTTGCTGGCAGCTCAGCCGCAGGGCCAGGTGCTGACCTGCAGCGCCCTGAAGCGGGCCTATCGCCAACGCTTGCGGGCGGCCAGCCCGGGCCTGCGCTTTGTGTTTCTCGACCTGAGCCGTGCCGAGGCGCAGCGCCGCGTTACCGCTCGCGCGCAGCACTTCTTTGCCAGCAGCTTGGTCCATAGTCAGTTTGACATCTTGGAGCGTCCCGACGACGAGCCCGGCGTGCTGACCCTGGATGCCACCTGGCCGCTCACCGCCCTGACTGACCTGGTGCACGCTTGGTGGTTGAAGGAGACCTCCGATGTCTGATGCTGCGACGCCCGCGCGCCTCGCTTGGCCCTACCGCCTGGCCCATGGCGCCATGGCGGCCTGCCTGGGCGTGATGGCCCTGGCCGTCTTCGTCAACGTGGTGCTGCGCTATGGCTTTGGCAGCGGCATTGCGGCCAGCGAAGAGTTGTCGCGCCTGCTGTTCGTGTGGATGGTCTTTATCGGCGCGGCGGCCGCCTACCCGGCCGGCGAGCACATGGCCTTCACCAGCTTGGTGGCCCGGCTCGGCTCACGTGGCTTGGGCATGATGACCGTGGTCATTCGCCTGATGGTTTTGCTGGCCTGCGTGCTGCTGGGCTGGGGCGCTTGGCAGCAGGTGGTGGTGGGGCTGGACAGCCACTCGGTGGTCTTGGGCTACCCCACCGCGCTGCTGCCGCTGCCGGCCTTGTTGTGCGCGGTGGTGATTGGGGGCTGCGCGCTGTGGGAGCTGCTGGCCCGCCGGCCGCTGGATCTCGGCCACGTGGCGGAGGTGGAGTGATGGACGCCCTCACCGCTTTGGGCCTGAGCCTGGAAGGCCAAGCCTTTGTCGTGTTTTGTGTGGGCATGCTGCTGCTGATGGGCATGGGCATGAACATGGCCCTGGCCTTGGTGCTCACCGGGGCCGGCATGGCCTATGTGCTGGGGTTTTGGGACACCCAGTTGCTGGCGCAAAACTTGGTGGCAGGCGTGGACAGCTTTCCGCTGCTGGCCGTGCCCTTCTTCATCTTGGCCGGCGAGCTGATGAACTCGGGCGGCATCAGCCGCCGCATCATCGACATGGCCCAGGCCTGGGTCGGCCACATCCGCGGCGGCTTGGGTTATGTGGCCATTGGCGCGGCGGTGTTGATGGCCAGCATGAGTGGCTCGGCCCTGGCCGACACGGCCGCCTTGGCCACCATCTTGCTGCCCATGATGCGCGACCAAGGCTATCCCATGCGCACCTCGGCCGGGCTGATCGCCTCGGGCGGCATCATCGCGCCCATCATCCCGCCGTCCATGCCTTTTGTGATCTATGGTGTGACGACCAACACCTCGATCTCAGCGTTGTTTGTGTCCGGCATCGTGCCGGGGCTGATCATGGGCGCGGGCCTGATCGTGGCCTGGAAGTGGGTGCTGCGCCGCATTGACCTGCCCGAAGGCCAGCCCCAGCCCATGGCCCTGCGGCTGCGGGCCACTGTGCATGCGGTGTGGGCGCTGCTCATGCCCGTCATCATCATCGGCGGCATGAAGACCGGCGTCTTCACGCCCACTGAGGCCGCCGTGGTGGCCGCCTTCTATGCGCTGATGGTGGCGGTGCTGATCCACCGCGAGATGACGCTCACGGCCCTAGGCCCGGTGCTGGTGCGGGCGGCCAAGACCACGGCGGTGGTGATGTTCTTGTGTGCGGGGGCCCAAGTGGCCAGCTACATGATCACCCTGGCGGACTTGCCCGGCGTGCTGACCGGCTGGCTCGGCCCCTTGATTGAGCACCCCAAGCTGTTGATGGCCGTGATGATGATTGTGCTGGTGCTGATCGGCACCGCGCTGGACCTGACGCCCACGATCTTGATCTTCGCGCCCGTGATGCTGCCCATCGCCGTCAAGGCTGGCATTGACCCCGTCTACTTTGGCCTGATGTTTGTGCTCAATGGCGCCATCGGCCTGATCACCCCGCCGGTGGGCACGGTGCTCAATGTGGTGGCCGGCGTGGGGCGTCTGCCTCTGGCTCAAGTCATCCGCGGTGTGAACCCGTTTTTGCTGACTTACATCGTTATCTTGGCCACGTTTGTGGTCTTCCCGCAGATCGTGACTGCGCCGGTGGCGTGGCTGCGCTGACGCACTTTTCTTCCTTCCCTGCCCTTCACTCCACAAGGACTCCGCCATGAACATCCTCCGTCGCTCCGTGGTCGCCGTGGCGGCCACCGCCGCCTTTGCTGCCCCGCTGCTGGCCAGCGCCCAGGACATCAAGCCTCGCCTGATCCGCTTTGGCTATGGCTTGAACGAGCAAAGCAATCAGGGCCGCGCGGTCAAGTTCTTTGCCGAACAGGTGGAGAAAGCCTCGGGCGGCAAGATGAAGGTGCGCGCCATCGGTGCTGCCGCCTTGGGCCCTGACACCCAGATGCAGCAGGCCTTGATTGGCGGCGCACAAGAGATGATGGTGGGCTCCACCGCCACCTTGGTGGGCATCACCAAAGAGATGGCGCTGTGGGACACGCCTTTCCTTTTTAACAACGTTAAAGAGGCCGATGCCCTGCTGGACGGCCCGGTGGGCCAAAAGGTGATGGCCAAGCTGCCCGAGAAGGGGTTGGTCGGCCTGACCTATTGGGAAAACGGCTTTCGCAACCTGACCAACTCCAAGCGCCCCGTCACTAAGCTCGAAGATCTGGAGGGCGTGAAGCTGCGCGTGATGCAGAACAACGTCTTCCTGGAAAGCTTCAAGAGCCTGGGCGCCAATGCTGTGCCGCTGCCGTTCTCGGAGCTGTTCAGCGCCCTGGAAACCAAGACCGTGGATGGCCAGGAGAACCCCTACAACACCATCCTCTCCAGCAAGTTCTATGAGGTGCAGAAGTACCTCAGCGTGACCAACCACGTCTACAGCCCGTGGATCGTCACCGTCAGCAAGAAGTGGTGGGATGGGCTTTCGAAAGACGAGCAGAAGATCTTGCAAGACGCTGCCAATGCCAGCCGCGCCTTTGAACGCCAAGACACCCGAACCGAGGCCGCCAAAGCGCTGGGCGACTTGAAGGCCAAGGGCATGCAGATCAATGAGCTGAGCCCCACCGAGGCCGCCCGCATGCGCGACAAGCTGACCCGTGTGAACGCCAGCATCGCCGCCAATGTGGGCATGGAGCTGTGGCAAGAAACCCAGGCTGAACTGGCCAAGGTGCGCGCTAAAAAGTAAGGCGCTGTGGGTGCGGTCTGTCGCGTGAGCGGCGGGCACCGACGTGCGAAAGCCGCGCCCGGCTCACCCTGCGGTGAGCGGCGCGGCGGCCCGCCAGCCGACGTCAGTGTGGCGTGCAGGACTCTCGATGCGTGCGCAGGGGCTCCTCAGGCCGACAGCGACAGCAAGGTGCCAGAGACCGTGTCTCCGGCCCGCGCCTGCCGCATCTGCTCTTCATAGCGAGCAAGCGACTGACGCTGGTTGCTGATCGCCTGGGCCTGTTCAGCCATGCGACGCTCGGCCTCGCGCAAGGTGCTGTCTGCCATCTGCTGCATTGCAGCTTGGGCAGCCACCGCACTGTGCGCGTCACTGGGCCGACGAGAGTCCTCAGCCACCCTGGCCGTCGCCGCGTTGGCGCTGGTGCTCAGACGGGCTTGGCTGACAGCCAAGCCGACCGAGGCAATGGGGGGAAGGGTACCGAGACTCATGCATCGAACATCGTCCGGATTCCAGCGCTGTTTAGCGCTTCAGTTACAAAAAACGATGTTCCGAGTCTCAAGTTGAGGCCGAGCCCGGCAGGTGGGCTGCGGACACCTCTGCCGTCATCTGTTGGTGCAAAGCCCTGCGCCCGGCACTGTTGGTGGCCCGCCAAGCCTGAAGCGCGAGGGCCAGAAAAGCCTTTTCGGCAGGGCTGGGCGCGGCGGCTTCATGCGGCTCGTCCAGCCAGCCAGGCACTTGCTGGGCGTGTACCTCGATCTGCCGGGCCAGCTTGTCGCCAATCGGGCGGCTGGACTTGATCTGGCTCCACAGGCTGGGCGAGATCTGCACCGAGGCCGCAAACGCTTGCTCTAGCCCCTTGGGCGCTTGGCCGTTGGCCAGTGCCTGTTCGGCAAAGGCATGGAACAAGGCCAAGGCGTTTTGGCGGCGCAACTGGGGCAGAGCAGACATGATGCAGCTTGAAAAACAACAGCGTGATTGTGCGATGGGCTTGACAGGGGAGTAAAGAGTCTTTACAGTTCACCCCATCGCATCACGGCAGCACTGCCGGGTGCAGCAGCAAAGGGCCGCAATCTGAGCCCTTTGGCCGACCTTGCTGAATTTGGCTGCTTGAGCGCTGTTGCGTCGCAGACCACCGAGCAGGTCTTCTCAACCCCCACAGATTGACACCGGTTGTGCCCTTGCACACCGCGCAGGCCACCGCAGGGTGCGGGCCGCGCGGGATGTGCGTGGCTCAGGGTCCGTTCGCACCGCGAACTGCCTTTGACTCCCGTGCAGCGCATCACCCGCTCGCTTTGCCGAGCCGCGCGCAGCCGGACACCCCCGGTGTGAATCTCCCCCACCCTCTGCGTTGAGCTCACGCTTCGCAGATCAAACCGGCCGCAACGATTGGGCGGCTCCGGAACCCGTCACCGGACACTCTTCTTTTTCCCCTCGAAGCCTCACCTCGGTAGCAAGCGCAACACCAGCGGGTGCATGACCTTTTTCTCGGTGCCTATGGCCCAGAAGTGCTCTGTCACGCCCTCGCAAACGCCCAGGCGTTGCACGGGGTAGCGGGCCAGCAGGTCCGCCTCCACGCTCAAAGCGGCCGGAAAGGCCCCCATGCCGCTGGCCCCAAAGGCCTTGAGCAGGGCGTTGTCTTCAAACTCCCCCACCACTTCGGGGTGCAGGCTGTGGCGCTCTATCCAGTGGTCCAGCGGGGCTCGCACGGCCGCATGGGCCGTGGGCAGCAGCACGGGCACCTCGTCCAAACTGTGCGGAAAGCCTTTGCGCAGCTTGGGGGCCCAGGCTTTGGGCGCATACCAGGCCACTTCGGAGCTGCCCAGGGCATGGCTGTAGAGCCGCAGATTCGGGTTGGGTGGGGCGGCGCGGTCGGCCAGCACCACATCCAATTTGTGCAAGGCCAAGTCGGCCAAGAGCCGCTCGAACTCGTCCACCAGCAGCGTCAGGCGCAAGGTGGGCTCGGTCATTACCGGCTGCATCAGGTCATGGATCACCAGCTTGGGCAGGTTGTCTGAGACGCCCACCGCCAGCTTGACCACCGGACGCCCGGCCGCATTGCGCACCAAGGTGGGCAGCGCCTCTCCCAACTGAAAGATCTGCTCGGCTTGGCGCAGCGCCACCTCGCCAGCCTCCGTCAGGGCCAAGCCTCGGCCAGCGGGCTTCAGCAGTGTGTAACCCAAGCTTTTCTCCAACTCGCGCACTTGTGCGCTGATGGTTTGAACCGCCATGTCCAAGCGCTCGGCCGCTCGGGCCATGCCGCCTTCGCGTGCGACCACCCAAAAATAATAGAGATGCCGATAATTCAGGTCTTGGCTCATATTCAGTATTTTACGAAGTAAAAGTCAGCGGCGTTCTACTTTTTTCAGAGTCTTGAACAGCCGATGATGGTCAGTATCGAATGGCTCTTTTCAAGGAGGTTTGCCATGACTGACCTGTCTTCATCTACCACTGCCGCTAGTCAGGGCGGCTTGGTCCTGGCCGATCGCCCCGACCATGCCGTCTCGGTCAAGCGGGTACTGCGCAACACCTACGCTTTGCTGTCCATGACGCTGTTGTTCAGCGCCGGTGTCGCGGGGCTCAGCGTAGCCCAGGGCTGGCCTGCGCCGGGCTTGCTGCTGTCGCTGGGTGGCATGTTCGGCTTGCTGTTCGCGATCCACAAGCTCAAGAATAGCGGCTGGGGTTTGGTCGCTACATTTGGCCTGACGGGCTTCATGGGCTATACCCTGGGGCCGGTGCTCAGCCACACGCTGGCGCTGCCCGGTGGGGCACAGACCATTGTCATGGCCTTGGGCGTGACGGGCATCACCACTTTGGCTTTGTCGGCCTACGTGCTGACCACCCGCCGCGACTTCAGCGCCATGGGCGGCTTCTTGTTCGTGGGCATGATCGTGGCCTTGCTGTTGGGCTTGGCCGCAGCCTTCATGAACATTCCGGCCTTGGGGCTAGCGGTGTCGGGCATGGTGGCCCTGTTGTCGGTCGGCCTGATCCTGTTTGAGACCAGCCGCATCGTCAATGGTGGCGAAACCAACTACGTGTTGGCGACCATTGGCCTGTATGTGTCCATCTTCAACCTCTTCACCAGCCTGCTTGCCTTGTTTGGCATGGGTGGTGATGACTGAGGGCAAAGGCCTGTGATTAGCATTGATCTCTGGTGGGCGGCTGCGGCCGTGGCGGCGGCTATCCTGATCGCCGCTATCATCGAATGGCGTCGTGGCGACCGGCGAGATGCCTCCTTGCTGCTGGCCATGGGCTCAGGCGGTGGCGCCGCCACCTTGGTCGGATGGCTGGCCTGAGCGCCCTGTCCAAGATGCGCAGCCTCTGCGCTATGATATTTTGATGGCTTTGCACCGGGGCTGCCCTTCAAAGGCAGCCCCTTTTCACGTATGACTGCTTTGCTTGACCCCGCTGTTCTGTTCTTTGTCTTTGGCATCGTGGCGGGCTTGTTGCGGTCTAACTTAGAGATTCCGGCGCCCATTGCGCGCTTCTTGTCGCTCTACCTGTTAATGGCTTTGGGCTTGAAGGGCGGCTTTGCCTTGGCCAAGTCGGGCTTGACCGTCGATGTCGCCATGACCTTGGGGGCCGCCCTGCTCTTGGCGGTGCTGGTGCCTGCCATGGGCTACCTGCTGCTGCGCCGGTTCTTGAACGGTTTTGATGCCGCTGCCGTGGCCGCCACTTACGGCTCGGTCAGTGCGGTGACTTTCATCACAGCGGTGCAGATGCTGGATGCGCAAGGTGTACCCTATGGGGGCCACATGGCCGCCGCCATGGCCTTGATGGAGTCACCAGCCATCGTGATGGCCGTGCTGCTGGCCAACAAAGCCCGGCGTGCGTCGGGCGCCCAGGGCCCGCAGACGGGGGTGGGCAGCTTGCTCCGGGAGTCTTTGACAGACGGCGCCCAACTGTTGTTGATCGGTGCGATGGTGGTGGGTGTGCTCAGTGGCGAGGCTGGGCGGGAGGCCATGCAGCCCTTCTCCGGCGATCTGTTCAAAGGCATGTTGGCCTTCTTCCTGCTGGACATGGGCTTGCAGGCGGCCCGTCACATGGGCTCGCTCAAGGGCCAGCATCCGGGCGCCATGGCCTACGCTTTGCTGGCCCCCTTGGTCCATGCGAGCTTGGCCTTGGGCGTGGCATGGCTCATGGGCTTGCCGGTGGGTGACGGCATCTTGCTGATGGCCTTGGCCGCAAGCGCGTCCTATATTGCTGTCCCGGCAGTGGTGCGGCATGCCATTCCTGAGGCCAACCCCGCGCTCTATTTCGGGATGTCGCTGGGCATGACTTTCCCCTTCAATGTTCTGCTTGGCTTGCCGCTCTACATGACTGCTGCCAAGGCGGTGCTGGGCTCAGGCCCTGGTTGACATTCATCAATTTGCGGCGGCCGCCCCGTACACAGGCCGCTGCGAACCCGGGCAAACATCACATCCGAGAGGTCGAGAAGCCACCCTTTCTCGAGGGATGTACTCTGACAAAGCACAAAAGCTGAAGTTGATAGGGGTCAAGCCTCGTAAACTGAGCACTACATGCGACGTTTGCTTGATCTCCTTTATGAGGCGTCGGCTTGGTTGGCCGCTCTCTTCATGGTTAGCACCCTCGGGATGGTGTTGGCCGGCTTGCTGAACCGGTTTGTCCCTCTACCCTTTGGTGGTTTCGACGCCATGGCTGGCTATTTTGTGGCGGCGGCCGGTTTCTTGGCGCTGGCGCACACGCTCAAGCGTGGTGACCACGTGCGCGTCACCGTATTGCTGCATTCCGTCGGGCCCTTGCAGCGTCGCATTCTGGAAGTCTTGTGTCTGACGGTGGCCTTGGCCTTGAGCGGCGTGCTGGCTTGGCATGCCACCGAGATGGCCTGGACGTCCTGGGTCAGCGGCACCGTCTCTCGCCAAGCTGATGGCACTTTGTTGTGGCTGCCTCAGTCCGCCATGGCTTTGGGTGTGGGGGTGTTCTGCATCGCCCTTTTCGATGAATGGTGCCGCGCTATCGATGCACGCCCGGTGGAAGTGGTGTCCCACTTCGACCTGGATGAAGCCTGACACACCATGAATGAGCTGCTGGTGACCGCACTGCTGATCCTCTGCCTGCTGACCTTGCTGGTCGGTGGCGTGTGGATAGGCCTGGCACTCTCCGGCGTGGCGTGGCTGGGGCTGCAACTCTTCACCGACCGTCCCGCTGGCGAGGTGATGACCTTGGCCATTTGGGGCTCTGCGTCCTCCTGGGCACTGACCGCGCTGCCCTTGTTCATCTGGATGGGCGAGATCCTCGTACGAACCAGCCTACCGCGAGACACCTTGCGGGGCGTGGCGCCTTGGTTGGACCTGCTGCCTGGGCGTCTGCTGCACGTCAATGTGGTGGGCGCCACCTTGTTTGCCGCCCTGTCCAGCTCCAGTGCCGCCACCAGCACGTCCATTGGCAAGCGCACCTTGCCTGAGTTGGCCAAGCGTGGCTACCCGGACGCAGCCGCTGCCAACTCATTGGCCGGTGCAGGCACGTTGGGCTTGCTCATCCCGCCCTCCTTGATCATGGTGGTCTATGCCTTGGCGGCCGATGTGCCAGTTGACCAGCTCTTTGCAGCGGGCTTGCTACCGGGCTTGCTGGTGGCGGGCCTGACCATGGCGTACTTGATCGTGTGGTCGGTCTTGAATGCTGACTTGATGCCGCGCCATGAGTCGCGCTCTAGCTTCCGCGACAAATTGGCGGCGCTCCTAAACCTCTTCCCCGTGTTGTTGCTCATCGCCATCGTGCTGGGCTCTCTCTACACCGGCTGGGCCCGTCCGGCGGAGGCCGCAGCGTTGGGCGTGGTCGGCGCCTTGCTGGTGGCGGCAGCCCTAGGCTCTCTGACTTGGGCCAACTTCCGAGACGCATTGCTGAGCGCGACGCGGCTCTACTGCATGTTGGCCCTGTTGGTCGCGGGAGCAGCCTTTTTGGCCATGGCACTGGCCGAGGTGGGCGTGCCTCAGTTGTTGGTGCATTGGGTCAACTCTTTGCAGTTGCACAGTTTCGTGCTGCTGCTGGTCTTGATGTTGTTCTACCTCGCCCTGGGCAGTGTGCTCGATGGCGTCTCCGCCGTGCTGCTCACCATGGGCTTGGTCATGCCGGTGGTCCGGGCGGCGGGCATTGACCCGGTATGGTTTGGCGTGTTTCTCATCTTGGTCGTTGAGATGGCGCAGATCACGCCACCGGCCGGCTTCAATCTGTTCATGCTGCAGGCGCTGACAGGACGACCCATGAGCTGGGTCGTGCGCACCACCGGCCCCATGCTCTTCTTGCTGGTCTTGGTGGCGGGCTTGCTCTATGCTTTCCCGGCCATCGTCACTTGGCTGCCTGAACAGATGATGGCCGCCCGGCACTAGGCGGCTGGGCCGTCGGCGATTCAGAAAGTTTGAGGATTCGGTGTAAGGAGTCGCCCTTGGCGGCGACAGACAAAGGTCCGCAGCACGCTTTGGCTGCAGATCAACCCCTTACACACCGGAGATCCTCATCATGACCGCAACGTCCCTCAAGTCTGCCTCCGCTTTCCTGCTGGCTGCCAGCGCCCTGGCTCTGGCCACCGCTGCTGGCGCTGCCGACGCCCCTAAGGGCTCGTCTGGCAAAGCTGTTGCCGCTAACGACAAAGTGCACTGCTACAACGTCCACGACTGCAAGGGCAACAGCGATTGCAAAACCGCTGAGCACAGCTGCAAGGGCCAAAACGCCTGCAAGGGCCATGGCTTCAAGGGCATGACCGCCAAGGCCTGCTTGGACAAGAACGGCACCATCGGCGACCTGTGATCTGCGAGGGCCTGAGCCGCACTGCTTAGGCCCTCTGCACCCCCTTGCGCCATCCACAGCGAGCCGCCTGCCATGTCTGAACTCCGCTCTACGTTGGCCGCTGCGGCGCGCCGCTCGTCCGGCTTTGGTCTGGGCTTACGGACCCCGCACTATGCGGACTTCCAAGCAGGCCGCCAAGCGGTCGACTGGCTGGAAGTCATCACCGACAACTTCTTGGTCGATGGCGGCAAGCCGCTGGTGATGCTGGAGCGCTTTCGCCGTGACTACCCCATTGCCCTGCATGGCGTGGCCATGTCCATTGGCTCTGCCAAAGGCTTGAGTTCGCGTTATCTCAAGCGCGTCAAAGCCCTGGCCGACCGTATCGAGCCGATGTGGGTGTCTGACCACCTGTGCTGGACAGGCCCCAGCGGCCAGCCCTTGCACGACCTCTATCCCCTGCCCTACACCGAAGAGTGCGCGCGCTTGTTGGTCTCACACATCCGTCAAGCGCAAGACGTGCTGGAACGCCGCTTGGTGCTGGAGAACGTGTCGAGCTATCTGCGCTTCAGCGCGTCCGGCGTCACCGAATGGGACTTCCTGGCCCATGTGGCCCAAGAGGCCGATTGCGAGCTGCTGGTGGACGTCAACAACATCTACGTCAGCAGCGTCAACCACGGCTTTGATCCGCTGGCCTATTTGTCCGCGATGCCGGTGGACCGCGTGCGCCAGATTCACCTGGCGGGCCATTCGCTGAATGGTGAGTTCATCATCGACACCCACGACCACCCGGTCTGCCCCGAGGTCTGGGCGCTCTATGCCCAAGCCTGCGAGATCTTTGGCCCCACTGCCACCATGATCGAGCGCGACGACCACATCCCGCCCCTGCCAGAGCTGCTGGCTGAGCTGGCCCAAGCGCGCCGCATTGCCGAGCGGCACGGCGCCTCCCCTCGCCCGGCTGCAGCCCCTACCCGCGCCGCCCACAGCACGGTGGTGGCGGGCACCCAGGCCGCACCGTTGCGCTGGCCGGCGGCGCCCTCGGGGGCGCTGGACTTGGACGACACCCAAGCCCTGGTCGCGGGCATCGTTCTGCAGAGCGTGCCTGAGCAAGCCCCTGCCGCCGTGGATGCGCCGGGGCCACTGCCTGCGCGGCGCGGCTTGGAGATCTACCACCATGCCTACCGTGCCCGCTTGCAAGAGGTGCTGGCCGACAGCTTTGCCAAGACCCGGCTCTATGTGGGCAGCGACTACTTTGACGAGCTGACCTTGGCCTATGTCGAGCAGCATCCGCCCACTGGGGCTCATCTGGGCCGTTATGGGCATCGCTTTGCCCACCACTTGCAGCAGAGCCACCCGGACCACCCCGTGCTGCGCGAGCTGGCCGATTTGGAATGGGCTTTGCGCTCGGTTTTCGACGCCGCCGACCACGAGGCCTGGGACCTCACGCGCGTGCAGCAATGCGGCGCGGATGCCTGTTTGAACCAATGGCCGGTGCTGCACCCCACGGTGCAGTTCCTGAGCCAGCACAGCAATGCCTTGGCCATATGGAAGGCCATAGAGGCCGATGTAGAGGCGCCCGAAGCCGAGACTCGCGACGCGCCCGCCAGCGTGCTGGTGTGGCGGCGCGGCCTGCAGCCTCACTTCAGCACGGTCGGCTCTGAAGAAGCGGCCTTCTTGCTGGACCTGACCCGGGCCGACCACAGCATTGCCAAAGTGGCCGAGCAGCACCTGCAGGCCGAACGCCTGAGCGACCCGACAGCACTGGGCACCTGGTTGCATCAATGGTGGGAGAACGAGCTGCTCTGTACGTAGAGCCACTCACACCGACCTGCAGGCCGAGCCAGACCCGTTTCACTGGCTGGTCTGAGCGGTGCTTGGGACCACACAGCAGGGAGGACTGCCCCCACAACAAGGGATGCGGCTCGGGCCGTGATGCAGTACAAACGGCGCAGACTCTTGCAAGGTGTGCCTCATGTCGGCCTCTCTCCCGCGCCAACTCATCCTGCTGTGCGACGGCACAAACAACAACTTAACCGGTGGGCGCGAAGACACCCAAGTGGTGCGCTTGGCCGAGCTTCTGCGCGCCCACCCCGACCCCGCGCGTCTGGTCTTCTACGACCCTGGCGTGGGCAACCCGGCCGAGTTGCCCGGTGCCACCTGGTGGGACGGCGCCAAGCACTTTGCCGAGCGCGTGGCGGGCCTGGCCTTTGGCCGGGGTGTCTACGAGAACATTGCCGAGTGCTACAGCTTCTTGATGCAGCACTGGCAGCCGGGCGATCAGCTCTTCATCTTTGGCTTCTCACGCGGGGCCTTCACCGCGCGCAGCGTGGCGGGTCTGATCAACCAATTTGGGCTGCTCAGCCCCCACATGGTTTCCATGGTGCCGACGCTGGTGCACCTCTACTTTGCGGACCGTGGCGCCATGGACGCCGAACGCCAGGCCATCTCCGAACAAACCAGCCGCCTGTTCACCACGGCCGACAGCCGCGCGGTGGACATCCAATTTGTGGGCGTGTGGGACACCGTGGCCAGCGTCGGCTTTGGGCCGTTCTCTGCCAAGTTCACCGCTGCCCCCACCGTGGCTGACAAAGCCTTCATCCATGTCCGCCAGGCTTTGGCGCTGGATGAGCAACGCGCCCAGTTCCTGCCGCGTCCCTATGCCGCGCCCAATGGTCCGCACCTCAGCCGTAGCGGCCGTGAGGGCAGCTTGCTGCAACTGTGGTTCAGGGGTGATCACAGCGATGTGGGCGGCGGCCATCTGCGCCAAGAGGCCGGCTTGGCCCGCTGGCCCTTGGCCTGGATGAGCAGCGAGGCCGTGCAATGCGGGCTGCGCCTGAATGGCCCCGAGGGCTTGATGCTCAGCGAAGCCCAGGTGCTGAAGGCCGTAGCGGCTTTGCCCGGCGCCATCCCCGACACCGCCTCCAGCCTGGCCCACAGCCGCACCCGCAGCACGCCCTGGTGGGCCTTGAGCGGCCTGGCCGTGCGCGACCCGGCCCGCGTGATCCTCGAAGACGCCCCCGACCCCCGCATTCAAGCCCAGGCCCACCCCAGCGTCGCGGCCCTGGGTGCAGCATGGCCCCAGGGCAGCGTCTGGGGCCAGCGCCCGGCTTGGTCTTGGGCCCAGGCCGTGGCGGGCCTGCTCATGCTGCTCTTGCTGTGGGCCATGGCCAGCGTGCTGGCGCCCCAAGCACCGGTGTTCTGGGCTGGCCTGAGCCAGGTGGCGGCCTTGGCCACCTGGCAGTTGCAGGCCTGGATGGGCGCGGCCTTGCCGGTGGGCATCAGCCCCAGCGCAGCACTGCGAGCCCTGGCGCTGGACCTGCCCTTCATCGCCGCCTATGCCACCGTGCTGGCGGCTTGGGCCTGCGCGGCCTTTGCGCGGGTGGCCCGTTTGCGCCAAGTCGGCCTAGCGCCTTCGCGCATGTTGCAAAGACTGGGCTGGGCCTTGCCCCTGGCAGTGCTGGCCGATCTGGCGGAAGACGCGGTGACGGTGGCCTTGCTTTGCCTGCCCGCCGAGGGCCTGGGGGCGGTGAAGCTGCTCTTGGCCGTGGCCATGGCGCTGTGCGCGGCGCTCAAGTTCTTGGGCTTGGCAGGGGTGCTGACCTTGCTGGTCTGGGGCCGTGTGGCCAGGGCTCATTAACAGGTGCTGGGGTTACAGTGAACACCTTCATATCAGGCGCGCCCCACCCATGCCCAACCCTTTCGGTTTCGACGCCTACGCCCCCAAAGACATTGCCGCTCGTGTGAGTGATGTGGGCGTGGCCAAGGCGCGCCTGCCCTTGCTGACCCAGGCGCTTTTGGGTGTGCTGGCCGGCGCCTTCATTGGCCTGGGCGCATTGATGTTCAGCCTGGTGGCCAGTGACGCCACCTTGGGCTTTGCGGCCTCCCGCCTCTTGGGCGGCTTGGCGTTTTCGCTGGGGCTGATCTTGGTCAGCGTGGCGGGGGCCGAACTCTTCACCGGCAACAACCTGCTGACCATGGCTTGGGCCGGGCGGCGCATCAGCACGGGCGAGTTGCTGCGCAACTGGGCCGTGGTCTGCGTGGCCAATGCCGTGGGCGCGGCGGCTCTGGCGCTCTTGGTGTGGCTGTCGGGCCATGGTGGGTTGAATCAGGGCGCGGTGGGCGAGACCGTACAGCGCATCGCGCTGGCCAAGGCGGAGCTGCCGTGGGAGGTGGCCTTCTTTCGCGGGGTGCTATGCAATGTGCTGGTCTGCATGGCGGTCTGGATGGCCATGGCCGGCCACAGCGTGGTCGACAAAGTGGTGGCCATCGTCTTCCCTGTCACCACCTTTGTGGCCGCAGGCTTTGAGCACTCGATTGCCAATTTGTACTTCTTCCCCTTGGCCTGGCTGCTGGGTGCGCCCTTGAGCCTGGGCGACATGCTGGGCAACTTGCTGCCGGTGATTGCGGGCAACCTGGTCGGCGGCAGCGTGCTGGTGGCCGGGGTGTACTGGTGCATTTACCTGAGAGGCACCGAAGCTGGGGGGTGAGATCCTCCACCCTGGGGATGGGGCTTGCGGCCCAGATGACTAGAGTTCAGTCATACCAATCCACTCACAGGGGTTCACCATGTTGCCTTTACTCAAGCTGGGTTCCACCGGCCCTTTGGTGGTGCAGTGGCAAGTGTTCTTGCGCGGCCAAGGCTGGGCCGTCAACGACACCGGCCACTTCGATACGGCCACTCGCGAGGCCACCTTGGGCTTTCAAAAGCGCCACAAGCTGGACGCTGACGGCGTGGTGGGCAATCAAAGCTATGGCAAGGCCGCCATGCTGGGTTTTGAGGTGACGGATTACAGCCAACATGAGTCTGTCTTCCCCGCCTTGCCCGACTTTGCACCTTTGACCAGCAACAGCGAACGCCAAGCCGTGTTCGGCCCGCTGCAGTTTGTGCCGGCCCCCACGGCCAGCAACCCCGAGGCCATTCGCATTACCAATGACTGGGAGGCGACCCAGCTCACCACCGTCGTCATTCCGCAATTGGTGGGCATCACCGGCGGGCCCAGCAGCGGCAAGGTGCGGCTGCACCGCAAGGTGGCGGCCCAGGTGCAGGCCCTGTGGCAGGCCTGGGAGGACCGCGGCCTGCTGCATCATGTGCTGGGCTACGCGGGGGCTTGGAACGCGCGCTTCATTCGCGGCGGGGCGGACCGGCAGATCCTCTCCAACCATGCCTTTGCGACGGCCTTTGACATCAACGTGCCCTGGAACCCGCTTGGGGCCCAGCCCGCCACAGGCGGCCAAAAGGGCTGCGTCTATGCCCTGGTGCCGGTGGCGCACGAGTTTGGCCTTTACTGGGGTGGCCACTTCACCCGGCGCGATGGCATGCATTTTGAGGTCGCCAAAATCTTGTGAAGCCGAGGACTTGTTGCTGAGGCGTCAGTAACAGGCCTCAGGCGGCGTACCATCCCGCCGATGAAAGCACCCCAACGACTGCAAGCGCTGATCGAAGAAGGCCTCATCGACAGCGTGGTCCGCCAGCTCATGAGCGGCAAAGAAGCCCAGGTCTTTGTGGTGCGCCAAGGCGACGACACCTTCTGCGCCAAGATCTACAAAGAAGCCACCCACCGCAGCTTCAGGCAAGCGGTGGACTACACCGAGAACCGCAAGGTCAAAAACAGCCGCCAAGCCCGGGCGATGGCCAAGGGCACGCGCTTTGGCCGTCAAGCCCAAGAAGAAGCCTGGCAAAGCGCTGAGGTGGATGCGCTCTACCGCCTGGCTGCAGCCGGTGTGCGTGTGCCCAAGCCCCTGAACTTTTATGAGGGCGTGCTGCTGATGGAGCTGGTGGCCGACGAGGCGGGCGACGCCGCCCCGCGCTTGAACGATGTGGCCTTCAGCGCCGACGAAGCCCGCCAACACCACACCACGCTCTTGGCTGAGGTGGTGCGCATGCTGTGCGCGGGCGTGGTGCACGGCGACCTGAGCGAGTTCAACATCTTGCTCGCTGCCGATGGCCCCGTCATCATCGACCTGCCGCAGGCCGTGGACGCTGCCGGCAACAACCACGCCGCCCGCATGCTGCTGCGCGATGTCGACAACCTGCGCAGCTTTTTCGGCCGCTTCTGCCCCGCGCTGCTGCCCACTGCCTATGGGCCGGAGATCTGGCATCTCTACACCAAAGGCATGCTCAGCCAAGACACCCCTCTGACTGGCCGCTTTGTGCCCGACGCCCACAGCGTGGACCTGCAAGCCGTGCTGCGCGAGATTGAAGACACCCGACTGGAAGAGCAAGACCGCCGCCTGCGCATGGGCCTGTGATTCCGTTTCAAAATCATCCGGGTCCTTGTTGCTCCAGATGACGCCACCTCTATGAACCTGCCCGCCGACCTGCCCTTCAGCCCCGCCGCCGACCGCAACAAGCAGCCCATTCTGGAGCGCCTGCAAGCCCTGCTGCCCCCCCAAGCCCAGGTGCTGGAAGTGGCCAGTGGCACGGGCCAACATGCCGCCCACTTTGCCGCCGCCCAAGCCGGTTGGCAGTGGCAGCCCACGGACTATGCGGCCGAGGCCCTGCCCACCATCGCCGCCCGTTGCGCCCCTTGGCCGCAGGTGCGGCCACCGGTGCGCCTGGATGTGCTGCAGCAGCCCTGGCCCTTTGAGACTAGCCAGTTTGACGCGGTCTACTGCGCCAACATGCTGCACATCTCACCCTGGGCCACCTGCGCGGGTTTGATGCAGGGCACAGCGGCCCATCTGCGCCCCAGCGGCCTGCTTCTGCTTTATGGGCCTTACGTGGTGGAAGGTGAACCCACCGCGCCCGGCAACGTGGCCTTTGACGCCGACCTGCGTGCGCGTGACCCTGAGTGGGGCTTGCGCACCCTGGCGGCCGTGTGCGCTGCAGCCGAGGCCGTGGGCCTGCACCTGCAAGCCCGCCACGCCATGCCGGCCAACAACCTGCTGTTGGCGTTCGGCTTTTCAGCGCGTCGCCAATAGGCGGTCCATCTCGTCCATGATGGCTGTCATGCGTGCCAGCAGGGCTTGATAGGGCGCGGGGCTGGCCAGGTCCACACCGGCGTCGCGCAGCAGCTCATAAGGCGGCAAGGCGCCGCCCGCGCGCAGCACGCCCAGGTACTTGTCACGCAGCCCCGGCTGGCCTTTGCGCAGCTCTTGGCCAATGTAGGCAGAGGCCGTCATGGAGGTGGCGTACTGGTAGACGTAGAAGGGGTTGAAGAAGTGCGGGATGTAGGCCCACTCGGTGCAGTAGGCCGGGTCGATCTGCATCACGCCTTGGTCGGCGCCGTGGTACTTGCGCAGCAGGCTGCAGTAGAGCGCGGTCAGCTTCTTGCCGCCCAGGGCTTCACCGCGCTCTAGCGCGTCATGGGCCGCCAGTTCAAACTCGGCAAACATGGTCTGCCTAAAGAAGGTGCCGCGCATCTCCTCTAGCGAGTGGCCCAGGTAGAACAGCTTTTCCTCGCGGGTTTGGGCTTTGGCCCGCATCATTTCTGAAAGCAGCACCTCATTGGTGATGGCGGCCACCTCAGCGGTAAACAGCGAGTAGCGCGCTGTCTCTTCAGGCTGAGCCTCGTCGGCCAGCATGCTGTGCACGCCATGGCCCCATTCGTGGGCATAGGTGCTGGCGCTGTTGAAGGTGTTGTGGTGGTTCAAAAAGATATAGGGCGTCACGCGATAGACGCTGGTCTTGTAGGCGCCCGATGACTTGCCCGGTGCGGGGAACACATGCATGCTGCGGGCGCTCAATCCCGCCTTCAGGTGGCGCTGGTAGTCGGGGCCTAGCACCTGCGTGGCCTCGGTGGTCAGCCGGGCGGATTCTTCCGGGCTGAAGCGCTTGTCCAGGGTCACCAGGTCCGGGTAGATGTCGTAGTAGTGCAGGTCGGGCAGGCCCAACATGCGCTGGCGCAGCTTGAAGTAGCGGTGCAACACGGGCAAGCCTGCATTGGCTTGCGCCACCAGGGTGCGCACCACGGCCTCGGGGATCTGGTGGGTGGAGAGGTTGGCGCTGATGGCGTTCTTGTGCTGGCGCAGCTTGGCCTCGATCGTGCCGGCTTGCATGCGGCTGCTCAGCAGGCTGCCTAAGCTGCTTTCAAACTGGCCCAGCTGGCCATAAAAGGCCTTGAACACCTGCTCGCGCACGGCGCGGTCAGGGTGCGCACGCAGCGGGCCGTAGCTGGTGGGGTTGACCTCTTGCGGCTTGCCGTCAATGGTGACACTGGGCCATCGGATGTCTGTGGTCATCAGCAGCGTGCGGGCTTGCACAGCCGCGCGGGAGACAGGGCTCAGAGCGCCCAGCGCGGCTTCGGTGTCGGCGCTCAGGGTGTGGCGCGCTTGGCGCAGCGTTTGGCGCAGGTTCACCGCATGAGGCGCCAATTTCGGCTCGGCGGCCGACATGGCTTCGACCTTGGCCGCGCCCAGGCTTTGAATCTCCGGCGCCAACCAGGCCCCGGCCGAGCTGGCCTGGCCGAAGACGGCCCGGACCAAATTGCCGCGTTCTTGAAACTGGGCATTGCGGTTATCCGTGCTCTGCTGGGTCGAGGCATAAACGCCCAAGCGGCTGAGCCGCAGCCGCAGGGCCGACTGCGCTTGCAAGGCGGTCAACAAAGCCGCCGCATCGCCCTTGACCACCGAGCCTTTGAGCGCTTGCATCTTGGGCAACTCGGCCAACACCGCTTGGCGCTCGGCCTCCCACGCTGCGGGCGTGGCAAACAGCGGCGTCAAGTCCCACACATAGCGCTCATCGGTGGGCGCGGCGCTGGCGCTTGGGGTGGCTTGCGCATGCACCAGTGGGCTGGCCATGGCGGCCAGCGCGGCGGCGGCCAAGAGCGAGTGGGTGCAGAAGCGTGTCAGGGGGTGCGACATGGGCGGCGATCCTTGATGAGCCTTGTGAGCAAGGCGTGAAGGATAGCGGCTCAGGCGGGCCAGGGCGGCCACCCCAGGCTCATGGTCTTCCCAGCTTGTCAGGCTTCGCCAAACGCCTCATTCAATCCCCACCACCTTGTGCATCTGCACCCCCAGCCGCCATTGCGGGTGGGCCATGCAGTAGGCCACGGTGTCTTGCGTGTGCTGGCGCTTGAGCACCGAGTCCATGGGCTGCAAGAAAAAGTGTTTGAAGTCGAGGTGGGCAAAGCGCTCGGGCGGGGCCAGGGGTTGGGGGTAGACGAGCTTGAGCTCATCGCCCTGGGTCAGCACCAGCTCGGCGTCGGCCTTGGGGCTGACGCAGATCCAGTCCAGCCCGGCCGGCGCCGGCTGGGTGCCGTTGGTCTCGACGGCCACCTCAAAGCCCTGCGCGTGCAGGGCGGCAATCGCGGCTTCGTCCAGTTGCAGCAGCGGCTCGCCGCCGGTGCACACCACATAGCGCTGGCCTCCGGTGGCCTCGGGCCACAGCGCGGCCACGGCGCTGGCCAAGGCTTCAGCGCTGCTGAACTTGCCACCGCCCTGGCCATTGGTGCCCACAAAGTCGGTGTCGCAAAAGCTGCAGGTGGCCGTGGCCCGGTCTTCCTCGCGGCCGCTCCAGAGGTTGCAGCCGGCAAAGCGGCAGAACACAGCCGCGCGCCCGGCTTGGGCGCCCTCGCCTTGCAGCGTGTAGAACATTTCTTTGACCGAGTAGGTCATGACGGCACCTCGGTGTGTCTGTGGTGACCTTGTGGCTTCATACCGGCACCAACTCGGTCTCGTCTTGGGCGCTGACGATGGCGCCGCAGCCGCGGGTTTCATACAAGTCCACCCGGTCCAGCTCCGGCAGGGCGGCGCGGCCCTTGGCCAGCACCCAATGGGCCAAGCTCATGGCGTCGCCATCGGGCAGGTCGGCAATCTCGTAGAGCGGGCGGTGGTCGATGGCCTTGAAGATGGGATCGAACAGGGTCTTCACATCGCCAAAGTCCACCGTCCAGCCCATCACCGCATCCAGTGGGGCCGAGAGGTGCAGGCGCAGGGTGTAGGTGTGGCCGTGGATGGCGGCCAGCGGGCTGCCCTCGGGCGCATGGCGCAGGCGAATCGCGCTGTCCAGCGTCAGCTCTTTCCAGATGCGGTAATGCGTGCCGTCAAAGTTGGCACCGCAGGAGCCCGTCTCATAAACCGTGACCCAGCTCAGCTCGGGCAACACCGGCTTGAGGCGTTGCCACAACCAGGCCGAGATGACCTCGCTGGTCGGGTTCTCCAGCCCAGGGATCTCGTTGAGGCAGTGGTAGTTCAGCTCAAAGTGCAGAGGTGCCCACAGCTCGTCCAAGTGGTCGTAATCAATGCCGATGTCGCGCCCGCCCACGTCTTGGTTGGCATGCAAGATAACCTCAAAGCCATGGCCGTGCATGCGCCCGCACTTGTGCCCAGCCGGCACATTCGGCAGGCGGTGCGCCGCCTGGAAGCGATAGCGTCGCCAAGCATGGGCCTGGCCTGCAGCGTCCAAGTCCACCCCGCAATGCGGTGTGCTCTGCACGCCCACTTGGTGGATGCCCGGTACGCCAAACTCCGTCTCCAAGCGCGCCCGGATCCAGCGCGCCAGGTTTTCATCGGTGGGCTGCGGCAAGGTGTCGTTGAGCAGCGCATAGTCCAGCGGTGCCGTGCAGGCCTCCATGCGGCGCTGCAACTCGGCCACTTCGCCTCCGGCAAACGGCGCCCAACCTGCAGGCAGGGCCGCCCGCACCGTGGCAAAAAAGCTGTGGCCATGCAGGCGCCGCGAGCGGTGGCCTTCGGGCAGCAGGCCGACCTGCAGTGCGGCTTCAAAAACGGCGGAGGCCGAGTGGAGGAGGTGGGTGGGGGTGAGGCTGTGCATGAAGGTGTGGGCGCCTGAAAGCGTGCGCCAGGGCGAAGTATCTCAGCCCGCCAAATGAGCCAGGGTTCGGATGCTGGTCAAGAGGCGGCTCAGTCGCATCTGGCTGGCCGCGTCGGCGGGCACGTGTCCGGGCAGGGCCTCGATGAACCCCGGGGCGTCCAGCAGGTGCTGAAACTCACTGGCGAGGTAGACCTTCAAGTCGTCTGGGCTGCTCTGGCACTCTGCGAGCAACTCAGGTCTGCGGTCAATGACACTCACGATGTCTTCGAGATCATGGCTGCCCAGCATGTCCAGTGCGCCGGCGCTGGTGCGGCCTCTGTCCTTGAAGGCTTCGAGCTTGGTGGCGATGAACACCGGGCCTGCAATCAAACGGATGGCTTGCCCAGAAGGCAATGTCACCTTGCTGGCAGAGGCCACGGCCAAGGGATACCAGCGATTCGCAAAGCCTATGGCTGCGGGCACACAAGGCATTAGATCGACCGTGACATTGGCATAGACCCATCGGCAAATGGGGCGTCGGGACGTAAGTCATTGCTGAAGCCTTGACGGCGCATCTGCGCTTCGGTGGCATGAAACTCGGCCGTGGTCACTGCACTGGCGACGAGGCCCACATCCTCGGTCACGCGTATCGAGTCGGCGCGCGTCTGCGTCAGCAGCAGGCCTGCCGCACAACCGCCCACAAACACCACCTCATCGCACAGCGGCCCGAGCGCTTTGGCCACCACTTCCAGCATGGCCACATTGGGGTGTGTGGGCTTCATGCAGGCTCTGGTTTAGGGTGGGGCGCGCGCAGTCGTTCTTGCAGCAAGGTCTTGGCCAGTTCGCGCTCGCGAGCTTGGCCAATGCGCAAGCTGTCGAACAGGGCCAAGCATTCATACAGGCGCGCGTCCTTCAGGGCGGCGGCTGGCAGCTTGGGATAGAGCGCCAACAGGCTCACACCTCGGGTGTCGCCGTCTGGGTGCGGCCAGACGGGCGGAAGGTCGTCAGACAGCAAGAGCTTGGAGCGCAGCGGGGCTGCCCCATGCGCGGTCACAAAGCCCATCGTCACCTCGCCGCGTACAGGGGGGAAGACATGGGCGGCGGCCAGCAGGACCAGCGGCTCAAAGGCGGCCATTTGCAGACGCAGTTGGCCGTCAATTTCCGTCAGCAGCTTTGAGGCCAGCAAGCGCGAGACGCAGGCGTGCGCCTCGAAGACCGACAGGCACATTTGGTCGGCCAGCGCTGCAAAGGACAAGCGCTGCGGGCCCAGCACGGCCAATTTGAACCCCATGGCCAAGTCTTGGGGCTTCAGCGCCCATTGCGCCTGGGCCAAGCGGGATCGAATGCCAGAAGATGCCATGAATCAATCATATGCCATATGCATATAGCATGCAACCAAGGCCAAGCACCATTCGCTATTTGCGAACAGCGAATGATCGAATGTCGATCATCCTCGCAGGCCACCACTCGGCCCAGGGCCGTGCGCTCAGGCGTGCCCACCCAGCGCCTGCAAGCGCTCCCCAGTCACCCGGCAAGTGCGCCAGTCCGGCATCACCGTCGCCCCCATGCCTTCATAGAAGCGGATGGCATTGGCGTTCCAGTCCAGCACGCTCCACTCAAAGCGGCCATAGCCGCGCGCCACGGCCAACTGCGCCAAGTGCGTCAGCAGCGCACGGCCTAGGCCGTGCTGGCGGTGGGCGGGCTGCAAGTAGAGGTCTTCCAGGTACAGCCCCGGTTGCGCCAAGAAGGTCGAAAAGTTGGTGAAGAACAGCGCAAAGGCCACCACCTGCCCGTCGACCTCGGCCACCACGGCTTCAGCCACAGGCCGCTCGCCAAAGAGATGCGGGTGCAGCTTCTCGGACGTGGTTTGCACTAAGTGGCTGAGGTGCTCAAACTCGGCCAGCTCGCGGATCAGGGCGACGATGGAGGGAATGTCTTGCGGCGTGGCGGGGCGGAGGGTGTGGGGCATGGCGAGAGTCATTCCATTTCCAAATCAATCGTGTGCAACAACAAGCCCAACGATAAGCCCATCACAGCGCCCTCAAGTCCTCCCAACTCAGCCCAAACCGCAGCAAAAACTTGCGCAGTCTGTCCGCGTCATTCACCACTTTGCGCTCCTCGCGTGATCGGTTGAAGAGCTTGCGGCCCGCCTCAGACAAACTGCTGCACGTGCGGCACTCTGCCAGCACCGCCTGCAGCTGAAGTTGGTCAAACAGGTCCAAGGTGTCCCACTGCGCCTGCAGTGCGGTGGGCAGGGTGGCTGAGCGTTGGGCCGCAGCGAGATCGCCCATGTGGCCCTGCCACAGCCACCGCAGGCGCTGGATCTCGGCCTCAACCAAACCGGTCGAGATGCGCCCGCTGTCCGCCAAGGTGGCCAGGCGGGTGATGCTGGCGGAAAGGTCTCTGAAGTTGCCGCGCCACAGCGCCTCCGGGCTTTGCGCAAAGCGCAGGTACTGTGCCTTGGCCTCCACATTGAAGCGCACCGCGCGGCCCAGCTCCACCGCCATGCGGGCCAGCAGATGGTCGATATTGGGTTCCAGGTCTTCGGGCCGCTGCGCCAGGCCCGGCAGGGTGTAGGCCCACAGGTTGATGCGGGCAAACAGGTCTTCTCGGAACCGGCCCTGGGCTACGTCTTGGCGCAGGTCGCGGTGGGTGCCGGCAATCAGTTGGAAGTCGCTGCTGACCTCGCGATCACTCCCCATGGGGTAGAAGCGCTTCTCCTCGACCGCCTTGAGCAGCATGGCCTGCTCGTCCAGGCCCAGCTCGCCAATCTCATCCAAAAACAGCACGCCGCCGTGTGCGGTGACTACAGCACAACACAAGGGTCACCAAGTAAACTCAGCCGCAACCGAATCGTTCAGTCCACTTGGAATTTATGGCCTACATTTGGACGCGGCGCTCGGCTTAATTTTGGATGTAATTCAAAGTACAGGGGTGAACGATGCCGGTAATAGAAGTAACCATTGATAAACTTGACCTCGATCTTGATAATCCGCGCTACGAACAGCAGGGAAGTCAGCGAGAAGCGCTGGAAATGATGCTGACGTCTGAGCCCAAGAAGACCCAGGCATTGGCGCAGCACATAGTCGACAACGGTCTCAATCCGACGGATTTAATCACGGTAATCCCAGGTGTTGGAGACCGGTTTGTTGTGGTTGAGGGCAATAGACGCTCAGCCGTACTGCGGGCGTTGCGCAATCCGGCTTTACTGGACAGTTTTCCACAAAACTCAGCCCTTTCGGGCATGATCAAGAAGCTGCGCAGCCTTGCAATTGAGGCCAAGAGTCTGGAATTATTTAATATCGAAGTTGCGTTCTTTGAGTCCCGTGAAGAAGCGAACGTATGGATTGCGCTGAAACACACGGGTGAAAACAGTGGCGCAGGCATCGTCAGCTGGGACGGCATCCAAGCTGCAAGATTTCGGAAGGGTGACGCGGCGACTTCACTACTCGAATTTGGCAAACAACAGGGTTGGTTTACCGAGCAGGATATTAACGGCAGGCGCCCATTTCCTGTGTCCACGCTCGCGCGTTTGATAGGTGATCCCGACGTACGTGCTGTATTGGGTCTCAAATTGAGTCAAGGCAAGCTATCGTCATCCGTTCCGCCGAACGAACTGGCGAAGGGTGTCAAGCGGGTCGTCAGTGATTTGCTTGGAGACCACTGGACAGTAACTAAGCTCAAAGGCAAAAAGGATCGAGAAAATTATGTTGCACAATTGCCCACTTCTACCCGGCCCAACCTGAGTAAATCAGGCGAACCTTGGTCTGTTGGAGACGCAGGCCACCAAGCTAAGCCAGCCAAAGTCGTAGGTACAGCAGCGGTCACCTCAAGGCCAACCAGTCGACTGCGCACGAAGCTCATTCCGCCAAGTTTCATTGCTTCAATTGGCTCGCCACGGATAAATGACATCTACCGAGATCTCAAGCGTATCAATGTTCATACGCACCCCAATGCATGTGCAGTCCTACTGCGCGTATTTGTCGAGTTGTCTGTTGATGAACTGATTGAGTCTAAAGCTGTAACAGTTGAATCTCAGACTAATAAGCGCACTTCACCAACATTGTCTGAAAAGATCAATGCGTGTACCAAATGGCTGCGAGAAAATCGCATGCTAACGAAGCAAGCGGCGGAAGGGGTTAAAAAGCATGGTGTTGATGACAACGACACGACAGTCAGTCCAACCGCCAGTGTGACAACCTTGCATGCGTTTATGCACAACCGATACGCTTCACCACTCCCGACAGAGCTGAATGCAATGTGGAGTAACGGCATAGAGGCTTTCATGGGGGCCTTGTTAAGGGCTATTAAGTCGGGTTGATCAAAGACTCCGAAAGCTAGTAAAGTTCCACCCAAATCACCCCAGGAAAATTTGTGTCCGCCTTTTATTCTCCGTTACGTTATCCGGGTGGCAAAACCAAGCTCGCCGATTACGTCAAAGCCGTTTTGCGCGCGAATAAACTGCTTGATGGAACATATGCTGAACCCTATGCTGGGGGATGTTCAATCGCTCTTGAACTCGTAATCCAGGAGTTCGTTCAACACATCCACATTAATGACATTGATCGTTCAATCTGGTCATTTTGGCATAGCGTACTTAATAGCACTGATGAGCTGTGTGCTCTAATTCGTGATACACCAGTAAACTTAGAAACTTGGCTCAGAATGCGGGAAATCCAGACAAATAAGGAACGTGAAAGTCCTATTGATCTCGGTTTCTCCACATTCTTCCTGAATAGAACTAATCGTTCGGGAATAATTTCAGCAGGAGTTATTGGCGGGAAAAATCAAGATGGTAATTATAAAATTGATGCCCGTTATGCCAAAAATGAACTCATTAGTAGGGTGCGATTGATTGCAGATCATAGATCGAAGATAACATTGCACCAGCTCGATGCGAAGCAATTTTTGTTAGATGTTGTCTCCAGGTTGCCAGAAAAGACCTTGGTATATCTTGATCCGCCCTATTATGTGAAAGGTGGTGATTTATACACCCATCATTATGGACATGAGGATCATAAAGAAATCGCAGCCTGTGTCGAAAATATTTCGCAACAATGGATGGTTTCCTATGACGATGCTCCATCCATTAGGGATTTTTACGCCAAATATAATTGCCTGACCTATAGTCTCAGCTATAGTGCTCAAAAGCGATATAGAGGAACAGAAGTTTTATTTCTTGGTCCTAATTTAATATCGCCAGGACTTCAAGGGTCAATGCGGGAAATTGCCTAGTTGCTGGGATAAATGCTGCCGTCGCAACTACCTGTGATTGCAGCCCCAGGTTGCGCAGACGCACTGGTCAGTTTTGGGTTACGCAATATTAAAGTGTGTCGGCCCAAGCTGGCCCCTATGTGTCAAGCCCCGGGAGATCATTCACACGTTTTGTGAAGAGCTTGGGGTGTGAGGCGTGCCATTTTTTCAGGGCCTCGATGGGGGTCTGGTGGTTGAGG
>NZ_JBIKNQ010000056.1:0-37891 GCF_044358605.1 Ideonella sp.
TTCATCCTGACGGCCGACGGCTATGTCATGACCAACGCCCATGTGGTGGATGGTGCAGACGAGCTGTGGGTTACGCTGACCGACAAGCGCAAGTACAAAGCCAAGGTGGTGGGCGCGGATGCGCGTACCGACGTGGCCGTGGTCAAGATTGAGGCCACGGGCTTGCCGGCCGTGAAGATTGGCGACGCCAACCGCCTCAAGGTGGGTGAGTGGGTGATGGCCATTGGCTCACCCTTCGGCTTGGAGAGCACCGTGACGGCCGGCATCGTCAGCGCCAAGCAGCGCGACACGGGCCAGTACCTGCCCTTCATTCAGACGGACGTGGCGATCAACCCTGGCAACTCCGGCGGCCCGCTGATCAATATGCGCAGCGAAGTCGTGGGCATCAACTCCCAGATCTACAGCCCTTCGGGCGGCTATGCCGGCATCTCCTTTGCCATCCCGATTGACGAGGCCACGCGTGTCTCCGACCAGTTGCGCAATGGCGGCCGCGTCATCCGTGGGCGCATTGGCGTGCGCATTGCACCCGTCACTGAAGAAGTCGCCGAATCGATTGGCCTGGGCAAGCCGATGGGGGCCTTGGTGCAAGGCGTCGAGCCCGGCTCGCCAGCCGAGAAAGCCGGCATCGAGGCGGGTGACATCATCGTCAA
The DNA here is from genome assembly GCF_044358605.1 of Ideonella sp. Taxonomy (GTDB): domain Bacteria; phylum Pseudomonadota; class Gammaproteobacteria; order Burkholderiales; family Burkholderiaceae_C; genus Ideonella. The sequence continues at coordinate 651 of NZ_JBIKNQ010000056.1, forward strand.
GGTCGACGGCCGCAACATCGAGAAAGCCGGCGACTTGCCGCGCATCATCGGCGCCACCAAGCCGGGCAGCAAGGCCACCCTGCAAGTCTTCCGTCGTGGCGGCACCAAGGAGATCAGCCTGAGCGTGGTCGAGTTGGAAGCCGATATAGCCCGTGGCAGCGGCCCCGCAGAGTCGGCTCCAGCGTCACCCGTCAAGACCACGCTCGGCCTCGGTGTGGTGGACCTGACGGACGCCCAAAAGCGTGAACTCAAGCTCAAGGGTGGCGTGCGTGTCGAGTCGGTCGACGGCCCTGCGGCGCGTGCCGGTGTGCGCGAGGGTGACGTGATCACCTTGCTGGATAACACCGAGGTGAGTGACGTCAAGCAGTTCACGGCGCTGGCTGCGAAGCTCGACAAGAGCAAACCGGTGACGGTGCTGGTGCGGCGGGGAGACTGGGTCAATTACGTGGTCATCCGCCCCAGCCGCTGAAGGCATAACCGCCCAGACCCGCTGTCCGACTTGGCCAGCGGGTCTTTCCATGAGGTGGAATCCTGGCCCTGAACCGAAGAAATTTCTCATCGGTGCTCGCGTCGTATCAGGGCCACAGATTCAATAGGTGAGTGCCTACATACTTTTGACCCAACAGGCATTGCAGGCGCTCAGAGATAGAATCCGGGGTAAACCTGCCGCAATTGTTTCGATATTGAGCGTTCAGTGCGGGGTCGGTGCAACACTCTCCCCATGTCATCCTGAGTTTGTTGATAAGTTGTGTATAACTTTTCCTGTTGGCACCTTGCAACGAGCCTTGGGCACCAAAAGTCGGGGCTTGCAGACAGGCCCTTTTGGCTACAATGAAGGCCCAACAAGCAGTTGCCATAAGTTTTGTTGGAAGGCGCGTCTCCTCTTGGACGTGCCTTTTTTTTAACCGTGGCGAGCCGCTGCGGTGGGAGTGCTCCGACGCCATTTGAGTGGGTTTTCACTCGAAAGAGCAGGGGGCTTTCACTGGCGCTCTCCACTCCCAAAAAGGCTCCACTCTGGTGGGGCATGTTCGCGCTGAGAAGCGCTGCTGACTCAAAGCCGCTGGCCCTGTGCCTGCGCATCTCTCTTGCATGGACCACATTCGCAACTTCTCGATCATTGCCCACATCGATCACGGCAAGAGCACGCTGGCGGATCGCATCATTCAACGCTGTGGCGGCCTGAGCGACCGAGAAATGGAAGCCCAGGTGCTCGACTCGATGGACATCGAGCGCGAGCGCGGCATCACCATCAAGGCCCAAACAGCCGCACTGCAATACAAGGCGCAGAACGGGCAGGTCTATAACCTCAACCTGATCGACACCCCTGGGCATGTGGACTTCTCGTATGAAGTCAGCCGTTCGCTGTCGGCTTGTGAAGGCGCTCTGCTGGTGGTGGATGCCTCACAAGGCGTTGAAGCCCAGACCGTCGCCAACTGCTACACGGCCTTGGATTTGGGCGTTGAAGTTGTGCCGGTGCTCAACAAAATGGATCTGCCGCAGGCGGACCCGGAGCGCGCCAAGGAAGAGATCGAAGACGTGATCGGCATCGATGCCAGCAATGGCATCCCCTGTTCGGCCAAGACCGGCATGGGCATTGATGAGATCCTGGAAGCCGTCATCGCGCGCATGCCCCCGCCCAAGGGCAACCCCGAGGGTCCGCCGCGCGCCATGATCATCGACTCCTGGTTCGACAACTATGTCGGCGTGGTGATGTTGGTGCGCGTGGTCGACGGCGAGCTCAAAAAAGGCGACCGCATCCGCATGATGGCCACCAATGCCATTTATCCGGCTGAGCACCTGGGCGTTTTCACGCCCAAGAGCGAGAACCGCGAATCGCTGAAGGCGGGCGAGGTGGGCTTCATCATCGCCGGCATCAAAGAGCTGCAGGCGGCCAAGGTGGGTGACACCATCACCCTGGAAAAGAAGCTGCCCAACAACGCTGGCCCGGCCAGCGAGGCACTGCCTGGCTTCAAAGAGATCCAACCCCAGGTGTTTGCTGGTCTCTACCCCACCGAGGCCAGCGAGTACGACCAACTGCGCGACGCCCTGGAAAAGCTCAAGCTCAACGACAGCTCGCTGCGCTATGAACCCGAGGTCAGCCAAGCGCTGGGCTTTGGTTTCCGCTGCGGCTTCTTGGGCCTGCTGCACATGGAGATCGTTCAAGAGCGCTTGGAGCGCGAGTTCGATCAAGACCTCATCACCACCGCGCCCAGCGTGGTCTACGAGGTCGAGTTGAACGACGACACCGTCATCGAGGTGGAGAACCCCTCCAAGATGCCGGATCTGGGCCGCATCAAGGAAATCCGCGAGCCCATCGTCACCGTGCACCTCTACATGCCGCAAGACTATGTCGGCCCGGTGATGACGCTGTGCAACCAAAAGCGCGGCATGCAGCTCAATATGGCCTATCACGGCCGTCAGGTCATGTTGACCTACGACATGCCCCTGGCCGAGATCGTGCTGGACTTCTTTGACAAGCTCAAGAGCGTGTCACGGGGCTATGCCTCGATGGACTATGAGTTCAAAGAGTACCGCGCCTCCGACGTCGTGAAGGTGGACCTGCTGATCAACGGCGATCGCGTCGATGCCTTGTCTATCATTGTTCACCGCGTGCAAAGCCAGTACCGTGGCCGCGCGGTGGCCGCCAAGATGCGCGAGCAGATCCCGCGCCAGATGTACGACGTGGCCATTCAGGCGGCGATTGGCGCCAACATCATTGCCCGTGAGAACATCAAGGCGCTGCGCAAAAACGTGCTGGCAAAATGCTATGGCGGTGACATCACCCGTAAGCGCAAGCTGCTGGAGAAGCAAAAAGCCGGCAAGAAGCGCATGAAGCAGATTGGCTCGGTCGAGGTGCCGCAAGAAGCCTTCCTGGCCATCTTGCAGGTGGACGACTGATCGTCTGCCGGTGTCCTTCGATTTCCAGATTCCTCTCATTTCGCCCACTTCGCGGTGGGCTGGACAAAACGCATGAGTGCATTGACGGCCGTCCTCTACGCGGCGCTGATCGCCTACCTGGGTGGTTGGTACATGGACATGTGGCACGGCAACTTCTCGCTGCTGCTGTTCATCCTCTCGGTGGTCACGGGCCTCTACTGGCTGGCAGAGATCTTCCGCTTCAAACCGGCTCGCGAGAAAGCCGCGATCCAACTGGCGTCGCAAGATGCTGCGCGTCGGGCGGAACTTGCCAAACAGGGCATCCAACGCGTGGACGGCGACATCACCGAGGCCCGCGAGCGCCTGCTGATGCAGCCCTGGTGGCTGGACTGGACGGCGGGTCTGTTCCCCGTCATCGTGGTGGTCTTCCTGATGCGCTCATTCCTGTTTGAGCCCTTCAAGATCCCGACCGGTTCCATGATCCCCACGCTGGAAGTGGGCGATTTGATCTTGGTGAACAAGTTTCACTACGGTGTGCGCCTGCCGGTGATCAACAAGAAGATCATCGACAACCATGCGCCCAAGCGCGGCGATGTGGTGGTGTTTCGCTACCCTATGGATACGCGCATCGACTACATCAAGCGCGTGGTCGGTTTGCCCGGCGATGAGGTCTCCTACCTGAATCATGAATTGCGCATCAACGGCCAGCCGGTGCCCGTCACGGCCTTGGGCGAGCAGTACGACGACCTAGCCTATCGCTACATGCTGCGCTTCTCGGAGCGCTTAGGTGAGGTAGATCACCGAATTCAGCAAGAAAAGACGCCGCTGTCTTTCAATGGTTCGCGGTACGATTTCGCTTTCCGCGACCAATGCCGCCACAGTCTGGAAGGTGTTGTTTGCAAAGTGCCCGCAGGCCACCTGTTTGTCATGGGCGATAACCGTGACAACTCTGAAGATTCGCGTTATTGGGGCTTTGTGCCCGACGAGAACCTCGTAGGGCGTGCCTTTGTGGTGTGGATGAATTTTGGAAACTTGGGCCGCATTGGGGCCTTCCATTGAGACTCAAAAGGACTCGCGACATGCTGCATACACGCCAACGCCAACGTGGTCTGACCATTTTTGGCCTCGTGGTTTGGGCTTTCTTTGTGGGCTTCATGGGCCTGATGGCCATTCGCGTCTGGCCGTCCTTCAATGAGTACCTGACCATCCAGCAGACGCTGACCCGCATCATGAAGGGCGACAGCCGCCCGGGCTCGGCCAGTGAAGTGCGCGCAGCGTTCGACAAGCAGTCTCAAATCGAGTTCTCCATTGCCACCATCAAGGGCGCTGATCTGGAGATCGAAACCGTCAACGAGCGCATGGAAGTGCGCTTTGACTACAACAAGCAAATCCCCTTGGTGGGGCCGGTCAGCCTGCTGGTGAACTACAGCGGCAAGGTGCGCTGAACCATGCGCTTGGGTGTGTCATGAGTGCGGCCTTAGAGGCCCTGCAGCAGCGATTAGGCTATCGCTTCCAGCAGGCCAGCTTGCTTGCTCGCGCGCTGACACACCGCAGCCACGGCGCCGACCACAACGAGCGCCTGGAGTTTTTGGGCGACGCCGTCCTCAACCTCACCATCTCGCGCCTGCTCTATGACCGCTTCAGCGGCTCTGACGAAGGCGATCTCACTCGCGTGCGCGCCCACTTGGTGCGCGAAGAAAGCCTGCACCGCGTGGCCCTGGCCCTGCGGCTGCCCGAAGTGCTCAAGCTCTCCGAGGGCGAGGCGCGCGGCGGCGGCGCCCAGCGCCCGTCCATCTTGGCCGACGCGACCGAGGCCCTCTTGGGCGCCGTCTATCTGGATGGCGGCGACGCTGCCGCGCATGCCTTGGTGCGGCAGCTCTTTGGTGAGCTGATCGACACCACCACCATCGACAACTGGCGCAAAGACGCCAAGACCGAGCTGCAAGAGCTGCTGCAGGCCAAGCGCCTGCCGGTGCCCAGCTACCGCATCGTGGCCACGCATGGCCAAGCCCATGCCCAGACCTTTGACGTGGAAGGCGCCGTCCCTGCGCTGCAAATGGCTTGCACCGGGTCCGGCCGATCACGCCGCGCCGCTGAGCAAGAAGCGGCCCGACAACTCCTTGAAAAATTGCGCGATCCCGCTGCACCCTGACCCCAACCCTTGTGGTGACCCGAATTGAACCTGCCCCCCGAGTCTGACCTGCCCGAGATGCCCGACATGCCCGCCATGCCCGACCTGCCTGCGGGTGTGTCCAACGCCAGCCCTGAAGGCGCGCGCTGCGGCCTGGTGGCCATCGTCGGTCGTCCCAACGTGGGCAAGTCCACGCTGATGAACGCCTTGGTGGGCCAAAAAATCAGCATCACCTCCAAGAAGGCGCAAACCACGCGCCACCGCATCACCGGTGTGCGCACCGTTGAAGAAGCCCAGTTTGTGTTTGTGGACACGCCGGGTTTCCAGATGAAGCACGCCACGGCGCTGAACCGCAACCTCAACCGCACGGTGCAGTCCACGCTGTCCGACGTGGACGTGGTGCTGTTCTTGGTCGAGGCGGGGCGCTTTGGCATGGACGACGCCAAAGTGCTGTCGCTCATTCCTGAGGGCAAGCCCGTGGTGCTCATCCCCAACAAGCTCGACACCGTACACCGTCGCTCAGACCTGCTGCCTTGGCTCAAGAGCATGCAAGAGCGCCACCCCTTTGCTGAATACGTGCCCATGTCGGCGCAAAAGCAGGCTGATGTGGACCGGCTCTTCCAGATCATCAAGCCCTACCTCCCCGAGCAGGATTGGTTCTACGAGGAAGACGCACTGACCGACCGCAGCGAGAAGTTCCTCGCCAGTGAGCTGATCCGCGAAAAGCTCTTCCGCCTGACAGGCGACGAGCTGCCCTACAACTCCACGGTGGTGATCGAGAAGTGGGAAGAGGAGGGCAATCTGCGCCGCATCGCCGCCGCCATCGTGGTCGAGCGCGATGCCCATAAAGGCATGATCATCGGCGCGGGCGGTGAGCGCTTGAAGCGCATCGGCAGCGAAGCCCGCCAAGAGCTAGAGCGCCTGACCGAGGGCAAGGTGTTTCTGGAGCTGTGGGTCAAGGTTCGCTCCGGTTGGGCCGACAGCGAAGAACACCTTCGCTCCTACGGCTACGAATGAGCACAGCGCGCGGGGCGGACGCCAGCACGGCCAAGCTGCCGCGCAGCCGCGCTGCCACCACGGCGGCCTATGTGCTGCACCGCTACGACTGGAGCGAAACCAGCCTGATCCTCGACCTGTTCACCCGCGAACAAGGCCGACTCACCGTGGTCGCCAAAGGCGCCAAGCGGCCTTATTCGCAACTGCGGCCGGTGCTCCTGCCCTTTCAGGGCCTGCTGGCCAGCGTCAGCCGCCCTAGCCGCGATGAGAACGCCGAGATCAGCACCCTGCGCGGGGCAGAGTGGCTGGGCGGCGCACCCATGCTCAGTGGGGCAGCCCTGTTCTCGGGCTTCTACCTCAACGAGCTGCTGATGAAGCTGCTGCCCCGGCATGACCCGCACCCCGTGCTGTTTGACGCCTATGCCGCCACCTTGCCGGCCTTGGCCCAGCCTGATGAGTGGGTGTCTGCCGCCGCCTTGCGGGCCTTTGAGTTGGTGCTGCTGCGCGAGACTGGCTTTCTGCCCCAACTCGATCGCCTTGCCACCCAAGGCGCGGTGCAGGCCGGCAAGGCCTATGGCCTGCGTCCTGGCTTGGGCTTGATCCCCGCCACGCCGGACGACCACCCTTTGCCGGGTGAGGCCTTGTTGGCCATTCAGGCCGCGCTGACCGAGGGCGACCTCGCCCGCGTGCAATACGCCTGCGCGGCCCAAGGCACGGTGCTCAAGCTCACTTTGCGCACCTTGCTTCACTATCATCTGGGCACCCCACGATTGCGCACCCGCGATGTGATGCTGGACGCGCAACAATTGCTGGATGCGCCCCGCCTCGCGGTGCCCGAGGCCCCCACTGCTTGATGGACTGCTGCTCATGAACCCGCTCGTCGCCCCTGAATCCTCTTCGCATGCTCTTGGCCGCACGGCCTTGTCGGTCAACCTCAACAAAGTGGCCTTGCTGCGCAACACCCGTCATCTGGGTATTCCCAGCGTCACCCGAGCCGCAGAAATCGTGCTGGAAGCCGGGGCCGATGGCATCACCGTCCACCCTCGGCCGGACGAGCGCCACATCCGCGCCGACGATGTGCATGAGCTGGCCACCTTGCTCAAGCGCTGGCCGCAGGTGGAGTACAACATCGAGGGCAACCCGCTGCACAACCTGATGGCGTTCATCCGCGCCGTGCGCCCGCACCAAGCCACCTTTGTGCCCGACAGCGAAGGCCAGTTCACCTCCGACCATGGCTGGAACCTGCCTGCCGATGCCGCCACCCTGCGCCCCTTGATCGACGAGTGCCATGCATTGGGCGTGCGCGTCAGCCTCTTCATGGACCCAGTGCCTGAGCAAATGGCCCACGCGCGTGCCGTGGGGGCGGACCGGGTCGAGCTGTACACCGAGACCTATGCCTCGGCCTTTGGCACGCCGCGTGAGCAAGCCGTGCGGGACCAGTTCGCCGCCACCGCCCGTGCCGCCTTGGCGGCGGGTTTGGGGGTCAATGCCGGGCACGACCTCAATCGCGACAACCTCACCGCCTTTGTGCGCGAAGTGCCGGGTGTGGCCGAGGTCTCCATCGGCCATGCCTTGATCGCCGACGCGCTGGAGCTGGGCTACAGCGCCACTATCCGCGCGTATCTGGGCTGCATCCATGCGGCCGGTGCCACGGCATGATTCACGGCATTGGCACCGACATCTGCGACAGCCGCCGCATTGCCGTGACATTGGCAAGGCGGGGCGATCGCTTTGCCAGCAAGGTGCTGGGGCCGAATGAGCTGAAGGTTTTTGCCGCCCGCCGCGCGCGCAATGAAGCGCGCGGGGTCATCTATCTGGCCACCCGCTTTTCCGCCAAAGAGTCCTTCTCCAAAGCCATTGGCCTCGGCCTGCACCTGCCCATGCGCATGCCGGACTGCGAGATCCTCAACGAGCCCTCGGGCAAGCCCTTTGTGCGCCTGCATGGGGAACTGGCCACTTGGTTTGAAGCCCAAGGCCTGAAAGCCCAGGTCACCCTCAGCGACGAGAGCGACTATGTGGTGAGTTTTGTGGTGGTGGAGCGGGCAGCCGCCTGAGCTTTGCATGGCCGGCCCTCAGGTCTCCCTCGACGAGGTCAGCTTCAGCGCCATCCGCGCGCAAGGCGCAGGCGGCCAAAACGTCAACAAGGTGTCCAACGCCGTGCACCTGCGCTTTGACATCCATGCCTCCTCGCTGCCCGAGCCCATCAAGCTGCGCCTGCTGGCGCTGCCTGATGCCCGCATCACGGCCGAGGGCGTGGTGGTCATCAAGGCGCAGGAGTACCGCAGCCTGCCGCAAAACCAAGCGGATGCGCTGCTGCGCTTGCAGGCCTTGGTCGATGCCGCCGCTCATGTGCCCAAGAAGCGCAAACCCACCCGCCCGACGCGCGGCTCGCAGCAACGCAGGCTGCAGGGCAAGGCCGTGCGCGCGCAGGTCAAAGCGGGCCGTGCTCGGGTCGACGATTGACTACAGGCCCACTTGAGCCAGTCGGCTCAAGAACTTCTCGGGCGGCATGAAGCCAATGATCCGCGCCTGCGCCTTCTCTTGACCTTGGGCATCAAAGAGCAACACCGCAGGCGGGCCAAACAAGGTGAAGTGACGCAAGAGGGCTCGGTCATCGGCATTGTTGGCCGTGACGTCGGCTTGCAGCAGCAGCGCCTTGCCCATGCGGGCCTGCACCTCGGGCTTGGCAAAGGTCAGGTGCTCCATCTCTTTGCACGAGGTGCACCAGTCGGCATAGAAGTCCAGGATCACGGTCTGCCCGCGTTGGCGCGCTGCACTCAAGGCCGCGTTGAGCGCCGCCATGTCCTTGACCCGCTCGAACCGGGGCCCGGCAGCTTGTGTGGTGGTGCTGGCCACCGCCGCCGTGCTGCCGCGCTCAGCCAAGTGCCGCAAGGGTTGCAGATAGGTGCTGCCGCCCGACAGCGCGCCGATCACCAAGCTGGCGCCCCAGAGGCCGGCCACCAAGGCCAGCCCCTTGGCCACCACGGTCGATCGAAACGCCGAGACAGCGCCCACCAACAGGCCACCGCCCAGCAGCAGCATGACCACCGCTTCCGGCAGCACCGGGGCCACCAGCCACAGCGCCACGCCCATGAGCAGCACGCCAAACACCGTCTTGACGCGCTCCATCCAGGGGCCGGCGCGCGGCAGCAAGGTGCCCGCCGACAAGCCCAGCGCCAACAAAGGAATGCTCATGCCCATGGCCAGGCTGAACAAGGCCACGGCCCCCAACGCCGCGTCACGGGTCTGGCCGATGTAGACCAAGGCACCGGCCAAGGGCGCCGCGACGCAAGGCCCCACCATCAGAGCCGACAGCCCGCCCATGGCAAAGACCGCCACATGCTGCCCGCCGGGCAGGCGCGAGGCCGCGCCTTGCAGCCGGGTCTGCACCGCAGCCGGCATCTGAAACTCCCAGACACCAAACATCGACAGCGCCAAGGCACTCAGCAGCAAGGCAAACGCCCCTAAGACCCAGGGGTTCTGCAGCGCTGCGGCCAAGCCCGCACCCGCCAGCCCGGCCGCCACACCCATCAAGGTGTAGATGCAGGCCATGCCCATGGAATAAGAGAGGGCCAGCAAAAAGCCGCGCGAGCGAGAGACCGTGCCAGACTGCCCCACGATGATGGACGACAAAATCGGCATCATGGGCAGCACGCAGGGCGTGAAGGACAGGCCGAGCCCAAAGACGAAGAACAAGCCCACGACCCACAGCCACTGGCCCGAATGCAGGGCGGCGACGATGCCGCTCACATCATCGGCTTGGGTTTCCTTGAGGCTGGGGCTGCCCTTGCCGCTGGTATTGTCGGCCGTGGCTGCGGTGGTCGGCGCTGCGAGGGTTGTGCTGCTCGGCAAGCTGCCGTCATCCTCCAGCCACTGGGCTTGAAGCTCGCCGGACGCACCGGTGCTGACCCGCAGCTCGCCGGTTTGAGGCGGGTAGCACAGGCCTTGCTCGGCACAGCCCTGATAGCGCACGGCATAGCGCGCCTGGGTCTGGCCCGGGGCCACCGTCCAGCGCAGGGTGGCTTGCTGCTTCCAGACCACCATCTCCTTGCCAAAGTTCGGGTCGAACTTGGTCTGGCCATCCGGGAGTTGCACGCTAGAGGCATCCAGGCGCGTGCCCTCAAGGCCGCTGATCTCGGTGCGCTCGCGATAGAGGTAGTAGCCCGGGGCGATGGCAAAGCTCAGTTGCGCGGTTCTGCCCTCGGTGATGCTGGCGCTGGGCTTGAAGGCCTGAGCGGGCTCCAAGAAATTGTCTTCGGCTAACGCAGGGTTCAGCAGACTCAGGGCCAGCAGGGCGCCGCTCAGGCCGCGGGGGATCGTGAGGTTCATCATGTCAGTGAGTCCACAAATGGCCGTCCATGTGCCCTCGCGCATCCACCGCCAAGAAGCGCGCGCCTTGCGCACGCAGCCAGTCGGCACCCGCCGCGCCCATCAACATTGCGCAAGTGCTCAGCGAGCCTGCAGCAATGCACAGCGGAGCGACCACGCTGATGGACTGCCAGTGCTGCACGGGCCAGCCGCTCTGAGGGTCGATCAAGTGGCAGAAGCGTTGGCCGTTGAAGTCAAAGTAGCGTTCGTAGTCACCGCTGGTGGCCAAACCCCCTTCAGTCATCGCCACCTGGGCCATGACGGTGTCGGGGGCGCGGGGGTGTTGAAGGCCCATCTGCCAGGGCCGGCCACTGGGGTGTGGCCCCAGCACGCGAATGTCACCAGCGAGGTTGACATAGCCGCTGTTCACGCCGTGGCTCATCAGCACCGCTGCAGCGCGGTCGGCGGCGTACTCTTTGCCGAAGCCGCCAAAGTCCAACTCCATGCCCGCGCGCTGCAGGTAGATCGACTCCCCATCCCAGCGCACCTTGTCCCATCCGACACAGGGGCGCAGGGCGGCCAACTCCGCTTCGCTGGGCAGGCGGCCTGAGCGAAAGTCCCAGGCCTTTCGCCACACGCCGCTGGTGATGTCGAACAGCCCTTGGCTTTGCTGGAACAGGCGATCGGCAAAGTTCAGAAGGCCAGCGGTTTCGGCATCCACGCTGATGCCACAGCCCGTGCCTGCCGTCGCATTGATGCAGGACACCACACTGTCAATGCGGTAGCGGGAGTACTGCCGCTCAATCCGCAGAATCTCGGCTTGAGCAGCCTCGACCGCTTCGAGCAGGAGGCCCTGGCTGTGCCCCGTCAGGCGCAGCTCCGCCTCCCCGCCCAGGGCTGCAAAGGCGACGCCGAGATCGTGCCCCGTGGGCACCGCCTCTTCAGGTGGCGCCCAGGACAGCCCGCGCTGTTGGAGTGCAGATGAGAGCATGGCCGTCCTCAGAATCTATAGGTGCCACCCAGCATCCAATGCCGGGCTGAGAACGGTGCCAAGCCCGGCGAGCCTTGGCCGCCGACACGCCACGCGCCGCGCTGCTCATACTGCTCCACGCGCACATCCAGGCTGAGTTCAGGCGAGACCATCCATTCGCCCTTCAGCGACAGCGCCACCGCGCCAAAGCCTGCTAGGCGTTGATCGGCAGAGATCAGCCCGTCGCTGCCCGCACCGGGCAAGGCCGGCGGGGCCTCACTGCCCGGTCGTGGGTCCACATAGAACGAGGCCGCGCGCTGGCTGTACAGCCTCAAGCCGGGGGTGACCGTCCAGCGCTGGCCCAGGCTTTGCACCCATTGACCCTCCAGCGTGTGAGCGCGCACGCCAAAGCTGTCGCCATACCAGCGGTAGCTCAGCTTGAGGGCCGCATCCCAGGCGTCAAACGCATGGTTCCAGCGCAGCAGCGCGGTGCTTTGGTGGCGGCTCTGCGGCCGCACATCCGGAAACTTATACGGGTCCGAATAAAAGCCCTCGCCGCGCCGATGGGTCAGGCTGAACTGCACCAGGTCACGGGCTGTCCAGGCCTGGGTCACCGAGGCCATGGTCTCCAAGGTGCGGCGCTTCTCTTGCAAGCTGGGCTGGCCGGTGGCACCGATCTCGTCGCGCGTCCAGCCCACGCCCACTTGATAGCTGCGGTTGTTGTCTTCGGTGCTCCAGCGGTGCTCCACCGACAGGCTGCGCGAGCGGTAATCATTTTCATCAGACAGCGCGGTGCCCATGCTCCACGACTGACGATGGCCATAGTGCGTGATCCGCAGGTCCCCGGCATCACGCTGCTCGGTTTGGCGTGAGGCGCCAGAGACAGCGCTGTGCCAGCGCGGCGAGGCGCCGGAGACCGTGTCCCTGACCAAGCCGGCTTCCAGGCCCCACTGCTCGCCCAGCGGCGTGACCAAGCCCAGCGAGGGCGCCCGCACATGGGTGCGCTCTAGCCCGGGCTGGCGGTCTTGATAGTCCAACAGCTTGAAGGAGAGTTCGGTCTTCTCTGGCACTTGCTGTGCCAGGGTGGGCGCGGCCAGACCGGGCAGCAGCAAGGCTGCGGCCAAGACGCTGCTGCAGGTTTTGCCATCAGTTGCAGCCACAGCCACCTCCCCCCACGCTTTGGCCACCAGAGGCGTTCTCTTTGCTGGCATAGATGTGTTGGGTAAAGCGCTGCTCCAGCCCGTCGCCGTCCATGCGCATGGCGGGCTTGGCCAACTGGCCCTTCTCCCAGGCGGCTGGGGGGCTCATCGCACATCCGCCCAAGCCCGCCAGCAGGCCGAGACACAGTGCAATGGCGGCCCGCGCCTGGAGCGAGCGTTCGCCGCCCGCTGGCGCACGCGGCGCTTGGGCGGGGAGGGGAGTGAGGGTGGTCATGGTCATGGTCTTCTTGAATGTCATCCGAGTCCTAACGCTTGTGCTAAGCGGGTCTCGATCCCAGCGGCGTCACTGTCTTTAAAGCCGGTGTGCCGCCACACCAGCTCACGTTGGGCATTCACCAGCACGGAGCTGGGCATGCCCTTGACTTGGAAATCGCGGGCGCTGCGACCCGTGGGGTCGAAGAGCACGGTGAACTGCGCCGGCATCTCGGCCAAAAAGCGGTCGGCGTCGGCGCGCTTGGCGTCCAGGTTCACGGCTACCACGTTCAAGCCCTTGTCCTTGAAGCGCTGATGCACCTTGTTCATCCACGGAAAGGACTGGCGGCATGGGCCGCACCAAGAGGCCCAGAAGTCCACATAGGTGAGCTTGGCGGCCGGGTTGAACAGCGGCACCATGCTGCCATCGGCTTTGGGCAGGCTCAGGGCGGGTACCGCCTCGGCCGCCCACACCGTGGGTGCGCACAGGCCCGCCCCCACCCAGGCCGCCACGCCTTGCAAGCTTTGGCGCCGCGAGATCAAGCCCTTCATGCTTTCGCCCCTTGGGGCTTGCGGCGGCGCCACAGCATCAGGCCTGCCAGCAGCGTCATGCCCCAGAGCATGGGGTCGAAGCGAGCATCGCCACCGCCCAGCGTGCAGCCACCGCCGCCTTGGTTGCTGTCGGACTCACGTTGGCCATTCAGCGTCACGCTGGCCGGGCTGCCTGCGGCATTGCTGCTGACTTGCAGCGTGCCGCTGGCCTGCTCCGCGTTGCCCGACGCCCAACTGACCTGCAGCGTGCAGCTGGCGGCAGGCGCCAGCGTCAGCGGTGCGGCGGTGCAGCCATTGCTGGCCCCCGCGCTGACGCTGAAGGCTGCATTGCTGCTGCTGTAGGCACTGATGGTCAGCGGTGCGTTGCCGCTGTTGCTCAGCGTCACCGTTTGCGCGGCGGCGGTACCCCCCGCAGCCGGCACGCTGAAGCTCAGGGCGGTGGCCGACAGCATCAGTTTGGGGGCTGCGGCCGCCACACCGGTGCCACCCAAGGCAATGGTGCCGGGGTTGCTGCCGTTGCTGTTCACGGTCAGCGCGGCCTCGCGGGCGCCTGCGGCACTGGGGGTGAAGCTCAGCTTGACCGTGCAGGTGCTGTTGGCAGGCAGGGCCAGGCCTTGTGCGCAGGTCGAGCTGGCGTCAACCCGGTAGTCCGCCGCATGGTTACCGCTCAGGGCCAAGCTGGCCAGCGTCGCGTCACCCGGGCCTTGGTTGCTCAGCGTCAGTGTCTTCATGGCGCTGGCTGCACCCACGGTGGCTTCACCAAAGGCCAGGTTGGTGGTGGCCGGGCTCCACACCAAGGTGGGCGAGCTCAGCGTGCCCGTGCCGTTCAAGCTCACGCGCTGGGGCGAGCCTGCAGCATCACTGGTGACGGTGACCGCACCGCTGGCGGCGCCCGCGCCCGTTGGCGTGAAGCTCACTTGCAAGGTGCAACTGCCGCCTGCTGGCAAGCTGCTGCCGCAGGCATGGTTCACGCCGAAGGCCCCGCTGGCGGCAATGCCAGTGATGCTCAGGGCCGCATTGCCCGTGTTGCTCAGCGTGATGTTGCGATTCGCGCTGCTCGTGCCCACGACTTGGTTGCCAAAGTCCAGGCTGCCGGGGGCCAGGCTCACCACAGGGGCCGGCGCTTGTTGGCCGGTGCCGCTCAAGGCCACGCTGCCGGTGCCGTTGCTGGCGTTGGAGGCGAGCTGCAAGGTGGCGGCGCGGCTGCCCACGGCGCTGGGCCGGAAGGTCAGCTCGACCGTGCAGCTCTGCGCGGGCTGCAGGGCCACGGTGGTGCTGCAGTTGCCGGCGGTGGTGTAGTCCGCAGCGGCCGCGCCACTCACGGCCAAGCTGCTGAAACTCAGTGCCGTCGTCCCGGAATTGCTGGCCGTGACACTGCGGCTGGCGCTGCTTTGGTTCAAGGTCTGAGTGCCAAAGTCCAGGCTGGTGGCGTTGAGCGTCAAGGTGGGCACGGCCACGGCTGTCGCGGTGCCACTCAGGCCTACGCTCACGCCCTCAGGGATGCCGCTGTGCACCAAGCTCAGCGTGCCGCTTCGCTGCCCAGCTTGGGTGGGCTGGAACAGCACATCCACCGTGCAAGCACTGTTGGCGGCCAAGGTGCTGCCGCAGGTGCCACCCTGGCGGGTGAACTCGGACGAGGTGCTGACGGTGATGTTGCTGAGCGCCACTCGGCCGGTGCGCACGGTCAAGGTCTGCTTGGCGCTGCTGCTGCCCACTGGCGTGCTGGCAAAGCTGAGTGCGGTGGGCGCATTGCCCAAAAAGGCGGCGATGTCGGCCAGGTCGGCTGCACTCAAGCTGCCGGAGAAGACGCCCATGCCACCCCGGTTATTGGCAATGGCGCTTTGCAACACGGCGGTCACATTGCGCGTGTTGAGTGAGCGGACATTGGTGGGGGCTTCGGCCGGGCCATGGCAAGCCACACAGTTGGCTTCATAGAGCGTGCCGCCGCGTATCGGGTTGGCCGCCCACAGCGCAGGGGCTGTGGACAGCAGACACAGGGCAGCGGCGGCGCGCAGAGGGTGGAGACGAGGCGTCATGAAGCAGTCCTTCGCAGTCAGGGGGTCCAATGAGGCGCCAAGGCCAAATGCCACATCAGGTTGGCCAGGGCATGCAGGGCGACACAGCGCAGCAGGCGGCCTGTGCGTTGAAACACGGTGCCCAGCACCAGGGCGGGCAGCAGGGTGAGCCAAGACATCAGGCTGGGCTGCAAGAGCGCATGGCAGGCCGCAAACGCCAGTGCCGTGGCGACGTTGGCCACCAGCGGCGGGACTCGGCGGCTCAAGGCGCTCTGCAAGCCCCAGCGAAACACGATCTCCTCCACCCAGGGGCCCAGCAGCAGGCTGCGGACCACCACACCCATGGGCAGGCAGAGCAGGGCCACGAGCAGGCAGACCAGCCACAGCAGGGCAGATGGCGAACGCAGCGCCACCAAACTGATGGTGCGTGGCTCTCGGACAGGTAGAGGCTGTGGCAAAGCGGGCATGGGGGCAGAGATGTGCACCGGCGGCCATCGCCGCACCGTGTGTCACCGTCTGTTCCTTGAGCCCTTCGTCAGGTTGCAAGTGGGCTATCGATCCAGGGTAAGCACTAGCGCCATTCATGCCGCTGGATCTGCAATTGATCCCATTTCGGTGGGCAGACATCCGCATCGGCATTAGCATTCCGTCACGCATAAACGGAGCCTTTTGATGAAGCTGACTTCTCTTTCTTTGGCTGTGGCCGCCTTGACCCTGTCTTTGATGTCTGCGTCCAGCGTGCTGGCCGCAGACACGGCGCCGGGTGCTGCCCGCACGGTGATTACTCAAGCCGATCAACTGCCGCGGCGCACCGTCACGCTGCCCAAGTTGCCCAGCGAGTTTTTGACGGCGCCTCTGCCTGACGTGCAGGCCTTTGCTGCCGGGGTTGAAAAAAACCTGCGGGCCGATCTGGAGCGCTATGACATCCGCGATGCCGCCACGCTCCGCGAGTACTACTCGGCCTTGGCCGCGATGGCGCAACTGCGCGGGGATTGGGCGGCCGTGCCGCAGTGGACGGCCAAGGCCCGGGCCTTGCAAGAGAAGACCGCAGGCAAGCTGACCAGCGGGCTGCTGACGGATGTGTTGTCACAGCAGCGCGCCGAGAAGCGTGATGCGGCCTGGCTGCAGGCTGAAGTGCAGCGCCGCTACAGCGCCTTGCCGTGGTCCGATGTGCAAGATGTGGTCAAGGCCAACAAGGGTGGCATCGAGACCTTCAACCCTGAATTGATCAAGGGCGCATTCCAGTCGCAACTGGACCCCATGGCCAAAAATGGCCAGATGGTGATCCCCGAGGGTTTGGTCACCGCCATCGTCAGCTCGCGCATGCAAATCGAGCTGCTGGCCCCCAACAAGTCGGCCGTGCTGGCTGGTTTGCAGACAGTGGTGGACGGCCAAACCAAGGCCAGCATCAAGCCTGATATCTGGACGCCCCGCACCTTTGCCATCCCGGCCAATGCCAAAGCGCAGACCGTGGTGGTGGGCATTTGGGATTCGGGCGTGGACCTGAGCTTGTTCAAGGCCGCACCGGCGCGCGGCATGGCCTTTGACGATGACGGCAAGCCCTCCACCCACCTCTTGCGGCCGCTGGGCGAAGCCCAGGCCCGCTGGCCCGAACTGCGCGCCGTCATCAAGGGTGCGATGGATCAACGCGCGGCCTTGGACACGCCAGAGTCACGTGCCTTCCGGGCCAAGCTGGCAGGGATGAAGGCTGATCAAGTCAAGGCCTTTTCGGAAGACGCCTCCTTGGCTGGCATCTATGTCCACGGCACCCATGTGGCAGGCATTGCCGTAGACGGCAACCCGTTTGCCCAGGTCTATACCGGCACCATGCTGTGGAGCCACCTGAGCGAGCCCAGCAAGCCCAGCGAGGCGCGCTCCAAGGCCATGGCGGCGGCTTACACCCAGATGGTGGAGGGCTTCAAAAAGGCCGGGGTCAAGGTGGTGAACATGAGCTGGCGCTATGGCCCCAGCGCTTATGAAGGCGCGCTGACCTATCACAACATGGGCGCCAGCCCCGAGGCGCGTAAGCAAGAAGCCCAGCGCTTGTTCAAGATCGACCGTGACGCCTTGCGGGCGGCCATCGCCGGTGCGCCCGACATCTTCTTTGTGGCCGGTTCCGGCAACGAGGACAACAGCGCCGACTTTGAGGAATACATCCCCGCCGGTTTTGAGCTGCCCAATCTGATCACCGTGGGTGCGGTGGACCAAGCCGGCACCGAAACCAGCTTCTCGACCTTTGGCAAGACCGTGGCCGTGCATGCCAATGGCTTTGAGGTCGAGGCGCCGGTGCCCGGCGGCGTGCGCATGAAGCTCAGCGGCACCAGCATGGCCAGCCCACAAGTGGCCAACCTGGCTGCCAAGCTGCTGGCGCTCAAGCCCGAGCTGACGCCGGTGCAGCTCAAGGCCGCCATCTTGCAAGGTGCTGAGCGCCAGCCTGGGGCCGATGGCAAGCCGGGCCGGGTCAACCTGGTCAACCCGCGCAAGAGCGCGGCCTTGGTGGGCATCACCTTGTAAGGCATTAACGCAGGGCCACCGTCTGCTGGCGCCAGGCGGGTTCGGCCCAGCGTTTAAAGCCGTTCAGCAGCTCGGGTGTGCTGGCCTGCTTGTCCACGGTCAGCGTGTCTTGCAGGGCCACTTCAAAGCGGCGCGTGAAGCGGCCTTCGGTGCGGCTTTCACGCGCCAGCAGCAGCTTGGGGTCAGCCTCGGGCACCCATCCGGCAAACTCCACATAGCCGATGTCGCTGCCCAGCACATTGCCGCTCGCTGGGGGCATGACCTCCAGGGTCCACCCCGACGCGGTCTTCTTCATCAGCCACAGCTCGCGCCAAGCGGGCAGGGGCTGCACGGCCAGGGCCACGGCGTCACCACGCGCATTGACCTTGGCCGAGGCCAGCCACGGCACCCCCCAGGTGCAGCGCTTCAGCAGCGGCGCCTGCGGGCCGTGCTGCGCATCCACCAACAAGACACAGGTCTGGCCGGGTTCACCGGCCTGGGTCATCAGGCTGGGGCGGGCCGACAGGGCCGCTGCAGGCACGGCCGCCTCGGCCGCCCAGCGCGAGGCGCCGACGCGGATCGCCGCCTCCTTGTAGGCGGCTTGATCGTCGTCGCTTAACTCGGTCTTTAGGATGGCGGCCAGCTCTTGCAGCGCACGTTGGCCTGCGGCCTGCGGTGCCTGCACCCTGCGCGCTTGTGAGTGGGCCAGCTCGGCCCACACGCCGGCGCGGCGTAGGCGCAACTGGTTGCGCATCTGCTCAGGCAGGGCCGTCCACTCGCTGGCGTTCAGGCTGTCCAGCAGCGCGGCACGGCGCTGGGTGTGGGCTTCGCGCTCGCTCAGGGTCAAGCTGGGGGCCACGCAGTCATGGCGCGTCAGGCCCAGCAGGGCGCGGCCCTTTTGCTCAGCCGTGGCGTGGGGGTGGGCCAGCAGGCGCTGGAAGGCCTCGCCGTCGTAGCACAGGCGCACGCTGCCGGCTTGCTCAAAGCTTTGGAAGCTGACGCCGTAGGCCCGCACGCCATCCAAGTGGCCGGACAGACGCGAATCCACGCCGCCCGTCGGCGCTGCCGTGATGCCCGCTTGAGCCAAGGCCACTGAATGCCGGCTGGAGGCGCGCTGGGCCAGGCGCTCGGCCATGTGGCCCAGCGCATCCAAAGCTTCCGGGTTGAGCTGGGCGACGGGCACCGCCTTCAAGTAGGCGGCGGCATAAGCGATGCCCAGGCTCTCGGCCCCCGGGGTGTCGCGCACAAAGCGCAGCACAGACAGCAGCTCGGGTGCCCTCGCCGCCTCAGTGCTGATGGGGCGCACTTGAGTGGCGCGGATATAGCCCGGGCGCTCGCGGCGGTGGTCCCACACCTGCAGCCAGCCCAGGCGCTCGCCGCGCACCTCCAGGGCATCCCCGGGCCAGAGCTGGGCTTGGGTGGGTGCGTTGTCGTTGGCGGCGGCGCGCAGTGGGGCCGCGTCTTGGGTCACCAAGGCCAGGCTCAGGGCGGCAGCGGCCATCATTGCTCGGCTCCTTCTTGGGCGGCGCTGTCGTCGGCGGCCGGCGTGGCCCGGGCGGTTTTCTGCATGCCACCAATCAAGGCGGCCCCCAAGAAGTCGCCATTGGTGGGTGGCGGCGCGATGATGACTTGAATTTTGTCGCTGAGCTTGTCGGCCATGGTCTTTTGGATCAGCAGCGGGTGGCGGGTGACCAGGGCGCCTTCGCGGGCCATTTGCTCGGCATTGGCCTGGCCCACTTTGGCCAAGCGGTAGGCCTCGGCGTCAGCCAGCTTCTGGCGCGAGTCGGCCTCGCCTTGCGACTCGATGCGTCTAGCCTGGGCCGAGCCTTCTGCGGTGCGGATGCGGGCCACCTTCTCAGCCTCGGCTTCCAACTGGCGCTGCTCGATCTGCTTTTGCTTGAAGGGCAGCACATGCTTCATGGCTTCTTCTTGGGCCTTGGCGGCGATCACCTGTTCGCGGGCGGCGGCTTCGGCATCGGTTTCGCGGCGCACTTTCTCGGCCTGGGCTTCCAGCTCGGTTTGCTTGACCTGCTTCTCTTTCAATTCCAGCGTGTAGCGCATCTTCTCGCTGGACAGCTCTTCCGACAGCAGTTGGTCCATGCCCCGGCGGTAGTCGGCGGGCAGGTCCACCTTGCCGATCTGCACGCTGCGCAGCACCAAGCCATCGGCGGCGAGCTTGGGGCGCAGCTCGGCCTCGATCTGCTGCTGAATGTCGGCCCGCTTGCTGGAGAAGATCTCGCGCACCGTGTAGCGCGCCATGGTCTTGTAGACCACGCCTTGCACGGCCGGCTGCACGATGTCTTGGCCGATGTCACTGGGCAGGCTGCGGGCGGTGCTGGCGAGCTTGGCCGGGTCCACCGCCCAGCGCACGCTCAAGTCCACGCCCAGGGACAGCCCCTCCACCGATTGGAAAGGCGAGGGGCCGGTGGCGCTGGCGCTCTCGGTGGGGCGATAGAGTTGGTCGCGCAGCGGCAGGCGGCGCAACTGGTGCAGGCCCGGCAACAGCAGCACGCTGCCTTCACGAAACTCGGTGCTGCCGCCCGTCAGCAGGTTGCTGCGCAGGCCCACTTCACCGGCACTCACCGTGCTCAGCGGCGGGTGATTGACCAGGGCCCAGCCCAGTGTCCCAACACCGGCTAGCAGCAGGAGGCCGCGCCGTGCGCTGAAGAGGCCTGCGGCCAGCCCGCCAGTGGCTTGACCCAGGGCGCTGGCACCACCACCCAAGGTGCGGCGGGTGGCCTGGGCCAAGCGGGTAAGGCGTGAGTTCGGGGTGTTGGGGGCGGTGTCCATCAGGTGCTCCTTGAGCGAGTGGGGTTGCGATGGAGCTCATTCTTCGCAAAGGCCCGGGAGCAAACCAGCGCGGCGCCGGGAGGCTTTGCGGCAGTTCTGCGGCGGCTTTCTTTCGGGGCCGGAAGAAATCTTCACAGGCGCTGGCGCCGTGCCTCCTGATAATGAGCGCATGACCCTGATTGCCGTGATCGAAGACGATGCGCCCACCAGCCAGCAGTTGCGGGCTTGGATTGCAGCGGCCCGCCCCGACGCCCAGGTGCACGCCTGGTTCAACCGCGACGAGGCCGAGGCCGCGCTGCTGCGCGAGCGCTATGACCTGGTGCTGATGGACATTGAACTGGGCCGCGAGCGCAATGCCGGGGTGGCCCTGATCAACACCCTGAACAAGCACCGGCCGGGCACGCCCGTGCTGGTGGTCTCGGCCATGCCGGCGGCCATCTACCGCAGCATCATGAAGGCGCTGGATGCCTGGGACTATTTGCAAAAAACCACCTTCGAAGAGGCCGACTTCATCGAGACCCTGCTCGACATCCTGCGCGCCACCAAAGACCGCACCCACAGTGCACCTCCTGCTGCCACTACTGCCGCGCCTGAATTGGTGCTGGACCCGCTGCGCCAGGGCAGCGCGCTGTGGCGCGGCCAGCGCATCAACCTGCCGCTGACGGCCCAGCGCATCTTGGCCGCGCTGGTGCAACGCAAAGGTGAGGTGGTGAGCTACGAAGAGCTGTATCAGGTGGTCAAGAGCGGCCGCAACCGCGACAACATCCGCAAGCATGTCAGCACCATCCGCGACGCCTTTCGCGAGCTGGACGAGGGCTTTGAGGCCATCGAGAACATTCCCATGCGTGGCTTTCGCTGGAGCGGGCCGTGAGCGAGCCGAGCTCCGCCGCGGCCACCCAGGCGGGTGCGGAGTCGCTCTGGACGCGTGGCAGCCAGCTGCTGCTGCCCACCCGCATTCCGCTGCGGCTGCGGGTGTTCTTTCGCGGTGCGTTTGCACTGCTGGCGCTGGCCACCGTGGGCTTGGCGCTCTCGGTGCTGATCGAAGAGAAGATCCAGGGCCTGCAAGCCTATACCCAGGGCTTTGCCAAGACCTTGGGCCAGATCAGCGCCCGCCTGCGCCACCCCACGGGCCAGTTGGCCCTGCTCAACCCGAGCATGGCGCCTCAGCCGGGTGTGGGCTTGCGTCCGGTGGTGCTACCGTTCTCCGCCATCGACTTTGACGACCGCAGCAAGGTGCAGCAAGCCGTGGAGATGGCGGGCTGTGGCGTGCGCTATGCCTTGCCCGGCGGCCAAGAAGCGCAGCTGTGCGTGGCCATCGGCAGCAGCCCTTTGGCGGGCGGGTTCATCTATGCCGTGGGCAGCGTGCCCAGCCCCGCCTTGGTGGCCCGGCGTGTGGGCGAGCGCGACCTGAGCGCTGCGCACCGCGTGCGGGTGACCCTGCAGATGCGCGGTCAGACCTCGCGCTGGATGGCGCCTTTTGAGGCGGGTGCTGAGCCCCTGGCTGCAGGCAGCAGCTTGGCCCAGCGCGGTCGCCTGACCGGCTTTGTGGAGGAGGAGGACGGCCAGACCGCCGACAAGCCGGTGCGGGATTTTCGCGGCTGGCTCTGGCGCGACCTGCGCTGCTTAGGGCCTGTGGCCGCTCCTGCGGCTTCGGCGGCGTCAGCATCAGTGGACCAGCCCGAGGACTGCCTGCGCCAAGCCTTTTTCTCAGTGCGTTTGCCGGTAGAAGTCTTCCGGGACGACCTGCAGTTGCGCCGCTCGCAAGTGGTGTGGCCGCCGGTGGACCTGGACCGCATGCTGCTGAGGGTGCAGGTGCTGCCGCCCGGTGCCGACAGTGCCCCCTTGTTTGACAGCGCCCAGGGCGAGCCCACGGCGCCTTTTTCGCTGCAAGCTTTGCAGAGCTTGCTCTTGCCAGGTGAGACGCTGAACACCCGCAGTGCCAGTGGGGCCCAGGTGGCCGAGCTGAGTGGCCAACTTGACAAGGAGCCCAGCGCACCGTTGATGGACGCCCTGATCCGCCGCTTACCGTTGGAGGGCTATGACACGCCTTTGGTGGCGCGCGAGACCATCACCACCAGCCTGGGCCGTTACGAGCTGACACTGACCGGCGATGTGCGCAGCGTCAACCGCCAACTCAGCGTCGTCGCCACGCGGGTGGTCGGCTTTGTGGGCGCGATGCTGCTGGCCGTGTTGCTGACCTGGCTGGCCATTGAGCTGCGCATCATCCGGCGCATCACGGTGCTCACGCAGCGCGCAGCCCGGGTGTCGCATGAGGTCAAAGGCCCGGCCGGTGAAATCCGGCTCGATGTGGCCGACCTGCGCGGTGCGGACGAGCTGGGCTTGTTGGCAGGCACTTTGGGCGACCTGATGCAGCGCGTGAACGACGATGTGCGGCGCGAGCACCTGCGCGCGCAGCAAGAGAAGGACCAATGGCATGCCGTGGGCCACGAAATCATGTCGCCGCTGCAGTCGCTGATGGCCTTGCATGGCAGCGCCGAAGACCCCAGCCATCGCTATATCCAGCGCATGCAGCAGGCCATCAAGGTGCTCTACGGCCAGGCTTCACCCACCGAAGCCTTTGAAGCCACCACACTGGGCGTGCAGGCCTTGGACATTAGCGCCTTCTTGCGCCAGGTGGCTGAAAACGCGCCGCACGCTGGCATTGAGCAAGTGCGCTTGGACGCCCCCGTGTCAGACGCGCCGCTGTGGGTGCGGGCGGACGAGTACGCGCTTGAAGACGTAGTGACCCATGTGCTCAGCAATGCAGACCGGTACCGGCGTCCTGGTACCGCCATTGAGTTGCAGTTGATGACTACAGCTCAGGGTATGGCGGTGCATGTTCGCAATCAAGGGCCGCAGGTCCCCGACGAGTTGCTGGAGCGGGTGTTTGACTATGGGGTGTCTGCCGAAGCCGCCACGCCGGGTGATGGCCGCGAAGGGAGCCATCGCGGCCAAGGCTTGTTTGTGGCCCGCACCTATATGGCCAAGATGGGCGGCACCATCAGCCTGCACAACACGCCCGACGGGGTGACGGTGAGCCTGGGGTTGTTGCGGGCTTAACCACAGGGCGGTGATGCAGTTCCGTGCAGTAAGTCCTAGGAAAACCCCGCCCCACGTTTGCAGGGCAAAACCCCCGCATCTCGTCACATCACCGTCACGAAATGCTTGCACAATGGCCTCACTGCGACAAAAACAACCGACCGCACCAATGGGCGGAACCCGGAACCCGTGACCGGAGTCTCAGTGACCGCTGGCTTGTTAGCTCTGCGGTAAGCCCAGGGCCACGTCAGTGGCCCTTTGCTTTTTTTGGGTGTGTTTTCAGGCCAAGAGTGCCGGGTCCCAGGCGTGCACCGTGTGGGCCTGCTCGCCCAAGCCCGCCACACCCAAGCGCATCTGGTCGCCCGGCTTCAGGTACACCGGCGTGGGTTTGATGCCCATGCCCACGCCGGGCGGCGTGCCGGTGCTGATCAAGTCGCCGGGCTGCAGCGTCATGAAACGGCTGACATAACTGACGATCTGCGCCACGCTGAACACCATGGTGCGCGTGTTGCCGCTCTGCAGGCGCTGGCCGTTGAGCTCCAGCCACAGGTCTAGCGCCTGCGGGTCGGGCACCTCATCCGCCGTCACCAACCAGGGGCCGACTGGGCCAAAGGTGTCGCAACCCTTGCCTTTGTCCCAGGTGCCGCCACGCTCCAACTGGTAGGCGCGCTCAGACACATCGTTGACCACGCAGTAGCCGGCCACATGCGCCAGGGCGTCTGCTTCGCTGACATGGCGGGCGGTGCGGCCGATGACCACGCCCAACTCCACCTCCCAGTCGCTGCGGGTGGAGTCGGGTGGCAGTACCGTCGGGTCATTCGGCCCGCAGAGGCAACTGATGGCCTTCATGAAGATCACCGGCTCGGCCGGCAGGGGCAGCCCGGCTTCGGCCGCATGGTCGGCATAGTTCAGGCCGATGCAGATGAACTTGCCCAGGCCCGACCACGGCACATCCAAGCGCCCCGGGGCGGCCACCAGCGGCAGGGCGCCGGCGTTCAGTGCACGCAAGGCGGCCAGGCCTGCGGGGGACAGCGTTTGGGGGGTGATGTCGGGCAGCAAGCCACCGAGGTCGCGCACCTGGCCTTGGGCATCCAACAAGGCCGGGCGTGTGGCCCCCGGTGGTCCATAGCGGAGTAACTTCATGCGCTGAAGGTTAGCGGATTTGAGGCGGATCGACCTTGCTGCACAGCGTGGCTCGGGGCGGTGGTGGGTCTTGATCTGGCGCAACTCCTGCGGCCAGCGGCTCATGGACAGTCTGCAAAACTGCCCGACGCGAGAGATCTCATGGACCATTCCCCCGCCAGCCCTGTTGGATTCGCCACTGTGGATGAGCGCGCCCCGCTGACCCGCGCCCGTGTACGGATGCGCCGAGCCTTAGCCTCAGCCACCAGTCGCACCCCAGAAGCGGCGCCCCTGCCCAATGTGGAAGACTGGTCTGTGTTGTTCCAAGGCCCGCCCATCAGTGCGGCGGAGGCTGCTGCGCTGAACCGCGTTGCCCAGGTGGGCACGGTCGCGCAAGGCAGCCTTGTCTTCAGCCG
This sequence comes from Ideonella sp., assembly GCF_044358605.1. Classification (GTDB taxonomy): domain Bacteria; phylum Pseudomonadota; class Gammaproteobacteria; order Burkholderiales; family Burkholderiaceae_C; genus Ideonella. The sequence continues at coordinate 25,772 of NZ_JBIKNQ010000056.1, forward strand.
CCAGCAGGTGGCGCAAAGCGTTTTTTGGGTCAGCCAGGGGGATGTGGCCTTGGGTGTGCACCAAGGCGACGGCAGCTTTCGGATCGAACACCATTTGCACGGCCCGGCCTGGCTGGACGCCAGTGCCGGCTGGCTGTGCGTGCCGCATGCCCAAGACGCCCAGGCGCTCTCGGCTGCGACGGTGGTGCAAATGCCCTGCGCCGCACTGCGGGCCGTGTTTGAGCGCTCACCCGCGCTGTCTCAGCGCATGGTGGTGTCTTTGGCGCGAGAGGTGCGGGGGCTGGCCTTAGCCTCTCAGGCTTTGTTGCATCAAGATGCCCCGGCGCGCTTGGCGGCGTGGCTGATGTCGCTGTGCCGTCCGGCAGGGCCGGAGGCCAGCCATGGCGTGGTCGCCCTGCCCATGCGCAAGCGTGATATCGCGTCTCAGTTGGCGATCACCCCGGAGACGCTGTCGCGGCTGATGCGCAACTTGGCCGACCAAGGCGTGATTCGGGTCGATGGCTACACCGTCCATGTGCTAGACATCCCCGCGTTGGCCCGACGCGGCGTGTGACGCAAGAAAGCCCTGGGGCGTCTGCCGCAGGGCTTTGCAAAGAGGCCGCAGCGAGTGGCCTGGGTTTTCTTGATCAGCCGATGCTGTCGATCAGACCCATGTCGGCCGAGCTCATCAGGGCTTGGATGTCCATCAGGATCAACATGCGCTCGCCCACATTGGCAATGCCCGTCAGGTAAGACATGTCCACCTGGTTGTTCATCTCGGGCGCCGGCTTGATGGCTTCGCGAGACAACTCCAGCACGTCCGACACCGAATCCACCACGGCGCCGACCACGCGGCCCCGGATATTGAGCACGATCACCACGGTGAAGGCATTGAAGTCGGCCGTGTCGCAGCCCAGCTTCACCCGCAAGTCGATGATGGGCACGATCACGCCGCGCAGATTGACCACACCTTTTAAGAAGGAGGGCGAGTTGGCAATGCGGGTGGGCTGCTCGTAGGAGCGGATTTCCTGCACGCGCAGGATGTCGATGCCGTATTCCTCGCCGCCTAGGCGGAAGGTCAGGTATTCGCCATGTGCGGCTGAAGCGCCAGCCGGCGCTCGGCCGCGCGAACCCGGCAATGCACGATCGGCCTCTTGGCGGGCAGCGAGGGGGGCTTCAGCAATCATGTCCATGGTCGATCCTTAGTGGCGGGCGGCGGAAGGGGTGAATCTCAAGATGGCGTGTTATCGGCACGTCAGTGAAGGCATTCAAGGGCTCAAAATGTTTCCCAGTCACTGTCGTCAGCAGCGGCTTTGGGAGCTGGGCTAGCCAGAGGGGCGGACGCGGGGCGGGCCGGTGCGGGCGCAGGCTTTGCAGCGTGGGCCAGCACCTGCTTTGCAGCGGCCTCATGGGCGGCGAGGGTAGGCATAGGTGGTTGCGGGTTGTAGGCAGCCGCGCTGGCGCCGCTGCCGCTAGGGGCATCACCCAACTGGAAGGCGGACACCGCCGAGATCAATAGCTCGGTCTGCGAGCGCATGCTGGCCGCTGCGGCGGCGCCTTGCTCCACCAGGGCCGCGTTTTGCTGCGTCATTTGGTCCAGCTCAGCCACCGAGGTGTTGACCTCGCTGATGCCCTTGCTTTGCTCCACGGCCGCCGAAGAAATCTCGCCAATGATGTCGCTGACGCGATTCACCGACGACACCAGCTCGTCAATGGCGGCGCCGGCCACCCCCACCAGGCGGGCGCCGGTCTCCACCTTCTCGACCGAGCCGCCGATCAGCGACTTGATCTCGCGGGCCGCTTCAGCCGAGCGCTGGGCTAGCGAACGCACTTCACCGGCCACCACGGCAAAGCCACGGCCTTGCTCGCCCGCGCGGGCAGCTTCGACGGCGGCATTCAGCGCCAAGATATTGGTTTGGAAGGCAATGCCGTCGATCACGCTGGTGATGTCGGCAATCTTGCGGCTGGCGCCTGAGATTTCTGCCATGTTGGACACCACCTCGGCCACCACCTTGCCTCCGCGTTGGGCTGCTTCGGCGGCCGAGGCCGCGAGTTGGTTGGCCTGAGTGGCCGACTCGGCGCTGTGCTGCACCGTGCTGGTCAGCTCTTCCATGGCGCTGGCGGTGCGCTGCAGGTTGCTGGCGGTCTGCTCCGTGCGTTGGCTCAGGTCGAGGTTGCCAGAGGCCACCTCCGTGCTGGCCAGGTGAATGCTGTGAGAGCCGTCTCGTACCTTCCCCACCACGCCGCGCAGCGAACTGCGCATGTGATCCAGGGCGGTCATGAAGTCATGCACCTCATCACGGCCTTGGTCGGCCGCCACGGCGTTCAAGTCACCCTCGGCCATGCGCTGGGCTTGAGCGGCCGCGTCGTTCAGCGGGCGAGTGACCGAGCGGGCCACGTTCACCATCAGCCACATCGCCATCACCATCAACAACAAGGCACTGCCCGCGCGGAAATTGGATTGCATCTGCCCCTGTTCGCGCTGTTGAGCGCGGAGTTGGGTGATGCTGTCTTGGGTGGCAGTGGCCCGGGCGCCCAGCGAAGTGCGAGCCTGGTTCAGCGAAGGCTGGGCGCGGCTGATGTAGGCGTAGCCTGCATTGGCATCAATCTTGGCGTCCACCACCTTCTGCAATACGGGCTCCACCTCGGCCGCATAGGCCTTAAAGGCAGCCAAACCGTCGGTGACTTGGGTGGTGCGCTGGGCGTCGCTGCTGTCAGCGACTTTGGCGGCCTCCAACAATTCGCTGGCTGTTTTGACTTGTTTTGCCCAAGCGGCCTTTTGTTCGGCGGCTTCGACGGCATTGTTGGCCGTCAACAGCACGGCTTGTTCCATTCTGGCCATGCGCTCCAGAGACGCCAAGACGGTGCTGCTGTCTTGTTGGGTGTCCATCTGCCACTTCAGCATTTGGTCGGCCTGGCTCTGTACTTCCTTATAGGCCAAGGCAGCCCAGGCGCCCAGACCCACCAGCACCAAGCTGATCAGGCCCATGGCGCCGATCAGGCGTTTTTGAATGGACAGTTGGCGAAGTAGTTGAATCATGATTGGCGACAACTTCGGGTCAGTCAGGGAGTTATGCGGCCACCCGGAATCGGGCGACCACCGCATTCAAGCGCTCAGCTTGGTCGCGCAAGCTCTCCGCTGCTGCGGCACTTTGTTCGACCAAGGCGGCGTTCTGTTGGGGCATTTGATCCAGTTGGCTGACAGCACCATTGACTTGGCTGATGCCGTCGCTCTGCTGGGCTGTGGTCTGGGTGATGCCTTGAATGGTTTCGGTGACACGCTGCACCGATTGCACGATGTCGGTCATGGTGGTGCCCGCGTCTTGCACCAGACGGGTGCCGCCGTCGATGCGCTCGACCGAAGCTTGGAGCAACGTTTTGATCTCGCCCATGGTGTTGACGACATCCGCCACCACGCCGCCACCTTGCTGGGCGACGCCGGAGGCCTGTTGAGCCAATTGGTTGGCCTGGCGGGCGTTGTCCGCATTGTTTTTGACCGTCGATCCAAGTTCTTCCATCGAGGAGGCGGTTTGCTGCAGGGAAGAGGCTTGCTCTTCGGTGCGTTGGCTTAAGTCTTGGGTGCCTTGCGCAATCTGTGCGCTGGCTGTCGCCACGGCTTCAGCGTTCACCCGGACCGTTCCCACCACATCACTCAAGCGTTGGCTCATGGTGCCTAAGCTGCGCATGAGCACGGCCATTTCGTTGCGGCCCTCAGCTTGGATGGAGTAGGAGCGGTCACCCTGAGCGACCGCCCCTGAGAGAGCCAGGGCCTCTTTCATGGGGGTGGTGATGCTGCGCACCAGCCACCAAGACATGACCACACTGAGCAGCACCGCGATGATCAAGCCGCTGACCAGCAAGGTAATCTCCGATGCGGTTTCCTCGTGGACCTCTGCGGCCGCTGTGTCCAGCATTGCCTTTTGCTGAGTAGTCAGCTTGTCCATCGCCTCGATGTAGGCCAGTTGGGTGATGCGTGTCTTTTCCAGGAGTTGTTTGCGAGCACCGTCCTTGTCACCCTTGGCCACCAGGCCCATGAACTCGTCGAGATCCTGAGTGAAGTTCGCCTTGACCTTCATCAGTTCGGCCAGGGCGGTCTTGCCTTCAGTACTGACAATGGTGGCCTCCAAGGCCTCGGCATATTTTTTGATGTTGGCACGGCTGCTGTCTATCTCTTGACGCTGCTTGGCCACATCCGCTTCGTTGTCCATGATCAGCATATTGCGTGTTGATCGGGCAATCTCATTGAGCTCGGTCTCCCACTCCACCAGTGTGAAGACCTTGGGCAAGTAGTTGCCCTGCACCTGCTTAAACTCTGATTCCGTGCTCCTGGCGGACGCAATCGAAATGATCACGATAACCGCCGTGATCGTCATTTGCAGGCCGAAGGCCAGTGCCATCCTGGGTGCCAGCTTGAGGTTGTTCACAAAGGACATTTGGTTCTCAGTGGTGCCTACCCGCTGCAACTGGTATGCGAGGGCACAGGGGTATGAGCCGTGCAGCGCCAGGGAAGTGCAGCGAGAGGTTTGGCTCAGTGCAGCTTGCGGCGCACCAGTGCGCCAATGTCGAGAATCAGGGCTACTCGGCCATCGCCCATGATGGTGGCACCTGACACGTCATTGACCTTGCGGTAATTGGCTTCGAGGTTCTTGACCACCACCTGTTGCTGGCCGAGCAACTCGTCCACCAGCAGCGCCATGCGCCCGCCTTCGGCCTCCACCACCACCATGATGTTGGAGACGTTTTCAAAGTCGAAGCGCGGCACATGGAAGACTTTTTCCAGCTCAATCACCGGCATGAACTCGTCGCGCACCTCTACCACGCGACCCGAGCCGCCGATGGTTTTGATCATGGTTTCTTCCACCTGGAAGGACTCGACCACCGAAGACAGCGGCAGGATGTAGACCTCGTCGCCCACGCCGATGCTCATGCCGTCCATGATGGCCAGGGTCAGTGGTAGCCGCACCTTGACGCTCATGCCGTAGCCCTCGGCAGAGTCGATGTCCACGGTGCCACCCAGTGAGGTGATGTTCTTCTTCACCACGTCCATGCCGACACCGCGACCCGAAACATCGGTGACTTGATCGGCCGTCGAGAAGCCCGGCGCAAAGATCAGGCCATAGACCTCTTGGTCCGTCATGCTGTCTGGTGCGTCAATACCCCGTTCGCGGGCTTTCTTCAGCAGTTTCTCGCGGGACAGGCCGCGGCCATCGTCGCGCACCTCGATGACGATAGAGCCGCCTTGATGCGAGGCGATCAACGTCACCGTGCCGTGCTCTGGCTTGCCCTTGGCCAAGCGCTCGTTGGGCTGTTCAATGCCGTGGTCGCAGCTGTTGCGCACCAAGTGCGTCAGCGGGTCGGTGATCTTTTCGACCAGGCCCTTATCCAGCTCGGTCGCTTCACCTTGGGTGACCAGTTCGACCTTCTTGCCCAGCTTGGCCGCCAGGTCACGCAGCATGCGTGGGAAGCGGTTGAAGACCATGGACATGGGAATCATGCGGATCGACATCACCGCTTCTTGCAGGTCGCGGGTGTTACGTTCCAAGTCGGCCAAGCCAGAGAGCAACTGCTGCGATACGCCTTCCTCGACGCTGCGGCTGTTTTGCGCCAGCATGGCCTGGGTGATTACGAGCTCGCCCACCAAATTGATGAGCTGGTCCACCTTCTCCACCGAGACGCGCAAGGTGGTGGAGTCTGGCCCTTGGGCCGCACCGCGAGCTTCTACCTTGGCGGCGGGCTTGGCCGCGGCGGCGGCCGCAGGTGCGGGTGCTGCGACAGCGCTGGCCGCTGCGCTGGGCACCGGGGCGCTGTGGTTGGCCTCTAAGCCAGGCGCACCGGGTGCGTCGTCGAAGAAGCCGTAGCCCAGCTGTGGGGCGGACGCTGGAGCAGGGCTGGCATCGGCTTGCGGCGCGCCCGGCGCGCCGTCATGGAAGCCATAGCCAGGGCCATAAGCTTTGAGTTGGAGCTTGTCGCGATCCACATGGAAGGTGAACAAGTCCAACAGGTCGTCGTCGCTGGCGGTGGTGGTGATCTTGAAGCGGCGTACGCCGTCGGCGGCGCGTCCCGCATCCAAGGGCTCTATCGTGCCCAACGCGGTGATCTCCTTGAAGAGATCAAACAAACTGTCGGCCTGATCGGGTTGCTCCAGCGGGCCTACGGTTAAGTCCAGCACGCGGTTGCCTGCCGGTGCGCTGGGGCTGGGGGCGACCTGCGCTGGGGCTTCGGCCACGGGCACGGAGGCCACAGGGGCTGGTGCTGGCGCGGCAGCCACCGGCTCACCGGCGCCTTCAGCCATGGCGCGAATGCGACCTACCAATTCAGAGGTGTCGATGGGATCACCGCCGCCGCCTTGGTGGCGGCTGAGCATGAACTTGAGGGCATCCCCGGAGGCCAGCAGCACGTCCACCATCGCCGAGGTGGGTTGCAGCTCATGGCGGCGCAGCTTGTCCAGCAGCGTCTCCATGTGATGGGTCAGTTCGGCCACGTCAGAGAAGCCAAATGTGGCCGCCCCACCTTTGACGGAGTGGGCGCAACGGAAGATGGCATTCAGCTCTTCATCATCCGCCGCGCTGACATCCAGCTCCAGGAGCTTTTGCTCCATCTGTTCCAGGTTTTCGCCCGCCTCTTCAAAGAAGACTTGGTAGAACTGGCTGAGGTCAATGCCGGCACTTGCGCTGGCGCTGTCTTGTGAGGTCTCGCCCATGAGGTCTGGCTCCAAAAAGAGAGGTGTCTGCCCGTGCCCGCGTCAGCGGATGACCTTGCCGATCACTTCGATCAGCTTGGCCGGGTCAAAGGGCTTCACCAGCCATCCGGTGGCACCGGCGGCACGGCCTGCTTGCTTCATTTGATCGCTGGACTCGGTGGTCAGGATCAGAATGGGCGTGGTTTGAAACTTGGGGTTCTCGCGCAGCTTCTTGGTCAGGCTGATGCCGTCCATGCGAGGCATGTTCTGGTCGGTCAGCACCAGGTTGAAGTCGCGCTGGTTGGCCTTCTCCCAGGCGTCTTGGCCGTCCACCGCCTCAACGACGTTGAAGCCGGCGTTCTTCAAGGTGAAGGTCACCATTTGGCGCATCGAGGGCGAATCGTCAACGGCAAGAATGGAATGCATCGCTTTTCTCCGGGGTTTCTCTGAGTGGGGGCAGGCAGATTGGTGTCAAAACAAGTCGACGGACCCAGCGTCCATCTCGTCTTGTGTCACAGGATTCGGTTTGGTGGGGATCTCTTCGACGATGGTTTCGCCATCTTCGTCATCCCCCATGGCCTCTCGGGCGATCTTGTCGGCACAGCCGCGCAATCGGCGCTGCGTGTGGGTGATCAGTTGGGTGGCCATGTCATGAAACTGCAGTGCGGTGATGGCGCCCGCCAGATCGCGCATGGCCTCGTGCATCTGGCCGCCGTCGTCCACCGGCTGCAGGGCCGCCACCTTCAGCAGGCCCTGTATGTGATGGGTCGCACTGTAAAAGTGACCCGAGAGTGACTCGCTGGCGTCGTCCAGCAAGCGTTGCAGGCGCTCTAAGTCATTCGAGGCCACCATTAGGTGGTCCTGCAGGTCGGTCGCCACCAGCAGCGCGCGCTTGTCAGGTGGTTCCGGAACACTGGCGTCAAGGTTGCACATCGTGGCTCCAGGGGCTGGGATGCCCTGTGGTGTGACAAGTGGCCTTGGCAAAGGCCTTTGGGCCTGCTTTGGGTGGGTGTCGCCCCACAAGGGTGCTAATGGGTATTCTTCGGCAGACTGCCTTTGTCGATTGAGCAGATCACACCCCGATTCACCGTTCATTTCGAAGTAAAGCCAGCGGCCCAGCCGCGCCGGTCTGGGTGATACTTTGACCATGACAGCCTCTGCGCCCCTGCGGACCTTGCGCCTGCTTCATCTCGAAGACTCGGACATGGACCACGAACTCGCCATGGCCCACCTCCGACGAGGTGGCTTGGCGGTGGACTGTGAACGAGTCGACACCGAAGACGCTTTCAGGGCCGCCTTGGCGCAGCGCTGGGATGTCATCTTGTCGGACTACAACATTCCGGGGTTCTCGGGCATCAAGGCCTTGGAGATCGTGCGCGAGTTGGGTGTGACCTCGCCCTTCATCTTGGTGTCAGGCGAGATCGGCGAGGACGTGGCTGTCACCGCCATGCGCAATGGCGCCAGCGACTATTTGCTCAAAGGCAATCTGGCCCGCCTGGGGCCAGCGGTGGAGCATGCCTTTGAGGCGGCGGAGACCCAACGCGCCAAACTGGCCTCAGACCAGGCCTTGGCGGCGTCGCGCCAGCGCCTGTCTGAGCTGGCCCAGCATTTGCAAACCAGTGTGGAGATGGAGCGCGCCGCGATTGCCCGCGAGATCCATGACGACGTAGGCGGCAGCCTCAGCGCCCTGAAGTTTGAGCTGGCTTGGCTGGCGCGCAATGCCGCCAGCACGCCTGAAGTGAAGCTGCGCCTGGACAGCGCCATGGAAACAGTGACCCATGCGCTGGAAGCCAGCCAGCGCATCATGCATAACCTGCGCCCGGCCATTCTGGAGCAAGGCTTAGTGGCCGCGCTGCAGTGGATGGCCAACCGCTTTGAGCGCCGCACGGGCATCTTGTGCGCGTTTCGCACCAGCACCGATAACCCGCAACTGCCGCCCGGCGTGCCCCTGGTGGCCTACCGCACCGCGCAAGAGGCGCTGACCAATGTGTCCAAGCATGCCCAGGCCACGCGCGTCAGCATCGATTTGTCAGTGGCTCAGGGTGTGATGTCGCTTGAAGTGAGCGACAACGGGCGCGGCTTAACCGATACTGACTTGGCCAAGGTCAAAAGCTTTGGCATCCGAGGCTTGCATGAGCGCGCCTCTACCGTGGGCGGCTGGGTTGATCTCTCCAGCGGCGCTGCGGGAACCACCTTGATTCTGTCCATTCCACTCGATGCTGGCGCCGCAGCCGCCGTTGACCACGACGGTTCGCTGCATGAGCCACCGCACGATCCAAGTTCCTGGGGAGACGTATGACTCGCGTGATCATCTGTGACGACCACGCCCTGATCCGTCGCGGCATTCGCGACACCCTCTCAGACGCACCCGACATTGAGGTGATCGGCGAAGTCGGCGACTACGGCGAGCTGCGTAGCCTGCTGCGCACCGAGACCTGCGATGTGCTGGTGCTGGACATCAATATGCCGGGCCGCAGCGGCCTGGATGTGCTGCATGTGCTCAAGGACGAAGGCTCGACCATCAAGGTTTTGGTCGTCAGCATGTACCCCGAAGACCAATACGCCATCCGCGCGCTGAAGGCCGGCGCCTATGGCTATGTCAACAAGGGCGGTGACCCAGCCGCCTTGGTTCAAGCCGTGCGCACCGTGGCACAAGGTCGTAAGTATGTAACGCCAGACATCGCCCAGATGCTGGTCGAAAGCTTGACCACGCCCGACGTGGCCAACGCCCATGAAAAGCTCTCAGACCGTGAGCTGCAAACCTTGGTGATGATTGCCTCGGGCAAGCGCTTGTCGGACATTGCCACCGAGCTGACGCTGTCGCCCAAGACCGTCAGCGTTTACCGCGCCCGCGTGTTGGAAAAGCTGGCACTGGCCAATAACGCCGAACTCACGGTGTATGCAATTCGGAACGGGCTGGTCGGCGAGTAGGCTCGCAACTGACCTTGGCTTGGCAGCTCTTGCCGCAGGCTCGTGCCATGGCGGCGGTACATCGCTTGGGTGCGGTCGTGCCAAACGGCGCTTGATACAGCCACACGGGCTTGCCAGGCACGGTCTCCAGCTTGGTGTGCGGCGTCCAGCCGACCACTTCAAATTCCAGGCTCACCAGCCAGGCGCCAGGGCGCAGCTCGCGTAAAGCCTTATCGCGTGCTTTGGGCATGCTCTCAGGGCGCTGGAACAGATACACCATATCCAGGCTGCTCCAGTCGGTTGCCCAAATGTCGCCGCGCCGCACCTGCGCAAAGCCACAGCGCCAAGCGCAGGCCCAGCGCAGCGGGGCACTCCATTCCAGGCCGCGCAGCTCGACTTGCGGATACTCGCGGCGCAGCGCCAACAGGCCATCGCCCAGACCGCAGCCCGCATCCATGACCTTGGCGCCTGCTGGCAGCGGCAATGCGTGGCCTAGGCCTTCCAGAGCATTCTTGGGTGTGGGAAACAGCGGCGCATCACCCCAGGTGCTGCGTGGGTAGAGCACGGCCAGCACCGCCAGTGGCACCAGCCAGGCCCACGCGGGCCAGGTGCTGATCGCGCCGCCTTGCAGCATCAACCAAGACAGCGGAAAGCCCGCGCCTACCATCAGGCGCCGCCAGCGCTGGCTTTGCAGCAGCGCGATGGACAAAGACCAGCCCACCGCAACGGCCCCCGCCACCCAAGCGTCTACGCCGAAGCGCGGTGCCAAGATCATCAGGGCCCAGGCTGACAGCCAGGTCAGCAAGGCGGGCAGGGGCCAGCGTGGGTTCAACATCCGCTGATGTCCACAGTGACGCTAGGTGCCACCCCAGCGGCCGACGGCGTTCGATAGGTCACGCTGCAGGTCAGCGGGTTGCTAGCACTGGACAGGCCCATGGGCGTGCCGACGACAGCGGGGTAGTTGTAAAGGTCCACAAAGCCCGAGTGGTTCATCAAGGCCGGCAAGCCCCCACCCTGGCCGGTGCGATCATCCCAGGGGTAGCCGTACTGCAGACAGTGAGTGACACCGTTGACCACCACGGTGGAGGCAGCGGTCAAAGGGTAGTAGCCATTGTTGACATTGCACGTCGATGTGGACACCACGCACTTGGCATAGTGTTCCAGGGTCCCTTTCACCGCTGCTTCCATGCCTCGCACAGCTGCAATGCGGGCATCGCTTCGCATATTCATGAACTTGGGCATGGCCACCGCCGCTAAGACGCCCAAGATAACAATCACCATGATCAATTCGATCAAGGTGAACCCTTGTGCTCCAGAGCGCAGCGAGGCAGGCGGGTGGCGAGCGGGCAGCAGCATGACCCCTTTATTCTCAGAGGCTGCCGCTGGCCTAAAGCGTCAAAAAGCGAGGCTTCAACCCGGATGTTTCACCAGGGAACAGGGCGGGGCGAGCGAGTGCTCAATGCTCGCCGCTGGCGGCCTTGGCGTCGTGGCTGCTGTCTCGGGTTAGCCGCTCTGCGAAAGAGATGCCGATGGCCGAGAGCACAAAAGTGAAGTGGATGATGGCAATCATGGTCACCACCTGCACACTGGCCAGGGTCAGATCGCCGCTGAGATAGGTCTTCAAGGCGTGCACGCCCGAGATCGAGATGATGGCAAACGCCAACTTCAGCTTCAGGTTGTAGGTGTTCACATGGTCCAGCCAGTCCGGCTTTTTCATGTCGCTCTTGTCAAAGTGGCCGGTGGTCACAAACAAGGAGACCCCGGCCAAGGCCACCACCCACACCAACTGCGCCACCATGGTCATGTCGACCAGCTCCAACACCTTGATGATCAGGTCGATCTTTTGCAGATCGCCAAACAGCAAGGTGTTCATCAGCTTGTAGGTTTCGATCAGGAACTTGCCCAAGATGCCAAAAATAATGCCGACCAAGCCGACATAGAAGAACAGCATCGTGAACCGCATGCGATACAGCAGCGACCCAACCCCCGACAAAATCTTTTCCACTTTGAACCCTTAAGGTGGCAACGCTTGGCGCAAACAGCAGCCAAGCCAACAGGCAGGATCATAGTGGGCGAAGAGGTAAGAGGCGCCAACAAGTTGACGTCTTCTGAGGCGGAGCCCTTCAGTGCGCCTTGACTGAGGGGTGATCGGCGGTGAGGTGCATGACGTTGCCGATGGCCTTAGTCCGAAGATTCTTGCAGCAAGGCTTGCACTGCCGCCAATAGATCTGGTAGCGCGCTTTGCGTGATGTGCCAGACGGTGGCCGCTTTGATCGTCGCATAACCATGAATCAACTGGTTTCGGAAGGCGACCACTTGAGGAAGATCTGGAATCTTCTTCGCCAAAGCGGGGTCCATCTTGCCGAGTTGATTCAGCGCTTCTCCAATGACCTCGAATTTTCGCTCAACGGCAGCCTGCACTAACGCACTAGGGTCTGTTGACATATAAATCCTACCCGCGTGGGCCCTACAGGCCATGCCAGTCTAGGCGCGCTGCGCCGCCCGCACCTCTGTGCGGGCAAGCGGCGCAACAACGAATGGCGTGGCCTGTA
>NZ_JBIKNQ010000109.1:0-4002 GCF_044358605.1 Ideonella sp.
GGCCTGAAGTAGCGGCCAGCTTCGAATCGGCCAATGATCACATGAGACGTGACAGGTAGCGAGGTGCAAGCCACGCGCGGCTTCAGCGTGATCGCCACGGCCAATAACCGCGACAAGGGCGTGAACGAACTCTCCAGCGCGCTCAAGCGCCGCTTCAACACCGTGGTCTTGCCGGTGCCCGCCACCGAAGAGGAGGAGCTGGCGATTGTGGTCAAGCGCGTCAGCGAAATGGGCCGCGCTCTGGATCTACCGGCGGAGCCCCCGGCGCTCAAGGAGGTCAAGCGCTTGGTGCAGATCTTTCGAGAGTTGCGCAGCGGCCAGACCGAGGATGGCAAGACCAAACTCAAAAGCCCCAGTGGCACGCTGTCCACCGCCGAGGCAATTTCCGTCATCAACAACGGCATGGCCTTGGCCGGCCACTTCGGCGACGGCGTGATGGGCGCCAAAGACCTGGCCTCGGGCTTGCTGGGCGCCGTCATCAAGGACCCGGTGCAAGACAAGGTGGTTTGGCACGAATACCTAGAGACGGTGGTGAAAGAGCGCAGCGACTGGAAGGACCTCTATCGCGCCTGCCGTGACCACGCCTGAAGCGCCAGCCATGAATGAGCTTGCCGCCGACGCCGTGAGCCCCAGCGTGGCCGCGTCGCCCGAGTGCCGCTTTTTTGGGGTGCGCCACCATGGCCCGGGCTGTGCTTTGAGCCTACAGACCGCCTTGGCTGAGTGGCAGCCCGACTGCTTGCTGGTCGAGGGCCCTGCGGAGGCGGATGGCTTGGTGCCGCATGTGCTGTCGCCCGACATGCAGCCCCCCGTGGCCTTGTTGGTCTACGACCCGAGCACTCCGCAGCGGGCCGTGTTCTATCCCTTGGCAGCGTTTTCGCCCGAGTGGCAAGCCCTGCAATGGGCAGCCGGGGCCAGCGCCACGCTGCAGTTCATGGACTTGCCGCGCAGCCATTGGCTGGCCTTGCAGCAACTGCGCGAGGAAGGCTTGGCGGCACTGCAAGACCAGGCCGAAGCACAGCAGGCGTCCGACGATGCGCAAGCACTCGATGATGCTGACACCCTGTCCGCCGAAACACCCGCCCCAGAGGCCGGCAGCACCCGCCCCTCAGACCCCTTGGACGGCATTGCACGAGCCAGCGGCCACCCCGACGGTGAGAGCTGGTGGAACGCCATGGTGGAGGAGCGGCAAGACGCCCGCGAACTCTTTGCGGCCATCAATGAACTGATGCAGGCTGTGCGTGCAGAGTGGACTGCTGACGACCCCGCATTGGTGCTGCCCAGCTTGGACGCACCGGGCTTGGCCGCGCTCAGCCCCAGCCAATGGCGTGCCTGGTGCGAAGCCCTGCGCGAGGCCAGCATGCGGCAAACCCTGCGTGCAGCGCGCAAAGCCGGGCACCAACGCATTGCGGTGGTCTGCGGGGCTTGGCATGTACCCGCCCTGCAACTTGAAGCCCCCCAATGCCCCAGCATCAAGGCGGATACCGCGCTGCTCAAGGGCTTGCCCAAGCTCAAGCTGCAGGCTACTTGGATCCCGTGGTCACACCGCCACCTCACCCATGCCAGCGGCTACGGCGCAGGGGTGGACGCCCCGGGCTGGTACGGCTTTTTGTGGCAGCAGCAACGCGGTGACACGCCGCGCGAAGTGGCTTGGCTGTCGCGCGTGGCCAGCTTGCTGCGTCAACGCGACCTCGATTGCTCCAGCGCCCATGTCATTGAAGCGGCGCGCTTGGCACAGGCCCTGGCCGCTTTGCGGGGCCACCCTGCCACAGGCCTGGATGATCTGCACGATGCGACCCAAAGCGTGATCAGTGCAGGCCAAGACACAGCGCTGAACCTGATCGCCGACCAATTGCTGGTGGGCCACAAGCTCGGGCAAGTGCCCAGCGATGTGCCCATGCACCCGCTACAGCGCGACTTGGAGCAAACGCAAACGCAAAAGCGTTTGCGTCTGAAGCCTGAAGTCTTGGAGCGCACTCTGGACTTGGATTTGCGCCAGCCCAACGACCTGGCGCGCAGCCATGTGCTGCATCGCCTGCGCCTGCTCGATCTGCCCTGGGGCGAACCTCACCCCACGCAGCGCGGCAGCAAGGGCAGCTTTCATGAGCTGTGGCAGTTGCAATGGCAACCTGAGTTTGTGGTTCAGCTCATGGCGGCCAGCCCCTGGGGCGGCACGCTGGAAGAAGCCGCCTCCCGCAAAGTGCTCGATCAAGCGCGGTCTGCCACTGCCCTGGATGAACTGGCGCGCCTGGTGGATGCGGTGCTGTTGGCGCAGCTACATGGTGCGGTTGGCGGCGTCACGCAGTGCCTGGAGGCTCGCGCGGCGGTGACAGGCGACAGCCTGCAACTGTTGGCTTCGCTGCCGCCGCTGGCCAACATCTACCGCTATGGCAGCGTGCGGCAGATCGACACCGCGGCCGTGGCCACGGTGCTGGACAGCCTGATACAGCGCTGCGCGATTGGGCTCCCGCTGGCCTGCTCCGCCCTGGACGAGCAGGCCGCGCAGGCCGTGCGCGACGCTTTGCTGGCCGGGCATGCGGCAGTGAGCTTGCGAGACGCTGCCGAGCTGCGCCAAGCGTGGCATGCCGCGCTGTCCCGCATTGCGCAGATGGAAACCTGCGCCGCGCTGTTGCGTGGCCTGTGCACCCGACTCTTGCTCGATGATGGCCAGTGGTCAGACGACGAAGTGGGCCGCTGGCTGAGCCTCAACCTTTCTGCCGCCGCAGAGCCCGCCGAAGCCGCAGCCTGGCTGGAGGGCTTCTTGAATCGCAATGGCTTGGTGCTCTTGCACGACGCCCGGCTGTGGGCCTTGGTCGACGGCTGGGTGTGCCACTTGCATGAGGCTCACTTTGTGAACGTGCTGCCCTTGTTGCGGCGCGCGTTTTCAGGCTTTAGCGCCAGCGAGCGCCGATCTCTGGGAGAGCGCGCTCACCAATCGGCCGGCGGCACGGCAGCGGTCGGCGTGGGCGATGCTGCGCTCCAAGCCCTGAACCTGGACCGTGCCGCCGCCGTTCTGCCGCTGCTGCATCAATTGCTGGGAGTCGCGCCATGAGCGATGTCACCTCACCCACGCCAGACCTCGGCCTCACTGAAACACAACGTTTAGCGCGCTGGCGACTGATTCTGGGGTCCGAAGCCCAAAGCAGTTGCGGAGGCCTCAGCGGGCCCTCGCTGGAGATGGACAAAGCGCTGACCGCGCTCTACGAGCCTGACGGTGATCAAGGCTTGGCCCGCCGTCGAGGCGGTCGCGGCGGATCTGCCCCCACCGTGGCGCGTTGGCTGGGAGACATCCGTCAGTATTTCCCGGCGTCGGTGGTGCAAGTGATGCAGCAAGATGCTCTGCAGCGGCTGAACCTGCGCGAGATGCTGACCCAGCCCGAGATGCTGGAAGCGGTGCAGCCCGATGTGCATTTGGTGGCCAGCTTGATTTCGCTGTCCAGCGTCATCCCCCAGGGCACCAAAGAGACGGCGCGTGCGGTGGTGAAGCAGGTGGTGGACGCGCTGATGCGGCAACTGGAGGAGCCCCTGCGTGCCGCCGTGACCGGCTCGCTGGACCGCAGCCAGCGCAACCGCCGCCCACGCCTGGCCGAGGTGGACTGGCCGCGCACCATCCGAGCCAACCTGCGCCATTGGCTGCCAGAGCACCGCACGGTGGTGCCCCAGACCTTGATTGGTTATGGCCGCAAGTCGCGCCGCCCGCAGCGCGAGATCGTGCTGTGCATAGACCAAAGGGCACTTCTCGAAACCGCCCTCAGATCCTGAGCGGCTGAGCCGGCATGATGGCGACCATGATCACCCCGCGCATCAAGCCCTCGACGTTCTGGCGTCGCCAAGCCACGGCTGACCTGTTCGTGCAGGATCAGCGCCAGGCCAAGCTGGGGGGCTTCATCGCCAACCTGGCAGCGATGGACGAACTGATCAACTTTGCGGCCATTGCGGCCCAGGTGGACAGCGCGTGCCCGCAGGCCGACCGTAGCAAGGGGGGGCGTCCGCCATATTCCACCG
>NZ_JBIKNQ010000055.1:0-37948 GCF_044358605.1 Ideonella sp.
CTGGGATCGAAGCCAGCAACTCGCTCAGGACAGCTCTGGCCTGAAGTAGCGGCCAGCTTCGAATCGGCCAATGATCACATGAGACGTGACACCTAGTCGACTATCTCAAGGCATTTGAAGTTGATCTCTTTTTGTCACGAGATCTCACTGACGCCCAAGAAGCAATCAACGCGGGAATAGCTGCGGCCCAGTTGTACGCACCTCCGGAAAGCCTGGCTGCAAATGAACAGCAGATACGAATTGCCTTCGATGGCGACGCTGTTCTGTTCTCACCGGATTCAGAGCACATCTATAAGACCAAAGGTTTAGCAGCCTTCTTGCGGTACGAACAGCGGCACCGCAAGAAGTCCATGACTGAAGGGCCCTTTGCAAAGCTTCTGCTTGGGTTGTCAGACATTCAGAAGCAATTCCCAAGGCAAGACTGTCCGGTCCGAATTGCCATCGTTACCGCTCGCAACAGTCCAGCGCATGGACGAGTCATCCACACACTTCGCGACTGGCGCGTACAGGTGGATGAAGCATTCTTCCTTGGTGGGGTTGACAAAGACCAAGTGCTCAAAGCTTTCGGTGCTCAGATCTTCTTTGATGATCAGCACACGCATGTCAGCAAGGCGGCCTCACAAGTCCCCTCTGGCATAGTGCCGTACGTTGGAGGAACGCTGACCACCGCCGTACATAGGGGCAAGCGACGCCGACAGGGTTCCTGATTCTCAGCATCAACCCAATATGTACTGCCGCTTGAAAGAACAGTCCTAGTCTTATGGTCAAGTGCGCCTTCAAAAGCGACTTTCGTCGAAGACCTGCACTGTCGGGCGCCTTAAACCTGCCGGACGCCTGATGCCGTAACCGGCCGTGGCGAAGCAACTGCGTCTAATGCGAGACAGTCCACCCCCTCACACCATGAACAGGATGCGCCAACGACAATGCCGTCTCACCTAGTGCACCCTCAACCCTCCCCCTCCCAATAATCCACCGCCTCCCCCACCCGCTGCACCAGCTTCACCCCCGGCGCCCAGGCCATCGATTTGGCGGAGTCGGGGTACTCGCAGATCTCGGGTTTGATTTGGGTGCTGATGCTCAGGACCTTGAGCTCGGCGTCTGAGGTGTTGAGCAGGTGGTGCGGGTAGAGGGGGCCGGGCGGGATGGTGATCACGTCGCCCGCCTTCACAGGCAGCGACTCGCCCGCCACCCGCAGGTGGCGGTGGCCTTGCTAGGGAGGCCCAAAGTCGCGCCGTTAGACGACTGGTTTGCAGCGGTTGCTGCCATTCGGTGGACCGGCACGGAGCGCCCTCTCCCGGCCAAGAGCCGACGGTCGCGACTGACCGCTGTCGGAATCGATTGGGGCCTTCAAGGCCAAGCAGTCGCGGCACCGCGATCCGATAGCTCGAGCACCACTTTCAACCGCCGTTGGCGAGTCGTCATGGTACGTGCGCCTTGAACACACCAGATCGGCTAGCGCTGGTAGGTCACAGGTTGCCCCGCGAAGACAGCGCGGGAAAGTGGAGGGGGCGCCTCTTCCCACTTGCGGGCCTCGACGCCCAGGCACCTGACTCCAAGCCCTTCACATCCGATGCAGGCGGTTTTGCGCTAGTTGGCGATAGATTACGACCAAGGTCACCAGGTGCAAGGTGGCGATGACCAGGTTGCTGAGGACCACTGGGTTTGTGAAGCTGCCTACAGTGAACGGCGTAGTGAACTTGTAGATCACCTGAACCAGCAGCAGCGGCGCCACGAGGACTGGGTCTTGCCTGAACAGCAACCCCAAGGAGACGATCAGGATGGCCCCATATATGGACAGGAGGATGCCCCGCGCAGCGGTGGCTGCGCCGTACCCATCTGCAATCCAGGCGGCGTCGATGAGCAGGCCTGAGCAGACCGGAATCAGAACGAGCACGTTGGCGAGCAAGGAAGCCAGGACCATCTTTTTCATGTAAATCACCGCAAAGAATATAACGCTGTTATAGGTGGGAGAATAACATCGTTATGAAGCCTTCGCAACGTGCGCCCCAGCCACCGCCCTCCGCACCAACAAGCTCAAGGGCGATCGTTGACCCCGCGACGACTGCACTGCTGGCCGCAGCCCGGGAGATCTTCGAAGCGGGCGGCCTTCCAGAACTGTCGGTTCGTCGCGTCGCAGAGATGGCAGGCTGCACGACCATGCAGGTCTACAGCCGGTTTGGCGGAAAGGACGGTCTTCTTCAAGCCTTGTTCGACGAGGGTTTCGAAGCTCTTTCCAGCGCGCAGCAGGCCGTGCCCAAAGCCTTGCCCGCGCAAGAGCGGGTTCGGCGTCTCTGCCATGAGTACCTGCGGATCGCGGCCGAGCGGCCGCACCACTACGCCCTGATGCTCGGGGCGCACAGCGGCGACTTCAAGCCACCGCAGGCGAGCCATGAGCGTGCACTGGCCACCCTGGCTCATCTCGTCAATGCAGTTGGCCAAGCGCTGCCGCCGACGCTCGATCGAGAGCAGCGTGCCAGCGAAGTGGCGCATCAGATCCTCGCCTTTTGCCACGGCTGGGCCATGCTCAGCGCCACACGGATCGTCGAAGGATCTCGAACCCTCGTCGTCGACCGTGCGGTTGCCGCGCTACTGGGCAAGGACACGGCCTGACATCGCTCCGCATCCGTCGCGGCTGGGGCAATCGCTACCTGTGCTTTGCAAGCCGGTCTCAGGCTGCCGGGGGGCTTTGGCGCTTCCAATCCCTCCGGATAAACATTGGTCTACGGCCGCTTTACGGAGCTCCAATGGCTGGGGCGACTGTCTGCCCTGGGTCGATTGCGGTCGGTCAAACCAGCTCGCACGGATGGCCGCAATCAGCCTGAAGCAGTCACCAGACTCGGCGACGATGCCCTACTGTCATTGGCGAAAAGGCCAGGCCCGCCCCTCCAGACCTTGCACGCGACACGCCAAGGGCAGCAGCCTCAAATGCGCCGCTGGCTTCGTTGTTGTCGGCTTCCATTGGTCAAAGCAGCCGCCCCAGACTGCGCCTGTGCGCAGTGGATTGACTTGCACGAAATACTGTTATTACATACAGTAGTTATCTTCTACTTGAGATGACGCACGACGCCGCCCTGGCGTCGTCAGGCGCAGGCTTCACTTCCGAAGGGAACATCATGAATTTGTACGTTACGTTGGGGGCCAAAGACGTCGCCGTCGCCCATGCCTTCTACGATCAGGTGCTGGCCACCATCGCTTGGTCCTCGCATGCCAACTTTCCGGGCTGGCGTGGCTACTCGGCAGAGGGACTTGGGGAGGGCCCGACGGTGTGGGTCTGCACGCCCTTCAATGGTGAGCAGGCCAGTGCGGGCAATGGGGTGATGGTGGCATTTCCGGCGGCCTCTCGCGCCGAGGTCGATGCCTTTTATGCGGCTGCGATGGCACAAGGCGCGCAGGACGAAGGGGCGGCTGGCCCGCGTGCCGACTACGGGCCTAACTGGTATGCCGCCTATATGAGAGACCCCACGGGCAACAAGATCGCCGTCGTCTACAACGGCTAAAGGTCGGCGCTTGGCCGGGCGGCTACGGCTCCGATGAGCTTGTTCCCCGCCTCACCTGGCTGCGCCCAAGCACTACTCCGACGAGGCCACCAGTACGGCTTTGGGGTTCGTGCGCGCCGCCATTAGTCCACCAACAAGCATGAGTAGTCCGGGGAGCAGGAACCACCGAGTTGCCGCGTCATGAGAATCGCTCGCAGTCGTGCGAATCTTTGCCTCGACCTCACTGACAGAGTACTGGCGGGCGGGCTCGGCGGCGAGCTGTCCGTACTGGTCCGCGAGCACCGGCCGAATACCGGCTCGAACGACGCCGAGGAGCTGGAGGGCACCTAGCCAGATGAAGCCAACGACCAACAGGGCCAGTCCGATCTTTCGCATCTCGTCTCTTTCAGTGGTTCAACCGCAGCAGGAACAACGACTTTTCCCTTGCCTGCCTGCATGTCTTTGATCGACTGAAGGATCTCGGCACCCATGTCTCGGCTGGCTTCGAAGGCACCGATCTCGGCAGGGCTGAGCTTTTTAGACTTCGAGGGCACAGCGAATTTCCTTCAAGGTTGCAGCAGAGATGCTGAGCGCTCAAGCCTCCCCCTCCCAATAATCCAACGCCTCCCCCGCCCGCTGCACCAGCTTCACCCCCGGCGCCCAGGCCATGGATTTGGCGGAGTCGGGGTACTCGCAGATCTCGGGTTTGATTTGGGTGCTGATGCTCAGGTACTTGAGCTCGGCGTCTGAGGTGTTGAGCAGGTGGTGCGGGTAGAGGGGGCCGGGGGGGATGGTGATCACGTCG
This sequence comes from Ideonella sp., assembly GCF_044358605.1. Lineage (GTDB taxonomy): Bacteria > Pseudomonadota > Gammaproteobacteria > Burkholderiales > Burkholderiaceae_C > Ideonella. The sequence continues at coordinate 4,282 of NZ_JBIKNQ010000055.1, forward strand.
CCCGCCTTCACGGGCAGCAGCTCGCCCGCCACCCGCAGGTGGCCCTGGCCTTGCAAGATGACGAACATCTCTTCTTGCGCGTGGTGCAGGTGGTAGGGGCAGCTTTGTTGGCCGGGGGGCACCACGTCCACACTGCAACCCATTTGGGTGGCGGCGGTGCCTTCGGTCAGCGACGCAAAGGTGGAGGTGTAGCGCGGTGGCCGCGTGAACTGCTGGGCCTGTGGCCCGGCCAGGGCTTCGTCCATATTGCGGATCAGGCGCTCGCGCAGTTGGGCGGGCGTCAGCGCTTCGAGGGGAGGTGAAGTCATGGCGAAAGGCTCCGTGCGGGTCGGTCCCAGCATTCTGACTGCACAGCACAGGGCTGTGGGCGACAATGCCGCCTCATGACAGGCACACAAAAAAGGCCGGGGAGTGACGCGGTGCATTCAGGTGCAGGTGACACGGCTCTGGCAAGCCACCTAAGCGCTGCTGCCACAGGCGGCACGATGGCGGATGGGCGTGGCTGAAGTCACACGGCTCTCTGAGCAGCAAGCGCTGGCCATCTGCGTGCTGCGCGGCATGGAGCAAACGCCCGGTGGCAGTGCAGGCTGGCGGCCCAGTGACGCCAAGGAAGCAACCCAAGAGGCCCTGGCCTTGCAGGGCCGTGGTGCCAGCTTCTCTGACTTTTTGGCTCGCCGCGCGCAGTGGGCTTTGGATACGCTCCGCCAGCGCGGGGACCCAGGCGCGCTCAACCTGCAAGTGCCGGGCTGGCCGCGTGGCGCAGCGGTGCTGCTGTGCGTGCTGGCGTTTGTGGCGGGCGGCATGGCCGACTATCTAGAAACCCGGCAGCAGGTGAAGTTTCTGGAGTTTCATCTGCTGGGGCTGATCGCCTGGAATGTGGTGGTCTATGGGCTCACCTTGGCGGGGTGGGTCTGGGCTGTGCTCCCCGGCCAGCGCCCCGCCACAGGCGGCCCCAGCACCCTGTTTGCCAAACTGTGGTTTGCCTCGGCCGTGCCTGACAGCGCCATGCGCAAGGCCCCCTGGTTCAAAGAAGGCCAGGCCCAGTGGGCCACTTTGGCCACCCCTTTGGCCGCAGCGCGCTTAGGCCTGGCGCTGCACGCCGCCGCCATGGCTTTTGCCTTGGGCTTGGTGCTCACGATGTACGCCCGGGGCTTGCCGCAGCAATACAGCTCAGCCGCCGTCACGAGCACCTGGCTGGACGCGGCGCAGATCGAGCTGCTCTTTAACGTGGTGATGAGCCCCGGCGCCCAAGTCTTTGGCTTGGCCCTGCCCCGGCTGCAAGACCTGGCCGCTACCAGCGATGCGGGCTTGTTGCTGAACCTGGCTCGGCAACTGTTTCATCTGAATGCCGCCGCCCTGCTGGTGTGGGTGCTGTTGCCGCGCTTGGCCTTGTGGAGCCTGCTGGCCCTGCAGCGCTGGCGCAGGCAAAGGGCCTTCGCGCTGCCGCTGAACGCCCCCTACTTCACCGCACTGAGGGCGGCGTGGCGCCGCGAAGACATTGCGGTGGCCATCGTGCCCTTCCGCTACGACATCAGCCCAGCGGTGCTGAACAAGCTGAACAGCTTGGTGCAGCAGGTCTATGGGCAAGCCGCGAAGGTGGTGACGCATGCACCAGTGTTGATGGGCGAAGACGCGCAGGACTGGAAGCGTGCGCTCGGCAAGGACGGCCATGTGGCGGTCATCGTGGTCTTCAATGCCACCGCCACGGCCGAGGCCTCGCTCCACGCCGCGCTGCTGAAGCGTGTGCGCGACGCGGTGCCGCGTGAGACCCCCGTGTTGGCGCTGGTCGATATCGCCGCTTTCCCGGAGGGGCAGGAGGCACGGCTGGAGTCACGCCGCCAACAGTGGCGCCAGGTGCTGGATGCGGTGAGGGCGCGACCACTGTTTTTGAACCTTGGGCGCTTGAGCGACGCCGACAAGCACAGCCTTCAAGGGCGACTGAGCCACCATGACTGACCCCCAGGCGCACCAGTCCGCCAGCGAGCCCAAGCACTGGCATTTGTTTCTTGCGGCGCACACCAATGTCGGCAAGACGGCCCTGCTGCGCACCTTGCTGGGCCAAGATGTGGGCGAGGTGGCAGACGCCGCCGATGTGACGCAAGGCATCACGGCGCACGAGCTGGCTCGCGATGCCGAGGGTCAGACGCTGTCGCTCTGGGACACGCCGGGGTTTGGTGATAGCCATCGGCTGGCGCAGCGCTTGCGCATCCGGGCCGGGTGGCTGCGCTGGCTGGTCTGCGAAGGCTGGGACCGTTGGCGCACGCCCGCGCTGTGGCGGGCCCAAAGGCTGGTGCAGACTTTGAAGCGCCAGGCCGATGTGGTGCTGTATCCGGTCAGCCTTTTGGAGCGCCCCCATGACGCGGTCTATGTGGCGCCAGAGTTGGAAGTGCTGCGCTGGGCCGGTCAACCGGTGCTGGTGATCTTGAACCAAGGCGGCAGCCTGGCACCCCAGGCCGCGCGCGAGGCCCGCCTTGCAGAGTGGCGCGCCGCGCTTGCGCAGCACGAGATCGTGCGCGCGGTGGTCGACCTGGACGCCTTCAGCCGCTGCTGGCTGCAGGAGCTGAGCTTGTTCAAGGAAATTGGCTTGGTGCTGCCCCAAGCCACACGCGGTGCCTACCAAGCCTTGGCGCAGCAGATCAAGCAATCGCACCTTGATCGCTTTGCCGCCTCTTGCCAGGCCGTGGCGGCCTGTGTGCTGCACACCGCGCAAGACCGTTGCGAGCTGGACCGCCCTGAAACAGGCAGGCTTTCCGAGGCTTTGGGCCAGCTGCGCGAGCGCTTGCCTTGGGGCGAGTCAAGCAGCAAGCGGTGCGCTGAACAGGCCATGACGGCCCTGGCTCAACGCTTGAGCCAACGCACGCAAGACCTGGCGGCTCAACTCATTGCGCTGCACCGCCTAGAAGGCGTGGGGGTGGCCGATGTGATGGACTTGTCGGCGCAATCATGGCGCGTCAAAGGCCCGGTAGACACCGCCAGCACCTCGGTGGTGGGCGGCTTGATCTCGGGCCTGATGACCGGCCTGGGCGCCGACTTGATGGCGGGTGGCCTGACCTTGGGGGCGGGCGCCGTGGTGGGCGGTGTACTGGGGGCCTTGGGCGCTGCGGCGCTGACCAAGGGCTACAACGTCATCACCCACCAAGACCACCAAGTCGTCCGCTGGAGCCCTCAGTCGCTGGAAGAGCTGCTGACCAAGTGCGTTCACCTTTATCTGGGCGTGGCGCACTTTGGGCGGGGCCAGGGCCAGTGGCAAAAAAAGGCCGCCGCGACCACCTGGGCCGATGCCACAGAGGCCGAGATCCAAGGCCACCACGCCGCGCTGCAAGCCCTGTGGGCCAAAGCCGACGCCGCGCAAGACGACCGCGAGGCCCAAGGGCAATGGCAGGCAGCCTTGCAAGCCCTGGTGGAGGCCATTTTGCGCGGGGTGCTGCAGCGCCTTTATCCCGACATGGCCGCGCTGCTCTCGCCCTACACCGCTTTGGGCACACCGCCCGCAGCAGCTACCATGCCGGGACATGCCCAACTCCGCCACGACTGACGCCGCGCTGCCGAGCGCCGACCCCACCTCGACCGACCCGCTGACCATCCTGCGCGAGGTCTTTGGCTACACCGCCTTCCGGGGCCACCAAGCGGCGATTGTGCGCAGTGTGATCGAGGGCCAGGACGCGCTGGTGCTGATGCCCACAGGCGGCGGCAAAAGCCTGTGCTACCAAGTGCCGGCCATTGCCCGCCACCGCGCCGGCCTGGGCGTGACGATTGTGGTCAGCCCCTTGATTGCGCTGATGCACGACCAAGTGGGTGCACTCGATGAAGCGGGCGTGCCCTCGGCGTTTTTGAACTCGTCGCTGGACAGCGCGGGCACCCAGCAGGTAGAGCGCGACCTGCTCTCGGGCCGTTTGGTGCTGCTTTATGCCGCGCCCGAGCGCATCACCCACCCGCGCTTTTTGGCGATGTTGGAGTCTTTGCACGAGCGCCAAAAGCTGAGCTTGTTTGCGATTGACGAGGCGCACTGCGTGAGCCAGTGGGGCCATGACTTCCGCGAAGAATATTTGCAGCTGGGTGTGCTGACCGAGCGCTTTGCCGGGGTGCCGCGCATGGCGCTCACCGCCACCGCCGACAGCCACACGCAGGCCGACATTCTGGAGCGCCTGAGCCTGCAGACGGCGCCGCGTTTTGTCAGCAGTTTTGACAGGCCCAACATCCGCTACACGATTGTGGAGAAGGACAACGCGCGGCTGCAGTTGCTGCGCTTTTTGCGCGACGAGCACGAGGGCGATGCGGGCATCGTCTACTGCCAAAGCCGCAAGAAGGTGGAAGAGACGGCCGAGTGGCTGCAAGACGAGGGCTTGAGCGCCCTGCCCTATCACGCCGGGCTGGACGCCAACACCCGGCGCCGCCACCAAGACCGCTTTTTGCGGGAGGACGGGCTGGTGATGGTGGCCACGGTGGCCTTTGGCATGGGCATAGACAAACCCGACGTGCGCTTTGTGGCCCACCTGGATTTGCCCAAGAACATTGAAGGCTACTACCAAGAAACCGGCCGCGCCGGGCGCGATGGCGAGGCGGCTAACGCCTGGATGAGCTACGGCCTGGCCGATGTGGTGAACCAACGCCGCATGATTGACGAGAGCACGGCGGGCGAGGAGTTCAAGCGCTTGCAGCGCAGCAAGCTCGACGCCCTGCTGGCCATGAGCGAAAGCCTGGACTGCCGGCGCGTGCGGCTCTTGCAATACTTTGGAGAAGACCCGACGCGAAGAGCGCCCGACTCGGCATCGGGTTTCCCGGGCCGAGTCGAGCCCCCTCGGGGGGTGGCGAACGCAGTGAGCCTGGGGGCTCCATCACTGGGTTGGAGATGCAACAATTGCGACAACTGCCTGCAGCCGCCCGCACGGTGGGACGCTACCGAAGCGGCACGCATGGCGCTGTCGTGCATTTACCGCTGTCACCAGCATTCGGGCTTTGGCTTTGGCTCGGGCCATTTGATTGATGTGCTGCGTGGTGCCTCGACCGAGAAGACCCGCCAGCGCGGCCACGAGCAGCTCTCGACCTGGGGCATTGGGCGGGCGTTTTCAGAGACGCAGTGGCGCGGCGTGATCCGCCAGTTGATAGCGCTGGGCCATGTGGTCAGCGAGGGCGAGTACTTCACCCTGGGGCTGGCCGACAGCGCGCGCGCCGTGCTGCGCGGCGAGGTCAAGATTGAGCTGCGTGAGCCGCGCGAGCCCACACCGCGCGGCCGGGGCAGCCGCACCAGCAAGACCGGCGTGGCGCCCAAGGTGCCACGCGCCGCCGCCACGCTGGACGCCGCCGGGCAAGCCCGCTTTGCCGCCCTCAAGGCCTGGCGCAGCGAGGTGGCCAAAGAGCACAACCTGCCGGCCTACATCGTCTTCAACGACGCGACCTTGGCCCAGATGGCCGCCGATGCCCCCGATAGCTTGGACGCGCTGGCCGGCATCAGCGGCGTGGGGGCCAAGAAGCTGGAGGCTTATGGCCGGGAGATTTTGCGGGTGTTGGAGTCGGTGGCTATCGCCGGCTGATGCGGGGTCAGTGAGCCGTGATCACCGTCTGCGCTTCCACCCGGTTGCGGCCGCCGTTCTTGGCGCGGTAGAGCGCTTTGTCAGCGCGGTGCACCAGGCTGTCGGCGGTGTCGCCGGGCAGGGTTTGGGTGACGCCCAAAGACAAGGTCACCGGGTCGCCGTGCGCAAACTCAAAGGCCGCCACGGCTTTGCGGATGCGCTCGGCCAGCTCCAACGCCGCATGCATGGGCGTGGCCTGGGCCACCACCATGAACTCTTCGCCGCCCCAGCGGCCTAAGCGGTCGCTGCCACGCAGTTGGTCTGTCAAGAGCTGGGCCATTTGCACCAGCACTTGGTCGCCGCCGCTGTGGCCGTGGTTGTCGTTGATGGGCTTGAAGTGGTCAATGTCCATCAAGATGATGCTGGTGGGCAACTGCCCCCGCTCGGCCGCCGAGAGCCCGGCGCGCACATGCTCTTGCAAGGCGCGGCGGTTGCCTACGCCGGTGAGGGCGTCGCTCAGCGCCAGCTCTTGCGCCACCTGCAAGCGGGCACTGGTGCGATGCAAGCCCGCCCGCAGGTCGGAGATGGCCAGCAACAGCACGATGTAGACCACTTGGGAGAGCGCCAGCACCGGCATGGTGGTGGTGAACTCCTCACCCCAGTTGGGCCGCAAATTGAACGCCATGGCCACAAAGATCGGCGTGAAGGTCAACACCGCCACGATGAAGGAGATGACCATGGCGGGGCGCGCCGCCAGCATCACAAAGATCAGGCCATAGCCAAAGGGCAGCCACACCAAGGTGGTCAGCAGGGTGTATTGGTTCAAGGGCGCGTCGCCAATGAACAGCACCATCAGCAAGACGGCCATGAGGTAGATATTGACCGTCACCACGGACACCAGGCGAACCTTGGCATGGTGCTCGGGCCAGCGCCACAAGGTGAAGCCGCCACCGGCAAACACCGTGACCAGCAGCGGGTAGAGCCAGCGGTCCCACCAAGAGACCACGCCATTGGCATGCTCCCACGCAGCGATCAGCAACACCACGGCCGCGCCAATGGGCAGCAGCAGGCGCAGGGCGCGCAACTCCCGTTCGCGAGAAGTCGATGGGGCGTGGGTAGGCTCGGAGAAGGGCATGGGTGCGGGGGCTGCCGTCAGCTTTCGTCGCGGGCGCGGGGCACTTAAGCGCCACACTGGCCGCAAGTGTGTCCGTTTGTATCGGTTTCTTTTTGCCCCTGGCCGGGCGAGCCGCAAGCCCGTGGCATAGACTGCCACGTCTCATGACCCAAGCTTTTGCCTCCGACTCCGCCCCGCATGCCGGGCCTTCTTCTTCTGTGACGCCCCAGCGCGACGCCCCGCGCGTGGCCGTGGTGGGCGGTGGCCCCGCTGGGCTGATGGCGGCCGAGGCTTTGGCCGCTGGCGGCGCCCAGGTGGATGTGTTTGACGCCATGCCCTCGGTGGGCCGCAAGTTTTTGCTGGCGGGCAAGGGCGGCTTGAACCTGACCCATGCCGAACCCCTGGCCAGCCTGACCCGCCGCTTTGGCCCCCAGGCCGAGCGCGTGGCCACTTGGCTGGGCACGCTCTCACCCGAGGGCCTGCGCGCCTGGGCCGAGGGCTTAGGGGTTGCCACTTTTGTGGGCAGTTCGGGCAAGGTCTTCCCGGCCGAGATGAAGGCGGCCCCGCTGCTGCGGGCCTGGTTGTCGCGGCTGCGCGCTTCAGGCGTGCGCTTTCACCAACGCCACCGCTGGCAGCCGGAGAGCCTGAACGAGCGCGCCGCCGACGGCACCTGGACGCTGCGCTTTGACACCCCCCAAGGCGCCACCGAGCACCACGCGCAAGCGGTGGTACTGGCCCTGGGCGGCGGCAGTTGGGCGCGCTTGGGCTCAGACGGCGCCTGGGTGGCCCCGCTGCAAGCGGCAGGCCTGCCCGTCACGCCGCTGGTGCCCAGCAACTGCGGCTTTGACATTGGCTGGAGCGCCCACCTGGCCGAGCGCTGGGCCGGCACGCCGCTGAAGAACGTGCGCCTGGCCTGCGATGGCCCGGACGGCGATCACTTTGACCGCCTGGGCGAATGCGTGCTGACCGCCACCGGCCTGGAGGGCAACCTGGTGTATGCCGCCAGCCGCCTGCTGCGCGAGCGACTGGCCCAAGACGGCCAAGCCCCCCTGACACTGGACTTGGTGCCCCACCGCAGCCAGGCCGAGTTGCACAAAGCCCTGGCCAGCGGCCAAGGCACGCGCTCCATGGCCAACCACCTCAAAGAGAAAGCAGGCCTGAGCGGCGCGCCCGCCAACTTGCTGCGCGAAGGCCTGACCATGGACGAATGGAACAGCGCCAGCCGCGACCCCGCTTGGCTGGCCGCGCGCATCAAGGCCCTGCCCTTGGTGGCGCGCAGCACCCGCCCGCTGGACGAAGCCATCAGCAGCGCGGGGGGCGTGCAATTGGCCGGCTTAGATGCGGGCCTGATGGTGCGCAGCCAGCCCGGCCTATTTTGCGCCGGTGAGATGCTGGATTGGGAAGCCCCGACCGGCGGCTACCTGCTGACGGCCAGCATGGCCAGCGGCCGCGTCGCCGGCCAAGGCGTGCTGGCGTGGTGGCGCTCAGCCGCCCGTGGCGCGGGCGCGCAGGCCTAGGCGCTGCAGCAAGGCTTGATCGCGGGCCACATCGGGGTTGCCAGTGGTCAGCAGCTTGTCGCCGTAGAAGATGGAGTTGGCACCGGCCACAAAGCACAGGGCTTGAATGCCTTCAGGCATTTGCTGGCGGCCCGCCGAGAGGCGCACGCGCGCCTTGGGCATGGTGATGCGCGCCACGGCAATGGTGCGCACAAACTCAAACGGGTCGAGCTTGTCGGTGCCGGCCAGGGGCGTGCCTTCGACCTGCACCAACTCGTTGATGGGCACGGACTCGGGGTAAGGCTCCAGATTGGCCAGTTGGGCGACGAGACCCGCGCGCTCGCGGCGGCTTTCGCCCATGCCGACGATGCCACCGCAGCACACCGACATGCCCGCGCCGCGCACATGCTCCAGCGTGTCGAGGCGGTCTTGGTAGTCGCGGGTGGTGATGATGCGGCCGTAGGTTTCGGGCGCGGTGTCGAGGTTGTGGTTGTAGTAGTCCAGCCCAGCGGCCTTGAGCTGATCGGCCTGCGGCTGGCTCAGCATGCCCAGGGTGCAGCAGGCCTCTAAGCCCAGAGATTTAACCTCGCGCACCAGCTCGGCCACCTTTTCGACATCACGGTCTTTGGGGGCACGCCACGCCGCGCCCATGCAAAAGCGGGTGGCACCGGCGGCTTTGGCGGCCAGGGCTGCCTCGCGCACTGCCGCCACTTCCATCATCTTGCTGGCTTCAACGCCAGTGTCGTAGTGCACGGACTGCGGGCAGTAGCCACAGTCTTCCGGGCAGCCGCCGGTCTTGATGGACAGCAGCGTGGCCAGCTCCACCTCGTCGGGCGCAAAGTGCTGGCGGTGGGCGGTTTGTGCTTGGAACAAAAGTTCGGTCAGCGGCAGCTCGAACAGGGCTTCGATCTGCTCAATGCGCCAACGTGCCGTGGCGGCCTCGGCGGCGGGCTGGGGACGATGCAGGTGGATAGGCGCCTCAGCGGCCCCCGTGCAGACAGAACTCATGAAGGGTCAGCATTCCAGGTTGTCGATCAGCCGGGTGCTGCCCAGCCGCGCGGCGCCCAGCACCACCAATGCAGCGCCTTGTGAACGCTCGTCATCAGTGGGGGGCAAGAGATCGCCTTGGCGGCGAACAGTGAGGTAATCCGGCGCCCAGCCGCGGGCGCGCAGCGCATCCATGGCTTGCGCCTCCAGCGTGGCCAGGGGCGTGCCAGCAATGCGGCTGGCGGCGGCCAGCGCGTCCAGCGTGCGCTTGAGGTGAATGGCCTCGGCGCGTTCGGTCGCACTCAAATAGCCATTGCGCGAGGACAGTGCCAGGCCGTCTTCGGCCCGCACGGTGGGCAGGCCGACGATGCGCAGCGGCATCGCAAACTGGCGCACCATGCCGCGCACCACGGCAAGCTGTTGGTAGTCCTTCTGCCCAAACACCGCCACCTCGGGCTGCACGCACTGGAACAGCTTCATCACCACCGTGCACACGCCGGTGAAGAAGCCGGGGCGGAATTCGCCCTCCAGCAAGTCGGCCAGCGAGGCCGGAGGGTGGACTTTGTAGGCCTGCGGCTCGGGGTAGAGCTCTTTTTCAGCGGGGGCAAAGACGATGTCGCAACCCACGCTTTGCAGCAGTTCGCTGTCGCGCGCCAGGGTGCGGGGGTATTGGTCAAAGTCTTCGTGCGGCAAGAACTGCAGGCGGTTGACAAAAATGCTGGCCACCACCGGCGCGCCGGGCAAGGCCTGGGCGCGGGCCTCGCGCACCAGGGCCAGGTGGCCCTCATGCAGATTGCCCATGGTGGGCACAAAGGCGGCACCGGGGCGGCCCGCCAAGGCGGCGCGCAATTCGGCCAGGGTGTGAATGACTTGCATGGTGATCTTGATCTTCAGTACCCGTGCTGGGTCTCATCGGGGAAGGTCTGGGCCTTCACATCGGCCACATAACGGGCCACGGCTTGGGCGGTGGGCAGCACGGTGCCGCTGCCGGGCTCCAGGGTGAAGTCGCGCACAAAGCGCGGCTTCTTGCCGCTGGTCAGGCCCAGCATGTCGTGCAGCACCAGCACTTGGCCAGAAGTGCCGACCCCGGCGCCAATGCCGATGGTCATCAGGCCTGGCAGGGCGTCGGTGATCTCGCGCGCCAGGGCCGAGGGCACCAGCTCCAGCACCAGCATGGCGGCACCGGCCTCGGCCAGCGCGCGGGCGTCGGCCTTGAGCTGGGCCGCGCCACCGTCGTCACGCCCCTGCACCTTGAAGCCGCCCAGGGCATGCACGCGCTGCGGCGTCAGGCCCAGATGGGCACAGACGGGAATGCCCCGGTCCACCAAAAAGCGCACCGTCTCGACGATGGGCCCGGCGCCTTCCAGCTTGACCATTTGCGCGCCTGCGCGCATCAGCGCGGTGGCGGCGGCAAAGGCCTGCTGGGGCGAGGCCTCGTAGGCGCCAAAGGGCATGTCGGCGATCAGCCAAGCCGCCTTTTTGGCGCGCGCCACAGAGGCCGTGTGATAGGCCATGTGCTCCAGCGTCACCGGCAGCGTGCTCTTCTCGCCCTGCACCACATTGCCCAGCGAATCGCCCACCAGCAGCACATCCACCCCGGCGGCATCCAGCAGCTGGGCAAAGGTGGCGTCATAGCAGGTCAGCATGGCGATCTTCTCGCCCCGCGCCGCCATGTCGCGCAGGCGCGGCAAGCTGACCGCCGGACGCGCCGTGGCCGAAGTAGTCTCAGAGGTGTGTACGCTCATGGTGCAATGCAACAAGCCCTTGTGATGGGGGCGCATTCTGCACGGTTTGAAGCGCTTGGGCGTGGAGGGGTCTCCCTCCTTCCATGCTCTGGGCAATGGCGCTTGAAGGAAATACGTCCCTGACGTACATTTGCGCATGCTCACGATCTACGAGACCCCCACGTTCGTTGCGGAGGCCGCCAAACTGTGGAGCACCGAGGAGAGACTGGAGTTTTTCGCATGGATCGCCAATGACCCCAACGCTGGCACCGTGATTCCTGGGAGTGGCGGCTGCAGAAAGGTCCGCTGGGCTCGCCAAGGCATGGGCAAGCAAGGGGCACGTACGGAAGGAAATTGAAAATGACCGCACGTAAGACAAAGACATCCGCCGCTAGCGGTGAAGAGTTGGGACTGAAGCTTTTGCAATCGGTGCGCGAAATGAAGGCTCGTCAGTTTGCCCGCGTTACTGAAGTTGAAGTCAACGCGGTGGTTCAGGCACGCCAAAGCACCGGGCTTTCTCAAGCAGAGTTCGCCAGCGCCCTGAGCATCTCCAAGCGCACACTCCAGGAATGGGAGCAAGGCCGCCGCGCCCCGTCGGGGGCAGCACAGGCTCTCATTCGCATCGCCCGCAAGCATCCGGACATCGTTCGCGAAGCCTTGGCCTAGGATCGCTTCGCCCCAGCGGGCCATCAATACCTATTCCTCTCACGCCGGGCGGCTCGCCACCGCCACTTGCGCAAGCAAGCGCCAAAGCGGGCACACTCGCCCTTGGCGCGCCCTCTGTGGCGCATTGCGCCTGACCTCTACCTCGCCCCCACCATGAACCTGCTCTTCGTTGCCGACCCGCTGGAATCCTTCAAGACCTACAAGGACAGCACCTTTGCCATGATGCGCGAGGCCACCCGGCGCGGCCACAGCATTGCGGCCTGCGAGCCGCGTGACCTGCATTGGGTCAGCGGTGGCAAGGTCAGCGCCACGGTGCGGCACATCACCGTGGACGCGAGCCATGACCCGCATGGCCACGCGCCCTGGTTCACCGAAACGCCCACCAGCCGCACGGCCCTGGCCAGCTTTGACGCGGTGGTCATGCGCAAAGACCCGCCCTTTGACAGCGAGTATTTCTACGCCACCCACCTGCTGGGCCGCGCCGAAGCCGAAGGCGCCAAAGTCTTCAACCGTGCAGCGGCGCTGCGTGACCACCCGGAGAAGCTGGCGATCCTGGAGTTCCCTCAGTTCACCCCGCCCACGCTGGTGACGCGCCAAGAGGCCGATGTGCGGGCCTTCCACGCCGAGCACCGCGACATCATCTTGAAGCCGCTGGACGGCATGGGCGGCAGCGGCATCTTCCGCGTGCGCGACGACGGCCTGAACCTCGGCGCCATCATCGAAACCTTGAACCGCGACGGCGCCCAAACCCTGATGGTGCAGCGCTACTTGCCGCAGATCGTGGACGGCGACAAGCGCGTGCTGGTCATCGGCGGCGAGCCCATTCCCTTCTGCTTGGCGCGCATCCCCCAGGGCGGCGAAGTGCGCGGCAACCTGGCGGCCGGTGGCAAGGGCGTGGCCCGCCCCATCACCGAGCGCGACCGCGAGATCGCCCAAGCCATCGGCCCCAAATTGGCGGCGCGCGGCTTGATGCTGATCGGCCTGGACATCATCGGCAGCCACCTCACCGAGATCAACGTCACCAGCCCGACCTGCTTCCAGGAGATCACCGACCAGACGGGGTTTGATGTGGCGAAGCGGTTTATCGATCAGTTGGAGGCGGATGTGGCGGCACGTTGAGCCAGCAAGCCACATACGCGCCCTGCACCGAATCCTCGGGCGTGCCGTCAGGGCTTGGCGCTGGCGGCCAGGGCACGCGCCCGGCCCAAGCTGGATTCGGCCCCAAAGGGGTGCCGCGCTAGGGTCTTGATGAACTCGGCGCGCCGAAAGCGCAAAGCCGACCAGTCTTCATCCACCGCCACTTGGCGCACCGGCTCAAAGCCCGCAGCATCCAGCACGGCCCAGCCGCTGTCGCGGGTGAACTCGCTGCGCAGTTGCTTGGAAGAAGCCTTGGGGTAAGCCAACCACACCACGGCGTCGCCTTGTGTGGCCTCGGCCAGTTGCGCACTTAGGGCGTCTCGCTCGGCCAAGGTCTGCGCAAAGGCCATGGCGAAGGGAACTGCCGCCTCGGGCGCAGCACGGTACAGCGTCACCTCTTGCAAGGCAGCCAGTTCTGGCTCAAAGCTGGCCGGTGCATTCAAAACCAAGAGACTGCGGTGTGCGCCCAAGTTGAGCTTGGTGAACAGCGGTGTCATGGATAGCGCTTTTGGATCTCCGCCACCGACCCACGCACCAGTTCCTCCAGCACGCCCAGGTCGATGTCGCTCAGGCGCTTCACCGACAAACAAGCCTTGCCCATCTTGTGCTTGCCCAGGCGCTGCATCAAGGCGGCATGCTCGGGGGCCTCTGCACCCGCCACAAGATAGATGCTCCAGTCCGTCTTGCGCGGTGAAAAGCCCACCAGCGGTGCGTTGCCCTCTCGCCCACTCTCATAGCGGTAGTGATACTGGCCGAAGCCCACGATGCTGGGGCCCCACATCTGGGGCTCGTAGCCGGTAACTCGGCGCATCAAGGCCAGCAGTTGATCGGCTTCGGCCCGCCGCGCAGGTTCGGCTTTGGCATCCAGAAAGGCCGTGACATCGGCGGGCGTGGGGCGGGTTTTGGCGTCGCTCATGGCGCAGCATCTTGGCAAAAGCTGAGCTGCATGCCACTCAGGGAGAACCCCTTTGGGTCCTCATGCGGCGCAGCGCTGGTCAACGCTCAAAGCGCTGTTGAAGCTCCAAGGCAGCAGCGGCATACGCCTTCTCTTTGAGGCTCGCCACCAAGCCCTGGTCGGTCTCGCGCCGGCCGATCATGTTGCTAAAGGCACGGTCGTCGATGGGCTCTGGCGTGAACATCTCCCACTGCCCCGTGGCGGTGTCGATGAGGGCCACTCTGAGGCTGATGCGCATGCGCTGGCGCTCGTCAGGCAAGACCCACCCGACGATGGGCACCCAGGACACGGTCGAGGTCACCAGGTTCTCGCGTGCGCTTTCAAGCACGCCCCAATAGACCATGATCTTGTCGTGTCCGCCCTGAGCCGCTGCCAAGCGCGAGGACTTGGCATAGCTTTGCGCCGTTACGGCAGGTTTGCCCGCCTTATCCTCACGCCACCCGATGGACGATGACACACCCGTGAATGCGCCTACCGCATAGCGCTTTTGCATGGCCTGCAGCATCGGCGCGTCGGGCTGCATGGCACCGGACTGAATCACCAAGATGCGGCTGTTGCGCGACAGTACCAACCTCTTGGCCTTGGCCAACTGGCTCGCAATCTCTTCGTCACTGTGTATGGCTGTGCGGTCAATGCCCAGGACATCAAACTCGCTCAACTCTGTGACATAGCCCGAGCGACCATAGCGCCCGGTGTCATAGCCCGAATCCGAAATGGACCGGGTGCTGCAACCTGAAAGCAGCAGCACGGCTGTCAGGCCGAAGCCCGCGACAACACGCATCAAGGTCATGGAAATCCTCCTCAGTGATTTGATCGATAAGGCCTGCTGATCGATGGTTCTGCGACCACCCGCAAACAGACCTTGGCAATGTTGCCACAGCCCACCCGCGCCACTCAGGGACAATCCCCCTCTATGTCCCTGATCACCTTGACCCAAGCCCACCTGGCCTATGGCCACGTGGCACTTCTTGACCACACCGACTTTTCCCTGGAAGTTGGCGAGCGCGTTGGCCTGATTGGCCGCAATGGCACCGGCAAATCGTCGCTGCTGAAGATCCTGGCCGGGCTGGAGAAGCCTGACGACGGCATCGTGCAGGCGCAGACCGGCGTGCGCCGCGAGTATGTGCCGCAGGAACCGCACCTGGAGCCTGAGCGCACCGTGTTTGCGGTGGTGAGCGAGGGCGTGGCCGAGGTGGTGGACTTGCGACAGCGCTACGAGAGCATGGCCGAGGACGAGGACCTGGACGCGCTGCAGACCCGCATCGAAGCCCTGGACGGTTGGAACTGGGAACAGCGCGTGGCCCAGACGATTGACCGGCTCAAGATCAACCCCGATGTGCTGGTGAACACGCTGTCAGGCGGCCTGCGCAAGCGCGTGGCCTTGGCACGGGCGCTGGTGTCCATGCCGGATGTGCTGCTGCTGGACGAGCCCACCAACCACCTGGACCTGGACTCCATCGACTGGCTGGCCGGCCTGCTGAACAACTTTGCCGGGGCGCTGGTGCTCATCACCCACGACCGGGCGTTCTTGGATGCCGTGTCCACCCGCATCATCGAGCTGGACCGAGGCCAGTTGCGCAGCTACCCAGGCAACTTTGCCGCGTTTGAATCGGCCAAGCAGCGCGAGCTGGAGAACGAGGCCCTGGCCAATGCCCGCTTTGACAAGCTGCTGGCGCAAGAAGAGATTTGGATCCGCAAGGGCGTGGAGGCGCGCCGTACCCGCAGCGTGGCCCGCATCCAGCGCCTGGAAGCGCTGCGCTTGGAACATGCCGCGCGGCGTAACGTTCAAGGTCAGGTTCGCCTGGACATCGACACCGGCAGCGCCAGCGGCAAGCTGGTGGCCGAGCTGGAGAACGTCAGCAAGTCTTACGGCAACAAGGTGCTGGTCAGCGGCTTCAACACCACCGTGCTGCGCGGCGACAAGATCGGCCTGATCGGCCCCAACGGCGTGGGCAAGACCACGCTGTTGAAGATGATCTTGGGCGAGCTGGCCCCCGACAGTGGCGAGGTGCGCTTGGGCACCAAGATGAGCGTGGCCTACTTTGACCAGATGCGCGACACGCTGGACCTGGACGCCACGCTGGCCGACACCATCAGCCCCGGCAGCGAATGGGTGGAGATTGGCAACCAGCGCAAGCATGTGAAGAGCTATCTGGGCGACTTTTTGTTCAGCCCGGCGCGCTCAGAGTCCCCCGTGCGCACGCTCTCGGGGGGCGAGCGCAACCGCTTGCTGCTGGCCCGCTTGTTTGCCCGCCCGGCCAATGTGCTGGTGCTGGACGAGCCGACCAATGACCTGGACATCGAAACCCTGGAGATGCTCGAAGAGCTGCTCCAAGACTATGACGGCACCGTCTTTTTGGTCAGCCACGACCGCCGCTTTGTGGACAACGTGGTCACCAGCACCATGGTCTGGGAAGGCGACGTGGAAGCAGGCCGTTGGCGCGAATATGAAGGCGGCATTGCCGACTGGATCGTGCAGCGCGACCGCAGCCGCGCCATCGAGGCCGCCGCACAAAAGGCTGCCGCCGCTGAAGCGGCCCGCAGCACCCCGCCCGCACCCGCCCCTGCCCCTGCAGCGGCCGCCGTGGCCGCCAAGCCCAAAGCCAAGCTGAGCTACAAAGAGCAGCGCGAGCTGGCCGAGCTGCCGGGCAAGATCGAAGCGCTGGAGAAAGAACAAGCCACCCTCGCCGCCCTGATGAGCGGCACGGAGCTGTACACCCAGGGTGCCGCCCGCATCAGCGAAGTCACCGCCCGCCATGGCCAGGTCGACAACGAACTGCTGGGCTTGATGGAGCGCTGGGAAGAGCTGCAACAACGAGGAGGCTAACCCCCATGCTCCAACTCCGCCCCAACTGCGAATGCTGCGACAAAGACCTGCCCCCGGGCAGCTCCAACGCGCGCATCTGCTCGTTTGAATGCACCTTCTGCAGCGACTGCGCCAGCACGCGTTTGAAGAACGTGTGCCCCAACTGTGGCGGCGAGTTGGTGGCGCGCCCGCGCCGGCCTGAAGCCAAGCTCGCAGCCAACCCAGCCAGCACCGAGCGGGTGTTGAAGCCTGCGGGGTGTGGGGCGAGTTAGGGCCTTGCCGCGCGGCGCTTGTCTTTCTATGCTGCCTCCGGGCCACATGCAGCCCTAAACCAGGAGACCCACGATGAGCACCCCACCCACCCGACTCGTGCTGCTGGTGGCCACACGCAAAGGCGCTTGGCTCTTTCATGGCGACGCCCAGCGCCGGCACTGGCGGGTGGACGGCCCGCACTTTTTAGGCCACACCCTCAGCCACCTGCAGCTAGACGCACGCGACGGCCGCACCCTGCTGGCGGCGGCCCGCACCGGCCACCTGGGGCCGACGGTTTTCCGCTCAACAGACCTGGGCCACACTTGGACCGAAGCCCGCCGCCCACCGGCCTTTGCGCAACCCACGCCCAACACCCCGGGCCAGAGCCTGGCGGGCCGCAGCGTGGACCACACGTTTTGGCTCACGCCTGGCCACGCCAGCCAGCCGGGGCGCTGGTATGCCGGCACCTCGCCGCAGGGCCTGTTCCGCAGTGACGATGGCGGCGACACCTGGGTGCCGCTGCCCGCCATCAATGACGACCCCACCTTCCGCGAATGGATGGGCACGGTGCAAGACGGCACGCCCGACGGTCCCAAGCTGCACTCCCTGATCGTGGACCCGCGTGACCCCGAACACCTGATCTTTGGCATGTCGGGCGGTGGCGTGCATGAGTCCAAAGACGGTGGCCAAAGCTGGCACACGCTGATTGACGGCATGGAGGTGGTGGAAGGTGTGGACCCGACCGATGTCTCGGCCCACGACCCGCACTGCATCCGCCAGTGCCCCAGCCAGCCCGACCGGCTCTACCAACAAAACCACTGCGGCATCTACCGGCTGGACCGCCCCAGCACCCGCTGGCAGCGCATTGGCCGCGCCATGCCGCCAGAGGTGGGCGACATTGGCTTTCCCATGGTGGTGCACCCCTATGATGCCGACACGGCCTGGGTCTTCCCCATGGATGGCACCGATGTCTGGCCGCGCACCGCCCCAGCGGGCCGCCCAGCCGCCTATGTCACTCACGATGCAGGCGCCAGCTGGCAGCGCCAAGACCAAGGCCTGCCTGCTGAGCAAGCCTGGTGGACGATCAAGCGCCAGGCCATGACCATCGACACCCTGCAGCCCGCGCCCGCGCTTTACGTGGGCACCACCAGCGGCGAGCTGTGGATAGGGCGAGATGGCGGCCAACAGTGGGAGAACATCGCTCGCCATCTGCCCGAGATTTATGCCGTCGAGGCTGCCATCCTGCCGTGACGGCCAATCAAGACATCGACAACATGTCTACTGAGCCCGCCCTCCAGGTGCTGCTGCCCGCCGCACTCTGCTCCTACACGGGCAGTACCCGCGTGCAGGCTCGGGGTGCCAGCCTGCATGCCCTGTTTGCCGACCTCGACGCACGTTTTCCCGGCCTGCGCTTTCGGGTGGTGGACGAACAGCAGCAACTGCGACCCAACATGCGCATCTTCGTCAACGGCCGCGCGGTGCGCGACCTGGCCTGCGCCCTGAAAGAGGGCGACGAGGTGGCGGTGCTGTTGGCCTTGAGTGGGGGCTAACTGGAGCCGGCGCAATTTCTGGAATCGCGCCATGCCACCTCAATATCGCGCCACTTTTTAGCGCGTGCTCTCATCCCTCGACGTGCTGCTCAAATTCCGGCAGCCTGACACCGGATCGAGCGCCTGCGTGTTGTTCGCCAAAACCATAGGATCTTCACGATGCATGTATTGAGAGTCATGACCGTTGCGGACTACGAGGCCGTCATGGCCTTGATGATTTCAACGCCCGGTGTCAGCTTCAGAGACGCTGATTCGCGAGACGCCACAGCACGGCATCTGGAGCGAAATCCGGGCTTGAGTTTCGTGGCTGTGGTCGAGGACCAGATCGTGGGCTGCATCATGTCCGGGCACGACGGCAGACGCGGGTACCTGCAGCACTTGGTCGTGCACCCCAACCATCGCCGGTCTGGCCTGGGCAAGCAGCTAGTGGAAGCCTGCCTGCAGGGTCTTGCGACACTGGGCATCGCCAAGTCTCACATTGATGTCTTTCGCACCAATACCCTGGGCCAGAAGTTTTGGGAGGCCACGGGCTGGAAGGTTCGCGATGACATCGTCCGCTTCTCCTTCATTCAGGGCACAAGCGAGAACGCTTGACGCCTGGCCCCCCGCATTAAACGCGCTGGATGGGCACAGCCTTCTCGGGGAGAAGACTTTGGATTGCAGATGTATAACACTTGCTATACATTTCGGCCATGAGCCGTTCCGCCACCCTGCCTCCCATTCGAATCGCCCCTGACACCAAAGCCAGCCTAGAGGCGGTGCTGAGGGAAGGCGAGTCACTGACGCAATTCATTGAGAACGCCGTGTGCAAGGAGGCCGCGTTCCGCGCCGAGCAGAACGCCGCCATCGTCCGGGCCAAGAAGGCCTTGCGCCAGGCCGACAAGGGCACGGGCTTGCTGAGCATGGAAGACCTGATGGGGGGCATGGAGCAGCGCGCGAAGGCGGCGCAGCTTCGCATTCGTGCGGCCGCTGTGGCCAAAGGCCAGCGAGACGCTGAGTGAGCGAGCGCTTCCGGCTTGTGCCGACCGTCAACTTTGACACGGACATCTCGCGGCTGGAGGACCACATTGTTCTGCGCGAGTTGTCGAGCGATACGCCCGACGAAACCTGCCTCTTTCGCTTTCAAGAAGTGCTGATGCGCGGCCTGGGCATCCTCAGCTTTGCACCCCACACTTGCCGCCGGTCAGAGGCTGACAAGGCGTTCCGAGAATTGATCATCCCTTTTGGACATGGCGGTTGTGTCGTGCTGTTTGCGATACGAGGTAGCGAGGTGCTGTTGCTTGCTGCCAGGGACCAGCACGAGCAGGACTTTCGATGAAACGATTTGAACCACGCGATGGCCTCTTCGCCATGCTCAGCCTGGTGGCCACATTGGCCGCTGCGCAAGCGGCACCACCCCCCACGCACTTCCAAGCCCTGCGCCTGAGCGCCGAGGACGCCCCGGTGCGCTTGGATGGCCGCTTGGATGATGGCGTGTGGCAGCGCGCCGCGCGGCACCGCTACTTTGCGCAGCGCTCGCCCACCGCCAATGGCGTGGTACCCGACGGCTTGCGCACCGAGGTGCAGGTGGTGGTGGACGACAAAGCCCTGATCTTTGGCGTGCGCGCCTGGGACACGCAAGGGCCGCAGGTGATGTTGAGCCGGCGCGATGGCGTGCAGGCCGACCAAGACTTCATTGGAGTGTGGTTAGACACCACCGGCCGCCGCGAGGCCGCCGTGTTTGTGAAGGCGGGCCTAGCCGGGGTGGTGACCGATGGGCTGTACCGCGCGGCCGACGATGAAGACGACCTGGGGCCGGACTTCCCCGTCGAAGTGGCCGTGGCCCGGCTGGATGACGGCTACAGCTTAGAGATGCGCTGGCCGCTGGCCGCCCTGCGCTACCCCTTTGACAGCGAGGTGCCTTGGGGCTTGGTGGTGGCGCGCGCCGTGCCCCGCGCCGACAACCTGCTCTTGATCAGCCAGAAGGCCGACCCTGAGGCCCTCAGCTTCATCAACCACATGCTGCCGCTGGAAGGCCTGGCCGAGACCTTGCAGCAGCACCGCAGCCAGCGCATCACCGCGGTGCGCGCCGAGTGGACGCTGCGCCAATCGCGGGAGGCGGGTCAGCGCCAAGGTGAAGGCTCGCTGGGCGTAGAAGCACTGTGGCGGCCGCGGGCGGATTGGGTGTTCAACACCACCTTGAACCCCGACTTTGCGCAGGTCGAGATCGACGCGCCCCAAGGCCGGGGCAACCGCTCTGTGGCCATTCAACTGCCTGAGAAACGCAGTTATTTCTTGGAAAGCGCCGACGTGCTGGGCCTGACCGCCCCGGCCTTCTACTCGCGCACCGTGGCCGACCCGCGTTGGGGCGTGCGCAGCACCTGGCGCGGTGCGCAGGCTGACGCCACGGCCCTTGTGCTGGAGGACCGCGCCGGGGCCGTGGCCCTGCGCGGCCGCCCTTGGGGCACCGAGGCCTGGCAGCTCAACGCGCCCAGCAGCTCCACCCTGCTGCGGGCCCGCTGGCAGGCCGAGGACCGCACCGTGGGCCTGATGGCCGCCGAGCGCAAGGTCACGGACCAGCAAGCCAACCGCGTCTGGGGTGTGGACGGCCTGGAGCGCCACAACGCCGGCGACACCCACCTGCAAGGCCGCTGGCACGCGCTGTTGAGCGAGAACAGCGTTGCCGTGGATGAACAAGGCCTGACCCGCGCCCGCTACGGCTCGCCCGAGCGCGGCGCGCGCCTGTGGGCACAGGGCACGCAGAGCACCCCTGACTGGTTCAACTATGCCGAGGCGAGCTGGGTCAGCCCAGAGTATGTGAACCTGCAGGGCTTCTCCCCCCAAGCCGGGCTGTGGCATGCCAAGTTGGAGCTGAACCGCCGCCTGGGTGAGCAGACCTTGCCGCTCGGCCAAGAGGGCCTGACCCTCTATGAAACCGAATGGCACCTGGGGCTGGAGGAATCTCGCAGCCTGCGCGACCACAGCCAAGCCGAGCCCGGTGGTGAAGTGATCCACCGCGGTGTGCGGGTGGGCGGCTGGCTGCGGGCACCAGGGCGCACGGTGGTGTGGGCCAATGTGGGGCCAGACCAGCAGCGCGCCCGCAGTGGTGGCCTGCTGCACGCCACGCCCAATCTGCAGGGTGGGCTAGAGACCTCGCCCTGGCCTTGGCTGACCCGCTTGAGCGCCAACGGCAGTTGGGGCCGGATGCTGGACACCGAGCTGGACCGCCTGGGCACCGGCGGCTGGTGGGCCGTGGAGGCCAAGACGCGCTGGGCCCTGCCCGGCGGCCAAAGCCTGGAGCTGGACCCTGTGTTCACCGGCCTGCGCATTGGCGCAGAGGCGGGCCAACCCGGCCTGCAAGACCTGGGCTGGCAAGTCTTGGCGCTATGGCACCTGGACGGCCAGCGCAGCCTGCGCGCCATCGTGCAGCAAGAGCGCAGCCAACGCAGCGCGGCAGGCGCGCTGCCCGGCAGCCTGAGCCAGAACCAACACCGCTCGCTGATGTGGCGCCAGCGCCTGAACCCGCAATGGCAAGTCAGCCTGGGCTTGCAGTGGGATGCAAGTACCGGCCAAGCGACGCGGCGCGAGGCCTTTGCCAAGCTGCAGTGGGATAGCGGGCTGTAAGGCTGACCGCTTGAGTGATGCTGCGGGCTTGTCGGCCCGCACCACTCAGCGGCGTGGCCTCATCACTGCAGAGGCAGCATGTCGCGGTCGTTGGGGTAGGCCAAGCTGCCGTCTTTTCGGAAGCGCTTGGGTGCACGCATGGACTCTTCAAGCGCCATCTTTTCAAGGTCAGCCCAGGCGGCATTCACGGGTGGCTTCCAGTCGCAATCCCCCAGCTTCACCAGCTTGGTGTTGCCGCGCGCAAACCAATTGCCATAGGCGCCATCTTCGACCCATTCCTGCCAGTGGCCATAGCCTTCCATCTTGCTGGTGACTTTGCTCCATGTCATGGCGTCTTTGCCCGCACCGGTCCAGAAGTCGCCAATCATGTGCACTTGATTGCCTTCCTCGGTGTAGCGTCCGATCCAGCGGTTGTAGGTGGTGCTGTACCACAGGCCTTGGCTGTGGGTGCCCATGGTGGGGCCTTGCAGCATGCAGATGTTTTGCGTGGCCCACTGCGTGTGGGTGTTTGAGGTGTCGTCAAAGAAGGTGATCGACCACAGCGTTGCGTTGCCGCCCACCGGATCGACGGCGGGCAGGTGTGGTGGGGCGGCCCAGGTCAGCCCACTCAACAGTGTGCCTAGTGCTGCAGCCAACAGTTTTGTCTTCATGATGTGTTCCCTTGTGAAAGCAGCCCGATGACGAGCATCGCTGGGCTCAGCGAGTCGTCGTCACGTCATCGGCAGGGCTGCGAGCACCGACACCCAGAGGCTAGGTGTGAGGGCCAGAAAACACTCTCCAGAACCCTAGGGGTTAGATACCCCTAAGGGCAGCCGCTCAGGCCCGCATCAGCTTCAGCGCAGTGGCTGCGCCGGTATAGCCAGGCAGTACGGTGTTCATAGCGCTGTCTGGCAAGCGAAGGTGCTGGGCCATGGTGGCCGCAATCACGTCGCGGAAGTCGGTGGTGATGGCCAGGTCGCGGCCGTCGTGCAGGGCTCGGCTCTCTAGGCCGGGCCACTCGCCGTGCACCTTGCCGCCGTGCACACGCCCCCCCGCCAGCATCATCACATTGCCGTGGCCGTGGTCGGTGCCGCCGGTGCCGTTCTGGCGCACGGTGCGGCCAAACTCGGACATCACCATCACCGCGGTGTCTTGCCACACTGGCCCCAGGCCTTGAGCCAGTTCAGCCAAGCCCCGGCCCAGCGGCTCTAGGCGCTGGGCCAAGCGGCCCTTGACGGTGCCTTGGGCCGAATGGGTGTCCCAGCCGCCCAGGGCCAAAAAGGCCATTTGCACGCGCGGGTCGTTGCGCATCACTTGGCTCAGGCGGGCGGCGTCGTCGGGCAGGCCATTGGGCAGGGGAGCACCACGGTCCACGGCAGCCATGTCCGGGCCGTGGTCGTCCTCCATGGAGGCCCGCACTTCCTGGCGAGCTTGCTGGGCTTCACGGTAGGCGCGGCCCATGGCGTCGTCGTTGCCGTAAAGCTTTTCAAAGGCACTGGCCACACGGGGCTTGTCCAGCACACCAGGCCGGGCCACCGCCGCCACCGAGGGCAGGTTGGCGATGTTGTAGCGGCCTTGGCAGATGCGCGGCAACACTGCACCCACGCTGACAGCGCGTGAGGCCGAGGTGCCCACCACGGGGCTGGCAGGCCAGGCCTGCATCAGACGGTTGAGCCAGCCGTCTTGGGTGGTCTTGCGGCCGGGCGTGGCGGTCTCCATATAGTCTTGCGCATCAAAGTGAGAGCGCGTCGGGTCGTGTGAGCCGCTGGCCTGCACAAAGCCCAGTTGGCCCTTTTGCCACAGCGGCATCAGCGGCGCCAACGCAGGGTGCAAGCCGAAGCGGCCATCCAGGTCCAACAGGCCATCGGCACTGCCGGGCTTGGCCATTGCAAGGTCTGGTCGGGAGCGGGCGTAGTCGGGGTCGGTGTAAGGGGCAACCACGCTCAGGCCGTCCATGGCGCCGCGCAGCAAGATCACCACCAGTCGGGGCTGAGCGGGCTGGGCGCCTGGGCGGGCCATGGCCATGGCATGTCTGCCCACCGGGAACCAGAGCGCGGAGCCAAGGGCCGCAGCCTTGAGAAGATCACGTCTTTGCATGGTGCTATTCCTTACGAGCTTGCTAGGACTCAGTAACGCATGAAATCAGGGCTGCCCAAGACCATGGCGGCGCGCAAGGCCGGCTCGGATTGCTCCAGCACGGCTCGGGTCTTGGGGCTGATGGCTGGGCCCAGCGTCTTGAGCAGGGCGTCGGCATCGACCGCGCCCCAGAACCGGCTGTTGCCCACACGGGCAGCCTTGTCTTCGAGATTGGTCACGCGGCCCTCGCCCTTATTGGCCTTGGTGGGTTTTTCGCCTTTGTCGCCTTTGCGGGGCTTGTCACCCATATCACGCATGTCGGGCTCATCGTCGTCTTGCTGCAGTTCAGGCAGGCGCCCCGACGCGAAGGCGGTGGCAAAGCTGACCCGAGATTGAAGCGCATCTGGGCTGAGCCAGACCTGCTCGGTGTACTTGTAGCCATCTGGCGTGGGGCTGCCAAAGAGGGGCATGCCCAGGCGCTGCAACACCGCCACCAAGGGGCGCACCTCAACGTCCTGGGTGTCACAAGCGCGCAAGGTCGAGAGCACGTAGCGATAAGGCGGCTTGAACTTACTGCCTTGCGCGCTATTCGCCGCAAACTCTGGGCTCTCAAGCAGTGCGCGGGTCACGGCCTTCAAGTCGCCGTCGGTCTGGGTGAAGCGGGCGGCGAGCTTGTCCACCAGGCTCGCGGGGGGCTCATCCGCCACGAAATACTGCGCCAGTTTGCGGCTGATATGCCGCGCCGTGGAGGGATGCTTGGCCAGTACATCCAGCGCCAGCTCACCCTCGTCTTGACCCTGGGGCTTGATGCGGCGACCCAGCCATTCTTTTTCGCCAGCATCGTGGCGGCTGGGCGCGAACTGAAACACCGAATCGTCACCCTCGGGTCGCATGTTCAAGCCCCATCCGGTGAAGATACGGGCCAGCTCCGTCACGTCGCGCTGGGTGTAGCCGCCGTCCACCCCCAGGGTGTGCAGCTCCATCAACTCGCGGGCGTAGTTTTCATTCAGGCCACTGGGCTTCTTGGGCTGATCGGCTTTGGCGCGTGCCCCCTGCGCAGCGCCACCCACCGACATCCAGTTGTCCAGGTAGAACAGCATGGCCGGGTGCTTGGCGGTGGCACCCAGCATGTCTCTGAAGCGGCCCAGCACGAAGGGCCGAATGGCCTGTTGCTCATAGTTGCCCATCAGCACTCGGCACATGCCTTTGCCGATGAAGACGTTGAAGTGGTTGAACCAAAACTCCACCAAGACTTCTTCCAACTGCCGCGGGCTGTGCAGGGCGCGCAGGATGCGGGCTTCGGCCGCCTCCAAGCCCACCTGTCGAGCGAGGTCGAACTTTTGGGTCATGCCCTTGGGCTCATCTTGCTGCCTGGCTTGCCGCGCCACTTTGCCCGCGCGACGATACTTCTCGATCAAATCCGCTTGGCTCCAGCTCAGGGTCTTGAAACCGGCCAGGGCGCTGGTCAGCACGGCCGGAGCAGGCAAGCGCTGGGGTTCAAGCTGCTCGTTGACATAGGCTTGCCAGCCTTGTTGGCTCAAGCGTGTCAACTGACCGGGTGTAGGGCCATAGCCTAGGCGCTGGCTGAGGTGCAGGGCAGATGCAGATGCGGAAGAGGCACTGCCCTGGGCCCAGGCTGATGCCGCCCCAAATGGCAGCAGGCCACCCGCAGTGCTGGCCAATGCCCAACGCAAGGCGCTACGGCGAGTGAGGTGGACTTGAGACATAAGCACAGGCTCCCTGAAACGAAACTCTGCCTTGTATAACGGCAGCATGGGTCGAGATGGTGACACAGCTATGTTGCCCTTGTGCAAAGCGTCACCCCTGCGTCTAGCAACCCCCCTCACAATACCCACGTCATGCAAAGACGCCAGCTCCTCCGCTCCAGCACACAAGCCTTGGCCGTAAGCAGCCTGCTGCCCTGGGCGCCATCCGCCCCAGCTCAGGCCCAAGCCGCCCCTTGGGCCACGCCTGCGCCGCTCACGCCTGTCTGGGCGCGGCCCGACCGCATCATTGCCGTGGCCTGCTGCACCCGGCCGTTTCGGGCCCAAGGCCCGCGCATTGAAACCCAGCGCCTGGGCCGCCACACCGTGGTGCACAACTACGGCCATGGCGGCGCGGGCTGGTCGCTCTCTTGGGGTTCGGCCCAGCAGGCACTGCGCTTGGTGCGGGCCACCGGGGCGACACGGCTGGGGGTGATTGGCTGCGGCGCCATCGGTTTGACCACCGCGCGCTTGGCGCAAATGGCGGGCTTGCGCGTGCGCATCTACTGCGCCGAGCGGCCGCCTGAGGTGCGGTCCTCGGCCGCCACGGGTGTGTGGTCACCCGAATCTCGCATCTGCACCGAGGCGCAAGCCACCCCCGCCTTCACACGCCAGTGGGAGGCCATGGCGCGCTTCTCCTTCCAGCGCTTTCAGAGCCTGCTGGGCCTGGCGGGCGAACCGGTGATGTGGCAAGACGGCTACTTTCTCTCGGACGTGCCTTTTGACGCCGATCTGGCGTCGGTGCCCGCGCATGACGAAGAGCCGGACTACCCCGACCTGGAAGACCTGATCGGCGATATCCGCCCGCGCTCAGTGTTGCTGCAGCCGCAACAACACCCGTTCTCCGTGCCACATGTGCGCCGCTATACCCAGATGGTCTTCAACCTGCCGGCCTATACCGAGTGGCTGATGAACGGCTTTATGCGCGACGGCGGCGAGATCATCACCCGCCGCTTTGAACACCCGCGCCAACTCAGCAGCCTGCCCGAACCCACCCTGGTGAATGCCACCGGCTGGGGCGCCCGCGCCCTGTGGGGCGACGACAGCCTGATCCCGGTGCGTGGCCAAACCGCCCGCCTGGTGCCGCAAGCCGGGGTGAACTACGGCCTGCAATGGCGCGGCCACAACCTCTTCATGGTCAGCCGCAAAGACGGCATCTTGGTGCAAGCCCAATCGGTAGGTGATTGGGGCAACGCCGATGCCACACCCGACCGCGCGGCTTCGGTGGCGGCGGTGGAGCGGCTGGCGGGCTTGTTCAGGCCTGGCTGAGACCGTTCAGGTGGCAGCCCCAAACTCTTCCGTATCAATCTCCGCCTGCGTCGCCGAGTTGTAGCGCGTGCCCTGCACCGTGTGCTGATTGATGGCCGCCGCCAAGCACGCCAGATGCGCTTCTGAAAGGGCGATGCGGCTGGCCGCGAGGTTGTCGCTCAGATGTTGCGGGTGGGTGGTGCCGGGGATGGGAATGATGTGCTTGCCCTGGTGCAGCAGCCAGGCCAAAGCCACCTGCGCCACGGTGCAGCCCAACTCGGCGGCCAGGGCCTGCACAGGGGCCAGCAAGCCGAGGTTGGCCGCATAGTGGACGGGTGCAAAGCGGGGCATGCTGCGGCGGATGTCTTTGGCGTCCAGCTTGCTCACGTCAGTTAGGCTGCCCAGAAAGCCGCGCGCCACCGGGCTGAAGGCCACAAAGGCCACGCCCAGCTCGCGGCAGGTTTGCAGCACGGCGATCTCGGGGTTGCGGGTCCACAGCGAATACTCCGACTGCAGAGCCGCGATGGGGTGCACGGCATGGGCGCGGCGCAAGGTGGTGGCCGAGACTTCAGACAGGCCCAAGGCGCGGACCTTGCCCTCGGCCACCAGGCGGGACATCTCGCCCACCGACTCTTCAATCGGCACGCGCTTGTCCCAGCGGTGCAGGTAGTAGAGGTCGATCACGTCCGTGCCCAAGCGGCGCAGGCTGTCTTCGCAGTTTCGGCGCAGGGCTTCAGGGCGGCCGTCAATGACGCGGGTGGTCTGACCATCCGCGCCCGTCATCCCCGCCATGCCACCTTTGCTGCACAGGGTGATGCGCTGCCTGAAGGGCTTGAGAGACGGCCCCACCAGCAACTCATTGGCCCCAAAGCCATAGAGCGCAGCGGTGTCGAACAGGGTGTAGCCCTCGTCCAGCGCCTGCTGCAGCAAAGCCCGCGCCTGCTCGGCGCTAGGCGGTGCGCCATAAGCATGGCTGAGGTTCATGCAGCCCAGGCCGATGGGGCTGACTTGGAAGGCGCCGAGGGGGCGGTGTGTCATGGGGAAAACTTGTGCAGCAAGGCGCTGCACAAGCGCGGTGACTGTGTTGATGGGGACGGATTGTGGGACACAGCCGTCCCTCCATCGCGTCGATCACCCCTGCAACTGCTGCTCCAACTGATGCAGCACCCGATAGCAGGGCAGCACTTGGGCAATGCTGGCATTGGGCTCGCGGCCTTCGCGGATGGCGGCAAAGAATTCGCGGTCTTGCAGCTCGATGCCGTTCATGCTGACCGCCACTTGGCTGACGTCGATCTTTTCTTCTTTGCCGTTGAACAGATCATCGTAACGGGCGATGTAAGTGCCGCTGTCGCCGATGTAGCGGAAGAAGGTGCCCAGCGGGCCGTCGTTGTTGAAGGACAGGCTCAGGGTGCAGATGGCACCATTGGCGGCCTTGAGCTGAATGCTCATGTCCATGGCAATGCCCAGGGTGGGGTGGATCGGCCCTTGCAGCGCGTTGGCTTGCACGACCGGGCTGCCGCATTGGTAAGCGAACAGGTCCACCGTGTGGGCGGCGTGGTGCCACAGCAGGTGGTCTGTCCAGCTGCGCGGTTGGCCCAGCGCGTTCATGTTGGTGCGGCGGAAGAAGTAGGTCTGCA
The DNA here is from genome assembly GCF_044358605.1 of Ideonella sp. Taxonomy (GTDB): domain Bacteria; phylum Pseudomonadota; class Gammaproteobacteria; order Burkholderiales; family Burkholderiaceae_C; genus Ideonella. The sequence continues at coordinate 32,785 of NZ_JBIKNQ010000055.1, forward strand.
CATCCATTTGCTGGATGTTGAACTCGCCCGCCTTGATCTTGCCGTTGACCCATTGGTGGCTGGGGTTGAAGCGGCGGGTGTGGCCGCACATGGCGACCAAGCCCGTTTGCTGCTGCACACGCAGCACCTCTTCGCCCTCAGCCAGCATGTCGCACAGCGGGATCTCCACCTGCACATGCTTGCCCGCCTTCATGCAGGCGATGGCTTGGGCTGCGTGCATTTGGGTGGGGGTGCAGAGGATGACGGCGTCGACCTCGGGCAGGGCCAGCGCGTCATCCAACTCGGTACTGACATGGGCAATGCCGTACTTGTTGGCGACCTCACGGGTCTTGTCCAGCTCACGGCTGACCAGCGAAACCACTTCAACGCCGTCAATGTTCTGGATGCCGTCCAAGTGCTTGATGCCAAAGGCACCAGCGCCAGCGAGGGCGACTTTGAGGGTTCGGGTCATGTCAGTTGTTTTCCAAGATCAGGTGGCCCACCGCCGTGTTGGAGGCCGGCACATGGAAGAAGCGATGCTTGAGCGTAGGGGCCGGGCCACCGGCCACGTCGGCCATGGCACCGCGCGCAATCAGCCACATCACGAGTTCAATGCCTTCGGAGCCGGCTTCACGCACGTACTCGATGTGCGGCACTTGGGCCAGGCCTGCAGGGTCGGCAATGAGGCGGTCGAGGAAAGCATTGTCCCAAGGCTTGTTGATCAGGCCGGCACGCGCGCCTTGCAGTTGGTGGCTCATGCCGCCCGTGCCCCAGATCTGCACATTGAGGTCTTCATCAAAGCTCTCCACCGCGCGGCGCAGGGCTTGGCCAAGGGCAAAGCAGCGGGCGCCCGAGGGCACCGGGTACTGCACCACATTGACGTGGAAGGGGATGACCTTGAAGGGCCAAGCGCCGCCGGGCATGGGCGGGTTGTCGCACATCAGAGAGAGCGGCACGGTCAGGCCGTGGTCTACCTTCATGGCATTGCACAGGGTCAGGTCAAAGTCTTGCTGGATGACGGACTGTGCGATGTGTGCGGCCAGCTCAGGGTGGCCATAGACCGTGGGCAGCGGGCGCGGGCCCCAGCCTTCATCGGCGATGGGGAACTCGGCCCCGCAGCCCAGCGCAAAGGTGGGGATCAACTCCAGGCTGAAATTGGTGGCATGGTCGTTATAGACCAAGAAGACCACATCAGGTTTGTTGTCCTTCATCCACTGCTTGGAAAACTCGTAGCCCGCAAACAGTGGCTGCCAATAGGGCTCTTGGGTCTTGCCCTGGTCCACGGCCACGCCAATGGCGGGCACGTGCGAGGTGTAGACGGAGGCGGTGATGCGTGCCATGGTGTGTGTCAATCCTTGTTGCGACCCGCCGCACCTTGGGGCTGGCGGTGGGGTTGGGCGTCGCCGTCTTCGCCCAGATAACGATTGCCTTCAGGAGACCGGCCACCGGCCATCATCATGGCGCGGTACTCGGTTTCCGTCATGCCCGTCATGGAGCCGGCCATCTGCTGGAAGGACAGGCCATCGGTGGCGCCGATGCGGGCCAGGAAGTAGATGTTGCCGCCCTCACGCATGCAGGCATTCAAGTCTCGCGCCAGCACGGCCAGCTTTTGCGCCTCGGTCAGCGGCCATTCGTCGAGCACGGCGCGCTCGTTGGCTTTGAATCGGGCGCGGTTCTCGGGCTTCATCAGCGAGTGGCAGAACTGGTTCAGCCAATAGCCTTTGCGGGATTCCTCGGCATCGAAAATGATGGTGCCGGGCACGTCTTTGTAGGGTTTATCTAGGGCCATAGGGTCTCCTTATGAAAGTGGAATCGCCGCCGGGCCGCCCCAAGGCGATTCACGCCCCCTCGGGGGGCAGCGCGCCGCGCAGCGGCAGAGCGTGGGGGTCAAGAGACTCGCCGCCGGGCCGCCCCAAGGCGATTCGCGCCCCCGCGGGGGGCAGCGACCCGCGCAGCGGCGGAGCGTGGGGGTCAACATCCTTCCTCGGGCCAATAGAGCCGCATGGGGTTGTCCACCAAGAGCTTGTGCTGCAGCTCAGCGGTGGGTGCAATGTGGGGAATGAAGTCCACCAGCAGGCCGTCGTCGGGCATGTGGTCTTTGAGATTGGGGTGGGGCCAGTCGGTGCCCCAGAGCACGCGGTCGGGAAACTCTTGCACCACGCGGCGGGCAAAGGGCAGCACGTCGCGATAGGCCGCCAATTCGCCATTCAAGGCCTTGGGGCCGGTGACGGACAGGCGCTCGGGGCAGCTGACCTTGCTCCACACATTCGGGTGCTGGCGCATGAACTTTAAGAACAGCTCAAACTCGGGGCCGTCGACAGGCTTGCTCACATCGGGGCGGCCCATGTGGTCCACCACCACGGTGGTGGGCAAGGCGGTGAAGAAGTCCCACAACTCGGGCAGGTCCACCGCCTCGAAGTAGATGACCACATGCCAGCCCAGCTTGGCGATGCGGCCGGCAATCTCCATCAGCTCGTCTTTGGGCGTGAAGTCGACCAGGCGCTTGACGAAGTTGAAGCGCACACCGCGCACACCCGCCGCGTGCATGGCTTGCAGCTCGGCGTCGCTGACACTGCGCCGCACCGTGGCCACGCCGCGCGCTTGGCCACCCGAGGCCACGCAGGCATCCAGCATGGCGCGGTTGTCGGCGCCGTGGCAGGTGGCCTGAACAATGACGTTACGCGCAAAGCCCAGGTGATCGCGCAGCGCAAAGAGCTGGGCCTTGCTGGCATCACAAGGCGTGTACTTGCGCTCTGGGGCATAAGGGAACTCGGCCCCGGGGCCGAACACATGGCAGTGGGCATCCACGGCGCCTGCGGGCAATTGGAAGTGCGGCTTGGCGGGGCCGTCAAACCAGTCCAGCCAGCCGCTGGTTTTCTGGAAATCGCCCGAGGTGGTTCGGCTCATGGGTGCTTGGGTGGGGCTAGGGTGAATGGGGCGGCAGGGCCGCCCCGGTGAGGGGCGCGCGAGACTCAGTCCAGCGAGGACTTGGTGCGGGCCACGATGTCCGCAGCCTTGGCGGTCTCGGACTTGATGAAGGCCAGGAACTGGTCGCGGGTGACCGGGAACTGCTCATAGCCAAAGGCAGCGTAGCGGTCCTTCATGTCGGGCTCGGCCAGGGCAGCGTCGATGTCGCGCTGGATCTTGTCGGCCACAGCCTTGGGCAGGCCTTTGGGCGAGGCCACCATGGTCCAGCCAGTCACCTCATAGCCTGCCGGGCCACCCGACTCGGCCACCGTGGGCACGTCGGGGAAGGCAGGGTGGCGCTTAGGGCCAGTGACGGCAATGAACTTGAGTCGGCCTGCACGCTGCATCGGGCCTGCGGTGGCCAGCGAGCCCAAGGCCCAGTCCATTTCATTGGTGGCGACTGCCGTGTAGAGCATGGCGGTTTCTTTGTAGATCACGTGCTGCATCTGGGTGCCGGTCATGGCCTCTAGCAGGGCCGAGCCCAGGTGCACCGGGTTGCCCACCGACCACGAGCCGTAGTTCAACTTGCCGGGGTTAGCTTTGGCATCGGCCACGATGTCGCCCACGGTTTTGTACTTGCTGCCAGCACCCACGCCCACAAAGAAGTAGGTGCGGAAGAGTGGCGCCACAGGCTCGAAGTCCTTGGCCGGGTCATAGGGCAGCTTCTTGAACAGCGAGGGGTAGGTGGTGAGGTGCACGTTGTCGAGCTGGATCAGCTCATGCCCATCGGGGTTGGCGCGCTTCCAAGCGTCGATGGCGATGAAGCCATTGGCGCCCGGCTTGTTTTCAATCACCACGGGTTGGCCCCATTTCTTTTGCAGCTTTTCAGCCAGCACGCGCAGCGCCGCCTCAGGGCCAGCACCCGGCGGGAAGGGCGTGATGATGCGCACCGCCTTGGTGGGGAAGTCTTGCGCTTGCACGCTGGGGGCCAGTAAGGCCAGTGCGGTGGTGGCTACGGCCAGGGCCTTGAGAACGAAGGTCATGCGGTTTGTCTCCTGCAAATGAACACGGTGGAAAAAGTAAAACGTCGGTGTCTCGGTTTTCTTGTTGTCAGTCGATGTAGCGCAGCCCCGCGGCGGCCAGGGGCTCTCGCATCTTGTACATGTCCAGGCCCAGCACGCCCGAAGCCAGCTTGGCGCGCTTCTCGGCCTCAAAGCTTTCGCGCTTGGCAGCGGCCTCGGCCACTTGCACGGCGCGTGCGGCGGGCACGCAGACCACACCGTCATCGTCGGCCACGATGGCGTCACCCGGTTGCACCGACATGCCAGCGCAGACGATGGGAATATTGACCGAACCCAAGGTGGCCTTGATGCAACCCTTGGACGAGATGGCACGGCTCCAGACCGGGAAGTTCATGGCTTGCAGGGTCTTCACGTCACGCACCCCGGCGTCAATGATCAAGGCCCGCGCGCCGCGCGCCTGGAAGCTGGTAGCCAGCAGGTCGCCAAAGTAGCCATCTGTGCACTCTGAGGTGATGGCCGCGACCACCACGTCGCCAGGCTGGATCTGCTCTGCCGCCACATGCAGCATCCAGTTGTCGCCGGGTTGCAGCAGCACGGTCACTGCGGTGCCCGAGACCTGTGCGCCCGGGTAGATGGGCCGCATATAAGGCTTCAACAGGCCGACGCGGCCCATGGCCTCGTGCACAGTGGCACTGCCCAGTGCGGCCATGGCGTCGGTGGCTGCGCGGTCAGCGCGGGTGATGTTGCGATACACAACGCCGAGTTCATACATGGTCCATCTCTCCTTCTTTCAGGCTCTGTTCCTCTGTGTCTCTGTGTCTCTGTGGCGGTCTTCTAAAGCCCGCGCGAGGTCAGCAAGGCATCCAAGCGCCCAAACACGCGGCGGGCATTGCCCTCAAAGACCTGGTAACGCTCATCCTCAGTCAAATTGGGCGTGGCATTCACATAACGCTTGGTGTCGTCGAAGTAGTGGCCGGTTTCAGGGTCCACACCACGCACCGCCCCAATCATCTCTGAGGCAAACAAGATGTTCTTGACCGGGATGACTTTGGTGAGCAGGTCGATGCCCGGCTGGTGGTAGACGCAGGTGTCGAAGAAGATGTTGTTCAGCAGGTGCTCTTGCAGCAACGGCTTCTTCAACTCTTGCGCCAAGCCCCGGAAGCGGCCCCAGTGATAAGGCACCGCGCCACCGCCATGGGGAATCAAGAACTTCAGCGTTGGGAAGTCTTTGAACAAATCGCTGGTCAGGCACTGCA
>NZ_JBIKNQ010000057.1:0-37625 GCF_044358605.1 Ideonella sp.
AGCCCGGAAATCGGGTTTTGCAGGGGCCCGAGCGCCCCAAAAGGCCGCGCAGAGGCGCACGGCGCAGCTCGAAAAGACCAATCTGGCGGCGATGCCCGACATCGGCCTGGGGCACTTCGCGAAAACCGGGTTTCGCGAAGTGCCCCTTGGGCTCCTAGGTGCGCACCCGCGTCGGACGCTCGCTGATGTCGGGCTCGTCCACGAAGACGATCAGTCGGCTGTCTAGTTGGGCCCTCTTTGAGTGCAGGCCAATGCTGCACTTCCGACTGCGCCCCCCGCTGAAAGGCACGCCGGGCAGGGCGTCCAGGCGACATGACGCGCAACGCATCGATGCCACCTTCATCGAGTAGAGCCGTCCATGCGTACACGGTTTGACGGGCCACTCCAACCGCAATCGCGGCCTGCGCGGCTGTCTTGCCTGCCAACCACATTTGCCCAGCCCGCACTCGTTAGCGGGTCGCCTCGGCCATCTTCTTGACCCTGCAAGACCACCTTGCGCTGGAGCACCCCACATTGTCGCCAGAGCGACACCCACCAGGGTTTGCCCTCAAAAAACTCGGGGGGATAGCAAGTTTTGGTTACCCAAGCTACAAATTCTTGCGATTGCGCACAATGTTCTTCGCTGTTCAGATACCCCCCTGAGTTGGTGCCAGATTGAGGCTATGCGCATAGATGCATGGGGGCTCGATGCAGAACGAAGACATCACCGCCAACTGAACTATTGGATACAACGATTTCGTTGAGGACGCCATGCATATTGTTGCCGTTTTATCAAGTCCAGCCATGAGCTCCAGCCTGCTTCAAGCTCTGGAGGCTCAAGGCATTCACACCACAGTGCATATCGGGGGGGACCAGTGGATGCCGCCCGTTGCCAGCCGATATGCCGACGGCTTGGTGCTGGAGGACGACGGCCTACACTTAGAGACATGGCTGAACCAACTGGCAGGGCGCCTACCGGCCAGTTTGCCCATCGTTGTCTACGGGCCGGGCAACCCGCACGCCATGGCCACCGCCATTCACCGCGGCGCACATGACTACGCCACCATAGCGGAGGGGGCCTTGGGGCTGGGAGGGCGGCTGCGGGCAAGGCATTTGGCTTGCTCACTGAAGCACACGCAGCTGCGCTTTGGCGACTATGTGCTGGACCGAGCACAGCAGGTGCTCAGGCTGGGCGGCTTTGCAGAGAACTTGACGACCCGAGAGACGGCGCTGTTGGCCGTGCTGGCCGCGCGGCCCGGCTGGGTGATCGCGCTGGAGTCCTTGAGCCAGGACCTGTGCAGACGCAGCGCAGAGATTGGCCATCGCTCGATCGAGCAACATGTTTATCGGCTGCGCAAGAAAATCGATGACCTGCACCAGTCTGCCGGGTGTGACGGCGGTTTGCGCCTGGCGTCTTTGTACGGCGTTGGGTACCGACTGGATCTGCCTGATCTTGAAGTACTCCAACGCATGGTGGCCTGAGACGCATAGCCCCGATGCAAGCACCGGGGCAGGCGGCCGGGCGCGCGGCCCTCAGCCCTCCAACCCCGGCATCAAATGCTGGGTGGCATACAGCATCCGCTCCTTCACAGCATTGATGATGGCCTCGTTCTGGGCCATCATCAAAGTCGGCTTGTCCACATGAAAGTCGAAGGTGCCAACACCTGGGTGCTTGATAACCCGCACATGAGGGCCGTGCTCGTAGAGATGGTCAGCAGAGGCCTTCTCTCCGGCCTCAAGGTCATGTTGCGTTACTGCGTTAGCCAGCACACCCACCAGCAATTTGCTGGAAGGATGGCGGTGATTAAAGACCGCTTGGTGAGCAGCGTCCTCATTGTCAAACGCAAACATCAGCGTTTTGCCCACCGCCGGGTTGTCGGCTGGCACAGAATGGTTGTTGGTGAACCCACCATCGTTGTATAGGCGCCCTTGGACCTCAACACTCTTGAACAGCGGGTTAATGGCCGATGAGATGCGGCAAGCCAACGCGACACTCATGTCAGGGTGCGTGTCCGCACAAAAGCTGACTTGGCTCTGCGCCTCCACATCACTCCCAGTGATGACCAGATCCTTGAAGGTCTGCGGGTACATCTGGTGCAACTGGCGCATGTCGCTGAAGGTGATCTCATGAAGATCGTCCTCGCGCAAGCGGCGAACCAGCTCCGCATTGTTCGGAGAAGCGGGAAACCGAGAGAGTTGATGCCGAATCGACTGAAGACAGGTGTCATTGATGCGTAGCAGCATGTCGTAGCCATCGTCATACAGTTCAACGGGTCTGGTGGGATTCGCACCCGCCACTTTTCCCGTGATGCCTTCCACCTTGTTGGCGATCACAGAGCTGAAGTGCTGCAGGAGCGATGGCTCCACCGGCTTGAAACCTTTGAACCGGCTGCCCTGGGTCGGTTGATTTCCCAGAAATGTGATGGGGGGAAGTTTTTCTAGCGTGGCATCAAGCTGCTGGGCCGACATCCCCGACGCTACATAGGCCGCGCAGGCCGACCCAGCGGACGAACCCGTCAAGACTCGCGCAGCCTTCACCTGGTCATCGTAGACCTCCAGAATGGCCGGAAACAGCACACCCTTGGCCCCCCCCCCCGGAAAGGAAATGCAGTCATAACGATGGTTGACGGCGGCACGGGGCCCCAGCGCACGCTGCTCTACCTCTAAGCTGGCCTTCATCAAGCACAGACGCCATTGAGCCTCCAAGGCCTTTTGCGCCACCGCTCGCTTATCAGTGCTGCTGATCCGATCGTCCGCGTAGATCGCGCGCATGCATTGAGCAGCTTGGTCGATGGTGAAGCTGTTTCGCTGAGACGGCACCCAGAAGAATTTGCTGCCGGCATACCGCTGGCCCATGGCCGACTCAGCGGCTCGCCAGTCGCGCAAGGCCTCTTGAGCCAGTTGGCGGGCCTCCGGTGGCAGTGACGCTGTGGCGTGCTCCATGGTAGGGTTGGGCACCGCAAAGCGGTTCGCCTGGAGAGCGGCCGATTCAACGGCCGTGCCGCGTTGCGACAACTCTGTGGCTGGCAACCGACTGAGGCCGACAGGCGCGTACTCAGGGAAAGTCTGCAGAAGCTCCTGTTGAGGGGGAACTGCGGCGTCCTGACGATGGATCCTCATAACCCTGACTCCCTCTGTGTAGCGGCCACGTGCTGAGAACAAGACCTGAGCTTTGAAGAGCCACTAACCGAGGTAGTTGATGCGCTCTTGCGCGGCATAAATCCTGGCTTCTAATCGGGCCTTGATGACATCAAGTTTCGATGTGTCAAAGTCAGCGGAATCGATGTGCCCGTGCTGAATGATCCGACTGTTGGGGCCTTGGTTCCACGCCAAGCTGCCGTCTCTCCTTCCCACCCTGTCGCCATCATGTCTGTAAATCCCATCCTTCATCCAACTCTCCAGCTTCTTCGCCAATGGTTTGGACGCTTCCGACTGGGATGAAACGGTGCCTGGGTCCGGGCCAAAAATGTTCTTCTCGGCCCGCCCAGCGGACGCAAAGCTGAACATCAACGTGTTTTGAGGCGATGACTCTGAGGGATTCATCGGATTGTTGTTGCTCAAGCCGCCGTCATGGTATTCAACCCCACGGTATCTGACGTTGCCGAACACCGGATCAATGGACGACGAGATCCGCACCGCCAAGGCGATAGGCATCTCCGGGAAGGTGCGGTGGTTGAAGTGAACAGTTTGGTCCTGTCCCACAACTGTGCCGGTGATGTTCAACTCCTTAAAAGCTCGCGGTTCTAGTTGATGCAACAGGTTCATGTCGCCAAAGGTCAGCATCTCAGCGCGTCCTTCCCGTAGCGCCGTAAGTCGCTCGTATTGCGAGGTGCTGAGGCTCTTTCTCTTGGCAATGGCATCGAGATCCGGCGTGTGGGTCAAGACCTCCGAGACATTGGCTAGGCACTCTTGGTTCACCACAGCGATCAGTTTTTCGCCATTGCAGTACAACTCGGGTTGGCTACCATCACTGCGCGCGGCCTTGCGGGTCAGGCCCTGCGCCAAGTTAGTGCCTTGCCCCAAGAGATAGGCCTTGGTCGACGAGGTCTTCAGAAACTCCAGGTCCTTGATGGGAGGCAGTTTGGCATCACCCGTGAAGTCCCCCATAGAGTATTGATCCAGGATCTTGGTCACGCCTTCGGAAGACAGCCCTGCCGCCGCAAAGGCCGCACAGATGGAGCCTGCCGAACTACCGCTGATTTTCTCAGCGCTGCGGATAGCGTCCGCATACACGCTCATCACCGCCGGGTAGACCGCCCCTTTGGCCCCGCCCCCTGGAAACGAAATATGAGGCCAGGTTTTCTCGTGGCCATGCCACTTCTCGGCCGCCAGCACATAACCGGCTTTGGCCTCCACCTTGGCCGCAAGCAACTCAAGGCGAATGACCTCGGCTTCGGCATCCGGTGGAATTTTCCTGTCGCCCAGCACGCGTTTGACGATATCTTCCAGTTGGCTCGGCGTGAGCGCCTTGTCGAAGCGCTTGTCCGGAAACAGACCCTTATTACACGCAACGGCCGAGTAGTCCTCTCGCAGAGCGGCCAACTCGCCACGCCATTCATCCAGCGTCTTCTGAACCAGTGGCATGTAATGCTGTGCCGCCTTTTCTATCAACGAATTTGGCAGGCCTTGGGGCGGGGGCAGGTCTTGGGAGGGCGGGCTCTTGATGTAGCGAATGTCCTGCTTGTTAAGGGGCAGCCCTTTGTTCGGGTCCGCACCTTTGATGTAGCGCGGCGCCTCCAGGTCCGACGCTGGTGGGGGGGCAGTGAACTTCGCTGCCGTGGTCCGAGCGCCCTGCAGCGCCTCATCACCCCGGGGTCTCGATACGCTCGAAGCACCGCCCAAAGACACCGTTGCGCCGGGATCGGCCGACAACGGTGCAGGCTGACGAGGCGCCATGATGGTTAGTTTACCCATGATGCGATCTAGCTCCTGGTAGTGAGTTGGGGAGAATCAGGGGCGCGACTTGCCGTGGCGAGCCCTGCGGATGAGAACCCCGCAAGGTACGGCTCATGGCCTTCATGCGGGAGCCCCCAACAGCAAGGTCATGGCTTGCTGCACGGCCACATCGCGGTGGCTGAGGAGATCGCGGGCGTCGGTCTCCCACAGCGGGTCACCTAACAGCTTCATGGCAATGACCTTGAAGGCCGGGCACGCGTCTTGCGGCAAGCCATCCAAAAAGTGCAATGCCGCAAGGTAGTCGCCGCGCAAAATATGAATGGCAACCCCTGCGGCAAGCACACGTGGGTGAACGTTCGCCCCTTGACGCAACTGGAACCAATAGTGCTCCGCCAGATCAAGATCCCTCACCAGAATCGCTTGCTTCATGGCCGATGCCAGCTCTTTGTTGATGGCCTGATCTGAGGTCATATCTAACGGCTTTCAGTCGTGCTAGTGCACGGTCAATGGTGCATTAACGTTTTATTCTTCATCCTCATCGCCCAGACATTCCTTCACCAGGCCATCCAAGGCCTGGCCAACGGTGCCGAGCACGGGCTGAATCACAGGGGCTGCCATCGGCAACACGGCGGATGCCGCCATCATGGTTACGGGGTCCATCTCAAGTACTCCTTCAAGGTCGTGCGACATTGCACGCATGGATTCTGCAAGTCAGCCCCTGGCCTCAGCCGCTCTATCTCGGAATGTCCAAGGCCAAAAGCGAAGCGGGTTCACACCCGAGCCGTAGGAAATGGCTCACGGCCCATCTGCAGGCCCATGGTCAGTGCCGAACAGTGGCGCCCAGACTTGAAGCCATAGTGAGGGTGCTCCCCTTCACGTGCAAAGCCAGCGGACTCGTAGAGCCCGATGGCCGAGGTGTTGTCACTCCACACGGTCAACTCCACGCGAGCGAGCCCGATCTCGTTCGCCTCATCCAGGGCGAAGCTCAGGAGTTGGCGGCCAATGCCGCGTCGGCGGTGCTCAGGATGCACGCACAAGCCCAGCGCACCCACATGTCGGCGAAACCAATTGCCAAGGGCCACTTCCAAGGTCACCATCCCCAGAACATCGTCGCCGCACTCGGCCACGAAGATCCGCCCACCCTCTAGGGCCTGCCGGATGCGCTGGTGCCACCACTCGGGGGACGCCAACCGCGGGCAACCGTATTGCAGGGCACTCAGGTCATCCTGCGTCAGCATCGCCAGCGCGTAGGCATCTCGGCACTCTGCGCTCCGAATTCGCCGCAGCGCCGGAGGCCGATAGGTTTGTTCCATTTTGTGCAGCATGGCGTTCAAGGTCTGCCCCCTTCTTCCTCGCCCGCCCATGAGCGCATCACCTTTTGAACGTATCGCTCGGTCTCCGGGTAGGGCGGAATACGCCAGCCGCTGCGCATCACTGCCCCCTCGCCAGCGTTGTAGGCGGCCAGCGCCAGGGGGATGTCGCCACCAAATTTGCGCACCAATCGGGCTAGGTGCACCGTGCCGACGCGGATGTTCTGCTCAGCCGTCAACAAGGCCTCTGGCTTGTCAACACCGTAGTCGCGCGCTGTGGTGGGCATCACCTGCATCAGGCCCAGCGCGCCCTTGGGTGAGCGCGCTAGGGGATTGAATGCGGACTCCGCCTGTATGACCGCCAGCACCAGATCCGGGTGCAAGCCATTCTTTTGGGCATGCTGAGTCACAGTGTGTCGGATGTCGGGTGCCGCCGCAGGCTCGTCATCGTCGACGGCCTCGGCAGCAGGCCGCGCATTCAGCATCACCGGCCAGTCAAAGGGCCGTGGCTGCGGCGGATGATGGGGCAGCAGCAAGCGTCTGTCGTCGCGCAGGTAGATGCAGCCTGGAATCGCCGAGGGCATCCAGGTCGACAGATTGCTACGTAGCACCACGCGCTGGCCGTCGATCTCGCACTGGTATGTGGGATTGGACGCCCATACAGCTCCCACCCACCACAAGATTGCGCCAATGGCCCAGGCCCGGCGCGCCGCAGGTCCTGGTGACGCCATAGTGCCGCTGAAAGCGTTGATCGTATTCACCACAGGGTTTGACTCATTCATCTATGCCGTCCATGTCCCCTGTTGCCGCTGAAGGTGCGTTGAGACATGCAACCGCGAAACTGACCACCAAGGTCGATGCCTGATGCTAGGAGGTCACAGGCATGGGCGCAGCGGTGCAGCGCAGTTCGACGGCTCAATGCGAAGTAGGCTCATGGCCGACAGACAAATCGCTCTGGCACCAAGCCTGTCGCCAGCCAGTCTGGACAGACATGGCGCAGGCTGGCTAGGTCGGCCAAGTCGTCCAGGTAATGAGGTGCCAAGCTGGCCAACAAACTCAACACCAGCATGGCTTTGAAGGGTTGCCCTAGCGAATTGATGTCCAGCTTGCTGGAGACTCGGTTGAGCATGCCGATGGTCCAGTCCACCAGAATCATCAGGCCCACCATTCCCAGCGAGAAAGTCACGACCTGATTGAAACTGACATGCGTGATCTGATGGGTCAGGTGACGGAACAGCACCTCGACCTTGGGCAGGGGTTCGAACACCGGCCACCATCGATAGGAGTCAAACAACAACCACAAAAATGACCCGACACCACCAGCGACAAAGAACAAGGTGTTGGCGGCTTGCAGGAAGGAGATACCCAGTGGCGTGTTCTGTTCGTTACGCATGGGCTCGTTTTGCTGGATGTTGTTGAAGCCTGTTTGTGCATCCAGCAAAACGCCCACGGCTTCCGCCACCCAAAAAATGGTGGCGCAGCCCACGCCCAGTGCGGCACCAATCAGCGCCTCTTTGGCAAACAAGCCCACCCAGGTCCAGAGGTCGCTGGACTGGACCACCGTGACCTGGCCCCACGCAAGCCAAGCACCCATCATCAGGGCCAACACAGGCCCCGTATGGCCCATTTGCTGAATATTCATCGGCGGCAAGATGACACAGGCCACTGCCACCCGAATGCCCAACAGGCTCAGCCAAGCCGCCGCCTGCAGCACCACCAACGGTGACTCGGACAAAAGCTGGAGATCCATCCTAAGCCTGGGCCTGCGCACCGAGGCGCGCGCTGAGGTCCTCCTCCAGCGCCTCCTCCTCGGCATCGTCACGCTGCGCTGTCATATCATTCAGCAGCCGCGTGCATTGCGCTGCCCACCGATCCTCCCGCTGCTGTTGCAGTCGCCAACTCTTCTGACAGGCCAGCAGGTTCGCCTGGGCGGCCTGCAGGCCTGTCTGCGCCTCGTTGGATTGATGCTGGGCCAGTTGATGGCAATGCTGTGCCTGTTCCAAACGCTCAATCAAGGTCAGGATCTGCAAGGGCGAAGCCGCCCCCTGATGCTGTCCCCCACGCAGCACCACACGGGCCTCGCGCTCTTGCGACAGCGCCTCGTGTTGATGGCTTTGTGCCTGCGCAAGCACTTGCTGCGCGGCCGCCACCGCCTCACGAGCCGCGGCGACAGCCCGCGACTGCTTCTGGGTCCGAACCGCCTGTAGCCGCCGCATGTCTCGGCTTTGGGTCCACGGGCTCATGCGGCCTCCAGCCGTGACAGCATCTGCAAGCAGTGATGCCAGTCAATGATCTCGTCGGTACGCTGCTGCAGATACTGAGCAATCTCGGCCTGTGCCTGCACCGCGCGATCGGCCACAGGGTCCTGCCCTTGGCGGTACTCGCCGGTCTGGATCAGCAGCTCGATCTCCTGGTACTTGGCTAACAGCATCCGGAGATTTCTGGCTGCGGCTTGATGCGCTTTGTCCGCGATCTGAGACATCAAGCGGCTGACGCTCCCCAACACATCAATGGCCGGAAAGTGGCCCTTGGCAGCCAGCTTGCGCGACAGCAGGATGTGCCCGTCTAGAATGCCGCGCACCTCTTCGGTGATGGGGTCGCTGGCGGTTTCGTCATCGGCCAGCAGGGTGTAGAGGGCGGTGATGGAGCCATGGGCGGACGTGCCAGCGCGCTCCAACAGCTTGGGCAGGTCAGCAAACACCGAAGCGGGATAGCCGCGGCGCGCCGGCAGTTCACCCGCAGCTAGGCCAATCTCACGCAGGGCCCGTGCATAGCGGGTGAGCGAGTCCATCATCAGCAAGACCCGATGCCCTTGATCACGGAAGTACTCGGCAATGGTGGTGGCCGCCTTGGCCGCGTGGGCGCGCTCCATGGCAGCCGTATCCGACGTGGCACAGACCACCACACTGCGCCGCCGTCCCTCTTCGCCCAGCGCCTGCTCCAGAAACTCCAACACCTCGCGGCCGCGCTCACCAATCAGCGCCACCACCACCACATCAAAGCCCTGGCTGCGGGCCAGCATGCCCATCAGGGTACTTTTACCTACCCCGGCCGGCGCCATGATCCCCAGCCGCTGCCCCTCTCCAAAGGTGAGCAGCCCGTCCAGCGCCTTGACCCCCGTGGGCGCAACGGTGCAAATGGGAGGGCGCGAGAGCGCATCAGGCGGCGCATTCTCCAAGGAGCGATGGCCTTCAATCGCCAGCGGCCCTTGGCCGTCCAGCGGGTGGCCATGGCCATTCAGGATGCGGCCCAACAGGCCCGGGCCCACGCCCACCTCAGGTCGTGGCCGGATCATCTTCACTTTCATGCCTGCACGCAGACCCAAGGTGCCGCCCATGGGCATCAGGCGCGTCACAGGGCCTTGAATGGCCGTCACCTCGGCCAGACCGTGGCCGTAGGCCTCGTCGACGACTTCGCAGACGGCCCCTACTGGTGCTTGCAGGCCAGAGGCAGAGAATACCGTGGGCAGCACATCCGTGACGCGGCCGTACCGGCTTGCCAAGCTCAGGCCATTGCAGCACGCCTGAATCTGCCGCAGATAGGCGATGGGGTCAGTGCGCAGCGTGGGCATCCGAAGTGGCTCCTTCGGGACGAGCCGGCAACACGCACTGCTCGAACGCCTTGATCAGGCCGGGCAAGTCGACCACGACCTCGCCTGCGGCCGAGACTAAGCGGCATTGCCCAGGGGCCAGCGTGTCATGGCCCAACACCTGAGGAGGAGCACCACACCAGCCCGCCGTCGACCACCACAGCTCGACCGCCTCAGCGGCCTGTTGACGCTCGGTGCTAGAGACATGAACAAGCATGGTGTGCTGCCCATCGACCAGTGCGTCCAACCGAGCCAGTACCTCCGCCATCCAGAGGCGAGCCGGGGTGCTGCTGAGCACTTGCCCGAGCACCGTGCACAACAACTGGGCCATGTCCTCACGCAGCGTGGACAGCCGGGTGCGGCGATGATGGGTCCAAACCATCAGATGCTCCAGCCACTGGTTGAGGCCAGCCTGACGCCCCTCGGCTAGCGCTTGCTGACGAAGCCCTGCCGCGTCGTTCTGCGCCGCCTCCGTCTGTTGGCGCATCAAGGCTTGGTGGTGATCCAACTCGGCAGACCATGCGCTGACCGCTTGCGTCAAGGCGCGCTCCGCGCAGGCCGCAACAAACCGGCCCGCCAAGGCGCTTTGCTGCCAATCGACCCACTCATGCTGACGTATCAGTTGAGGCTGCATGATGTTGCCCTGCTTGCTATCGCCATTTCTTCGAACACCTCAGTCCAGTCGCCGGGGATCTCCGCAAGCTCCGGCGACAAGCGCCGGATCCAACGCAGGGTTGAGAACGCCGGAAAGCAACGCCTAAGCAACAGAAAGGCCGAACGCTCCCGCTTGCTCAAAAGTTGTGACCAATCGTGCAAGCCCACAGCAGCCCACTCCATCAGGCCCGGGGAAACGTCCCGGTGAGACTTCAAGATGACTCCGTGACTGCTGACCGCAGGATGGGGTAGGTCCAAGGTGTGCAACCAGCGGCGGTCCGTCAGCAAACACCGCTTCTGTTGCGGGCGCAGATGCAAGGCCAGACGAGCTAACAGCACCACCGCGTGTTCCAGGGGCACCAGTACGGGCGTCATATGGGGTTGGTTCAAGGCTTGCCAAGTTGGCGACGGCCCCAAGCGCGCAGCCACCCAGTTCGTCAACGGCTGGGGGTGCCGGATGTGTCGCACCGCGTCTGGCCACCCGCCCTGAGGGAGCCAGTCTGGATGCCAGCGCAGCGGCAGGTGACGGACCTGGCGGTCCCACAGCCACACCGCTCGCCAAGGGTCTTCTACGCTCGACTCTTCGAGCGACGGATTAGATCGGAGTGCGTCGTGCAAAGGCTGCATGGATCAGGCCCTTAAAGGCGCTGTGACAGCGACGGAGGTCACACTGCGGGCAGCCCCTGTGCCCGGTTCGACTGTGCCACCCGGCTGACCCCTGACATCACTGTCCACCAAAGCCCACATACAGATATTGCACCACGCCTTTTGGGCATCTAGTTCTTGATTTCGCAGGAGACCCTCAAGCTTGAACCCTGCCCGACGGGCTAAGGTATTGGCCGCGAGGTTTCGGTCATCAATGGTCATGTAAACGCGCTTGGCCTTGAGCTTGGTGAAGCTGTAGTTCACAAGGGCCTCCAGGGCCTCTTTGCTCTGGCCCGCGTACTTCGGGTGGATCCAGCCGCCAATCTCGACATGCCTCAGTGTCCACTCAATATTCATCAGCCCGATGAACCCCGCCAAGCTTCCGTCCCGCCGACTCCAAAGCAAACATTGCAATGACTTGCCATACAGATAGTCGGCATGAACACGTCTGCAGAAGTCTTCGCAACCTGCCTCCGTTGGCAGCGGATTCATCCAAGACATCCAGGGCGTCAACTGCTCGGCGGCGGAAGTGATGCAGCGATAAAGAGCCGCGCCATCACCGGCCTGGGCAACACGAATGCGGAGCCTATCGGTGTGAAATTCCGGGTCTAACCACATGATGTCCACCAAACGCAATTTAAGCGACCTTGGTCTTGTTAGATGACGCACCGAGGTCGGGCCACTTCAAATCTGTTCCGCCCACCGTGTGATGGTGATAGGCGTACCCCCCCCCCGCAGCGGTCACCGACAGCAGCACAAAGGCCAGCATCAACCACCACCAAGGATGACCTTCAGGGGCCTTCTCGGTCACCTCGACCATGGCCACCTGCGCAGGCACCAATGTCACCGAAACCCGCTCTGGATCTAAGCCTTCGATGGAGCGAGCGACCAGTTGCCTGATCGACGGAATGATCGGCCCCAGGTTGACCGAGGGGTGGAACTTCATGAACACGGAAGCACTGGAGGGCAGTTGCAGCTTGCCGCGCGGGTCGTTCTCTGGCAGCACAATGTGCACACGGGCGGTCATGACGCCGTCAATCCGACTCAAGGTTTCGGATAATTCTTGAGACAACCCATGGAGAAAGCGGACCTTGTCCTCGACGGGCGACGACACCATGCCGTCCTTTTTGAACAACTCACCCAAGTTGGCATGGGGCTTCTTGGGCAAGCCGCTGTCCCGCAGCACATTCATAGCCTGAACCACTTTTTCTTCAGAGACGGTGACACGCCACGCCTTACCGCCATCGGCCAGCTCCTTGGTCGCATCGATGTTGGCGTTTCGAAGGACCACCAGCATGTCGTTGGCGTCGCTCTCGTCCAATTTCGAGTAAATCTCTGTGCGGCAACCCGCCAACACCAACAAGGCACACACTGCGGTCACCAAGCGAACCATGCTGCTACGCCCGACCCAACTCCATACGCTACATGTCATGAGACTCTCCTTACTGATTCTTGAGAAGTTGTTGAAGACCTGACTTCACAGAGGACGCACAGGCCATCGTGGTGTGCCATGTAACCTCTGCTGCCGCCATGCCGCCTTTGATTCTTCGTGACCACTCATGGGCCTCGCTCACGCTCATGTAGGGCGCCAGCACCGGGGTGAGGGCCATGTCGCGATGGGGCTTTTCCATCACCTCGGAAATGTTTTGAAGCACCGCACCCAGGCCTTTGTCTTTGTCAGACAAGTTCGCCGAGCGAGCCTGCGCCAGCAGGTCTTGAAAGTTCTCCGCATTCGGCCGCGACGAACCGATACCGCCGTGCGGGTATTGGGGACTGATGCCGCTGATGTTTTCAACCGTCATGGGGGCTCCACAGAGACTCGATGGCAAACCTTGGGGGACATGTCAGCGGATGCCGCTGTCGCAGCATCCGCCCTTGAACCGACTGTGTCGGCTCAGCTCACACTCAGGCCCACAGCGCCTGTTTGCGTGGCCCGTCGATCACCGACGGCTGGTGCAACACATTGGTCGGCTCTTTGGCCAACGGGTTGTCTCGGAACGGGTCCACCGTGCCACCCTTGTCCAATTGCTCCACTTTGTCCAACAGCTCAATCAACAACTTTTTGATATTATCGTCATCATTGCCACCCTTAATATCGATGTTGTATTGGCGGGCATCCACTTTGGAATGGTCATCGATATTTGTATTTTGCCGCGCGTCCACCTTGGAATTGTCGTCCACGCGTGTGGAATGGTCCGAGTGATCATCGACACGGGTTGAATGATCAGAATGATCATCCACATTGGTTGTTTGAGAATGATCAGAATGATCATCCACGTTCGTTCTTGCAGAACGATCCGACATATCGTTTTTAACACCCATGATTAACTCCAGTTAACAATTTGTTTGTTCAAAAATACACACCACATCAACAACCCAACCCAGATTAAAATCTCAGCCAGGTTGTCAAACTCATATTAATCTAAATTATTGACTAGCCTTCTGCGCCACATCCTTAGCTGCCTTGGTCAGCAGGCCATTGCGCGTGTCTTGTTCGGCGGTGATCATCGTTTGGATGTCGTTTTGCTGCTTTTTGTCACGTGCCTGCTGTGCCGCCGCCTGATCTGACTTAATAGCCTCTTGATTTTGATTGAAAATAGCCCGTGAATTGTCCATATTGTATCTAATGGACTGCTCTTGCTGACGGGCAATTTGCGACCGAATGAGCTGCTGCTGCTGCTCTGACTCACCCATAGCTGCCCGGGTCAAATTGGTGACCTGCTGATATTGCGGGGCGTAATTGGCGTTAACCGCCCCATAATTTTGCCAATTTGCGCCCTGCCCATTTGGCAGGCCATTCATAATATTTTGTCTGTAACTTGTCGGATTCATGTTATTCCTCTTTCGGGTAGGACCGGACTTTGCCCGGCCAGCAATCTTGATAAATTTTGAGCTGCCGTACGGCTCAGCCGAACATGAAATTGCGCTGCACACCCATGTTGTTTTGCAACAGCATGGCAAACTGCATGCCACCCTGGGCCATTTGCATGACGCTGCCGGCCAGCGCCTGCATCTGCATCATTTGGTTCATCAGTAGGTTCGCCGTAGCATTGCGCCAATCGGTATGTTGGGATGGGTTGAAATTCCCACCATAGCGAGGATCATTCATGACGCAGCGGGGATAGAAACCTGTCTGCTGCATTTGATCGCAGCAGAGATTGGCCCACTGCCGCGCCTGCTGCTCCCAAAAGCGTGCTTCAGGGTTTTGAGCGCCTTGTGTGCCAAATGGACTGGGCGCGCCGAACGGAGCAGCAGGTTGACCCCAAGCCGGCTGACCCGCATTGAAGGGATTGGGCATGTGGGGATGGCCACCTGGGAACGATGCAAACGGGTCATTGCCAAACTGATTCTGGAAGCCCGCACCTTGGTAAGGCGAATATCCAGGGGTGTTGAACCCTGCTTGGCCAGGGGTGTTGCTCAGGGACCCAAAGTCGTAAACACCGGCGGACTCACCGGGCTTCAGAAACCGAGCATCGCCATCAACCAGCTTGAACTGCCCATTTTGCAGGGTCATGATGCCCTTGGGGTTGTAGTCGGGCATGGCGTTCTTGAGAAACTGGTCTGCCGATTCGTACTTGCCCGCTTGATCCAGGTCCAACTGCTTGTCACCCGTGATATTGCCAATACTGAACGCATTGCCATCCGGCCCACAGACCGTCACCTTGCCAGCATAGGTGGCCTCATTCGACCCCGCAGCCGGCTGGGACCCGTCGGCCTTGGTTGTATCCACATTAATCGTCGTGCCATTGGGCAGCTTGATCACACAGTCTTTGTGGAAATCAAACTGGCTACCGTCAGCACTCTTGAAATGCGGGTCGCCCCACACGACCGCCTTTTTGCCATCTGGGCCTTCGATTTCAACCTGCTGATTGTGCTTATTCACTTTCAGTTTGTAGCCATCACCCAGATCCATGAAGGCTTCTTGGCCATTATTGAATACATTGGTGATGCCTTTCGGGGCCGCAGCCGATTGTGCAGCCAAGTAGGGCGACTGCTGGTTTTGAATGGTGAATTTCTGAAAACCAGCTGGAGATGCGTAGGGGGATGAATAGGTGTTCATGGTACTAAGAAATTGAAAGTTGATAACAAGTTGAGTATCGACCTTCACCGAGCATGTTCGATATAAAGCCGATGACTCATCGTAGGTTCTTCGGCAACTCGTCAAACCTGAAATGCGAAACCCTGAGTCCCAGAGCGAAGCAAGCCGAAGCCGCCAATCAGACCCTGACGCCTCAGGCCAACTCAGCCGCAGCCGTCTTGGCCACCGGCTCCTGCGGAGCAGCCTTGCCTCCCAGTGCCGCCGCATCAGCAGACACTTCGTGAGGTTTGCAGAGATGGCACTGACGCGCCTCCCTGTCACGCAACTCTTGGGTCACTTGGTCTAAAAGCTGCTGGACCATGTCATCACTGGGCTGGCCGCTAGCAGCACCTCCGCCCGACGGCCCAGCGCAAGCGCCGGTGGCAGGTCCTGCCCCCTGCGAGGCAACGCCACCCGATTTTTCTGCCAGAAGTTGAAGCAACAACTGCATCAGTTGTTCGAGCTTTTGTTCGGGCTTATGAGGGCATTCAGCCCCACCAGACGGCGCAATGGCGCCACCCCGCCCAACTGGTTGAAGGGCAGGGAAAGCGCTCATACTACTTGTGTTCATCATCGCCTCATTGTCATATCTATCCAACATTGAAATAACATCTCAATGAGCGGGACCGAAGCCTTGCACCCATTCAGATACCCCGTGAACCTGTGTTGAATTAGGCTCACCCATTGACTTTAGGTCTTGGTTTTAGGGGCTATTCACAAATACCGAAACAATGAACAATCGAGCGAAGCATCAAGAAAGGCTGCCGAACGATATGGCTCCGCGTTCGAGATCAAGGTCTGAGCAGGGTCGCTTTCTTGATGAGCAATTCGGTTTGCGTACGCCGATAAATCTTGATGGCCTCGGGGATTTCGATCAAATCACACTCCATGGCCTCAATATCTCGATCAATGCCACGGATGCGCCAGTCAAGATAATGCGTGCGCAGCGCCGAAGCCAAGCGAGCTATTCCGCCGCAATCAGAGCCCCGGCGTGCAGTCTCAGTCACCAAAGACAGACGCACAGTTTTACTAGTCAACATATTTACACCTTCAAAAATTTGATACCCGCCAAGACCCAATGAGCGAATGTACCGACAGAGACTCGGGCCAGCAGGCCCCATGAAGAAGTCTGCGGCATACCCCGCGACGCCCGCACCTTTCGCTGAATTCCGAAATTGACTTTAAAATACCCGGATCGTTGCTCCATCATGCACGACCGATAGGGAAAGCCGTAATGAGGCGGTATGTCATTAGAAGCCTCCGTCTCATGAAGCGGATCTGTGGATACCAATTTTCCGGGGAAAATATTTCGTATAAATTGATAGCCCACCATAGGATTTTATATTTAATGGGTGTTGCAAATATTTGCAAAACCGTTGACCCGGGCCGCTGCTGCCTCAGAACAGCCGCGGCCCAGGTGAGGTCAACGTGCCAGGTGCGAAAGGTGCAGGGCCTCTTCCGCCAGTGCGCGAACGCCCGCGTGCTGCACCCGCCCCATCAGGCCTTGCAGTTGATGCCGCCAGTCCGGGCTGCCGCCTTCGCGATCTCGCAGTGCCTGCAGCAACTCTGATACTTCGTCGTCTGGCGCTTGCGGCGTCAGATCCAGTTGGGCCAGGTCTCGGGTATGCGCCCCGCAGATGCGCGAGTACGCGCGTGCCCAGCGAAACATATTGGGCTTGTCAACGATGTATGTGAGCGAACGCCCCAGTGTGTCATCTTGAATTTCCTCCATGCACAGATCACCCAAAAAACATACCGCCATGGCCGCATCCAGCAAGCTGTGATTGGCCATGCCCAAGGGCTCTTGATCATTCATCATGTCAGCTTGCCTCCAAACCATAGTCTGCAACTTGCGCGTGCAAGCCTTGCCACACTGCCTCCACGATGGAGCGACAGCGGCCGAAGGCCAAGATCATCGCGTTCAATACCTCTTTGGTCTCAGTGCTGTCGCTCTGCTCGGTCGAGATCTGCAGCGCTGCATCCTCGGCGTCGGCGAAGTAGCGAACGAGCTGTCGCATGCGCTCGCCGCTGTGATCTTGGGCCAGCTGTGCCTGCAGCTCCCTGGCCCTCACAAATGTCTGCGAATAATCGAATTGGTTCACCGTAATCTCCTAGTGTGTCAGGGTTGATGTGTCGCATTGGACGACCCGATTTGTAGCAATCTGGAGCCGTCTCGCAGCTGCCTATAGCGAAGTTCAGCGTCCGCAAACGCAGCATCGGAGATAGCCTCCGCCGCGGCAATGTCCTGGAGCAGGCTGTCTTGCAGTCGGCTGTGAGGCAGGCCGATATCGAGCAGGGCTTGGTGAAGGCGTTGGCGGACCTGCTCTATGTTTTTGACCCGGCCGGTGACCTCGAATCTGTCGATCTCCAGCGGCCTAACATGAACCGCTTCACCGGCCGACTGCGCCAGCACTTGGGCGACCTCTTGCGTGACAAGAAAGTTGTTCGTGACTCGGCTCACGCCATGCCCTGAGAGCAGCTTGGCGACCCGCTGCCGATCCTGGGTGGTGCGCAACCAGCCTGAAATCCTCACTACCCCTGGTGCACTCAACTCCACGTTGAGACGGGTGTCGGGTAGCGCTTCGAGACGCGCCCGCAAGCCAACCCACTGAAAGTCCGGTCCGGGGTCGCGCGCTGCGGCTTGGCGGCTCAACACCACCGCGAAGGCAATCAGCAGGGTGGTGGCTGCCGTAGCCGCAACGATCAGCCAACGCCCTATAGGCGGCGACCCGCGCGCCACGACTGCCACCCCCGCCTCAGGCGACAGGGGCGCCGACGGGATCGTTGAGGTCGTCGGCTCGGGCTCTGCGGCAGCCTCGCGCCCGAGCCAGCGACGCCACAGCACCTCATCCGTCGGCCAGTCGGCCACCGGACCAATGACCAGCAACACCCCCCCGCTCATGAAGGGCATGCCGCCCTCAATCGAACGGGTCGTTCCCTCGGCCTCCTCGCCACAGACTGGGCTGAGGAGCATCTCGCCCCCCTCCTCAATGTGGATCTCGACGGCGCCGCCGCCCCAGTCGGTTAAGCAGATGTCAGCCGCATCGTCGGCAGACACTCGCACACGCCCGTCGGACAGCCCCATGTCAGCACCGGCATGGGCCCCTGAGAGCACCCTCAAGCGCCAGCTCATGCGTGGGTCTCCGTCATGGCCGCTGGCTGAGTGCCACCGGCGTGGCGTTGGCAAGCTGGGTCGCACTGAGGCGGGTGGGCGGAATCACGCGCGGAGTGATCATGAACAGTCGCTCGCTCTTCTTTTGCGCCGTACCCGTGGTGCGGAACAAGGGGCCGACAAAAGGTAAGTCCTTGAGCCACGGAACCCCCGAGCGATCGACGCGTTCGGACTCCACCGCAATGCCCCCCAACACCACGCTCTCACCTTCGGTCATGCGCACATCGGTGGTGACCTGGGTACGCCGCACGATGGGCACACCGTCCACCATCCGGTCTTCCAAGGCACCATCTTCAATGGACAGAGAGAGCCGGATTCGATACAGCCCATCGACCAGATAGGCCTGCGGTGTGACCTGGATCGACATGCCTGTGTCGATGCTGTAGATTCGGGCCTCCAGATTGCCAGCCACCTTGGCCGACACCCGCTGCTGATTGGCCAAGGTGGCTGGCAAGTTGACCGTGGCGACCACCTTGGGCCGAGAGACCAACTTGGCGCGGCCATCTTGGGCCATGGCATTGAGCTTGGCCTGGATGGCTGCGCCCGCACTGGCCCAGTAGGCCAGCACATTCAGGCTGGCGTCGGCCTCCTTGGTTGCCGCACCCGTGCCCCAGCGCGCACCCGGCACGGTCTTCGCGCTACCGGCCGACACGGACCACGAAAGCCCCAGCGTTTCAGACTGGTCGCTGGAGACATCCAGGATCAAGGCTTCCAGTTCAATCTGCAGCGGCTCGACATCAAGCTTGCGCAGGGTCTCCACATAGTACGCCATGCGCAGCGGGCTGCCGGAGATGATGACGGAGTTGCTGTGCGCATCGGCCACAAACCTGGGCTTGTCCGGCAGCGACAACGGGCTTTGCAAGCCACGGCTGGTCTCCATGGACACCGGCGCTACGGTGTCCGAACGTCTCGACTTGCCCGCAAGCATGTCCAGCACTCTCGGTGTGGCCTGGGCGGCGGCGATGCGCGCCTCTGGCGTCTCCCCCAACATGCCGGGGTTGGCCCCCCCCAGAGGGCCTAAACGTTGGATCGAGGCGGTGTCGTCGAACAGCTTCTGCATCGTCTCTGCCAAACCAGCCTGCACAGCTCCGTTGACCGTGTTGGAGGCGGCTGACGCGAACTTGAGGGGCACCACCTCGATGACCTGACGTAACCTCTCGCTGGACTCTGCATCCAGCACTTCGACCAATTGCGAGACCAGCTCGATGTGCCGAGGCGGCCCCGTCACCAGCAGCGTCTTTTCGCCAGGGCTGTACTTCAACGGGTAGCGACCATCCCCCCAGGTCAGCTTGGCGCGCAAGGCTTCAATGCGGCGGCTGTCAAAGCCCTGCAGTCGGAACAGACGACTGCGAATGGCGTTGGCGGGATAAACATACAGCGCTGCACCATCGTGGTACCAGATCAGGCCAAAGCTGCGACAAAGGGCATCCAGAAACTCGGTGGGGCTGTTGTCAAATCGGCCGCGCACCACACCCTCCACACCCTCGGAACTTAGCACCGGCAAGCCCTGGGCTGCCCCAAAGTCGCGCAACACCTCCGCAACCTGGCGGCCGGAGGCCTCGTAGATGAATCTGGACATGGCCCACTTGATCGGTGAGGGACGCGATGACTCTGCAGCAGGCTCGCCGCGCGCGGACTCTCGGCCACTGCGTCGTCGTCGGTCGCTCTCTTTGCTCGTCTTCTTGCTCGCCTGAATTGAGACCGACGATGCAGGCTCGGAGACCGAGGGCCGGGCCACCGCCTCGGCTTCTAAAGTTAAACCCAGCGCCAGGGCGTCTAGCGGCTGACTCAACAGGCCTCCCAAGCATAGTGCTGCAATAACGTGGACCTGGCACAGCCCTTGTGGGGAACGCTTCAAGTGAGTCTGTTGCATCGTCGTGGGCTCCAAGAAAGAAGTGGCCGCAGGGACCGCCACGGCCTATCTCCCCCCCAGAGTTAATGTGGCGCGTTCTCCATCTCTTCGGAGCCTGTTTCCCACGCCATAACCCCAACGTTGCTTGGAGGTCTCCAAGGACTCTCCATCCACAACCATCGCGCTGTCTTCGGACAAACCTTGCTGGCGCATGTGGCGGATGAACTGCGCCGGGCTCATGCCCAGCTTGTCTTTGAAGGTCAATTGGATCGCCCGCTCGGTGACGTTGATGTAGGCCGCCATGTCCTGCACACCCAGCTTGGGGTCGTTGATGCGTTGGCCGATCAAGGCCATCAGACGCCGGTACTTGGGCGGCAGGCGTGCGGCAATCGCTTCGCCAAAGCCCCCAGGGCTGTTGGCTTCGCCTGTAAGCCTGGGCAGCAGAAAGGCGTTCCTGCGCAGTCGCTCGTGGTGCGCCGCCACAAAGTCGCTCAGGGTCTGAAAGGCCTGCGCGTAACGCCCTTGATGGGCCAGCAATCTGGCACGGATATGCAGCAACTCATCCCGCAGCGGATGAGATCGCATGGTGGGCTCGTGATCGAGCAGCGGCTTGATCAAGGATTCTGCCAAATGCGGCGACGCCAGGTCGATCAGGCGCGAAGCCGCCCGCAACTGCGCCGCATCGACCCATGCACGAGCACCGGCCTTAAAACTCATCTGCCGATACGCGACAAAGCACTCGTGCAGTGCAGCTGGTGAGAGGTCCGGCGCCCGCCACCGCGCTTGCCACAGCAGGTGATGGTCCAGCTCCAAAAAACCCAGTTGCATCGCTGGCGTGGCCAGCGGAGCTAGGCCCAGCTCCAACCGCAGCGCGAGCAGCAAATCTGCATCAGCAGACGGGGCCTCGGGACTGGTGTCCAGGCTGCTCAACAAGCGTTGGGCACTGGCCTCCTCCCCGTTGTGGCAGCACGCCTGGGCCAGCAGGGCGATGGCCTCCAGCCGGAACTCCGCAGGCGCATCGGCAATCAGGAACGGCCGCAACAGCTCTGCGACGCGCGCAGGACGGTGCCGATGCATTTCCAAGATGGCACCGTTGATTGCCATCAGCCACCGGGCCTCGCGCTTGTGGTAGCGCACATAGCGGTGGTTGAGCTCCGTCACCAGGTCCTCGGCGGTCTGCTCGGAACCAAACAACAGTTGAAGACGAAAGAGTGCCTCTAAGGCATCCGTGGCGGCGCGCACGTCTGCATGAGGGTCATCGGCCTCACGCCGCGCACACCGCATGGCCTCCGCGACGCAATTCACGCGATGCCGCTGCATGAATGGCTGTGGCGCCACGCGCTGCTTGAACAGACCCATCCAACTTGCCATGATCACTCCTGTGAGCTGCTGAGAGAGCATGCATGCTAGGCAGGAAGGCACCCCAAGAGTTTCAACAATCTTCGCCAATCTCTCACTAAATCCTCTTCTGATTTTCACGGAAATTCACAACGCATGGCGAGCTTCGGATTCAGGCTCTGAGCTTCGCACGCAGCCAGCCGCCGAACAGGTGCAGGGCAAGATGCGCCGCTCATTCGTGTCAATCGGAGATGTCGTGCATGTCTGATGAAAAGACGGAAGAGCCCACCGATCACAAGTTGCGCGAGGCCCGGAAAAAGGGCCAAGTGGCCAAAAGCCAGGACGTCAACGGACTGGCCGTCACCGCCTGCGCTTTGCTGACCTTGTCACTGACCGCAGAGTGGAGCTTCGCGCGGCTGACGCAGTTGCTGCTGCGGGTCGACCAGGCCTGGCCCCGGCTGCAAGGACGAGACGTGGCGCTGTGGGCGCAGGCCATGCTGATCGACGGCGCATTGGTGGTGTTGCCTGTGTTGGCGGTGGTGGTGGTGGTGGGCACGGCAGCCAGCGTGGTGCAGGTGGGCCTGCAGGTGAGCGCAGAGCCAGTGATGCCGAAATTCGACGCCCTCAACCCCGTTGCGGGCATGAAGAAAATCTTCTCGCTCAAAGCCTTGATGGAGGTCGGGAAGGCCATCGTTATCGTATCGGTGATGGCCGCCGTGATCTGGGCCCAAGGTCCAACGATTGCCGCCTCGTTCATCACCTTGACGCGCCTCAGCCCAGCCGATGGATTTGCCGTGACCGGCCACTTGCTGTGGCACATGTCCAAGCTGATTTTGCTAGTTTGGCTGGTGTATGCATTGGCCGACTGGGCCTTGCAGACGGTCATGTTTCTCAAGGACCAGCGCATGAGCAAGGATGAGATCAAGCGCGAGTACAAGGAGTCAGAGGGAGACCCTTTGGTCAAAGGGCAGCGCAAACAGATCGCGATGGAGATCGCCAATGAAGAACCCAAGCCCAGAGGCGGCGTGAGCGGCTCCAACCTGATGGTCACCAACCCCACGCATTTGGCGATCGCTCTCTATCACGGAGTCGACACGCCGGCTCCCATCATCGCTGCATTGGGCGCCGATGAAGAGGCAGCCCACCTGCGCTGCATGGCGCTGGAGTCGCACGTCATCATCATCGAGGACGTTCCTCTGGCCCGGGCCATGTACCCCTTGGGAGCGATGCAGCCGATTGCGCCCGACATGTTCCACGACGTCGTGGACCTGATGATCTGGTCGGAGCAGCTGAATCAACTGCTTCAGTCCGACATCGATTGAAGCCACAACACAAGGAGACGCATGATGTCGGCCGCCAAAACATCTATGAGGTTCAAGTTCATACCACGGCTGCCCGCAGAGGTGGCGGTGAGCCTCCTGATCGTGCCCATCGTGGCGCTGATGATTCTGCCAGTACCGGTGTTGATACTAGACACCCTGCTGGCGGTCAATCTCACCCTGGCAGTGATGCTGCTGATGGCCACGCTGTTTTCCAACGGCGCGCTGTCGCTGTCTACCTTTCCAGCCCTGCTGCTGTTCACCACCATGTTCCGCTTGGGGTTGAACATCGCATCGACTAAGTCCATCTTGCTGCACGCCGATGCCGGCCATCTCATCACCACCTTCGGAGAGTTGGTCATCGGCGGCAATCTGGTGGTGGGCATCGTGGTCTTTGTCATCATCACCATCGTGCAGTTCATCGTGATCACCAAAGGCTCGGAGCGGGTGGCCGAGGTCGGGGCACGGTTCACCCTGGACGCCATGCCGGGCAAGCAGATGGCGATTGATGCCGACATGCGCGCGGGCCACCTCACGGCCGAACAGGCCCGGAACAAGCGCGAGGAGTTGTCGTCTGAGAGTAAATTGCACGGCGGCATGGACGGCGCCATGAAGTTTGTGAAGGGCGACGCCATTGCAGGCCTGATAATCACCTTGATCAACTTGCTGGGCGGCATCGTCGTGGGCGTGATGTACCACAGCATGACCGCCGGTGAGGCAGCGAATGTATTTGCCGTGCTCTCTATCGGTGATGCGATGGTGTCCTCGATCCCCTCGCTGTTCATCAGCTTGGCGGCGGGTGTGTTGATCACGCGTGTGGATCTGGGTGGCCAGCGCAGCGGTCAAACCTTGGGTCAGCAGGTGATCGCCCAACTCAGTGCCAGCCGCACCGCGCTGTGGTGCGCCAGCGGTATGGTCTGCTCGCTGGCCCTGATTCCAGGCTTCCCTTGGTGGCAGTTCGCTCTGTTGGCGGCGGCCCTGGCTTTTCTGGCCCACAAGGCACCCAAAGGACGGCATGCTGCTAGCAGCGAGGCGGCCACCTCCTATCTGTCTGCGACGGCCGGCACCCCTTCGGGGGGGAGCACGGCTTTTGCTCAGCAGCCACCCGCCAGCGCGACGGGCCTGGGGGTGCGTTTATCGGCCAGCCTGGCTCGGCAACTCGACGCCTCAGCGCTGGATGAGCGACTCACGAGCCTAGCGCCTCGACTGCAGCAAGCGTTGGGCATGCCTTTTCCAAGTTTGGCGGTGTGGTGTGACGAACAATGGGCTGAGCACGGCTTTGAGCTGCTGATGCTGGATGTGCCGACCATCCGCCTCCTTGTGCCCCTCGACGGCGCATGGACCCAAGCCCCGGAGGGTCGTGAGCAGTGCCTGCAGGCTGATGAGCCTGCGGCGCTAGGTTGGCCGGTGTTCTGGCATCCGAAAGGCCCCTCTTCCTCGCCCTTGCAACTGAGCCCCGTCGAAGCGTTGATCCAAGAAGCGACCTACACCTTGGTCTTGCGCCATGCGGGCAAATTCGTTGGGCTGCAAGAGGTGTTGCGCTTGTTTGAGTCTGTCGGCAAAGACTATGCCGGGCTGGTGGATGAAGCCAAGAAGCTGATCCCCATGCAGCGCATGGCCGAGGTGCTGCGCCGCTTGCTGGAGGAAGGTGTCCCGATCCGGAATGTGCGCAGCATCTTGGAAGCCTTGATCAACTGGGGCCCGCGTGAGAAGGACGTGGTACTGCTGACCGAATATGTGAGGCAGGGCCTGGGACCTTGGCTGGCGCACCATGCTTCGGCCGGCACTGGCGTGTTGCCAGCGGTAATGCTGGATGTGGCGGTCGAGCAAATCTTCCGCCAGAACCTCAAGCCCACGCCAGCAGGCAGCTATGTGGCTTTGAGCAACGACATTCGCGATTGGTTCGAGTCCAAGGTGGCAGAGGCTGTGGCTCAACAGGAGGGTCGAGAACTCACCTTGGTGGTGTCCATGGACATTCGCAAGCCCGTGCGCAAACTCGTGGAGTCCAAGTGGCCTGCGCTGAAGGTCTACTCCTATCAAGAGCTGGAAGGGCATGCCACGCTGGCCTCCCAAGGCTTGATTGCCATGGAGTCCTGACATGACCACTCCCCTGAAGCGCCGCGCACGCACACAGGACCAGCCACACCGCAAAGTCACGGAGAGTCGCCTCTGGTACCTGTGGCAACGCTTGCTGCGCCGCGCCCCTTCCGACGCTCGTGCGAGCCCCTTACCGCCGCACGACACTTCGACGAACCCGCTCTCGACGCTGGGCCGACCCATCGCCGTAGAGGCAGCACGACAAGCCCGAGAAGCCCTAACCCGAGCGCCGGTGTGGCAGGAACACGCTTCTCAGGGCTCTGACGCCTGGGTCCGCCCCGTTCTGTGGTTGGTGTGCATGGCCTTGAACACCGCCCCCTCTCGCCGCAGCGACTGGACCGTGCGCTTACGTCTGCGAGAAGACGTGCTGCCCCAATGCTCCCTGACCTTGGGTCTTTCGCCTGAGTCGGTCCGCCTTCGGTTTTTGTCCTGCGATGC
Organism: Ideonella sp.; assembly: GCF_044358605.1. Classification (GTDB taxonomy): domain Bacteria; phylum Pseudomonadota; class Gammaproteobacteria; order Burkholderiales; family Burkholderiaceae_C; genus Ideonella. The sequence goes on from NZ_JBIKNQ010000057.1 coordinate 25,368, forward strand.
CCACACCCTCTCGCTACTCTCACCAGCCACAGAAAGTGTTTGTCACGTCTTGCAAGAGCTGACGGGGCGTAGCGTCGAGATTGATGTTGTCAATGAATATTTTGGATTTGCCTAGCCTCAGCCTTAGCGATGATCGACTCACGCAGGTCATCCCTTGGCCCACTTGCTCACGCGAGCAGGCTTGGGGCGAAGCCCTGACCGCAGACTCGGCCGTCATCCAAGCCTGGGCCCAACAGTTTCAATTGTCTGCCAGCCCTGGCCTGTTCACCCAGGCCCGTGGCTTGTTGATGGAATGGGAGTTCCGGGAGGGCTGTGCCACCGTCTGGGTGGAGGGTCGCGGCACCCCTTTCTTCGACGCCCTGATGCCAGAGGCCCAGGCCCTGGACCCGCAATGGGTTCATGCCTGCTTTCAGGCTTGCTGGCCACAGGTCTCGGGGCCACTGGGCCTGCTGGGGTTGCGCAGCGTGCAAGAACACCCACGCGCGGATGCGCTGTGCTTTGCCTGGGCGGTGGGGGCCGTTCGCTTCGCCTTTGTCCAATGCGAGGAGCGCTTGTTCCAGCGATTGTCATGTCCACCCGGCTTGGCGACCACCGAACCGGATCTGTGGATCAGCAGTCGGCTGAGAAGCCCCCCCCAGTGCTGGACGCTCACCGAGCTGCGCACAATGGCCCTCGGTGACGGGGTGATCATCGCCCACTCGTTGGCCCGCCCAGTCAAAGTCGTCTGGTCGCTGGGACAAAGCGGTGGCCATGCGCCCCTCATGGATTGGAATTGGAGTGCAAACACGATGAGTTGGACCGGCGAACAGTATGCGGACGACATGGCAGGCCCAGCTGCACAGCCCCATGACGATGAGGAATGCATCGACTTGAATGAGGTCAAGATTCCCATCAGCTTTGAATTGGCCTGCGGCAGCTTCGCTCTGTCGGCACTTCGCAAGATCCGGCCCGGCCAGGTAGTGGACCTGGACTGCCAGCCTCAACAGTGCCTGGTCAAGATGGTGTCTCTGGGGCGAACGTTGGCCTCTGGCCAACTGGTGCAGATCGGCGACAGCCTGGCCCTGCGCATCGACAAGCTGTACATCAAAGGTGAGGGGCCTTCACCATGATTGACCCTGTGTCATCACTGGTGGTGATGTTCTCTCTGGCACTCTTGCCATTTGCGGTCATGGCCGTGACCTCGTACACCAAGATCAGCATTGTGCTGAGCTTGGTGCGCAATGCGGTCGGGGTTCAGCAAGTGCCTTCGAACATGATCATCAATGCCATCGCCTTGATCCTGACCTGCTACATCATGATGCCAGTGTTTCATGCGGGTCAAACCCAGTTGCTGCAGTCTCGCGGCGATGGTCTTCAACGCGTGATGGACGCGGCTGAAGCCGCCAAGCAGCCGTTTGTGGCGTTTCTGGCCAAGCACACCCACCAGCAGCACATTGATTTCTTTATGCAGGCTGCCAAAGAGATGTGGTCGCCCGAGCAGGCCGCTCAAGTGCGGCCCAGCGACATGCTCATCCTGGCGCCCTCCTTCCTGCTGACCGAGTTGGCCGAGGCCTTTCGGATCGGTTTCATCCTGTATTTGGTGTTTGTGGTGATCGATCTGGTGGTCGCCAGCATCCTGCTGGCCATGGGCATGTCTCAGGTCAGCCCCACCAATATCGCCATTCCCTTCAAGCTGCTGCTGTTCGTGGCTCTGGACGGCTGGACCAAGCTCTTGCAAGGCCTGGTTCTCACTTACCGCTGACGCAATGGAACAGTTGTCAATGCTCGTGTCCGAGGCGCTGTGGCTGATTGTCGTGCTGTCTCTGCCGTCAGTGCTGGTGTCGGCGGGCGTGGGCTTGCTGGTCTCACTGTTCCAGGCCGTCACCTCCTTGCAAGACAGCAGCGTGTCGCAAGGGGTCAAGCTGTTCTGCGTGGGCGTGACGGTATTAGTCACCGCTCCTTGGTGTGCCCAGAAGGTTCTGGTGTTCGCCAACATGGCCATCGAGAACATCTTTAGGAGCTGAGGGCATGGAGATCAGCAGCAACCTGCCCTTTCAGTCCCTGCCGCTGGCTGGGTCAACATCAGCGGCCAGCACCGACGGTGACGACAGCGGCGACGAAGTCGGTGCCCGAAAGGGTGGGCGACGATCGGCCTTTCGCAGCCTCGGCGTGGCTGCCCATGACGCATGGGTGAGCCAGAACGAGGGCGCAGTTGAAGGAAGTGAGGCGCCCGAATCCACCGTCACCGCCGCAGAGGGCGAACAAGCGGCTAATTCTGATGGCGACCAGTCTGCCGGGGGGCAACGCGGCAGCGACACCCGTTCGGCCGCGTTGTTAAGCCAAGCACGCAAGAAATGGAGTGAGCGGATACGCGCCCCAGGAGAGACCGCGCTGGCCGGTGAGCGCTTGGGCCTGCTGCTGGACGCAGTCGCGGAAAGCTTGCCACTGCGCCCTGGCAGTCGCCATGCCCTGCAGATTCAGATCGTCTCACGCTTGGCGCATCTGGCCGAGCAGATTGTGGCGGCCCGCGCAGCGGGGCAACAGGTGTTCGTCAGGCGCTCACTAACGCAGGCGGAATGGAGCATGGCTCAACAGGCGGGCGGACGTCCAGGGCTCACGGAAGTGAGCCTGGCTTTGCAGGGGCAGCGCCCGCAGTCACCCAACGGGGCGGACAAGCCGCCTGGTCGCTCGCTGGATCACGCGCTGCTTCCGCTGCTGATGCTGCAGTCTCTGGCACCCCAATATGGCAAGAAGCGCGGCATTACCTCCGCCGTTCATCAGGTCATGATGAAACGTTTTTGACCAACGTGTCGATCAGGTGCCAAATGCGGAATTCCTGCATGCCCCCTCATTTCATAGGGTGCCTGCAACACCCATCATCGCCTTAAGGAGTGAATAGGCTTGAGCAAAGACCGGTTTCGTGAACTCGTGACCGAATTGTGTCTGACGGTCGGAATCCCACACCCCCAAGAGATTCTGAGGCGCGGACAGATCGACGTCGATGGGTATTTGGTGGACCTGCAGTTCGACCCCGGAGACGCAGAGGCGATCTATCTCGTCTATGACTTTGGCACGGTCAGCGCTGGGCGCAGCCTGCAAGTCTTCCGGCTGATGCTCGAAGCCAACTGCAGCGTATATGCGGCTGATCAAGCCATTCTGGGCATGGACGGAGACAGCGGCAACGTCACCTTGATGGTGCGCTGCCCCTTCTCCGAAGAGCTAGACGGCATGAAGCTGGCTGACACCTTGGGTCACTACTCGGAGCACGGCGAGTACTGGCGCAAGCAGATCCTGGCGGCCCCGGAAGAAGCCTATGCCAGCCTCATGAATGGCCGCTATGACTGGATTCGCATGTGAGTCAGCTCACCCCGGGCCGCCCTGCCGATGCAGCAGCAGGCCAGGCCTGCTGTATCAAGGGCTCTGGCTTCAGGGTGATAGGGAAGCGCAAAGTGACGGTGGTCCCCTGGCCCAGTTGGGAGTGCCAGTCACACTGGCCATTCAAGGCCTGTGCCCGAGAGATCAGTCCCCGCACACCCACCCCACCAGACCGAGTGCCTTCTGGCAGCTCGCAAGACATGCCCCGACCATCGTCTTGAACCAATAAGCGACAGAAGGTCTCGTCGCTATCTAGCTTGACGTGAATGTGTCGGGCGCTGGAATGCTTCATCGCATTGGCCAGCATTTCCTGGCAGGACCGCACCACATGTAAATGACGATGTCGGTCGAGGCAGACTGGCTCGCCGTCGGCGATGTCGTAGGTCAACACGATGTCGCTATCGCTCAGTTGTTCCTCAAGGTTCAGACACAGTTCAAAAATGCTGGACTGGAGGTCGCTGTTGACGTCCGAATGCGCACTGATGACGTTTCTGAGATCGCGGATACAGGACTCCAGCGATTGAACACAGCTATCGGGGCGAGCCTTGCCAGACTTCAACATAAACAGCAGCGAGACGAGCCGTGAGCCGATGCCATCGTGAATGTCTTGGTAGATGCGCTTTTGCTCTTTGCTCTGCACAAACTGCTGAATCAGCAAGCGCTTGGCCTCATAGATGCGTTGCAACTCACCTTCACGTGCACGCAGCGCTGCGCGGAGGTCTTTATTGGCGGCCGCCACCTGCCTGGACTTGACGTGGTAGTCGTCCAACAGCACCTTGCCCACCACCAACAATTGCAAGGGCACCGCAAAATGAAAGAGATAGAGGGGCTCGGTCAGCAGCCAGTGCCAAGACCACGTCTCGCCGTGCCAGACGTTCACATTGATCCAGCCTGTTCGCACCACATGGTCATGCAGGGCGAGCAAAATACAGATGATGGAGACGATGGCCATGGCATACGCGACACCCTCTTTGGAGCGCCTGCCGTGAATCAGCAGCCGCAGCACGCTGTAGGCATACAGCCCCACGCCCAGCAGCGTCCAATAGGCATCCAGGTCTTGTTGAATGCTGGCACCTTCCAGGTAGTACATGAGTGGTGCGGTACAGATGTATAGCGCCAGCACGAGTTTCCAGAACAAGCGGATCTGCACCTTGGCGAGATGGAGCACGCACAGGGAGGTCAACACGATGAAGATGCCCTCCAGGCCGTAGAGCAAAAGCCGCCACGGGGTCAGCCAATCCACCGGCATTGCCGGCCACAGCGCGGCGGTGAACAAAACCGCCCAGATCAGCGCGGTGCAGCCTGCATAGAAGAAGGTCGCCGACCGAGAGGCCGCCATCCTGGCCGCGACCATGAATACGCCCATGACCAAGCAAAAAAGAATGGAGAAACTGGCCAGCGTGTGGGAGACGAAATTGATGAGCGCCGCCACTTGGCTCACATTGGCATAGTCGCCCACATACACATTGGGAATGAGGGAATAGGGCTCATAGGTTGACTGAACGAAGGTCAGCATGTTTTCCCCACCGCTGAGGTTCAGCAACTGCGATGGCAAGGGCACCAGCAAGGGCTGGTACCAGACCCGGCGCGTTGAGCGGTCGGACTTCGGCAGCCCATGGATCCAAACGCCATTCAAGAAAATGTCACCCCCATTGATGGCCTGGGTCAGCAGCACCGCAAACTGCGGTGCCAATCGGCGGTACAGCGGTGCTTGGCCACCGCTTAAGTTCAGAGCCTGAGAAAGGTCCAGCGTAAACGCCTCTACCCTTAGGCGTGAAGTCTCCTTGCCCGATTCGAAATGCGGCAAGGCCCGCAGCACCCCACTCTCCACATAGTCTGAAATCGCGTAGTTCGGCTGTGCCCGTATGGCGGACAACAGCCGTTCGCTGGCAGCCGAATCACTGGAGCCGCCCGCCAACAAGTCATGGGGCACCCAGGCGATAGCCGACGGAATTCTGGTCAGTTGAAGGGGTGGTGCATCGCGTTGAAGCGTGACCAACGCTGCGATCACAAGCACCAACACAGCCGCCCAAGCAATACCCCTGAGCCTGGGCGCTGCGCTATCCATGGTGCGTGATGCCGGCCGCTCGCGCGGCATACACCGCCATGGCCCGGGAATGCACATTGAGCTTGCGGTAAATGCTGCGAAGATGCTGGTTGACAGTGTTGGGCGAGACGTTCAGTTTGTCAGCAATCAGAGCCACGGGCAGCCCCGTGGCCAGGTGGTCAAGCACCTCAACTTCGCGGGGCGCTAGCCCCCAATCCTGAATGGCCGCTTCGCGCCGCTCCTCGCGGGAGGTCAGGCTGGTGCGGCTGAGTTGGTCCACAAGAACGCGCGCCACCGCCGGGCTTAACGGCACGCCGCCGTTGTGCAGCTTGACGATCTTCTCCACCAGGCTGGGAGAGATCTCTTCCTTCAGGATGTAGCCTGAGGCGCCCGAACGCAGGCTTTCATTGATGTGGCGGGCATCACCAAAGGAGCTCAGCACCATGCACTGCGGCCATTTGGCCTGCAGGCGCAGCTTGGCGATGAGCTGATTGCCCATCATGTCAGGCAGGCCGATGTCCACCAAGAACACATCCACACTGTAGCGCGCGTTCAGCGCCAGCGCCTCATGCGCCGTGCCCACCGCCCCCACCACATGGAGCAGGTTGGATCCATTCAAGACCTTAACGACCCCGCCTCTGACGAGAGGGTCATCTTCAACAATAGCAACTGCAATGGCCATACGTCACCCGTACATTTCAACTACACACAGCACAGGGAAACCTCGGTCATCATCCAAGACAAAGGTGTCTCAACACGATCTCGATCACCACCGACGCTCTCATCACCTCTCCGTGGAGAGAGGCTTCAGTAAGACTTTCAAACAACTCCATTTTTGCTACATCACCAGTGACATCCAACAGGCAAGCATGGCGGGAGTGCCAACTCGCCTGAGGCATTTATCACGGTCTGCACTTCTTGCTGCATTTGGAGACATTCAAAGCTTGCAGAGCCCGCCGATACGTCGTTAAGCGCAACCTCTCGGCAAAGAGCGTTACGCGCGCTTGGCCTGGCACAAGCCTCCACCACCCTTTCTGCAGAAGGCTCCACACCCGCGCCGGGCCAGCGCGCCGTGCAAGGCCTGGCCCAACCACTGGCCAGCAGGCTTCTCAGACCCCCTAAAATCAAGCTTCTCCTGATGCGCGTGTGCCATCTCGGCATGCCCACCCACTCCCCTGACAGGACCCCCTCGTGGCCGCAACGATTCTGCAAAAACTTCCCGCTGGCGAGCGCGTCGGCATCGCCTTCTCTGGTGGCCTGGACACCTCGGCCGCTGTGCATTGGATGCGCGCCAAGGGCGCCGTGCCCTGCGCCTACACCGCCAACCTCGGCCAGCCCGACGAGAGCGACTACGAAGAGATCCCCCGCAAAGCCCTGGCCTATGGCGCAGACATTGCCCGCCTGATCGACTGCCGTGCGCAGTTGGTGGCCGAAGGCATTGCCGCCATCCAATGCGCGGCCTTTCACATCAGCACCGGCGGCGCCACTTACTTCAACACCACCCCGCTGGGCCGCGCCGTGACCGGCACCGCGCTGGTGGTGGCCATGCGTGACGACGGCGTCAACATCTGGGGCGATGGCAGCACCTACAAGGGCAATGACATCGAGCGCTTCTACCGCTATGGCCTGCTGGCCAACCCCGCGCTGAAGATCTACAAGCCTTGGCTGGACCAGACCTTCATCGACGAGCTGGGCGGCCGCAAGGAGATGAGCGAATACCTCATCGCGAATGGCTTTGACTACAAGATGAGCGTGGAGAAGGCCTACTCGACCGACTCCAACATGCTGGGCGCCACCCACGAGGCCAAGGACCTGGAGTTCTTGAACGCCGGCATGCACATCGTCAACCCCATCATGGGCGTCGCCTTCTGGAAGGACGACGTCAAGGTGGCCGCAGAGAAGGTCAGCGTTGGCTTTGAAGAAGGCGTGCCCGTCACCCTGAACGGCCAACGCTTTGGCTCGGCCGTGGCCCTGTTTGAAGAGGCCAACAAGATCGGCGGCCGCCACGGCCTGGGCATGTGCGACCAGATCGAAAACCGCATCATCGAAGCCAAGAGCCGCGGCATCTATGAAGCCCCCGGCATGGCCCTGCTGCACATCGCCTACGAGCGCCTGGTGACTGGCATCCACAACGAAGACACCATCGAGCAGTACCGCATGAACGGCCGCAAGCTGGGCCGCCTGCTCTACCAAGGCCGCTGGTTCGACAGCCAGTGCCTGATGCTGCGCGAAACCGCCCAACGCTGGGTGGCCCGCGCCATCACCGGCGAGGTGACGCTGGAACTGCGCCGCGGCAACGACTACTCCATCATGAACACGGTCAGCCCCAACCTGACCTACGCGCCCGAGCGCCTCTCGATGGAGAAGGTTGAAGACGCCGCCTTCACCCCGCTGGACCGCATTGGCCAGCTGACCATGCGCAACCTCGACATCTCCGACACCCGCGCCAAGCTGGGCATCTACACCCAAACCGGCCTGCTGGGCAGCAGTTCGAATGGCAGCGTGAGCTTGCTGACGGGGCCGGGGACAGGCCAAGCGGACTGAGGCTCAAGGCCCTCTTGCATCAAAAGCCCTGTGGCGTGAGCCCAGGGCTTTTTTCATTGGGGTCTCAAACCGGTCATGCATGCCGTAGACCGCGCTGAAGCAGCAAACCAGCAGCCGTGCAGCGGCTGGCCGGTGCCGTCAATGCAGAGCAGACGCGGCTGTATTGGAGCGTGGGCCAAAGGCTGCGCTCCGAGGCGCTGGTGGAAGGCCGCGCCAGCTATGGCTCCCAATTGCTGGACCAACTGGGCCAACAACTGCCGCAAGAATTTGGCCGGGGATTTGAGTCGCGCAACCTGCGCCGCATGGTGAAGTTTGTCGAGAGCTTTCCCGATGCGGCAATTGTGTCAACACTGTCGACACAATTGAGCTGGAGCCATATGGTCGCCATCGTGCCACTGAAAACCCCGCAAGCCCGCCAGTTTTACGCCAACCAGACAGCACAAGACGGCTGGAGCGTGCGCGTGCAGGCACACCATCTTGCCCACCTCAGAGCCCGCGCGCGACGCCGCCGTGGTGCGCCCCGTCAACGCCCGCTTGGCGGCCCTCGCCCAAAGCCCTGAGTTCGCCCCCTTCACGGTGTGGCTGGACTTGACCCCCGGCTTTGTGGATGCCCAAGACCGCCAAGACCCCCAGCTCTTTGTGGACGGCCTGCACCCCAGCGAAGCCGGCTACCGGGTGTGGCGAGACCGGCTGGTGGCGGCTTTGAAGGCGGCGCGGGAGAGCGGGCGGCGTTGAGCGGCCCGCAGCAGCGCGCACTCACCCCCGCCCCCACACCCTCCGCACCAAGCGCCTGACCTGCGCCTTCAGCACCCGACCAGCGCGCCACGCGGCGCTGCTGCGCACCCAAGCCAGCAGGCCGTCCTTCCAGGTCGTCCAGCGGGCATAGAGGCGCGCAAACCAAGGCAGTTGCATCAGCGCGGGTTGGGTCAGGGTGAAGAGGCGGGCGACGATGGCCGTGCCCACCAGCTTGGCGGTGAGGATGAGCAGCGCGCCCCACACCGCCTTGCCCTGGCCGATGAGCCACAGGGCGGCCAGCTTGACGGGCAAGAGCAGCAGCGAGGGCAGCAGGAACAGCGCCAGCGCGGCATAGGGCGGCAAGCGGCGCACGGCGGCTTCGACCCAGCGGAAGCCGGGCCACTGGCCGATGGCGGCTAAGACGCGCTGCAGCGGCCCCCAGCCCCATTCCTCGAACACGATGATGAGCGCCAAAGGCCAGCGGACGAGGCCCAGCAGGGCGCGGCGCCACCAGGGGCGAGGGGGGCTCATGGAGCCATGAGGGGGGTGGCCAGCATCGGCACACGATACCAGCCAGCGCACAGGCCGCCACTGTGGGGCAACGCACAGGCTTGTGCGGGGCTTCACGCCTAGCATCCGCCCATGTTCCACACTGGGCCTGCAGCAGGCAGGCTGATGACCTTGACCACTTCTTCCACCTCGCGTCGCGCTCGTTTCTCCAACATGGCTGCGGCGGCCGCGTTGGCCGTGGGCCTGGGCTATGGCGCTGCCGCCGAAGCCGCGCCATTAACCCTGGACATGAGCACCACGGCGGGCTTTGCGCAAACCTGCAAGCAACTCCCCCGCGACGCGCGCCGCCTGAAGAGCGACGACGAACGCATCGCCTGGGCCTTGTGCCGCGACACCGATCAGACCCGCCGCTTGATCACCTGGGCCACGCAGAACTTCAAGCGCATCGACCACACGCCGCTGCCGCAGGTGGTGGCCGAGGTGGAGCGCCAAATCGACGAGGTGCGCCGCGAGATGGCGCAAACCCGCCAAGTGCTGGCCCGCATCCATTTGGGTGAGCGCCGCAGCCTGCAGATCGCCCCCGGCCAGTGGCAGATGGACCTGAATGGTGATGGGCAGATGGAGCTTTGGGAGAAGTACTTCTTTGCCATCCCCAAACGCGGCCTGAACCATGCCTCTTGGGGCCTGCCGCGCAATGATGAAGCGCACATCCAGCGCAACTACGCGCCCGCTGCGCAGATCCGCATCGACCAGGCCGATGTGCTGTGGGCGCTGTCGTATCACCAGTTCATTGAAGGCCTGCTGACGCATGTGCGGGCCTTTGACCTGGACACCAAGCACTGGCACCTCACGCTGGCCCGCCCCGCCTTGCTGGGCCAAGCGCACACGCTGATCGGCCAAGGCCTGGAGACCTCGGACCGCATGCGCCATGCCGTGTTGGCCGAGACCGACGACGAGCAAGAGTGGATCGCCAACCCGCAGCAGCGCCAGAGCGTATTCCCGCTGGTGCTGGACGCTGAGGACTTTCAGACCTGGCGCGAGGTGATGGCCGAGGCCCGCGCCACCTGGCAGGGCGAGCACCTGCTGCCGGCCAGCCGCAATGCCCGTGGCCTGCTGGGCCAGTTTGCCCCCCTGTGCGCCGAGGGCCAAGGTTTGAACGTGAAGCAGCTCTACCTGAAGCCCCCGGCCAAGGGCACGCGCATTGGCAGCAGCGGCCCGCTGCCCGATGTGAGCGAGGCCTGCCAAGCCATCAGCTCTGCCAAGCCGGCCTCGCGCTTGGGCGAGATGGCCGAGCGAGCAGCCCGCTCTGAGGCCGTGGGCACCAAGACCTTGCGGCACTTGTATTGGGTGAATTGAGGAGGAAGAGCAGCGCGTAGAAGAAGAGCTCACGGCGGGCGGCGCTTTTCTTCATGCCGCCCGCACGCAGCGTGCAAAGCCGCTGAAGCACAGGCCCCCGGTGCCAGGCCTACCATGAGGCCATGAACACCACACGCATCGTCCTGCGCCACAGCGGCCACCGCCACGGCCCCATCACCCGGCTGATGAGCCCCGGCGACGTGGGCCAACTCACCAAGCCTTTCGTCTTTTTGGACGACATTGCCGCCCCCGCCGGTGGCGGGTCGCGCTTTGGCTTTCACCCGCACTCCGGCATTGCCACGTTGAGCGTGCCGCTGACCTTTGACATCGAGCACGAAACGTCCGAAGGCCGTGTGGACCACGTGGCGGCCGGCGGCCAAGAATGGATGCAGGCCGGCAGCGGCATCTGGCACAAAAGCCAGGTCACCAGCACTGCGCCGATTGAAGGCTACCAACTGTGGCTGGCCCTGCCCGCCTCACACGAGCTGGCAGAGCCCGTGGCCGCCTTCATCGCCCCTGAGCAGGTGCCCACGATGGGCCCGGCCAAGCTGCTGCTGGGCACCCACGAGGGCCAGCGCAGCGCCGTGCCCGCCCCGCACGATGCCAACCTCTTCTGGGTAGAGCTGGCCCCCGGCCAAAGCTGGCACTACACCGTGCCCGACGGCCACAGCGTGTTGTGGCTGGCCGCCAAACGCGGCAGCGTGCACGTGGCGGGCGAGACCCTGCGCAACGAGCTGGCCGTGCTGACCCACGAAGGCGCCGAGCCCTTGCACTTCAGCAGCGCCGAGGGCGGCGGCTTCCTCTTCGGCTCCGCCGTGCTGCACCCGCATGAGCTGGTGCTGGGCAACTACTCGGTGCACACCACGGCCGAGGCGCTGGAGCAGGGCGAGGCGAGGATTCGGGAGATTGGGCGGGGGTTGAGGGGGCGGTGAGCCGCTTAGCGATAGGCCGAGAAGTCGTCGAGAGCGGCGTCAAAGTCGTCCGCCATGTACCAGGCCAAGCCTTTGGCGGTGCCCGGCTGCCGGGCAGGCCCCGCTTGGTCCAGGGGTATCAAGCGAAGCAGGGGCTTGTTGCCCCTGGCGATGATCACCTCTTCACCGGCCAGCGCGCGCTGAACCAGCTCCGACAACTGGGCCTTGGCTTGGGCGATGTTGACTTGGGTCATGCTTGATCAGTTTGCGTGACCAAGCCAAGGGCGGTCAAGTCGCAAGCCTATCAAGTACCCAACAAGCAAATCAAACCCAGTGGGGGACATACCGGCGCAGCTTGGGCGGCACGACTGGAGGCTGCACACGATGGGCCTATCGCCTTGGTGTGCGCAGTGTGCCTGATGCGCGCACCTATCTGCGCACAAACGCCGCTGCACGCCCAGTCAAGACTAAGACCCAAAATGGAGCGTCCAACTCGGGATCCGCCTGTAGTGGCGTCGTTACCAGCTGGGACTTGAGAGCGATCATATCTCACCACCCCGAGTGCCAAGAGTGGGGGCACGAGACTCGCCCCCATGAGATTGAGCGGGGATTGAAGTCGCGGGCAGGTACACCATACACATGAAACCTCATGTGCTTGGCGTACCATTGCATGGGAGCCCCGTGCTTCTCAATCACAAAGACTTAACAGGCTGCTGAAATACCGACCGGTTGTGATGGTCGAGCGAGGCGCAGCGAGGACAATGTGAGCATCTCGATCTGAGAGAGACCTATGCGCGGCGC
>NZ_JBIKNQ010000090.1:0-12440 GCF_044358605.1 Ideonella sp.
TCTCTGGGATCGAAGCCAGCAACTCGCTCAGGACAGCTCTGGCCTGAAGTAGCGGCCAGCTTCGAATCGGCCAATGATCACATGAGACGTGACAGCTAGACACCTATATTTTTGATGTGACAGACAAGGCATTTGACTTCACCGGCTACCCCAACTTGTCCGGCACTCCTGCCGCGAGCCCTATCGGCAGCTTCACCCGCCCGTTCAACGGTCAGGGTGGCACGATCACTGGTATTGAGTTGGCGACTTCGGTGCCGCTGAATCTCTTGACACCGGTGCTGGACGGTTTCGGCGTCAGCCTGAGTTACTCCGACACGGACAGCAAAGTGAAACCATTCGGTGACGGCGATACCCGCCCCTTGCCAGGCCTGTCGCGCCGTGTGGCCACTTTGACCGCGTACTACGAAAAGCATGGCTTCCAGGCTCGTGTGGCCACACGCAACCGCTCGAAGTTCATCGCCGAAATCGAAGGCTTCGGCGCAGACCGCGAGTACAAGTACGCCGATGCTGAGACCGTCACCGACCTGCAGTTGGGCTATGAAATTCAAAGTGGCCCCGCCAAGGGCTTGAACTTCCTGCTGCAAGTCAACAACGTGACCAACGAGCCCTATCGTGAACTCGACGCCAACGGCAGCGAGACCAAGCTCGACAAGTATGGCCGCACCATGCTGTTCGGTGTGACCTACAAGTTCTAAGCGCTAGCAGCTTGGCTGCCCCCTGTCGCTGCATGGCGGCCGGGGGCTTTTCTTTTGTGGAGGCCGTCACTTGGAGACAATCAGCCCCACACCTCCATCGGGGATAGACGCCGAATGAACAAGCCAGAGATCAAGAACATCGTCATTGCCGGTGGCGGCACCGCCGGCTGGATGGCTGCCGCAGCCTTTTCCAAGGTATTGGGCGAGCGCTGGAATGTCGTGCTGGTGGAGTCTGAAGAGATCGGCACGGTGGGCGTGGGGGAAGCCACCATCCCCGTCATCAACGTCTACAACCAAGCCTTGGAGATCGACGAAAACGAGTTCATGCGTGAGACCTCGGCCAGCTTCAAGCTCGGCATTGAGTTCGTCAACTGGGGCCGCCAAGGCGACTCCTACATCCATGGCTTCGGGCCCTTGGGCCCCGACATTGGCATCACGCGCTTTCACCATTACTGGCTGAAGATGCGCGCCCAGGGCAAGGCCAGCTCACTGGAGGACTACTCCGTCAATATTGCAGCGGCCCGTGCGAACAAGTTTCTCAGGGCCCGCAAGGACTTGAGTCCCTCGCCGATGGCGGAGATCGCCCACGCCTATCACTTTGATGCCGGCCTCTATGCGGCTTACCTCAGGCGCTATGCCGAGAAGCGCGGCGTGCGGCGCATTGAGGGCAAGATCCGCAGCGTCAGCACCCGTGTGCAGGACGGCTTCATTGACGCCTTGACGCTAGAAGACGGCCAACGCATTGAAGGCGATCTCTTCATCGATTGCACAGGCTTTCGCGGCCTGCTGATTGAGCAGACCCTGAAGACCGGCTATGAGGATTGGAGCCATTGGCTGCCCTGCGACCGCGCCTGGGCCGTGCCTTGCACCTCCGTGGAGCCACTCACCCCTTACACCCGATCCACTGCCCACGGCGCAGGCTGGCAGTGGCGCATTCCGCTGCAACACCGCACCGGCAACGGCCATGTGTTTTGCAGCAGCCATATCAGTGAGCAGGCCGCCCTTGATGTGCTGATGGGTAAGCTGGACGGGGAGGTACTGGCCGACCCACGGCTCCTGAAGTTTGTGACGGGTAAACGCAAGAAAATCTGGAACAAGAACTGCATCGCCGTGGGCCTGGCCAGTGGGTTCTTGGAGCCGCTGGAATCCACCAGCATTCACCTGATCCAGTCCACCATTTCTCGGCTCACCGACCTGTTCCCCAGCCAAGGCATTGATGAGGCTGATGTCGCTGAATTCAACCGGCAAGCCGACTTCGAGTTCGAGCGCATTCGGGACTTCATCATCCTGCATTACAAAGCGACCGAGCGCGACGACACAGCGTTTTGGCGCCAGTGCCGCGACATGAGCGTTCCAGACGCTCTGCAGCACAAGATCGATCTCTTCAAGTCCAATGGCCGGGTGTTCCGGGAGAACGCCGAGCTGTTCTCTGAGATCAGTTGGGTGGAAGTCATGCTGGGCCAGCACATTACTCCCCGCCATTACCACCCCTTGGTCGATGCCCTGCCTGAGCAGAAAATCATCGACTTTCTGGACAATGTGCGCAGCACCATCCGTCGCTGCGTCGATGTGATGCCCACCCATGCGCAATACATCGCCAGCGAGTGCGCCACGCACATCCCCCCCATGAAGCCTCGCAGGTGAGATGTTCAATCCAAAGGTCAGTCATCGCTCTGAGCCCTTAGGCACAGAGGCTCGTGTTGAGATCTATGACCACTTACTGACTGACCCTGCGGGCCTTGTCGATCTGGCTCAGCACCATCGGCAGGCCTTCTTGCAAGCGCAGACCAACGCATTCCCCGGTCTAGAGCTGCCGCTGCCGCAAGCGGCCTTGGCCCCTTGGCGCGACTGGTTCAGCAGCACCGCCAAGCAGCATTTCGGCGTCCGGCGCGTGGTGGACATCCAAGGCCGCTTATCGCTGGTCACCGCCCAGCCTGATCAGTTGGCCCCCGTACAGCGAATCTGCCACCGCGACCGTCTTGAAACGGAACCCGGCGAGTTGGCCATTGCAGGGGTGCTCTACCTGTTTGAGCAAGAAGCGCTGGGAGGAACCAACTTCTTCACGGCGCGCGAGCCCGAGCGCATCAACGAACGCATTGCGCGGTGGGCGCAGATGACTGCTGCTGCCTTTGAGGTGGACACCGGATGGCCGCCCAGCTACATGCTGGCCGCCAATCAGCACTTCGAGCATCTGCTCACCGTGGCCCCACAGTTCAACCGCTTGCTGCTCTATCGCGGTGATGTCTTCCATGGCAGTGCCATCGCCGCACCGCATCTGCTGTGCGACCAACCCACCCAAGGGCGATTGACCCTTAACCTGTTCATGCGCTGCAAGAGGAGTGCCGCTTGATGTCCCGACTCGTTTGCTTGACCCTGCTGCTCTGGGCTTGCCTCGCCCCCAACATGGGCCACGCACAAACTGCCCAGCAGATTTTTGCGACACCCACGGTCTCCGAGCCTGTGCTGTCACCCGCTGGCGACCGCGTGCTCTACAAGCTGGCCCGCAATGGCAAGCCACCTCAGTTGGCGGTCTTGGATTTGCGCACCCTGCGCACAGCCGTACTGGCAGGCTACGACGAGGTCGGCATTGGCCAAATCTATTGGGTCAGCAATGAGCGTGTGGCCTTCACGTTGGCCACCTGGAACCTCGCGGCGGCAGACCGGGAGTTCGCACCCGGCCTGTTTGCCGTCAATGTCGACGGCAGCCGCTACAAGCAGTTGGTCAAGACCTTCGGCAACTCTTGGCTGCGCGAAGGCGACACCGGGGTAGAGATGCTGCCTCATTGGACGCAGGTGGTGACCACCCGGGCTGACCAGGACACGGATGAGTTGATCGTCAGCACCACCGAGGCCTACAGCAAAAAGGAAGGGGCTGACTTCAGGCGCCTGAAGCGACTGAATACGCGCACGGGGCATGTGGTGGACATCGACAGCCCCAACCATGCGTCCGCCTGGTATTTCGATCAGACCTTAGAGTTGCGAGCGGCTGCAGGCGTGAAGGCGGGGCAATTGACGGTGTCGATCCGCGAGAACAAGACCTGGCGCGAGTTGCCCGGCCAAGATGCGCTGAGCCCCAACTACTTGCCCACCCGCTGGCTGGGCGAGCAGTTGCTCGTTCGGGCATCCGCCAAAGGGTTTGAGGGCTTGTTCAATCTCGACACCCAGAGCGGCCAGGTCAGCCCCCAAGCACTTCTGGCCGTCGCAGACTATGACGTCGCTGTCCCCGATTTCATCGAGCAAGACGGTCGCTGGCTGGGGACCCGATTCACCGCAGATGCGGTGGTGACGGTTTGGCGCGATGCGGGCATGCAAGCCTTGCAAGAGCGCCTGGATAAGACCTTTCCAGACAGCGTGGTGAACTTAGATGTCCCCGTGCGCGGTGGCAGCCCGTGGGTGCTGGTGGAGGTGTACTCCGACCGCAAGCCGCCACGCTTCTTCATGTTCCAGCGCGAGACCGGCAAGCTGACCCAGTTTGGTGAAAGCCACCCACAGCTGCAATCTGCGGCCATGGGCAGCATGGACCTGCACCGCATCCCCGCCCGCGACGGGCTGCCCATTCCCAGCTTCGTCACCTTGCCACCCGGCGCCAACAAAACCAAGCTGCCAACCGTGGTCTTGGTGCATGGCGGCCCCTGGCTGCGTGGTACTCATTGGCACTGGTCTGCGCCCACGCAGTTTTTGGCCACGCGCGGCTACTTGGTCCTAGAGCCCGAGTTCAGGGGCAGCACGGGCTTCGGCGACAAACACTTCAGGGCCGGCTGGAAACAGTGGGGCCAAGCCATGCAAGACGACGTCACCGACGTCACCCGCTGGGCCATTCAAAAGGGCTTGGCGGACCCAGAGCGCATTTGCATCATCGGCGGCAGCTATGGCGGCTATGCGGCCATGATGGGCCTGATCAAAGAACCTGATCTCTACCGCTGCGGCATCAACTGGGCGGGCGTGACGGACCCGGAGATGATGTACACGGTGCAGTGGAGCGACATCACCGACGCCGCCAAAACTTATGGCCTGCCGCGCATGATGGGCGACTTGCAAGCTGACGCCGCCATGCTGCGCGCCCACTCCCCGCTGCGGCGTGCGGCCGAGTTGAAGAAGCCTTTGCTCATGGTCTATGGCGGCCGCGACGAGCGGGTGCCCTTGGTCCACGGTGAGCGCATGCGTGAAGCACTGCGCCCGCACAACCCATCGGTGGAGTGGTGGGTCTATCCCACAGCAGGCCATTACTGGGGAGACGAAGCCACCCAGGTGGACTTCTGGGGCCGTGTCGAGAAGTTCTTGGCCAAGCACTTGGCTGCGAAGTCCCCGTGATGCAAGCTGCTCAGTGAACAGCCTCACCCCATGACCGCCCTTGCCGCCCAAGCCCCCGACATGCCCCACCTGCCCTGGACGCGGCAGGCCAATATCTATGAAGTGAATGTTCGGCAGTACACAGCCGAAGGTACGCTCAAAGCCTTTCAGGCGCACTTGCCGCGCCTGCAGCGGATGGGCGTGGACATCCTCTGGTTGATGCCCATTCAGCCGATTGGCAAGAAAGAGCGCAAAGGCAGCTTGGGCAGCTATTACTCGATTGCCGACTACACCGCCGTCAACCCAGAATTCGGCAGCTTGGCCGACGTGAAAGCGCTGGTGCAAGAGGCGCATGCGCGCGGCATGAAGGTCATCTTGGACTGGGTGGCCAACCACACCGCCTGGGACCACCCCTGGGCCACTCAGCATAAAGATTGGTACAAGCTCAACGCCCAGGGCGAGATCTTCCCGGTCACCTTCAATGAAGGCACGCCGCAGGTGGAGTACTGGACGGATGTGGTGGCCCTGAACTACGACAGCGCCGCGCTGCGCGAGGCCATGGTCGGCGAGATGGCCTTTTGGGTGCGCGAGTGCGACCTGGACGGCTTCCGCTGCGACGTGGCGGGCCTGGTGCCCACCGCGTTTTGGAACGAAGCCCGGCGCCGCTTAGACGCTATCAAGCCCTTGTTCATGCTGGCCGAGTGGAGCGAGCCCGAGCTGCACGAGCAGGCCTTTGACATGACCTATGGCTGGGACCTGCAAGACGTATTCAAGGCCATCGGCAGCGGCAAGGCCGGGGCCGAGGCTCTGCGCGCCTGGGTGAAGCAGCCCACCGCCAAACCCTTTCCGGCCCATGCCTACCGCATGCGCTTCACCAACAACCACGACATCAACTCCTGGCACGGCACCGACGCCGAGCTGTATGGCCCGGCCTATGGCGCTTTTGCGGTGCTGAGCTTCACCTTGCCCGGCATGCCTTTGATCTATGGCGGCCAAGAAGGCCAGCTCGACCGCCGCTTGGCGTTCTTCGAGAAGGACGCCATCACCTGGGCCGGCTTCCCCCACCAGGCGTTTTACAGCGAGCTGATCGCCCTCAAAGAGGCCCACCCGGCCTTGGCCAATGGGCAATACGGCGCGCCCGTCATGCTGCTGGATGCTGGCAATCCGTCGGTATTTGCTTTTAAACGCCAGCAAAACGCTGATTGGGTGCAAGTGGTGGTCAATGTGTCGGCCACCCCGCAGCGCTACAGCCTTCAAGGCCAAGACGCCGAGATCGGCCCCTGGCAGTCGGCCATCACCGCAGCCCCGGCAGCAGCCTGAGCACCTGCCGTCAGGAAACCGGCCTGCGGCAGGGGATAATCGAGAGATCTCTCTAATGTGAAGATCATGTCTGAGCCCACTCTGCCTGTTGCCGCTGTGGCCCCCGTGGCCCTCTCTCCCACGCTGCGTGAGCAGCAACGCCACGCGTTCTCTCGCGAGGAACTGCTGGCCTGTGGCCGTGGCGAGTTGTTCGGCCCAGGCAACGCCCGCCTACCCTTGCCCAATATGTTGATGATGGACCGCATCGTCCGCATCGACGACACCGGCGGTGACTTCGGCAAGGGCATCATCGAGGCCGAGTTGGACATCCACCCCGACCTCTGGTTCTTTGGCTGCCATTTCGAGGGTGACCCCGTCATGCCCGGCTGCTTGGGGCTGGACGCGCTGTGGCAGTTGGTGGGCTTTTGGCTGGGCTGGCGGGGCAACCCGGGCCGTGGCCGCGCCCTGGGCTCAGGTGAGGTCAAGTTCTTTGGCCAGGTGCTGCCCAGCGTCAAGACCGTGACCTACAAGCTGCACCTCAAGCGCGTGGTCGAGCGCAAGCTGGTCATGGGCATTGCCGACGGCCACATGTATGCCGACGGCCGCGAGATCTACACCGCCACCGACCTCAAGGTGGGCCTGTTCACCTCTACGGATAATTTCTGATGCGCCGCGTTGTCGTCACCGGTTTGGGTATTGTTTCCAGCATTGGCAACAACGCCGACGAAGTCACCACCAGCCTGCGCGAAGGCCGCTCGGGCATCCAGTTCAACCCTGCTTATGCCGAGAAAGGCATGCGCAGCCAGGTCAGCGGCCGCCCTAACCTCAAACTTGAGGAAGTCATTGACCGCCGCCAGTACCGCTTCATGGGCGAGGCCGCAGGCTATGCCTACTTGGCCATGCAGCAAGCCATTGCGCACAGCGGCCTGACGCCTGAGCAAGTCTCCAACCCACGCACCGGCTTGGTGGCGGGCTCGGGCGGCGCCTCCAGCGCCAACCAAGTTTTGGCAGCGGACACCCTGCGCGAGAAGGGCATCAAGCGCGTCGGCCCCTTCATGGTCACCAAGACCATGGGCTCCACCGTCTCGGCCTGTTTGGCCACGCCCTTTGCCATCAAGGGCGTCAACTACAGCATCACCTCGGCCTGCGCCACCAG
The DNA here is from genome assembly GCF_044358605.1 of Ideonella sp. Classification (GTDB taxonomy): domain Bacteria; phylum Pseudomonadota; class Gammaproteobacteria; order Burkholderiales; family Burkholderiaceae_C; genus Ideonella. The sequence goes on from NZ_JBIKNQ010000090.1 coordinate 7,441, forward strand.
CGCCCACTGCATCGGCCATGCCGCGCAACTGATCGCCTGGGGCATGCAAGACGTGATGTTTGCAGGCGGCGGCGAGGAAGAAAGCTGGGAGCAGTCCCTGCTGTTTGACGGCATGGGCGCCATGTCCAGCAAATACAACGAGACGCCAAGCACCGCCTCACGCGCCTTTGACGCCACCCGCGACGGCTTTGTCATCGCTGGCGGTGGCGGCATGCTGGCCCTGGAAAGCCTGGAGCACGCCCAAGCCCGTGGCGCCACCATCTTGGCCGAACTGGTGGGCTTTGGCGCCACCTCTGACGGCTACGACATGGTGGCCCCCAGCGGCGAAGGCGCTGTGCGCTGCATGCAGCAAGCCATGGCCACCGTGAAGACCCCCGTGGACTACATCAACGCTCACGGCACCTCCACCCCCGTGGGCGACCTGGCCGAGCTGGGCGCCGCCAAAACCGTGTTTGGCGACAAAGTGCCGCGCATCAGCTCCACCAAGTCCCTGACCGGCCACTCCCTGGGCGCCGCCGGCGTGCAAGAAGCCATCTACAGCCTGCTGATGATGCAAAACAACTTCGCCGCCGCCTCGGCCCACATCGAGCAGTTGGACCCAGCCGCTGAAGGCCTGCCCATCTTGCGCGAGCGCTATGACGGCCCGCTCAGTACCGTGATGTCCAACAGCTTTGGCTTTGGCGGCACGAATGCGACGCTGGTGTTCAGCAAGTTTGCGGGTTGATGGGTCTGGACGCCCGATAGAGCAAAGCCGCCTCGGGGCGGCTTTTTCTTGAGGCACGCTCTTGGCAGCTCAGGGCTATGCGGCATCCAGCAGCAGACTCTCATCCAACATGTGTTGGACGGTATCCGCCTGCAAACGGTCGCGCCGCCGCTTAGCCACAGGCCGGTCCGCCAGCTCGGACAACCAGCGTTTGAACGCCACAAAAATGCTGGGCTTCACCGTGCTCATCAGGGCCATGCGGCCCGTGACAGACACCACCGGCACTACATAGCGAGGGGCTTGCAAGAACTGCTCTGCCTGCTTGGCTTGAACGGGCCAGAGGTCGTCCTCGTTACTTGAAAAGCGCACCGGGTGTGGGTCATCCGCCTGCGCCATACGCCGCAAGAAATCGACCGCAAAGCCTCGGTTGTTGATGGCGGACTCCAACTGCCCCTCCATCCGCCTGAAGCTGGGGTCCACGCGCTGCAGCACGCCCAACACAGAGGTGTCGAGTTGATCCATGGTGCTGAAGAACTGCACCCGCTTGCGCACATCCCATAGCAAGTCGACATCTTGGGTGGCCAAGGCCGCCGCCTGTAAGCGCACGGATGCGGCAGCCTCATAGGCGTACATGGCGTGTGTGCCCACCACGGTGAAATAAGGTGCCAAGCCTGAGCGCTCCAGCTCGTTGAGCAGGTTCACCACCAGGGTCGGCACTCGCCCGACCTTCAGTGCCTTGTTCATGCGCTCGGCTTCGCGCAGCGCTTGCGCTAAGGCCGTGAGTCTCTCTTGGGCGTGCTGCTTGCCCTGGGTGAACGCGGCCCACTGAGCTTCGGTGGCTGGGTCACGCCGCCCCAGTCGTTGCTGCCGATTGTCTGGACGGGTACGCACCAGGTATTCGTAGTCACCCTCGCGTTTGAAGTACATGCCGCCCGAAAAACGCGCTGCCGCCCCTTGTGCCACGCGCCATTCCTGAAAAATGGCCGTGGCATCAATGGCCTGGCGTGCTGCGTTGTCAGACAGAGGGAGGTAGAGCATCACCGTACGAATTTCATTTTCTAACTTTATACGGTGAATCGTTTTAAATCAATCACTTAATCGTCAACGTACCGGCAAACTCACATACCCCGTCCGCTCCACCAGCGTCTGCCCCTGCTCAGAGCGAATCCAATCGATGAAGCGCTTGGCATCTCCTTGCGGTGGCCCCAGCGTGGCGGCATAGAACTCGGTGCTGTAGGGATAGCTGCCATCGCCGATGCTGGCGGGTGTGGGCGCAACCCCATCCACCGACAGCAGATGAATGCCGCCGGGCTGAAGCATTTGAGTGACAAAGACGCGGAAGGAATAGCCGATGGCGCCGGGGTAGTTGGTGTAGTCGCGGGTTTGCTGCACCACACCGCCCATGCTTTGCGCCACATGGTGGGTCAGCGCGGGCATCAAAGGCGTCTCGCCCATGATCTTCTGCAACATGGATTGGCTGCCGCTGCCCTCCGGGCGCTGAAAGGCGATGATCTTGCCCGCACGCCCGCCCACTTGCGCCCAGTCCGTGATCTTGCCTGTATAGATGTCGCGGATCTGTGCGCTGCTCAATTGGCGCACCGGGTTGTCAGCCGCCACATAGAACACAAAGGCTTCGCGCCCAATCGGGGTGAGGTGCAAGTCCAGCCCTGCATCCTTGGCCTTGGCACGCTGCGCCTTGCTGGGGCCGGCCACAAAGGCAATGTCCGTCTGACGTGCCAACAGCCGCTCGTAAGCCACCGAGGTCTTGTTGACCTGAACCCGCTCAGCCAACACCTCAGGCGCCACCGTGGGCCACACCGCCGCCGTGAACGCCGCATACAGCAGATACAGCGCCGTGGCGCCGTCCATGCGCGGCAGCTGCTCTGCCCCCATCTGCAAAGAGGCCGGGCCATTCAAACGGGCCAAGCGCGGGTTGTCGGGCCGGGGCCGATAGGTGTGCATCTGGGGCTCGGCCGCGCTGATGCGCAGGTAGGCGGCCTCGCGGCGCTCTTGCCGCTCGGTCCAACCTGCCCAGCCCATGGCAGCAAGGGCCACGGCCGCGCCCGCAACTGCCGTCCATTTGCGCCACCGCTGCATGAAGAAAGCCAGCGTGAACAGGCCTGCGGCCGCCCCGACCAAGGGATAGACCCAGGCGCCGGGCAACACACCGCCACCCGAGAACACGAAGCCGATCAGGCAGATGAACCAGAGCATGCCCAAACCCGCCAGCCACACCGCACCGGCCAGCACGCGCACCCAGAGAGGTCGTTGACTCAAGCCCCACATGCTGTCGCTCCTAAACGCTACTCAACACGGTCAGATAACTGGCCCACCAAGACCGCGCCTATGCTGCATTCATCACGCGCTTGAGGAGATACAGCGCCACTGCAGAGACGACCGTAGACAGGCCCGCCACGATCATGGCCGGAAGCAGGGGAATCCGCAGGCCGATCTTGAACCCCAGCGAGTAGCACAGCATCAGAGCAGCCAGCACGGACAAGACAGAAAGGCCGAGGAAACTGCTAACGCCGGTGCCCTTGACAAAACTGAGCAAAGTAAACAGCGCCACGCCCAGCAGCGCAAAGGCAATGCTGACCGCTTTGGCGGCCTCGCCGGCGGTGACCTCGACATCCACCACCAGCTTGGTGAACATCCTCACAATGGAGGTGATCACGATAAAGCCCATGAGCAGGACCAAACTGGCCTGCAAAGGCAAAACGAGCGCAGCGAAAAACAATGCGCCCACAATGACGAGGTATTGCATCGGTGTCCTCCCGGTATGTTTGTTTGTTTTCAGTATCAAGCATAACGCGGAGGTCAGGGAATCGAGCGCCCGTACGGCTATCTCAGTCTGCCCATCGTGTCCTGAGGCCCGAGGTTGCTTTCACGATAGCGCCATTTGGGGCAGAAGGCATAACCTGACCCCAGCTCGCTCGTCGCTCGCGCGGCCCAACACTCATTCGTGGCCACCTCTCTCATACAGAGCCAACTCGACTGAGCTTAATGCTCCAATCCGGGTCTAGCCCAACAGGATACCGAGCCAGCGACTCGATGTGTGAATGCTCGAATTCAGCATCTTCATCGCGTTCCACTACGACTTGATAGATCCCTGGCTCAACCTCGATGATTGGCTGGTGGAGTTCTCCTAACCGGGACAAGCAAGTAACGATCAATCTACCTGTGGGGCAGGCCAAGGTACCGGCGAAAACCGATGATCCAAGATGCCCAGTTTCAGTAGCTTGCGCTTGAAGTTGCGGTGTGACCTGCGCCTCTGCTCGAAAAACACCGTCAAACAGCAATGTCCAAGAGAGCAAAGCTCCCTGACTGGCGGCATGCATCAACCGGTCATTGAAGATGAACAAGCTGAAGAAATCTTCCATCCCCTCCTGAAGTGCAAGCTTCTTTGCCGCATCGAACTCAATGTCCATGAACCCAAGCCTATTCACTGGTGAGCCTTCGTCACAGATCGCGGCATAGCAGCTTTCTGTCTTTACAAGGTAGGCAGAGTTCATTGCTCGCGGTAAAAATTTTGGGGTCTTAGTTGAATGGGATGACTGGCTGCGGGCGCTGATGAGGTAAGCGAGGGCATAGTGCTTGGCAGGCCTTGCGGTCCGCAGTAATGACCTACTTCGTCATCGCATTGGCTGGATCGTCATTCAAACACTCTACCGGGACCGACTTGACATGCGCCCTGGCCACATGCATCAGCGCCTCCCATTCGTCCTGCGGCCTCGCAGCAATACCTGCATCGATCAGGCCGCGCTCGCACAAGTCTTGAAGGGCCCAGATGGCTTGCTTCTCCTCGTCGGTCAGCACGTCGACAAAGCCGGTCTCAGCGACCTTGTTTGCCAAGACATCCCACACGACAAGCAGGTGCCCTGCTGAGAGCCGCAACGTTGCTTCTTGTGTCAGGTCATCGTTCGTCATGCCAAAGGACCCTCTCGCCTGATCTTGACTTCAGTGACCAGAATTCAAGTCACCTTGATTGCCAGTCAGCCGCATTGGACTACAGCTTATTGGTCAATCCAGGTCAGTCCGATGCTCGGCATACAAGGCAGAAAGCGCACCCGCCACATGCTGCCCCAGTGCAAACTAGTACATGAACGACAAGTGCCACAGCGCATTAGCGAAGCGCCCCACATCCATCAGGTAGCCGCCAGCCTTGATATCCTTAGGTGTCAAGCCCCGGGAGATCATTCACACGTTTTGTGAAGAGCTTGGGGTGTGAGGCGTGCCATTTTTTCAGGGCCTCGATGGGGGTCTGGTGGTTGAGGGCGCGTTGAGGAATTCGATGGTT
>NZ_JBIKNQ010000091.1:0-12308 GCF_044358605.1 Ideonella sp.
CGCCGCCCGCACCTCTGTGCGGGCAAGCGGCGCAACAACGAATGGCGTGGCCTGTAGGACTCACCCTGAGGGCAGGGCGTCCAAGGGCGCTGGCGGGCGTTACTCTCCTTGCCCGGGCACCAGCCCGGGCTGCGGATCGCGCCTACTCCAGCGCCCTTGGACACTCCTGCGCGGGCAGGATTTATAGGTCAACAGACCCTAGCTCATTCACCGGGTGCTTGGCCTTGGGGCTGGTGCCGCCCGACCGAGCGTTGAGGTGCGGATGCCTGCGAAACAGTTGCTCGGCGGTGGGGCTGCGCCACTGGTTGCGGCTGCAGACGAACAGCACATTGATCTTGGCCTCAGGCTTGGGCACGTTTGGCTCCGTCACCGCACGAGGATGGCTCTGAAGTCGTTCACATTGGTGTGCGTGGGGCCGGTCATCACCAAGTCGCCCAAGGCGGCAAAGTAGCCGTAGGCGTCGTTGCGGTTGAGGTGGTCGGCCACGCTCAGGCCCAGGGTTTGGGCGCGTGCCAAGGTCTCTGGGTGGACGGTGGCGCCGGCGTTGTCTTCCACGCCGTCGATGCCATCAGTGTCGGCGGCCAAGGCCCAGATGCGGGGGTGGGCTTGCAGGGCGGAGGCCAGCCCCAAGCAGAACTCACCGGCGCGGCCGCCACGGCCTTTGGCTTGGCCCGGCTCGCGCGGGCGCACGGTGACGGTGGTCTCGCCTCCGCTCAGGATCACGCAGGGCGGCTCAAAGGCATTGCGGCGGGCCGCTGCGCTGCGGGCCAGGGCAGCGTGCATCTTGCCGATCTCGCGGGATTCGCCTTCAATCTCGTCGCTCAAGATGTAGGCGCGCAGGCCCATGGCCCGTGCCGCCTCGGCCGCCGCTTCCAGGCTTTGCTGGGGCGTGGCGATGACGTGCACAGGCGCCTCTTGGCCTTGGTGCAGCAAACGGGCATCGCCGGGCTTGGGGGTTTCGAGTTGGCCGCTTTGAAGCTGGGCCAGCACGGCGTTGGGCAGCGCGATCTTGTGTTGCTGCAAGATGCGCAGCGCATCGGCGCAGGTGCTGGCGTCGGTCACGGTGGGGCCGCTGGCGATGACGCTGACCTCATCGCCGGGCACGTCGCTGATGGCCAGCGTCACCACCCGCGCGGGGTGGCAAGCGGCCGCCAAGCGCCCACCCTTGATGGCCGAGAGGTGCTTGCGCACCGTGTTCATTTGGGTGATGTCGGAGCCGCTTTCCAGCAGTTGCCGGTTGATGCGCTGCTTGTCGGCCAAGCTCAAGCCCGCGCAGGGCAGGGTCAGCAGGGCGGAGCCGCCACCAGAGATGAGGCACAGCACCAAATCTTGTTCGCTCAAACCTTGCGTTAAACGCAATATGCGCTGCGCGGCCAGCAGCCCGGCTTCATCAGGCACGGGGTGGGCGGCTTCCACCACCTCAATGGCTTGGGCTACACCGGCCGGGCGCGGCGGTGTGTGGCCATAACGGGTGACCACCAAGCCCGACAGTGGCGCACCCTCAATGCCGTGGCGGCGGCAATGCTCGGGCCACAGCGCCTCCACCGCCTGCGCCATGGCGCCCGCTGCCTTGCCCGCCCCCAGCACCACGGTGCGCCCCTGGCCGGGTGCCGGTGGCACCGGCAGCCAAGCGGCGGTGTTGTGCAGCGGCAGGGCGCGGCGCACGGCCACGTCGTAGAGGTGGCGCAGCAGGGCAGCAGGGTCGTTGTCGGTGGGCAGGGTCATGAGGAATCAGGGGCTCAGGGTGAGGGACGCAAAACGTTCCACAAGAAGCGCCCGGTCTCTGGTCTATAGATGTCGCTGTGGGCGCCACCGCCGGTGCCAAAGGACTGGTACTTGATCAACTCGCTGGCATTCACATACAGCATGCGCGTGTCTGGCTTGAGCGCACAGTCAGGGTTCAAGCCGCCGTCTGGCACAGCGGTGCACACGGTCATGCGGTTGCCATCGTCCAAGCGGGCCTCATTTTGCTTCAGGCGCTCCCAAGACTTCATGGACCCGGCCCACAGGGGCCCCGGGATCTTGGACGCCGCTTCTGCCGCTGAGTCATGGCGCGAGGCCGTGAAGACCAGCCGAGCGGCCGCCGGGCAGCCCGGTGCATAGGCCAACTCCGAGGGCCCAGCACCGCTGGCCGTCAAGCGGTTCAAGGAAAAAGCGCCTTGCAGATTGACCAGCGCGTCGACGGCGCCTGAGGCCAGGGGCGGTGCAGCGCTGAATCCATCTGGTGCGGGCAGCACCGTGCCACGGCAGATGGCATGTGACATGGCCCGGGCGCCAAAGCTGCGCCCAATGGCCACCACCTGCGGGCGCTTGCCTTTTGCGGCCTGGGCCGTCACGGCGGGCATCACGGCATGGCGGATGCTGGCGCCCAGCCACCCAGCCGCGAACTCATCTGCATCATTGGCCTTGTTCAGCAAGCTGCTGGGGCGCACCAGCACCGAGCCCAAGAAGGGGTTGTCCCACTGGCTGGGCCAGGTGAAGCCAATGACATAGGGTTTGAAGGCGCTGCCAGGAGAGGCGGCTAAACGCAGGTTGCGGCTGATGGAGGCGAAGTTCTGCATCGCTTCGATCTGCACCGTGTTCCACCCCATGGCGATCATGAAGACATGGGTGTAGTCGCCGGATGCCAAGTCAGCGGTGATGCGTGCGCGGGCGGCTTCTACGCCTCGCCAACTGTCGGCATAGGCATCGGCGCGTGGCACGGCTTGGCGCTTGCAGTCCAACCACGGCACGTTTTTCAGGCTGGGGCTGAGGCGCTTGTCGTCGGGTACGGCGGCGTTCCGGTAGGCGTCGAAAACCAGTGAGCCCGCTTGTCCATCAAAGGCCGCCACGTGCGAGATGAACATGGCCTTGCTGCCACCTTGCATCACGTCCTTGAGCCAGCGCGCTGACCGCTCGTTGACGGCAATGCCGTCGGGCGCGGGCAGCAGGTTGACGGACTGAGCCCCCCGCCGCACCTGGTCGGCGCCGGACTTTTCAGCCCCGATCACCAAGCCCGGCACCCGCATGGCGTACTCGTTGGGGTAGTAGACCAGCGCGTGATAGGGCTGGCTGTCACCGCCGTCGGTGCCGAGGCGGCATTCGTCTGCATAGATCAGCGGCTTGCCCGGCACGGCTTGTGCCCAAGCGACTGGGGTGCAGAGCACCAGGCCCAAGGTGGCCAGAGACCAAGGAGAGGTGTGTGACAACATCATGGGGATAACTTTCAGTAAGAGCTACTGAACTGTGGCCCCACTTGCTCGCTTGCCGCAATATGTGATTTCGCCAATAGCCTGGGCAGGCGGCGCGCCAACTGACTCACACCAGGTTGATCGGTGCCCCACGCTGAAAGGCCTCGATGTTGTCAATCAACTGGTCTGCCAGGGCCTGTGTGGCCTCTTGGCTGGCCCAGGCTACATGCGGTGTGAGGATGAAGTCGGGGCGGTCCAGCAAGGCCATGAAGGGGTGGTCGGCGGGCGGCGGCTCCTGCTCGGTGACATCGAAGGCCGCGCCTGAAATGTGGCCGGCCTCTAAGGCGGGGCCGACGGCAGCTTCATCCACCAACCCACCACGGGCGGTGTTGATCAACAGCGGCGCGCGCCGCATCTGGGCGAACTCTGGCGCGGCAATCATGTGTCGAGTCTCGGGGGTCAAGGGGCAATGCAAGCTCAGCACATCCGACTCGGCCAGCACTTGCTCAAACGGTGTGTAGAGGCTGCCCTGGCCGTGGCGGCCCTTGTGGGCGGCCATCAGCACCCGCATGCCCAAGGCCTCTCCCAGGCGCGCTACCGACTGACCCAGCACACCGTCGCCAATGACCCCCAGCGTAGAGCCCGCCAGGTCCCGGATGGGGTGGTCAAAAAAGCAGAACTGCCCGGCGGCTTGCCAGCGCCCGGCGCGCACCGCGTCGCGGTAGGCGCAGATGCTGCGACGCAAGGCAAAGATCAGGGCCAGGGTGTGCTCTGGCACGGTGTGCACGGCGTAGTGCCGGATGTTGCTGACCACGATGCCGCGCGCCCGGCAGGCTGCCAGGTCCAGGTGGTTGGTGCCGGTGGCCGCCCCGGCAATCAAGCGCAGGCGCGGTGCCTGGCCCAGCGCCTGGGCGTCCAAACGCACTTTGTTGACCACCACCACCTCGGCATCCGCCAAGCGCGCACTCAGCTCTGCAGGGCTGGTGCGCGCATGCTGCACCCAGCGGTGTTCAAAGCGGGGCTGACGCAGGCGGGTGTGCGCGGGCAGTGTGTCCCCATCCAAGAAAACGATGTTCATGGGCGGCTGGTCACTCGGTGGTGATCTTGGCGGTCTTGATGACACGGCCCCAGTAAGCCAGCTCTTTGCGGGTGAACTCGTCGAGCTGGGTCGGGGTCATGGTCTCCACCGTCACGCCCGCGTCTTCAGCCCGGCGCCGCACGTCTGGGTTGGCCAGGATCTTGCCGATCTCGGTGTTCAGGGTTTGCACAATCTCGGGCGGTGTGCCTGCGGGCGCATACAGCGCAAACCAAGAGTCCAGGTTGAAGCCCTTGAGCCCTGCCTCCATGGCCGTGGGGACTTGGGGCAAGGCAGACAGGCGATGGTCGCTGGTGACGGCCAGGGCCTTGAGCTTGCCGCCTTTGATCTGGCTGACCACCGACGCGGGGGTGGTGATGAACAGGTCCATCTGCCCGCCCATCAGGTCCTGCACCGCCGGGCTGGCGCCACGGTAGGGGATGTGGGTGATGAAGGTGCCCGTGAGTTGCTTGAACAACTCGCCCGCAATGTGCTGGATGGAGCCATTGCCTGAGGAGGCGTAGTTGAGCTTGCCGGGGTTGGCTTTGGCGTAAGTTACCAACTCGGCCAAGGTGTTGGCCGGCAGGTTGGCGCGGGTGGTCACCACCTGGGGGGGCGCGGCTCAACATGGCCACCGGTGCGAAGTCTTTGATCGGGTCCCACCCCGCCTTGGCAAACAGATGCGGGTTGCCCACTTGATAACCGCTGTAGGCCACCAGCAAGGTGTAGCCATCCGGTTTGGCGCGCGCCACAGCTTGGTTGCCAATATTGCCGGCGCCGCCCGCCTTGTTGTCGACGATGACGGGCTGCCCCAAGGCCTTGCTCAGCGCGTCACTGATCAGCCTGGCGGTGAAGTCCGTGGTGCCGCCCGGTGCGCTGGGCACCACCAAGGTGATGGGCTTGTCAGGGTAGCGGGACTGCGCCCCGGCAGAAAGACTGAGGCTGGCGGCAATGAAGCCTGCTGCGGTGACGAGGTGGCGACGGTTCATGGCGTGTTCCTGGGTGGGGCGCTGGTGGCGGTGTCAAACAAGCTCGGAGATTTCAATCAGGTTGAAGTCCGGGTCGCGCACATAGACGGACCGGATCTTCTGGGTAGCGCCTGTGCGCAGCACCGGGCCTTCCACGATGGGCCATGGCGCCTGTTGCAAGCGCTCGATCACGGCTTGCAGGGGGATGGACGCGATGAAGCACAGGTCCAGCGCACCGGGCACCGGCAGGTGCGCCTTGGGCTCGAACTCCGAACCCTGCACATGGATGTTGATCTTTTGATGACCGAACTTCAGTGCTTGGCGCTCCACAGGCGGCGTGCCCCCCACAAAGGTTTCGAGCTGCATGCCCAAGACACCCGTGTAGAAGGCGATGCAGGCCTGGGGCCGCGAGGTGGTGAGAACCAAATGGTCGAGGTGATCAATCATGGTGTGATGCCTTGTCGCAGTGCTTGAACATATGGGGGTGCAGGGTGCAGGTCGTTGATGCGCCCGGCCTTGGCCACTTGGCTGGGCACCTCATGGCCCACCAACTGGGGCAGATGCCGTGCCAGTGTCAGCAGGCGCTGCAGGTCGATGCCGGTGTCAAAGCCCATGGCTTGTAGCATGTGGATGGTGTCTTCGCTGCAGATATTGCCGCTGGCCCCCGGCGCATAAGGGCAGCCCCCCAAGCCACCCAGAGATGCATCAAAGCGATGAATGCCTTCGTCCACCGAGGCCAGCACATTGGCCAGCCCCATGCCCCGGGTGTTGTGGAAGTGGAAGGTGATCTGCAGCTCAGCAAAGCGCGTTTGCAGTGCGCGTGCCATGGCCGCAGCCTGGCGTGGGTGGGCCATGCCGGTGGTGTCGCAAATCGTCAGGCCGCGCACGCCCAAGTCGGCAAAGCGACCGGCCCAGCGCAAGACCTCAGACTCAGCGACTTCGCCCTCCATGGGGCAGCCAAAGCAAGTCGACAGCGAGACATTGACGGCGGCATGCCCCTGGGCCTGCGCCACCACCTCGCGCAAACCGGCAAAGCTCTGTTCACGTCCCATGCGCAGATTGGCCAAATTGTGTGTTTCGGAGGTGGACATGACCAAGTTCCACTCCTCGGCACGGCAGGCCAAGGCGCGCTCTGCGCCGCGCACATTGGGCGCCAGCACGGTGTACTCCACGCCGGGCACGCGCTCGATCTGGCCCATCACCGCTTCGGCGTCTTTGAGCATGGGAATAGCCTTGGACGAGGTGAACGAGGTCACTTCGATCTTGGCAAATCCGCAGTGGCTCAAGCCATCGATCAAGGCGACTTTGTCTTCGGTGGGCACAAAGTGCGGCTCGTTTTGAAAGCCGTCGCGGGTGACGACTTCATTGAAGTGAATGCGGGTCATCTGGGTCTCACTGAATCACGCCGCGTGCGCGGAGGTCTTGAATCTGATTGGGGTCGAGGCCCATCTCGGCCAGGATCTGCTCGGTGTCTTGGCCCAGCGTGGGCGCGAGTCGCCGGTGCTGGCCGGGCGTGCGCGACAACTTGGGCACGGTGCCCGGCACCGTCAGCGGCGTGCCGTCGGCCAGGGTCAGCGACTCCAGCATGCCGCGCGCCTGGTAGTGCGGGTCCGCTGCAATGTCGGCCACGGTGTAGATGCGCCCGGCCGGCACGGACGCCTTGTCCAGCAGCGCCAACACCTCAGCCACGCTGTGCTGTGCGGTCCAGGCCCCAATGGCTTGGTCCAACTCTTCGACGCGGGCTACCCGGCCCGCGTTGTCGGCCAAAGCGGGGTCTGCGGCCAGGTCCTCGCGGCCAATCAATTGCATCAGCCGCTTGAAAATGCTGTCGCCATTGCCGGCCACCAAGGCATAGCCGCCGTCCTTGCACAGGTAGGCATTGGTGGGGGCAATGCCCGGCAGGGCGCTGCCCGCTGCTTGGCGCACGGCCCCGAAGGCGCTGTATTCGGGCAACAGGCTTTCCATGCAGTTGAAGACGGCTTCATAGAGCGCCACATCCACCACTTGGCCACGGCCTGTGCGGTGGCGGTCTTGCAGGGCCAGCAAGATGCCGATCACGCCGTGCAGGGCGGCCAGGGTGTCTCCCAGGCTCACCCCCACACGCACCGGCACGCGGCCGGGCTCGGCGGTGAGGTGGCGCAAGCCCCCCATCGCTTCAGCAATCACCCCAAAGCCAGGCCGGTTGCGATAGGGCCCGGTTTGGCCATAGCCACTGATGCGCAAGACGATCAAGCGCGGGTTGGCGGCCAGCAGGTCTTCGGGGTCCAAGCCCCAGCCTTCCATGGCGCCAGGGCGGAAGTTCTCAATCAGGATGTCGGCTTCAGCGGCCAGTTGCCGAACCAGGGCTTGGCCGTCCGGCGCACGCAGGTCCAGGGCCAGCGAGCGCTTGTTGCGCGACTGCACCTGCCACCAGATCGAGGTGCCGTCTTTCAACAAGCGCCACTTGCGCAAGGGGTCGCCCGCGCCGGGCGCTTCGATCTTGATGACCTCGGCGCCAAAGTCCGCCAGCGTTTTGGCGGCAAAGGGCCCGGCGATCAATTGACCCAACTCCAAGACCTTGAGGCCTTGCAGCGCGGCCCGTGGCGAGGCCTCGGGCACTTCGGTGGCGGCGGGGGATGTGGTGGCGGCAGCTGGTGACATGCCGCCAGTGTCTGGCGCGGGGCCGGTGGGCGTCTATTTCAATCTCGCTTGGCGTGTCTTCGCATTTTGCGAAGACGACCTAAGGAAATCCCTCAGCTCCTTCACCGCCAGATCGGCGTCGGTCCGCACGCAGAGTTGCACCTGCCGCGTCGCCCAAGCGTCGCTGAGGGCGCGCCATTGCAGGGCTTTGGCCCGCACCAGGGGCAGCGCCACACCCTTGGGCACGATGGCCAGCCCCAGGCCTGCCGCCACCATGTGGCCCACGGCATCAAAGCTGCGCACTTGCATGCGCAGCTTCAGCGCCCGCCCGGCAGCCATGGCCGCTTGTTGCTGGGCTTGCAGCAGCGCAGCGCCGGCGTTCAGGGTGATCCAGGGCTCGTCCAGCGTCATGGCAAAGGGCAGCGGCCCGCGCCCGCCCAGGCGATGGCCTTTGGGCAGGATCAGCACCAACTCGTCTTGCCGGAACTCGCACACCTCCAGGCCATCGGTCTCAGGCCCCCGCACAAAGACGCCCACATCGGCCCGCCCTTCGCGCACCGAAGCCACCACCTGCTCCGACACCTGTTCTTCCAACTCGACTTGAACCTCAGGCCTCAGGCTGGCGTAGTCCGCCAGCAGCGGCGGCAAGAACTGAATGATGGCGGCCGTGCTGGAGCACACATGCAGATGGCGTGCAATGCCCTGGCGGGCGTCATGCAGCTCGGCCATCAGGTTGTCCAACTCTTGCAAGATGGCCATACCCCGCTTCATGAAGGCGCGACCCAGCGCGGTGGGGGTCAGGCCGCGTGAGTGGCGGTCAAACAGCGGCCCGCCCAGCGCGCGCTCCAGGTCGCGCAGGCGCCGGCTCGCGGCGGGCAGCACCAAGTGGCATTCGCGCGCGGCCTGGGTGAGGTTGCCCGTGCGTGCGCAGGCCACGGCCAGCCGAACAGACACAAAGTCAAAGCGCGCCAGGTTGTAGGACGGAGTGCTCATGACAGGCGTCTTTCAGGCTTTGAACCCCAAGAGCGCCCAACGGCCCACCTCTGCCAGCACTGCCTCATCTTGCTCACGGATGCCCTGCTCATGGGCTTTGGCGGTGTCGTAATAGGCGGCGACGATGACCGGCGCTCGGCCGGTGTGGGCAGGGGGCCAGAAGATGGCCACATCGTTGTACTTGTCAACCATGCCCGGCGCCATGGCAGTGCCGGTCTTGTCACCCGCGCGCCAGCCTGGGGGCAGCGTGGCGCGCAGACGCTTGAGGCCGGTTTGGGTGGCCACCATCCAGTCGACCAGGCGGGCACGCGAGGCGGGGCTCAGGGCTTGGCCGGTCAACAGCGCGGCGGTGGTGCGAGCCATGGCGGCGGGCGTGGTGGTGTCGCGCAGCTCGCCCACGGGCACCAGGTTCATCGCGGGCTCCAGCCTGTCAAGCCGGGTGGTGGTGTCGCCCAGGTCGCGCAGGTGTTGGGTCAAGCCCGCTGGGCCGTCCATCAAGGCCAGCAGCAGGTTGGCGGCGGTGTTGTCGCTGGTGGTCTGGGTGGCTTCGGCCAGGGCTTGCACCGTCATGCCGCCTTGGGCCAGGTGTTGTTTGGCCACCGGCGCATAGCTTTGCAGGTCCGCCTGGGTGTAGGGCACCCATTGGTCGGCCTTCAAGCGGCCCTGGTCGATCAGGCGCAGCACCACCCCGGCCAAGGCCAGCTTGAAGGTGGAACACAGGCCAAAGCGTTCGTCCTGCCGATGGCCCAGCAGGGCACCGCTGCCGGTGTCCAGCACGGCCACACCCAAGCGGCCACCGGCACGCTGCTCCAGCGCTGCCAGGGCTTGCGGCAGGGCTGCTGCGGGCGCGCTGCTGACAGGGGCTGTGGCGGCTTGCAGGGCGCTGGGCGCGGCGCTGGCCAGTGCCCAGGCCAGGGTGTGTCGGCGGCTGAGGCGAGAGGGAGTGTTCATGGCGCATCAAAGGGGTGAGGCGGTGCCTTGGGAAAGGCGAGCGCCGTGTGGGCGGGCAGCTTGGCCATGCAGGCTTGGAACAGCGCGCTGCGCAAGCCGCGCTGTAGCCAGGCTTGCACGGCGGGCAGGGCCTGCGCCTCAAACCAGGCCGGGTCCACGGCCGCAAACTGCCGCACAAAAGGCCAGAGGGCCAGGTCGGTGGCGCAGGGCTGTTCGCCCGCCAGATAGCGGCTGTGCTGCAGCAAGGCCTCCAGCGGCATCAGGGTCGTCTCCAGGGCTTGGTGGCGGGCTTGCTCGCGGCCCAGGGGCAGCAGCTGGCGTTCGGGGTATTTGTAGGCGTCGAGCAAGCGCTTGAACTCGCCATCATTGCGCTGCAGCAGAGTCAGCATCGTGGGTTCTTGGGCGCGCTGCCAAGCGTGTTCCTGCTCACTGCCTTGCAAGGCCCAGGCCATGATGTCCCAGCTTTGCTCCAGCACGGTGCCATCACTCAGGTGCAGCACCGGCACCGTGGCCTTGGGCGAGATCGCCAGCAGCGCGGCGGGCTTGCGGCGCAGCTCAATCTCAAAGGCCGTAAAGGGCCGCTGCGCCCACAGCAAGGCCATGCGGGCGCGCATGGCATAGGGGCAGCGGCGGTAGGTGTAGAGCAGGGGCAGGTCGGTCACGGCCGCAAGGGTACTCGAAGCCGCAGGCGGGGCTTGCTACCATCGCGCCCCATGAAATTTGCCGACCGACTTCAACAACTCCCCAAAGTGAGCCACCTCACTGCCCTGCAGCTTTGGGACGCCAAAGGCCAAGTGCTGGCCACGCTGGAAAACAAGCCCGGCCAAGCCGGTTCGCTCGCGGTGTATGCGGCCTTGGCAGCGCTCTATGGCGGCCAGATCACCCCCGCTGCGGCCGCTTTAGGCCTGGAGTGGTATGCCGAGCACACCGCCGACGCGCAGCAGTTCCCGGGCAAGCACCCCAACATCGACCGGCTGATGGCTTGGGCGCAGGGCAGCGAGGCCTATGGCGTGAAGCTGGTCGCAGCTTGAGGCGCAACGTGGGCTGTGGCTGACGCCACAATCGGCGCATCTCATCATTGATGGCCGATCACCGTCGGCAGCATCCCCACCATGTCCTCATCCTGGACCCACCACGCCATCTCCCTCATCGAGGCCGACTACTGCCGCAGCGCAGACACCCACCTCATCGCCCTGCCCCTGCCTGCCTGGGCGGCTCAGGGCATCGACTTCTACCTCAAGGACGAGTCCACCCACCCCACGGGCAGCTTGAAGCACCGGCTGGCGCGCTCGCTGTTTTTGTATGCGCTGTGCAATGGTTGGCTGCGCGAGGGCATGACGGTGGTGGAGTCCTCCAGCGGCTCCACGGCCGTCAGCGAGGCTTACTTTGCGCGCCTGCTGGGCCTGCCCTTTGTGGCGGTGATGCCGCGCAGCACCTCGCCCGAGAAGGTGGCCTTGATCCGCTTTCAAGGCGGTGACTGCCATTTTGTAGACCATGCGGGCGAGGTCTATGCCGCTGCCCAAACCCTGGCGCAAGAGCGTGGTGGCCACTACATGGACCAGTTCACCTATGCCGAGCGGGCCACCGACTGGCGGGGCAATAACAACATCGCGCAAAGCATGTTTGAGCAGATGGGCTGCGAGCGCCACCCGGTGCCGCGCTGGATTGTGGTGGGCGCGGGCACCGGCGGCACCAGCGCCACCATTGGCCGCTTCTTGCGCTACAAGCGCCACCCCACGCAGCTGTGCGTGGCCGACCCGGAAGGCTCGGTGTTCGCGGCCTATCACGCCAGTGGTGACGCGAGCCTCACGGCGCCGGGCTCGCGCATCGAGGGCATTGGCCGCCCGCGTGTCGAGCCCAGCTTCATCCCCAGCCTGGTAGACCGCATGAGCGTGGTGGGCAATGCCGACTCGGTGGGCGCGATGCTGGCGCTCTCAGAGCTGCTGGGCCGCCCTGTGGGGCCATCGACCGGCACCAACCTGGTGGCCATGCTGAGCCTGGCCGAAGAGATGCGCCAGCGCGGCGAGAGCGGCTCGGTGCTCTCTTTGCTGTGCGACAGCGGCGAGCGCTATCGCGGCACCTATTTCTGCGCTGACTGGGCTCAGGCGAATTGTGGGGAGGTCGAGACATCGAGACAGCGAATCGTCAGGTGCTTCTGATTCTTATCAGGAATCATGCGGGACCTGACAATTAACTGCAATCGATAGGATTGGAGTCAGATCTTATGCAGGCTTGTAGTCAGGGTTGAACTTGATGGTGTTTGGATTTTTCTTGCAGTATTCAGAAAGCGGCTCAACTCCGGCTGAGAGGGCATCGCAATCCTGAAGTGGCACCTTGATCCAACCCACTATATCGCTCTTCTGGAAGGACGCCCCATTGACTTCGTTGCCGGTTTCTTCCCTGCCATTGACCTGCTTAGCGATTGGGCCTAACAGGCTGCTGAAATACCGACCGGTTGTGATGGTCGAGCGAGGCGCAGCGAGGACAATGTGAGCATCTCGATCTGAGAGAGACCTATGCGCGGCGCCGACA
>NZ_JBIKNQ010000058.1:0-35557 GCF_044358605.1 Ideonella sp.
GGACACCTACATCCGGTGGTACAACGAGGCACGGATCAAAGTCTCACTTGGAGCCCGCAGCCCGATCGAACATCGCCGGACGCTGGGGATCGCTGTTTAACCAGTCCAAGTTTTCTGCCGCACCCCCGCCACGCTCACGATATTGCCCAGGTACTTGGTCAGCGTCGGGTCCACATGGTTGCGGCCCATGGCGGCTTGCACCAAGCCCACCACGCGGCTAATCAGCCAGCGACCCACAATCCAAAACGCCAGCGAGGCCAAGACCTTGATGGCCAGCTCAGTGACGGTGGTGCTCAGAAAGTTCTGCAGAAATGCGGTATCCATGGATCGGACTCCTCCGGTCAGGGTTGGAAAACGGCGCGAGTGTGCCCAGAGGCGGTGACAACTTGTCACCGGCGGCGCCACACGGATGAGGGTCTGCCCCTATAAATCACACCCGCCCGGCTGCGATGATGCATCCCAACGACAGCCCCGTGACATGCAGCCCTCCACCCCGGGGCTCGTCTGTCAGCCCACCGCAATCCGACGGGCGTAGGCTGTGCCCCGGTACAGGCCTTTTTGCCCCATCAGGGCAGCACCTCGTGGCGACAGGCCCGCCCCCCCATTCCAACTGATTCAGGAGACAGAGATGAGCCAGACCAAAGACGTTTTCGTCGTGGGCGCTGCCCGCACCGCCATTGGCACCTACGGCGGAACCTTGAAGGACACCCCGCTGTCTGAGCTGGCCACCCTGGCCGTCAAGACCGCCATCGCCCGCAGCGGCGCCGACGCCGCCCGCATTGGCCACCTGGCCATGGGCACCGTCATCCCCACCGAGCCGCGCGACGCTTACCTCTCCCGCGTGGCCGCTGTGCAAGCCGGCCTGCCCAAAGAGACCCCAGCTTTTAATGTGAACCGCCTGTGCGGCTCGGGCCTGCAAGCCATCATCTCGGCCTCGCAAGCCATCATGCTGGGCGATTGCGAGATGGCCATCGGCGCCGGTGCCGAGTCCATGAGCCGTGGCGCCTACCTCATGCCCAATGCCCGCTGGGGTGCGCGCATGGGCGACACCCAAATCTTGGACATGATGGTCGGCGCCCTGCACGACCCCTTCCACAAGATCCACATGGGCATCACCGCTGAGAACGTGGCCGAGCAGTTCGGCATCAGCCGCGAGCAAATGGATGCTCTGGCCGTCGAGAGCCACCGCCGTGCCGCCGCCGCCATCGAGGCCGGCCGCTTCAAAGACCAAATCGTGGGCGTCGAGATCGCCAGCCGCAAGGGCACGGTGGTGTTTGACACCGACGAACACGTCAAGCCCGGCACCACCATGGAAACCCTGGCCAAGATGCGCGCCGCCTTCAAGAAGGACGGTAGCGTCACGGCCGGCAATGCCTCGGGCCTGAACGATGGCGCGGGCGCCGTGGTGCTGGCCAGTGGCGACGCCGTCAAGAGCGGCAATCTGCGCCCCCTGGCCCGCTTGGTCACCTATGCCCACGCCGGTGTCGAGCCCACCATCATGGGCATTGGCCCGGTGCCCGCCACCCGTATCGCCCTGGAGCGAGCCGGCCTGAGCGTGAACGACCTGGACGTGATCGAGTCCAACGAGGCCTTCGCCGCCCAAGCCTGCGCCGTGGTCAAAGAACTGGGCCTGGACCCCGCCAAGGTCAACCCCAACGGCTCGGGCATTTCGCTAGGCCACCCGATTGGGGCCACCGGCGCCATCATCACCACCAAGGCCCTGTATGAACTGCAGCGCATTGGCGGCCGCTACGCCCTGGTGACCATGTGCATTGGCGGCGGCCAAGGCATTGCGGCCATCTTCGAGCGCGTTTAAGCCCTGGCTGAGACTGGTGCCAACCGGCGCCAGTCTCAACTTCGGCACGGAAGCGCCGATGACCTGATTGAAAGGCCTCTTTGGGCCTGATCGGGACCCTCATCGTGCTGACCCGTCGCTCACTTCTCTTGGCCAGCGCTGCGCTGGCCAGTGCTGCGCAAGCCCAATCTGGGGCCTTGCGCTTGGCTGTCGTGCCCCAATTCCCGGCACTTGAGCTGCACAAAGCATGGAGCCCTTTGGTAGAAGCCCTGCAAAGCAGTACCGGCCTGAAGCTGGAGCTGGTGCTGCCAGGCTCCATCCCTGCCTTTGAGGAAGGCTTTCTGCAAGGCCAGTGGGACCTGGCCTACATGAACCCGTATCACGCGGTCATGGCCCACCGCGCCCAAAGCTACAAACCCTTGGTGCGCGACGACGACCCGCTCTCCGGCCTGCTGGTGGTGCGGGCCGACAGCCCCCTGCGCCAGGTCGGTGAGCTGATGGACCGCAGCATTGCCTTCCCTGCGCCCAATGCCTTCGGCGCCTCGCTCTATATGCGCGCCTTGCTGACTGAAAAGCACGGCCTGCGCTTCACCCCGCAATACCTCAAGACCCACAGCAACGCCTACCGCGCCGTCGCTGCAGGCACGGCCATTGCGGCCGGCGGGGTCAAGGCCACGTTGGACGCCGAACCCTCAGAGCTGCGTGCGCAACTGCGGGTGCTGTTTGAAACACCCGCCACGCCTTCGCACCCGCTGTGTGCCCATCCCCGTGTCAGCGAGGCCAGCCACAAACAGATCACCCAGGCGTTGCTTGGCCTGACCAAGTTGGAGACAGGCCGCAAGCTGCTGCAGGCCGCGCAACTGGACCGCATCGTCACCGCCGACTATCGACGCGACTATGCGCCATTGGAAAGTTTGGGCCTGGACAAGTATGTCCAAAGAAACTAAGCCAGGATCGTCTACGCCCGCCCTGTGGCGCCGCTTGCTGGCCCAGCACAACCGCCTGGGCTTGCAAGCCCAGCTGCTCTGGACCATGGGCTTGTTGATGCTGCCCGTCTGTATCGGCCTCACCGCATGGTCGGTGCACGACGCAGGCCTGCATGAGCGCTCCCGCGTTGAAGCCCAAGCGCAAGCCCTGGCGCGTTCGCTCAGTGGCGCAGCCGCTACTCCTGTGCTCACCGGCGAACTGGCACAACTGGAAGGCCTGCTGCTGCAGATCGCCGAGTTCCCGGAGGCCCGTCGGCTCACTATTGCCCATGAGGGCAAGGTGCTTTCCGATGTAATGGCCAGCGCCACCGAGCGCCCCAAGGCGCTGTTCGGTCAGCGCATTGACACCGCACCGGACCCTGCCATCGCGCGCAACGGGCGCGTTGTGCGAGACAGCCGCCCCAGCTACGGCAGCCCATTTGACGGCGGCCTGATCGAGAACAGAACTGACGCGGTGGTGGTGTGGACACCCATCCTCGGTGCACAGGTCATCGGCTGGATCCGCGTCGAGCTTTCGGCCGACGGCATCGTGGCCGACCAGCGCGCAGCGCTCTTCTATGGGGGCTTGGTGTCGGTGGTGGTGATGGCCACAGCCTTGTTGCTGCTGAACATCTTGCTGCGCCGCAGCCTCTCGCCCTTGCGCAGGGCGGCACGATTTGCAGCCCGCCTGCCCCGTGCGGTGGGCTCTACCTTGGATGACGAAGGCGGCTCCCAAGAAACACGAGAGCTACGCCAAGCCTTGAACTTTGCCTCGGTGCATTTGCACCACCAATATCAGCGCCAGCACGAGCATGTGGCGCAACTGGACACCATCACCGAGCTGTCCTCCGACGGCTTTGCCGTCATCGACAACGCGGGGCAATTGGCTTATGCCAACCCGGCCTTTCGCCTGATGACGGGTTGCGCCTTCCAAGGTGAGTCCTTGAACAACCTGCTGGCTGGCCTGCGAGAGCGGCTGACCCCCGCCGCGCCCGTGCTGCAAGCCGAGGCCTGGCTAGACGGCAAGGCCCATGAATACACCCTGCCCTTCAGCGCCCCCGCCGACATGGTGCTGCACCTCACCGTGCGGCCCGGTGTGGGCCAATACCGGCAGCTTTTGTATGTGCGCGACGTGAGCCGTGAGGCCGCCATCGACCGCATGAAGAGCGAGTTCTTGGCCACTGCGGCGCATGAGCTGCGGACACCCATGGTGAGCATCTTTGGCTACACCGAGCTGATGATCAAACGGCCGGTGCGCGAAGATCAGCGTAAGGAGATGCTGGAGGTGGTGCACCGCCAAACCCAGCGCCTGATCGAGCTGGTCAACGACCTGCTCGACTTGGCCCGCATCGAGGCTCGCCAGGGCGCGGACTTCAAGCGCCAAGTACAGCCCGTACAGCCGCTGATCAAAGAAGCGGTCGAGGCCATCATCGTGCCCGGCGGCAAGCATTCAGCCCGCATCGAGGCCGCAGCGGACTTGCCTTTGGTCTCGGTGGACGGCCAGCAGATGGGCCGGGTCTTGAACAACCTGATCTCCAACGCCGTGAAGTATTGGCCCGAGGGCGGTGAGATCGTGGTGGCCGCCAAGCCCAGCCCGCATCAGGGCGTGGCCGGTGTGAGCCTGAGCGTGCGCGATGGCGGCATGGGCATGTCACCGCAGCAGTTGGCCCGAGCCTTCGAGCGCTTCTTCCGTGCCGACCAAGCCTGCCACATCCCTGGCACCGGCCTGGGCCTGTCGCTGGTCAAAGAGATCGTGCAACTGCATGGCGGCACCATCCACATGGACAGTGCTCTCAACGAAGGCACCACGGTCAGCATCTGGCTGCCCGTGGCCCGCGAGGACGTGCCAATAGCACCGGCCGTCAACAGTGCTCCGGCCTTGGCCAGCACCGCCGAGGCCGACCCCGTCACCTCATAAAAAGCGTTCGAGCAAACGCTTGGAGTGACGGTCGAGTTGGGTGAGGTCGCGCACCTCAAACACAATGCCGTGGCCGCTGGTGATCAGCAGGCGCCCGCGCTCGGGCAGGCGGCGGATGTCTTCCTCCACCTTCAACACCAAGTGGGTGGGGCCGCGGTCGGTGTCCACCTCCCAGGTGCTGGGTGTGGAGAAGGTAGAGACACTGCGAATCCGCTGGATCTGCGGCATGAACTCGCGCGCCGCCAACTCCTCCAAGAGCAAGGCGCGGCTGGATTCAGGCAAGGCATCCACGCGGGCAATAAAAGCCAGCTCTTTGCCCTCGGCACTGACCAGCGAAACATGCTCGCGGGGCGCACTGATGGGAAAGGCCCGCACAGGCACCACGCCCTCGTGAGTGTGGCCGTCGGGGGTGGTACACACCAAGCGCCCATGTGGGTTGCGAGACAGGGTCAGGCTCAAAACATTCCTCCTCAATTCGCGGAGTGGGCCGAAGGCTGGGGCAACTGCTGGGCCAGCAGCACGGCGTCGTGGTCAGACTCGCCGTCCTCATCGGCTTCGGCCTTGCGGGCCTGGGCTTCATAGAGCCGCCAGTAGTGGCCTTGTTGGGCCATTAGCTCGTCATGCGGCCCGACTTCCACCACCTCGCCCCGGTCCATCACCACCAAGCGGTCGGCCTTGCGCAGGGTCGAGAGCCGGTGGGCAATGGCAATGGTGGTGCGGCCTTGCACCAGGTTGTCCAGCGCCTTTTGAATCTCTTTTTCGGTTTCGGTATCGACCGCCGACGTGGCCTCGTCCAAGATCAGCAGGCGCGGGTCGATCAGCAGCGCCCGCGCAATGCTGATGCGCTGGCGCTCGCCGCCCGAGAGGCCCTGGCCGCGCTCGCCCACCAAAGAATCATAGCCCTGCGGTAGGCGCAAGATGAAGTCATGCGCATGGGCTGCACGGGCGGCGGCGATGACCTCCTCGCGCGTCGCACCCGGCTTGCCGTAGGCAATGTTCTCGGCAATGGTGCCGAAGAAGAGGAAAGGCTCTTGCAGCACCAGGCCAATGTGCTTGCGGTAATCGGCCACCTTGAAGCGGCGGATGTCGGTGCCGTCAATCAAGATGCGGCCGTCCGTCACGTCATAGAAGCGGCAGATCAGGTTCACCAGCGTGCTCTTGCCCGAGCCGCTGTGGCCCACCAGGCCAATCATCTCGCCGGGGCGAATGTCCAGGTTCAGGCCGCGGATCACCGAGCGGTTGCCATAGCGGAAGGCAATGTTCTCCATGGTCACGCCGCCCAGCACCTGCGGGTCTTTCACTGGGTCGGTGGGCTCCGGCACGTTGGAGACATGGTCCAAGATATCGAAGATGCGCTTGGCACCCGCCGCCGCCTTTTGGGTGACCGAGACAATGCGGCTCATGGAGTCGAGCCGCCCATAAAAGCGCCCGATATAAGCAATGAACGCGGTGAGCACACCGACGGTGATGTCGCCCTTACTGACCTGCCAGATGCCAAAGGCCCAGACCACCAGCAAGCCGATGTCGGTGAGCAAGGACACCGTGGGCGTGAACAAGCTCCAAGTCTTGTTGAGCTTGTCGTTAACCGCCAGGTTTTGCTTATTGGCCTCGCGGAAGCGGCCGGCCTCGCGGCCCTCTTGCGCAAAGGCCTTGACCACGCGGATACCCGGAATGGTGTCGGCCAACACATTGGTCACCTCGCCCCAGACGCGGTCGATCTTCTCGAATCCGGTGCGCAGGCGGTCGCGCACCATGTGGATCATCCAAACGATGAAGGGCAGCGGCAGCAAGGTGACCAGCGCCAGCCAGGGGTTGATGGAGAACAGGATCACCGAGGTCATGCCCAGCATCAGCACGTCGGTCGCAAAGTCCAGGGCATGCAAGGAGAGGAAGACCGAGATGCGGTCGGTCTCTGAGCCGATGCGGGCCATCAGGTCGCCCGTGCGCTTGGCGCCAAAGTAGTCCAGCGACAGCTCCAGCAAATGCTCAAACGCCGTGGTGCGCAGGTCGGCCGCCATGCGCTCTGAGACCAGCGCCAGCAGCCAGGTTCGGGCCCAGCCCAGGCCCCAGGCCAACAGCCCCGAGCCCAACAAGCCCGAGAGCAGCAACATCACATAGTGGGGGTCGATCTTCTGTCCGTTCTGGAAGGGGATCAGCACCTCGTCCATCAACGGGATGGTCAAGTAAGGCGGCACCAGCGTGGCCGCCGTGGAGGCCAGGGTCAGCACAAAGCCAAAAATCAGTTGCCACTTGTAGGGCTTGGCAAAGCGGCCCAGGCGCAACAGCACCCAGGTGGACGGAACCTCCGTCAGCTCGCGGCTGCACAGTGCGCATTCGTCGCTGTCGTCGGGTAGCGGCGCATGGCAAGAGGGGCAGCGTGTCGGGTCCTCGCCCTCGGCGGTTTGGCCGCTTTGCAAGGCCACTTGCACTTGCTCAAAGCGCTTCACAAACCGCAGGGCCTGCACATTGACCCCGAGCGTGAAGCGCCAACGCGCCAAGCGCTCGGTGGCCGAATGCAGCTCCAAGGTGCCGACCCCGGCATGGTCTTGGTGCTGCAAGCTGTGGCCCGCCGTCAGCGGGTAGGCCACCCAGTCGCTGGCACCCGGCAGCCGGGCCAGCAAACGCTGCGTGGTCAAGAGCAAGTGGCCAGATCCAAACCTCAAGCCCTCGTCCAGGTCAACCGGCAGGTGCGCCAGCGCGTTTTCCGCCGCATGGAGCGGCGGCATCGCGCCGCCCAAAGCCGCCTCGATGGCCCCGGAAGGTCCGGCGCCCGTCAGGCTCAACGAGGGAGAGTGTTCGTGGTCATGCATGGTGGGGGATTCTCGGTCAAAGCCGATGCCTCACAACGCCAAGTGCGCCAGCGCGTTGACCCGCACACAGAACCGTCCATTCCCGGCGCAAAATCACACCCTCAACTCGTTCCTCCCGTTTTTGGACCCGATTGCCAATGACCGCAGCCCCCTCTGAGCTCCAACTGCAACGCATCACCTATTTGCGCGGGCCCAATATCTGGACCTATCGCCCTGTGATGGAGGTCTGGCTGGACCTGGGGGCCCTGGAGCAATCCCCGTCCAATGCCCTGCCCGGCTTCACCGACCGCCTGCTGGCCCTGCTGCCGGCACTTGAAGAGCACCACTGCGGCGTGGGCGAGCGCGGCGGCTTCATCCAGCGCCTGCGTGAGGGCACCTGGGCCGGCCACATCCTGGAGCACTGCGTCATCGAGTTGCTGAACCTGGCGGGCATGCCCACCGGCTTTGGCCAAACCCGCTCCACCTCGCAGCCCGGCGTCTACCGCATGGTGTTCCGGGCGCGCAATGAGCAAGTTGGCCGCGCTGCGCTCATGCAAGGCCATGCCTTGCTGATGGCCGCCATCAACGATCAGCCCTTTGATGTCAAAGCCGCGGTCGATGTGGTGCGCGAAGCCATTGACGACTGCTACTTGGGCCCCTCCACTGCCTGCATCGTGGGCGCCGCCACCGACCGTCGCATCCCGCACATCCGCCTGAATGACGGCAATTTGGTGCAGTTGGGCTATGGCGCTGCCCAGCGCCGCATCTGGACTGCCGAGACGGACCTCACCGGCGCCATTGCCGAAACCATTGCGGGCGACAAAGACCTGACCAAAACCTTGCTCAAGGCCTGCGGCGTGCCCGTGCCCGAAGGCGTGGTGGTGGCCAGCCCCGAAGAAGCCTGGGACGCAGCCCAAGACATCGGCCTGCCCGTGGTCGTCAAGCCCACCGACGCCAACCATGGCCGGGGCGTCACCCTCGACCTCTCCAAGCGCGAAGACATCGAGGCCGCCTTCAAGGTGGCCGATGCCGAAGGCTCCGAGGTCATCGTCGAGAGCTTCATCCGGGGCAATGAGCACCGCATGCTGGTGGTGGGCGGCCAACTGGTGGCCGCCGCCCGGGGCGACGAGGCCTGGATCACCGCCGACGGCCAACACACGGTGACGCAGTTGATCGACAGCCAGATCAACTCCGACCCGCGCCGTGGCACCACCGAAGACCACCCGCTGAACCGACTCGATCCGCAAGATGACCCGGTCATCATGCTGGACCTGCAGCGCCAAGGCTTTGGCTTGAACGACGTGCCGCCTGCCGGTAAGCGCCTGCTGGTGCAGCGCAACGGCAATGTGGCCATTGACTGCACCGACGATGTGCACCCCGAGGTCGCCCACAGCGTCTGCCTGGCCGCCAAGGCCGTGGGCCTGGACATCGCCGGCATCGACCTGGTCTGCGAAGACATCCGCCGCCCCCTGCAAGCCCAAGGCGGCGCCATCGTCGAAGTCAACGCCGGCCCCGGCCTGTTGATGCACTTGAAGCCCGCCGAGGGCCAGCCTAGGCCGGTGGGGCAGGCCATCGTCGAGCACCTCTTCCCCTCTGAGCAAGAAGGCGACAGCGACCGCCCAGGCCGCATCCCCATCGTCGGCGTGGCGGGCTCGCAAGGCACGGCCACCATTGCGCGGGCTGTGGCTTGGTTGGTGCACCTCTCAGGCCGCCCCACCGCCCTGGCCTGCCAAGACGGGCTCTTCATTGGCAGCCGCCGCATCGAGCGGGCGGGCAAGCCCTACTGGGACCAAAGCCACCGCCTGCTGATGAACCGCGACGCCCGCGCCGCCGTGTTCGAAAACCCGGCCAGCCTGATCCTCGACGACGGCCTGCCCTACGACCGCTGCCATGTGGGCGTGGTCACCGACTTTGAAGGCTGGCAAGCCCTGGCCCGCCACGATGTGCGCGAAGCCGAGCACCTGCACAAAGTGCTGCGCACCCAGATCGACGTGGTGTTCAGCGACGGCGCGGGCGTGCTCAATGCCAACGACGCCCGCGTGGCTGCGCTGGCTGAGCTGTGCGACGGCGAAGTGCTGTTTTACGGCCACGAGGCCGACGGCCAACTGCCCACCGCCCTGGTCGACCACCTGGCCCAAGGCGGCCGCGCCGCCGTGCTGCGCCAAGGCACGGTGCGCCTGCAAAGCGGCGCCAGCAGCGTGGCCACGCTGGACATCGCCGGCCTGCTGGAGCGCCACGGCATGGGCGGCGACACCGCGCTGACCCACGCCCTGCTGGCCGCTGTGGCCAGCGCCTGGGGCTTTGGCATCTCGCCCGAGCTGATTGCCGCCGGCATTGAAACCTTTCCGCTGCGCGCTCCCGCCTGAGCACCTGCCCTGCATTACCCCCGCCTTGAGCATCGGACACCCTCATGGATATCTCCCGCATTCGCGCGCTTCGCGGCCCCAATCTCTGGAGCCGCCACACCTCTGTCGAGGCCATCGTGGCCTGCACTGAGCAAGAGCGCTCGCTGACCCACCTGCCCGAGTTTGAGAACCGCCTGCGCGCCCTCTTCCCCGGCATGGGGCCGCTGCGCCGCCAGCCCGACCAAGCCTCGCTGGCCCATGTGCTGGAAACCGCCACGCTGGCCTTGCAGGCCCAGGCGGGTTGCCCGGTGAGCTTTTCGCGCAGCACCGAAACGGTGGATCGCGGCACCTTCCAAGTGGTGGTCGAGTACAGCGAAGAAGACGTGGGCCGCAAAGCCCTGCTGGCGGCCGAAGCGCTGATCCGCGCCGCGCTAGGCGAGCCCGACGCCCCCGCCTTTGACGCCGACGCCGTGCTGGCCGAGCTGCGCGAGCTGGACGAAGACATCCGCTTAGGGCCCTCCACCGGCTCCATCGTCAACGCGGGCTTGGCGCGCGGCATTCCCTATCGGCGCCTGACCAGCGGCTCGCTGGTGCAATTTGGCTGGGGCTCCAAACAGCGCCGCATCTGGGCCGCTGAGGTCGATTCGACCAGCGCCGTCTCAGAGTCGATTGCCCAAGACAAAGACCTCTGCAAAAACCTGCTGCGCGCTGCCGGTGTGCCCGTGCCGCTGGGCCGTCCCGTCGAGAGCCCCGACGACGCCTGGGAAGCCGCGCAAGAGATCGGCCTGCCTGTGGTCTGCAAGCCGCAAGACGGCAACCAGGGCAAGGGTGTGACCGTCAACATCACCACACGCGAGCAACTCGACCTGGCCTACAAGGCGGCCGAAGTCATCGGCCAGCCCATGGTTGAGAAGTTTTTGCCCGGCAGCGACTACCGCCTGCTGGTGGTGGGCGACAAACTCATTGCCGCCGCCCGCCGCGACCCGCCGCATGTGATTGGCGATGGCAGCCACACCGTCAAGCAACTGGTCGATCAAGTCAATGCCGACCCACGCCGTGGTGACGGCCATGCCACCTCGCTCACGAAAATCCGCTTTGACGACATCGCCGTCGAGCGCCTCTCGCAGCAAGGCCTGACGCCCCAGTCGGTGCCCGAAAAGGGCCAGCGCGTCGTCCTACGCAACAACGCCAACCTGTCCACCGGCGGCACCGCCACCGATGTGACGGACGACGTCCACCCAGATGTCGCTGCCCGCGCGGTGGCCGCAGCCCGCATGATCGGCCTGGACATCTGCGGCGTCGATGTGGTGTGCGAAAACGTCATCCGCCCCATGGAAGAACAAAGCGGCGGCGTGGTCGAGGTCAATGCTGCCCCCGGCCTGCGCATGCACCTGAGCCCCAGCTTTGGCAAGGGCCGCGCGGTGGGTGAAGCCATCATCAACCACCTCTATGCGCCGGGCGACGACGGCCGCATCCCCGTGGTGGCCGTCACCGGCACCAATGGCAAGACCACCACCGCGCGCCTGATGGGGCACTTGTTTGCCGCCAGCGGCTTGCGCGTGGGCATGACCAACACCGACGGCGTGCATGTCAACGGCCGCCAGATCGACTCTGGCGACTGCTCTGGCCCCAAGAGCGCGCGCAATGTGTTGATGAACCCCGAGGTCGATGCCGCCGTGTTTGAAACCGCGCGTGGCGGCATCCTGCGCGAAGGCCTGGGCTTTGACCGCTGCCAAGTGGCCGTTGTCACCAACATTGGTGCGGGCGACCACCTGGGTCTGAACTACATCACCACGGTCGAAGACCTGGCGGTGCTCAAGCGCGTGATCGTGATGAACGTGGCCAAGACCGGCTATGCCGTGCTCAATGCCACCGACCCGCATTGCGTGGCCATGGCCGCCAAGTGCCTGGGCGGCGTCATCTACTTTGCCCAAGACAAGCATCACCCCGTCTTGGCCACGCACCGCGCCCAAGGCCTGCGTTGCGTGTTTGTCGACGACGGCCAACTCGTGGCCTCCGAAGGCACCTGGCGCGAATGCGTGCCGCTGCGCGACGTGCCCCTCACCCGCAATGGCGCCATCGGCTTCCAAGTTGAAAACGCCATGGCCGCGATGGCGGCTGCCTGGGGCGTGGGCTTGTCGTGGGACGCCATCCGCTCGGGCCTCGCCAGCTTCCAGGCCGACACCAGCAATGCGCCGGGCCGCTTCAACCTGATGGACTACAAGGGCGCCACCGTCATTGCCGACTACGGCCACAACCCGGACGCCATGCGCGCCCTGGTGTCCGCCGTGCAGGCCTTGCCCGGCAACACCCGCAGCGTGGTGATCAGCGGCGCGGGCGATCGGCGTGACGAAGACATCCGCGAGCAAACCCAAATCTTGGGCCAGGCTTTTGACGAAGTCATCCTCTACCAAGACGCCTGCCAACGCGGCCGTGAAGACGGCGAAGTCATCGGCCTGCTGCGCCAAGGTTTAGAGGGCGCGGCCCGCACCCGCCATGTGCAGGAGATCAACGGCGAGTTCATCGCCATCGACACCGCACTCTCCCGCCTCAAAGCGGGCGACCTGTGCCTGGTGCTGGTCGATCAGGTCGAAGAGGCCCTGGCCCACCTGAGCAAGCGGGTGGCTGAGGGGAATGCCGGGGCCTGAGTACGCACCGGTTGGTGCTCACCCGAGGGCCAGCCGATCCGACTCACACCACTGCTGTTCGTCGGCGGGCACTTGGGCATGCCAGTGCAGCGCCTCTTTGCGGCGCGCGGCAAAGCCTTCAGCGTCGTTCGCCGCGCGGCAGGCTTGCGCCTGAGCCGCAAAGGCGAAGAAGCGCTCAAACGGTGGGGCGTCGTTAGCTTGGCACAGCGCGGCGCAGCGTTGTGCGGCCACCAAGGCCTCACGAGGACGGCCGGCCTTGAGCAAGCTGCAAGACAGCCGGTACTCGGCGCGTTCTTCATGCAGCCAGGTACCGGCCAAACGCCATGCCATCAAGCCGCCTTCAGCGGCTTGCACCATGGCGGCGGTTTCTGCGGCACTGCGGCTGGGCAGCTCTTCCAACTCGGTGGACAGGTTGTTGCCGGCCACGGCCAGGGCGCGCCACACCGGCGCCTCATGCGGCCATTGGGCGAGGCCGTCTTCATCCTGCACCTCGTCCCAGGCCAAGCCATAAGCGGAGATGGCCCGCGCGCGCTCTTTGCGCCCGGTCATGGCGGCGGCCGCATAAGCCAAGGCTGTCACCACTTGTGGGCTCGACAAGCCTTTGAGCGCATCGCTGCGGCCGGCGCACCATTGCAGCGCTGCCACGTGGCAAGCCAAGGCGTCTTGCAGGCTGGGGCCGCCATCCCAGGCGGGTAAGGCCGCCCAGGTGCGGAGCTGGGCCACGCCCTCGGCCCAGCGGCCCAGGTGCTCGCCCCACAGATGGCCTGTCAAGCGCAACAGCGCCAGCACATCGGCAGGTTGGGTGGCCAAGGTGGCGCCAGCTCGCGTCACACGCATTGCGACGCCTTCGGGGTCGATGGTGTGCTCGCTCCATGCGGCATCGATGAAGGCCTGAAACCCTGCCATGACTGAACCTGCTCCTCGGGGCTGAATGAACTCAACGCTACTGTAAGCGCAATACTCGCTCGCGCACCATTCGAGGGCAACCTGCCTATGCAAGCTTTCATCAAGCGGTCGTGATGACTGCGGACTTTGTCATCCGACCCCGGCCGTCAAAGGCAGGTTGACGAGGTCACGGTGATTTGGCTCATTTGATTCAAGCCATTGCCTGCCGTGCAGGTGAAGGTACAGCCTGAGGCGGTGTGGGTCCAGTAATTGGCGCCACCGGCCGTGTCACCTAGGGTGTGATAGGTCGTCGTGGCGTTCTGACCTGCGGTGTAGGGCCCCTTGAACATCGTGGCCTGGCCCATACCCGTGTGGCAGCTCATGTTGTAGGCCACCGTATGCACCGGCAAGTTTTGCAAACAGATGGTGCCGTTGCCATTGGCGTCCAGACTGGAGGTGCAGCCGTGGGAGGTTCGGGTGCCGCCTGGCCCCAGCAGCGCAGCCATGCCATAGACCGACAGCATCTTGGAGCGGGCATCGGCCAAGCCCCCCTGAAAGACGGCCACCTGCGCACTGCCTTTGAGGTCCATGAATTTGGGCATGGCCACAGCAGCCAACGAGCCCAAGATGACCACCACGGTGATCAACTCCAGCAGCGTAAAGCCCTGGGCATTTGACCTCTTGAACCCGAGCCGCCTCGCCGGTGAGCGAAACGATTTCATAGAGACATTGTCGGCCCGAAACCCGCTGACTTTAGATTTTGCGCTCCCAGCTCAGGCGGAGTGACGGCCGGGTTTGGGTGACCTGATCCAGACTGACCGTGCCTGTGGCCTGGGTCACACGGATGCGCTCTAGCTCATCACGCGCCAGCCATTGCGACAGCGCCAGGCGCCACATCGACTGGTCGCTCTGCCGCCAGGCAGCAAACACATCTACCGAGCGCTGTGCACCAAAGCCCAGCACCCGCCCGTTGGGCTGGGTAGCACTGCTGCTGCCTTGGGCTTGCACATTCACCCCAGCCGTCAGTGCTGAAGCCTTGGGCCGATAGTCCACCCCCAGGTTCAGCGCCCAAGGCGGCTGGGCGGGCAGGCGCCCCCCGGCCAGCGCCACGTCCAGCAGGCGCGAGCGGTTCAGCGTCAGTCCGCCGCGCAGCTCCAGCGCCGGGCCTTGCGGCCACCAGCGTTGCAGCGGGCCATTGGCTTCCACCCCTAAGCTGAACACCTCGGCACGGTCAAAGTTGGCACGGCGCAGTACCCAGGTGGTGGTGCCCGGAAGTTGGGTGGAGGGCTCAGCCAGCAGTTCATCCAACACCACCTGATCAATGCGCTTCAGCCCCACATTCAGGGTGAACTGTGCGCCCGGCCCCAGCGGATGCTCCCAGCCGCCGTCCAGGCTCCAGGCCAACTCGGGCTGCAGCGCCGGGTTGCCCTGGTTGGTGGGGGTGACGACGCTGTTTTCATTGGCCACATAGCGGCGCGGCGTCAGCTCTCGGGCATTGGGCAGGCGATAGCTGCGGCTCAAGGCCAGTTTGAGCTGGTCTTTGCTGTCAGGCAATGACCACATAGCCCGCAACACCGGGCTCCAGACGGAGTGCGACTGCCGCACCTCTGCGTCGACCGAATCACCCAGCCCCAGATTGCGCTGCTGACTTTGGCTGACCGTGCGCAAGCCTTCCCAGCGCAGCCCCAGTGAGGCTGTCAGCGCAGGGCTTAGCACCCAGTCGTCTTGGGCAAACAAGGCAAGGCGTTGCACCTGGGCGTCATAGACCTCGTCCAGGTTTTCCGGCAACCAGCCGCCGGGCAGGGCTTGCTCGCGCTGAATGCGGTCCTCTTGCCGTTTCGCCCACTCCAAACTGCCGCCCATGGCCAGTGTGTGCGCCTCACCCAGTGGCAGCCGACCTTTGGCGCTGGCGTTCAAGGATTGATCAACGGCCAGTGAATCCACATGCGTTTGGCGCACGCGCAGGCCCGCAGCGTTGTCCCCCACAAAGTCGGCCACCTGATTGCGGCGCACACCGGTGTAGACCAAGCTGCTGTCCCACACGCGGCCGTCGGCTTGCTTGAGCTGCCAGCTCAAGCGGCTGCGCAGCATCACGCTGCGAGGCTCCAACACCAGTTGGTTGCGGCTCAGTTGCGGCGGCGGGCCTAGCTCGGCAAAGCGCTGGTCGGTCGCGCCGCCGGGGGTTTGAAACACGCGCAACAGATGGTCGGTACTGAGCTGGTGGCCCTCGCCCAAAGTCCAGGCCAAGCGCGGCGCCAGGGTCAGGCTTTGGTCGCGGCCACCCTCTTGTTTGTCGGTCACATAGGACTGGGTCAATTGGCCCTGCGCATCGCGGCTTTGCACCACCATGCGCACGGGCCAGCGCAGCGGCTCATGGGCCAAGCCGAGGTTCAGGCCCCAGCTCAGGTCGCCGTCTTTGTCGCCCAGGCTCAGGTCGGCCGAGGCCCGCGCTCGGCCCTCATAGCTGCCAGTGCCCAGCTTTAGCTCGCGCTGAGCCCAGCGCGGTGCCCGGCGGGTCACGATGTTGATGCTGCCGGCCACGCCCTGGGCGCTCCACTCGGCGCTGCCGCCACGCAAGATCTCCACGCGCTCGATCAGCTCGGGCGACAACTGCTCGACCGCAAAGCCCTTGGGCAGCGGCTCGCCATTGAGCAAGATCTGGGTATAGCCCCCGCCCAAGCCATTGAGCGTCAGCTCTGCGCGCCCGGCCGCTCCCAGCACCGTGATGCCCGGCACACGCCGCAAGGCGTCGACCAACTGGGTGTCCCCATGGCGCAGCAGTTCTTCGCGGCTGACCACGCGCTTGCCCGCGATATCGGCGCGCTGCGCCTGCTGCGCGTCGCTGCGCACCTCAACGGTTTGCGTGGGGTTTGCAGCGGCCTCTTGGGCCCAGCCGCCAGCCGGTGTGGCGGCAGCAGCCATCAACAGCACAGCCTTCTGGGCTGCGCCTCCTCTCAAGCCTGTCATCAACGGCTCCCAACAACGATTGAACCCAGCATCTATGGGGCTGGTGGGAGCACTATATCGACGGCTTTGGCCGATGGTGCCTAGGGCAAGACCTATACGTATCCCTAGACCAACTTCATATCCAGGGCGAGAGTGTCCGCAAAAACCCGAGCAAGCTGCGCCGGGCTCAGGCCGTATTGGCGGGCCCAGAGTGCCGCCAACATCGCGCGGTAGTTGGTGAGCACCGGCATGTCGCGCCCTTGGTGCAAGGTTTGCGGGGTCAGCGCCACTTGCTCACCGGCGATCTTGCCGCCGCTGACCGCGCCGCCCAGCACCCAATACACCGTGCCGTGTCCGTGGTCAGTGCCGCGCGTGCCGTTTTCTCGGAAGGTGCGACCAAACTCGCTGGCCACCACCACCACGGTGTTGTCCCATTGCGGCCCCAAAGCTTTGGCCAGGCTGACCATGCCGCGCGACAGCTCGCCCAGCTTGGTGGCCAAGGTGCCGGTAGCGCCACCCTGGTTGGCATGGGTGTCCCAGCCGCCAATGTCCACAAAGCCCAAGGCCACGCGCTCGCGCATCAAGGTGCCGATGCGGTGGGCTTCGGCCTCAAAGCCAGCCGCCGGCATGGCGCCCCGACTGGCGGCCATCTCTTGGCCCAGCTCCTTCATCACCTCGCGGCGGGTTTCAAAGCCGTCGGCCACCGCAGGCGCTAAGCGGGTGCCGCCATACATCTGCTCGATCAGCCGCGCTTGCTCGTCGTTCACGCCCAAGCTTTGCACCGACCGCAGTGGGTGGTTGGCCACCACTTGCGGCCCTTGGAAGGACAGCGGCAAGCCCGGCGTGAAGGCCAGCACCTCGCGGCCTGCGGGCTCGCGCGAGCTGGCGCCCAGCACCGCCGCCAGCCGGTTGATGAAGCCGCTGCGGTAGTTGCGCCCTGGCCCTTCGCCTTGGCCCAGCTCAAAGCTGTCTTGGGTTTCAAAGTGGCTGCGGCTCAGGTCCGCACTGCCCGCAAAAGGCACAAAGGCCAACTGCTTGGCCCGCCACAGGGGCGCCAGCGCCGGCACGGCCGCCGGGGCCAAGGCCCAGTCGCCATCCAAGGCCAAGCTGCCGCCCTCGCTGCCATCGGGCTTGGCCAAGGCGGTGGTGGGCCGGCTGCTGAAATACAGCTCGCTGCCGGTGGGGGCCAGCAGGCCATGCGCGTCATAAGCGCCGCGCAAAAACACCAGCAAAAAGCGCGGCAAGCTGGGCGGTGCCGCCCACAGGCGCGTGGAGAGCACCGGCAGCGCACTGGCCGCCCCCAGGGCTGCGGCTTGGCGCAGCCAGTGGCGGCGCGAGGCATGGAGCAAGTCGGTCATGTCAGCGCATCATGAATTCAGGCGAGGACAGCCACAGCGCGGCGGCGTCACGCGGGTTGGCCGCGCTCATCACCGCTTGGCGCGTGGCTTCGGAGGCAGCGGGCAGCCACAGCGCCTGCACGGTGTCGTGGGGCCAGCGCGGCGCCGGTGGGCGCGGTGCGGCGGGGTCGGCCGGGCTGCCCTCGGTTCTGAAGAGGTTGGGCAAGGGTGCCGCCATGACCCGCGCCAGCTCAAAGCGGGTCACCATCTGCCCCGGCGCCTCCCAGGCGCTGCCCTCTAGCGGGTAGCCGTCGGGGGTTTGGCGGTCAAAGGGCTGCTGGCCCAGGCGCTCCATCCAGCGCAGCACCGGCATGGGGTTGATGAGCGGCACGTCCTCATAGAGCAGGCGCATGGCCGACATCACCCACTGCTGCGGCGTTTTGAACTGCTGGCCCAAGCTGGCCAGCAGCTCCTCGGAGGTCAGCAGCTCTTGCAGCACCTCGGCCATCAGGCCGCGGCTCAGCATGTAGCGGCGCACCAGGCGCTCCACCAAGGCGGGTGAGGGCTTATCGCCCACCCAGTACACGGCCAGGCGCTGACAGAGGTGGCGGGCGGTCTCGGGATGGGCGGCCAGCAGGTCGAGCACCCACTCCAGCCGCTCCAGGCCACTGCCCGGCACGGCCTTGCCCAGCAAGGTTTGGGGCGAGGCATCGTGGCGTGCGGGGTGGAACTCCATCAGCCCATCCAGCACATACGCGGCTTGGTGCTCGGGCTTGAGCTTGGGCACCTCGCCCGTCATGTTCACGCCAAAGCCCGTCAGCACCCGGGCCATGGCCTGCACGTCGGCCTGGGTGTAGCCGCCGTCCACGCCCAGGGTGTGCAGCTCCAGCAGCTCGCGCGCCAAGTTCTCGTTGAGGCGGCCCACGGCATTGGCCTGGTTGTCCAGGTAGAGCAGCATGGCCGGGTGCTTGACGGCAAAGCCCAGCAGGTCTCTAAAACGGCCCAGCGCCAGCGCCGTCAACTGCTGCGAGTAGTCGGCCATCATGGGCCGCAACTGGTTCTTGAACCGGTGAACATTGAAATGGTTGAACCAGAACCAGCCCATTTGCTGCTGCACCTGGCGCTCGCCATAAAGCCCTTGCCACACCAGCTCTAACTGAGCGTGACGACTCTCGGCCGTCAGCCGGTCTTGAAAGGCTTTGTTCTGGCGGGCCTTCTCGTCAGGGTCGGTTTGTTGGTTGGCCAGGCGCTGCTGCGCGGTGGTGCTGTGCAGCAGCCCTGCCATGGCCGGCGTGCCCAGCGCCAGCGTGCGGGCGGGCAGCGTGGTGGGCAGTGCAGGCGGCCAGGGCACGGGGGCCAACTCGCGGGCCAACCAGGCGTTGGGGCCTAAGGCTTCTAGCGCTTGCAAGCTGCTGGCCGTGGGGCCCCAACTCAGCCGCGCCAACCAGCGCGCGCGGAGCAAGGGGCTGGGCAGTGCCCATCGCGATTCGGGAGCGGGCGCGGCGTGCGCACCCAGCATCCACGAGGCAGACACCGCCGCCCAAGCGGCACACCATTCACGGCGTCGCAGCGAGATGGGTCGCTTCAACGTTTGCGCTTATGGCCCTTGCTGCTGGACTTGGCAGGGGCTCCTTCAGGCGCGGCCACGGGCTCGGCCGCCAAAGCAGGCGCATCCTCGGCTGCGTCTTCAGCGCCTTGCTCAACCGCCTCGCTGGCCCCCGGCAAGGCCGCTTGCGGCGTCAGGAACAGCACGCGGCGCAAGTCGGGCTTGTTGGGTGCGCGGCGTGCGTGAAAGCGGCCCAGGGAAGGCACCGCCACGGTGCCCACATCCACTTCGTCGACTTGCTTGCGCAACACCCCAAAGGCCTCGCGCAAGGCTTGGCCCAGCAGGCGAGCGTCTAGGGGCTGCCCCAGCCACTCTGGGTGGGCCTCGGCCACAGCCTGGGCCAAGTCAGCAGGGGTCAGGGTGGCCTTGGCCACGCCGGGCTTTTGCTCGTCGGAGTTGTTCTTGCTCATGGTGTTACAGCGTAGCTGGCAATGTCCTGTGCGTAGAGCCGCTCTAGGCGGGCGCGCGCTTCAGGGGTGATCAGGTCTTTGGGCCACGGGCCTTTTTGGGCGTGCTCGCGGGTCAGCACCGCGCGGTAGGAGTCGCCTCCATGCGCCACGCTGTGCGGCACGCGGGTGGCCTGTAGCTCGTGCACCCAAGCCAAGGCCTTGAAGTCGGTCTCGGGCATGCCCATCATGCGCTCGAATTGATTCAGCTCTGTGAAGAGGTCTTTGCGACTCGCATTAATCATGAAATCCGGCCGCTTCAAGTCTTCAATCTGATGACGCTGTCGCTTGTGATGGGGGTCGCAGCGGTCCAGGTCTTCCATCTCCAGGAAGTCGATAAAGCGCTCAAAGGACAAGCCGTCCACATCGGTGTCTATGCCAAGCTTTTCGCGGATGCTGTCGCGCGCATAGCTCAGGCCCAGCGCATGGCGAAAACTGGAGCCTGCCCGGTCCACCGGGTCGCGCACCACCCGCAGCAGGGTCACGTCTTCAGGCCCCAGCGTCTCGCGCGCCTGCAGATAGTCCTCACGCGCGTAGTACTTGTTGATGCGGTAGTGGTGGGGCCACTCAGAAAACTCGCGCGCCTGCGCCGCCAAGCCCAGCGTGTTCAAGAACCAGATCACCACCGTGGAGCAAGCCGACTTGGCGGAAAACAACACCACAAACTTGCGCTCTGGGTGGATCAGCGGGCGCTCCACCGTGCGCAAAGCTTTGCGCCAGGCCTTGGCCGCATGGTCGGCGGCCTCGGGCTCGAAGATCCAGCGCAGCGGCGCATCTGCCGGGGCGTCTGGTGGCGTGGGCCGGGGCTTAAAGCGGCCCAGGCCCGGCACCTCACTCGGCCCCAAAGCATGGCTGGCCGTTTGCTGGCGCAGTGCGGCCATCGCGGCCCGCACCACTTGCTCGTCTCGGGCACGGTCGCCTGGGGTTAGCCCCCCTTGTCCATAGACGATGGACATCAATTCATCGAATCTCATATGTGGCAGCATACCGTGCCCCGAGGAGGGGGCTCGCAGCACCATGACACTCCCCAAAATGTTGATGATCGGCCACAGCCACCTGGCCGCCCTTGAAACCGCGCAGATGCAGCGCCGCGCCAGCGCCACGGCCCGCAGCCTGCCCATCACCGTGGCGCAGTTGCGCAAGCCCGCCTACCGCATGACGCCGGAGGTGCCGCCCACCTCACCCGAGGCCTTCAGCCCTGCGGTGCGCGAACTGGTCGAGAAGCTGCAGCCCGAGCTGATCGTCTCGGTCGTGGCCGGCAATGCCCACACGGTGCTGAGCCTGATCGAGCACCCGGTGCCCTTTGACTTTGTGATGGAGCCACACGCCGCGCTGGACGAGCGCCGGGCCTTGCTGCCCCTCTCGTTGGTGCGCACGCTGCTGGAAGGACAAATGCGCATGGGCCTGCGCGTGATGCGGGCACTCAGCCACCTGGCCCAAGTGCCGGTGGTGCACCTGGCGGCACCGCCGCCCATCCCGTCAGAAGCCCACATCCGCCAGCACCCCGAGGCCTTTGCCGAGGCCCTGGCCGACGGCAAAGTCACCCCGGCCGCCATCCGGCTCAAGCTCTGGCACCTGCACGAGCAGCGCGTGGCCGAGCACTGCCGCGAGCTGGGCTTTGCTCAACTGCCCGTGCCGGAGGGCACCCAAGACGAGCACGGTTTTTTGCGCCCCGAGGGCTGGAACCTCGACCCCGCCCATGCCAATGCCTGGTATGGCGAGCGCGTGTTGCAACAGCTGGAGACCCACGCCGCCGCCTTGGCCGCATCTTCTGTTCAAAAGGCCACCGCATGAAGCGCCACCCCTACGACGGCCTGCCCCGCCATGCCAACTGGCGCCGCGCCCTGGTGGGCGCGTCCATTGCGGAGGTCGACCCTGTCGTCAGCTTTCCGTTCAAGCTCAGCGCCACCGACCGCATCGCCACCGCCGGCAGTTGCTTTGCCCAGCACATTGCGCGCCACCTGCGCCGCCGCGGCTACAACTACTTCTGCACCGAGCCCGCCCACCCCATGCTCAGTGCAGAGCTGGCCCAGCAGTACAACTACGGCACCTTCAGCGCGCGCTACGGCAACCTCTACACCGCGCGGCAACTGCTGCAGCTCTTTCAGCGCGCGCATGGCCAATTCAGCCCAGCCGATGAGGCCTGGCAAGAGGCCAACGGCAGTTGGCTGGACCCGCTGCGTCCGCAAGTCCAACCCGGTGGCTTTGCTGCGCTGCGCGAGCTGCAAGCCGACCGCCGCGCCCACCTGGCCGCCGTGCGCCAGCTGTTTGCCGAGCTGGATGTGTTCATCTTCACCTTAGGCCTCACCGAGACCTGGCGCGCCCGCAGCGACGGCACCGTCTACCCCGTGTGCCCCGGTGTCTCTGGCGGCGTGTTC
Organism: Ideonella sp.; assembly: GCF_044358605.1. Taxonomy (GTDB): domain Bacteria; phylum Pseudomonadota; class Gammaproteobacteria; order Burkholderiales; family Burkholderiaceae_C; genus Ideonella. Next base: position 22,059 of record NZ_JBIKNQ010000058.1, read on the forward strand.
AGTGCCGAGCAGCATGAGTTTCACAATTACACGCACGACGAAGTGGTGGCCGACATGCTGGCCTTCATCGATGCGCTGCGCAGCGTCAACCCCAAGGCCCGCGTCATCTTGACCGTCTCACCCGTACCGCTGATGGCCACCGCCGAAGACAGGCATGTGCTGGTCTCCACCACGCTCAGCAAGGCCGTGCTGCGCGTGGCCTGCGAGAGCCTCATCAAGGCGCGGGAGGATGTGGCGTATTTCCCCTCCTACGAGATCATCACCGGCGCTTACACTCGCGGCAGCTACTACGCGGACGATCTGCGCTCAGTCACCGAACCTGGTGTGGCGCATGTGATGAAGCTCTTCTTGAAGCACGCCACCGACCGCCCCGCGCAAGCCCCCGTGCCCACCCCAAACCCCGCCCCCGCCCAGCGCGACGCCCACCTGGCCCGATCTGCACACTTGGTGGAGGTGAACTGCGACGAAACCGCCCTGGACGACGGCACGGACTGAAACGCCGCCCTTTGTTGTTTGAAGATGCCTGTCACTCTCTTTGCCGCCGCCGCCGACTACCAACTGGACCAGTTCTTGTCCAGCCGCAAAGCCGCCGCGCACATCGTGGCCCCGGCTGATGTGCTGCAGCACTTGCAAGCGCTGGCGCCCCAAGCCGCGTGGAGCAGCGGCACCACGCTGGACGACATCCCCAAGGGCAAGAAGCGCCTCTTCATCTACGACCCGCTACACGAAGCCTCGCTGGTGCAAACCGCTCGGCAGCGCTACCCACAGATGGACGTGCTGGGCGTGCTGCACCACGTCATCCCCCGCTTGGCCTGCTCGCCCAACGGGCGCAAGGGCGAGATGGGCGCCAAGCCCCAAGGCACGCCCCAACAGCACTTTGCCGTGGTGTGCACCGCCCGCACCGGCAGCACCTTTTATTGCGAACTGCTGCAAGCCGGTGGCCTGGGTGCACCGCGAGAGCACCTGCGCCCGCCGCTGGTGCATGTACTGCGCCAAGCCAGCGTGGCCCGCGAGCAGGTGTTTGACGAAGTGCTGTCCTGCGGCCATATAGATGGCCTGTTTGGCACCAAAGTGATCTCTGAGTTTTTGTTTGACACCGTTGGCAAAGCCCAAGCCGCCGACACTCTGGCCTGCCTGCATGAACGCGGCTTCAAGTTCATCCACCTCAGCCGGGACTTGGCCGAACAAGCCGTCTCCAAATATGTGGCGGGCCGCACCGACCTGTGGCATGTGCATGGCCAAGTGCGCAGCCAACACCAAGCTCGCATTGCCCAAGTGCCTTACGACCAAGCCGCCCTGCACCAGCACTACCAGCGCGCCAAAGCAGAAACCGAAGCCTTGAATGAAGCCCTGGCCCGCCTGCCGGCCACCGCAGTGCTGGCGGCCCGCTATGAAGACTTCACCAGCCAACCACTGACCGCGCTGCAAGAGGCTGCCAGCTACTTGGGCCGCACCGCAGCCCTGTCTCGCGTGGACTTCAGCACCCTGCCCGCGCGGCTCTCAGCCGCCGCCCCCACGATGCAAGCCATGGCTCAGCGCCTGCGGGAAGAAACCCAAGCGCGCTGACCCCTGCCTGCAACAGCCTTTGGGGCGCAGATCACTCAGCAGATTCCCCCATCCATCAACCCAGTACACCGCAACGAGGAGCCCTCATGAGCACACACAAAAACACCACGACCCCTCTGGCCCTGCTGGCCGCCGCCTTGTGCGTCGCCTTTGGAGCCACCACACCGGCCATTGCGCAAACCACGGGCACCATCAAAAACAGTGGCTCTGTAGGTGCCGTGTTCAACATCAGCACCGCGCAGACCTACTACTACGCCACCCGCGCCTTCAAAGCCAAGCAAGACGCGCTGTGCCAAGTCACCAGCAGCATCCAAGTGCTGGACACCACCCCACCCCTGGCTGGCTCCACCACTGCCTTTGTGCGCGTGGCGGCCAACCGCAGCGGCGTAGACAGTGACGACGGCATCCTGCGCCACTTCCTGACTAGCCACGGCATCTCCGGCTACCAGCCCACCGTGACCCGCACCGCCCTGATGCCCATCACCGCCGGCCAAACCGTGCAGTTCGGTGTGTCTCTGGGTGGCGCAACCGCCTGGGAAGGCGCGTCGATGACGGTGCAGACGACGTATCTTTGCTACTGACCCGCCGCATGGGGGCGTTGGGGCTTGAGATAGGCCTCAACCCGCTTGTCGGGCATGAACCAGGCCAGGGCCACCAAGAAGTAGATGCTCAGGCTGAGTGCCGGTACGGTGAACGCCGCCGCCATGCCCAGCAAGTAAGCCAGCAGTGACAGCTTGGCCTTGAGGTTCACCTTGAACAGGTGTTGGATCTCCTGGTTCTCTACTTCTTCTTCAGCCACAAGGGTTGTCAAAAGCAGCCAAGCCAAGCTCGACAAAAACAAGACCAAGCCATAGAACGCCACAGGGTGCGCGCTGACCGGCGACTTGCCCACCCAGGCACTGGCCAGTGGCAGCAGCGACAGCCAAAACAGCAGGTGCGAGTTGGCCCATAGCAAGCGCCCCGAGACCCTGCTGGCGATCTGCCACAAGTGATGGTGATTGTTCCAATAGATGCCCACGTAGAGAAAGGTCAACACATGGGCAGCGAACTCCGTCAGCAAGGGCGAGAGAGAGGCCCAGTGCGTTGACTCTGGCGGCTTCAAGTTGAACACCAAGATGGTGATGATGATGGCGATCACGCCATCGCTAAACGCCTGCAATCGGCTTGAGTTCATGGCCGTACTGCCCTTCAATGAAACAGCCAACGCGACACCCAGCGCGTGTAGCGCGGCATGATCACGTAGACCATCAAAAACACAATGCATGCAGCCACCAGCAGCTTGCCCGCCAGCATGCCGCTGAACCCCTGCAGTTGGGCCAACAGCCCCGACAGCGCCCACGGCACAACCACAGTCAGCGGAAAGATGGCCGAGAGCGTGATGAGAAACTGCTTCCAGGGCACAGGCGGCTTGCCCGAAGGCGACGTGAACCAGAAGTCCAGCCCTGTCTGAATGACATAACGGTCGGCTTTCTCCAACACAGGCTCCACGCGCGCTAGAAACTCCCGCCGCACGTCCGACTCGATCCACGCTTGCAAGGCCGCCACACCCGCAAACCGGATGATCACGGTGTAGGTGGCGTGGCCGCCCACCGGGCGAATCACATCTGTCGAGAGGTAGCCAGGAAAGCGCCGACACGCCTCCTTCACCTCCAGCAACCAACGCTCGTAGTCGTGCCATGCATCTCGGCGCGGCTGATGGACGATGATGCCCGTCACGGTTTCATCAGTGGCAGTGGCAGCGGCAGGCACTGCGGGTTCGGGCTGGGTCATGGCAATCTTGCTCGTGTTGAAAGGCGTTTGGCGCGCCCGCAGCGCGGCGGACGCGCCAAGGGGCTTACTTGCCGCCCTTGAGTGCGAAGTAGCTGGTCATCAGGTTCTTGTAGTCAGGGATGTGGTTGGCACACAAAGCGCCCAAGCCTTCCACGTCATTGCGCCAGTCGCGATGCAACTCGCAAGCCATACCAAACCAAGTCATCAGCTGCACACCCGCCGCAGACATGCGATTCCAGGCAGAGTCGCGCGTCAGTTCGTTGAAGGTGCCTGAGGCGTCGGTGATGACGAACACCTCAAAGCCTTCTTCAATGGCATCCAGCGCCGGGAAGGCCACACACACCTCAGTCACCACGCCAGCGATGATGAGTTGCTTCTTGCCCGTGGCCTTGACGGCCTTGACGAAGTCTTCGTTGTCCCAGGCATTGATCTGCCCAGGCCGCGCGATGTAGGGCGCATCCGGGAACATCGCCTTGATCTGCGGCATCAGTGGCCCGTTGGGGCCCGTCTCGAAGCTGGTGGTGAGAATGGTGGGCAGGCCAAAGAACTTAGCTGCATCGGCCAATGCCAACACGTTGTTGTTGAACTTGTCCGGCTCGATATCCCGCACCAGCGACAGCAGACCCGCTTGGTGGTCCACCAGCAGAACGGCGGCGTTGTTTTTGTCGAGTTTGACGTAGGGCTTGCTCATGGTCTTCTCCAGGTTTGACCTTGGGTTGGAATGGCCGCAGCGGCGGCGGTGAAGGCTTTCGACCCGGCGGATCAAGTCCAAGTCGTCGTCCAGTTCGTCATGCACGAAGTCACTTTAGATTCGGGACGACACTCGGATAAGTGGGCTAAATTGCGCCTCACTGTCCTATTCATAGAACAGCCAACCTGCCCAAAATCCGCGCTATGGAAGACCTCAACGACCTCTATTACTTCGCGCGGGTTGTCGAACACGGCGGCTTCGCGGCTGCGGAACGGGCCACGGGCGTGCCCAAGTCCAAACTCAGCCGCCGCCTGGCGGTGCTGGAAGAGCGCCTCGGCTCGCGCCTGCTGCACCGATCGACCCGGCACTTCTCCGTCACAGAAGTCGGCAAAGTCTTTTACGACCATTGCCGCGCCATGCTGGTCGAGGCCGAGGCTGCCCACGAGGCCGTAGAGGCCACCCGCGCCGAGCCCGCTGGCACGGTACGCATGAGCTGCCCCATCACCTTGCTGCACGTACACGTCGGCGCCATGCTGGCCGACTTTCTAGCGGCACATCCACGGGTGTCGCTGCAGCTAGAAGCCACTAACCGCAAAGTTGAGCCTGTCAACGATGGCGTCGATCTCGCCATCCGCGTGCGCCCTCCACCACTGCCCGACAGCGACCTGGTTCTGCGTGTGCTGGCCGACAGCCCCCAGTGCATTGTGGGCAGCCCCAAGCTGCTGGGCGCCGTGGGCAAACCCAACGCCCCCGAAGATTTAGCGGCCTTTCCGAGCTTGTCACTCGGCCCCGCACACAGCGAACACGCCTGGACCATGATCGGCCCGGACGGCACCGAAGCCACCGTGACTCACCGCCCCCGCATGGTCACCGGCGACATGGTGGCCCTGCGCACCGCCGCCTGCGCGGGCGTGGGCATCGTGCAACTGCCCACGCTGATGCTGCGCGAAGACCTGGCCAGCGGCGCGCTGGTGTCATTGCTGCCAAGCTGGGCGCCGCCACGCCAGATCATCCACGCCGTGTATCCCTCACGCAGATGCTTGCTGCCGGCGGTGCGCACGCTGCTGGATCACTTGGCGGAGCGCTTTGGTGCGCTGGAGCAGGGCTAACTGCCCGCATCACTGGGCGACAGTAGGCCGACGCTGAACGCTCTTGGCAATGGCCTGAGCCATCTCAATGAACTGGTCTTGGTTCAAAGGCGTTCTGCCTTGCGCCAACCGCACGTCTTGCAGAACGTGCAAACGAATGTCCGGCACATCCTCAGCAGCTTTTGGGTTCCCGCGCACTACCGCGTAGTAGCCATAGCTCTGCGAGCCATCATCCATCGTCAAACGCACAAAGGATTGCCGCCCCTCATATCCGGCGAGGGTCACCGGCTTTGTGGTTGTGGGCAAGAGCCATAGGGATTCGTACTTACGGGCCTCATTCAAAGCAAGATGCCAAAAGCCAGCAATCTCCGACTCAGGCTCGGCATTCTTGTTGCGCAATTTGACTTCAGCATCAGACATGCCACCCATAGAAAGAAGTTGCTCAGGCTTGAACGCCGAAGCATCGGTGAGGGTGACTTGAATATCGGGATGGTCCTTCAGTCTGTAACTCATACTCAAGTTACGCTTAGGCATACCATCGTCCGGCACAAAAACATATGGCATACATAGCCCAGGCACCTTGGGAACGTCAAAAACAGGCCTGGGAACGGCCTTAAGAAGCCGCTCTGCCACCTCAATGCTTGGCCCAAACCTGATCAAGTTGTCGCCAACAAAGATCGTTCCCCATATCGAGCCAGGGTATCGCCGAATGACACCGCCATCTGACGTCCTTGACTCAGTGAAGCCGCGACGGAAGCGAAACACTTTTTCTCCACTTGGCGAAGTACCGGTAACCTCAGTACCTTCCGCCAGAGCGAACTCGATGAACCTCTTCTTCTCGTCCGCAGTGAGCGGGTGGCTGACGAGGTAAGAGTTTGCCAAATGTGCCGGTGTTCCGTCAGGAAACGTCGGCTTCTCGATTGCGCTGCCTAATCTGAAGCTGCTCACCTTGCTGTTAAAAGTGGCTGCTGGATAGACATATCCCGGCAGCTGGAACTGCATGCGTCCCACACATTCGGTTGACCAATTTTTGGCAGCCGACTCAGACTGCGAACTGCAAGCCTGCAGGCTGAAAATCATCAGTAGTGGGCAAAGGAGCCACCGTCCTAGCGTGCTTCTTGTCATGCGTGTGCTCATCCGGTTGAGTCCAATACATTTGACGAGCAAGTTGCCTGCGCCTGGGAAGGCGCGTCGATGACGGTGCAGACGACGTATCTTTGCTATTGAGGTGAAGCGGCGGAGGGCTGCAGCAGCGCCCTCACCGCCCGCTTCGATTCACTGAGTGTCAGCGCGTCTTGTCCGCGCCGAGCTCAAGGTCTGCTCAAAGCGCTGCAGGCTTTGCTCAAAGGGTGGCGGGTCGACCTTCACATCGTCCGGCGCCGTCTGCTTGTCAAAGCTGCGCATGTTCAGAGAGATGTGTGGCAACACCTGTGAGCCAGGCACGCCACCCACGCCTGCATAGACGCTGTAGCCCGGCGCGCCCTCTGCGGTGGAGATGCCTCCCAACAAGCCGCCTCGCGCACCAATCTTGGCGGGCTTTGGCCCCAGCACCTTGAGCTTTCGGCCGTAGCTGTTGCCAATCACGGCAGAAACCGTGGCGCGCGCAGTCGCTTCAATCAGCGGGTCATTGGGCTCGTAATTGCGCTCGCCCACAACGCCTGTACTCAAGGTGTAGATCACGCCAGGGCTGTCTGCATAGCGAAACGACACATCGGCGTTGAAGGGCCCTTTGCCATCATCCGCAATAAAGCCATGCGGGATGCAAACGCCCGCCTTGTTGGGCACTTGGTAGAGCGAGCGGGGCTCAAAACGACTGAGCAAATCTTTGAATGCCGCCACACGTTGCTCGAACGGTGGCTCGCCTTCACCGCCGGTGGACATGAACTGAAAGGCATAGCCGCCGCGCAGCAGAAACGCGTACAGCGTGGGGCCAGCGATGTAGCCCGTGCTGTCGGGCAGGCTCCAGTCGGTGGGGTGCCAGTCCTTGTCGAGGTTTTGCTTGCGGGCAAGCAGTTCCTTGACCTCCTTATCCAGGTCCTCAATGTCTTGCTTAAATCCGGCAACCTGGCTTGGATCGTCTCGATAGTCGGGCCTGACCATTAACTCCGCTTGACTCTGGGCTAGGCTGCGCTTTCGCCGGATGTTTTCGTCAAAGTCTTGCATGGCGATGCTCTTGTAGACCCCTCGCATGCGCTGAAGCTCCTGAATTGAGCGAAGGTTGGCACGATCAAACACCAGCACAGCCACATTGCCCAGCTGAATGCCATCCTGGTCACCGCGAAGCAGGCGGGAGAACCCCAGGATTTCATGATCGGTCCCTTCGCGCGGCAAACCCCACTCAAACGAGGAAGCAGGTGCCACCTCAAACACCAATCGCCCCAAGCACTCGCTGCGCGCAGCCGCAGTCGGTACGTAGTTGGGGTGGTAGGCCTCTGCAATGTCTTGTGGTGAAGAGCCGCGCGGCTGAAGCTGTGCCTCGCTGGGGCTGCATGCGGCAAGGCCAGCCAAGGCTCCCACACAAAGCCAGCGGGACAAGCCCATTGAACTGAATCGCTGTGCGGATAGGTGAGCGATCATGCTGAAGATTCCTTCTTGCCGGGGCTGTTTTCTGCCAAGGCGTGTTGGGTGGCTGACTGCTCGTTCAATGCAATGATGGCGAGATGCGACTTGGTGAACAAACTGTCTTCGCCCCGGGTCCACTCGGTGGGCAAAGCCACGATGAAGCCTTGCACACCTCGCGGTGCCTGTGCAGACGACGGATATTTGCTACTGAGGTGAAGGGGGCATGCGGGCTGGGGGCCCTGACTCAATCTCGGATACAAGCGCGCATCGGGACCACCGTGTGATCGCGGCAAATCTTGGTGGGCCCGTTACCTACACCGTAGACATCCCAGGGCTCTTTAGCTGGAATCCGAACGCGAGGCCCTGAGTACATTGGGCTGCTTGGCACTTCGCGAGAAGGTACGGCTCTTACTGAACCATCCGGCAGGAAGTGCACATAGAGTGCGGATATCTCAGTTGGTTCGAAGGGGTCAACGGGAACGTCTTTGACCTCATAGAGGTCAGTTTCGCCATCTCGCCAATTCAAGCCCCCCCATCGGACGGACACCTTCATCCCAGGGCTCCACACCCTGGGTAAGTTGACGCAACAAACCCGGCTTCCTCCCTTGCCTGCTTGCTGCCCAGAGACCCCGTTCACCCAAAAGTTCTGGACACTGACGTGGTCTGGCAAATGGTCGATACCGGATATGGGAAGCGCTAGGTTGCTGTTCTGGCTCGCTTGAGATCTTGATACTTGGGCGCCAGCCCGAGATGGTGCCATCACGCTGAATGCGCCGAACCACAGACACACCAGTAAGGCTGAGGGCAGCTTGAAGGCTGCATGCGGCCGATCGTGCATTCAGGTTTCTACTTTCCGGCGCGAAATCCAGGCAACGCAATGCGCCAGGCTTACGTCACCATCGTTTGGGTGTCTTGCGGCGGGATCTGGGTCAGCCGAGTGTCGTTGCCCTCGAAGCGCACGCGGTAGCGCAAGTAGCCCTCGGGCTCCCAAGTGCCGGGCAAGTCAACACCCACCGCGAGTGGGGCCTCATAGGGTTTGAAGCCTGCGTAAGAGTCATGGCAATACTCAGCAAACAGGGTGTGCTCCGCCAGCGTCAATTGCCGCCATGCGTTTGCACGAGAAACCACTTCAGCGGCTGTTGCGGACAAACTGCTCATGGCAGACCGAAGCCGCTTTTTCTCTTTGCGAAGTGAATCGATCTCTCCGTGATTGGAACTGATCGCGGAATGCTTCTTCTCTGCGTCTGCCAATCGCTTATCAATCGTGGCCGCGGCCTGAACGTCCGCATAGTCTTTGATCAAAGTTGTATTCGCTCCAATCAAATCGGCACGGTCGTTCTCGCTGGCGCGCAGCGTGGCTGGGAGTTGTGCAAAGTAATCTCGGACCCGAATCCGCCAGGTCAGGTAGTCCATCAAGCAGTCCTTCATGCGCCGACCGCCGGCGCCGTTGGCCGACACGAACTCGTCGTAGGCCTTTTGCAGGCTTGGGGCGATGGCGTAGCAGTCCCAACGACTTTGCTCTATCGCCAGCCTCTTGTTCAACGGCACCTTGGCCGCAACGGCCGCCTCAAACATGCGATTGAGCGGGATCTGAGACAACTTCTCGCTATCTTGTCGCCCTGGGCCTCGCCCCTGGTCCAACGGTGAGTACCCCCCGCCGACATTGGAGTGCATGCCCGGGAAGCGGAACTGCCGCGTGCGTGGGGGCATCACGCCCTCTTGACGAATATCTTCTAGCGGGAACGCGCTACGGTTCTCATGCATGGCGGCGTAATGCTCGCAATGCCGCACACGCGCCGGTATGCGCATATAGGGCGCATCGCCCCAGCCTTGGTGCCCGTCGGTGAACGAGGTCACAGAGGCGCCAACCCCTGCCGCCGAAACTGTGTCAAACAACCCGACAAAGCGGATATGCGCACGCACGCCTGCCAGCCTATCGCCTTGAAAAAAAGCATCTAGCCAGGTGCAAAACGTCCGGGCCTGGGCGGCGCCTCGGGAAAACCCAAACACATCAATGAACACCTCCACCAACTGCGGTTTGGGGGTGCAGGCAATCTTGGTCGCAAGCTGCGCGAACTGAGCTTTGAAGAAGGTTCGCGGTGGCTCACATGGGTCAGGCTCATCAGCAAGCCCCCTTTGCGATCCATGCCCACAGGCTTGAGCGCCGCCTGCGTCTGCTTGCTCAAGTTAGGCTCATTGGTGCGCGGGTTGATTCCGACCATGCCCTCAGTGCAAAGGGCTTTGATCGTCTCAGGGGAAATCAAGCGCCGGTTGCCCAAGGAAATAGCTTGGTACATGCTGTTGAGCACGTGCAAGATGCCGTAGTTGATGCGCCCATCACCCCCGGCACCAAATCCCGCCCCCGAGCCTCGCGGTTCTGGCTCACCCAACTCAGGGAAGGGCGTACCCACACCGGGTACATAGAGCCGGAAATACCCCCCTACTGGATCATTAGGGTATGACCGAAACAGGCGCGCCACGTTCGAGTCGCTGCGCTGCTCCAACTGGGTCAGGGTATTGGGCTTTCTTTCACTCCACCAGTTGGCGAGGCCCTGGCGCCAGTTCCCATCGGCCTTCTCGACCCAGCCTTGGTTATTGCCCGTGCCATCAAAAAAAATCCCAATGTGGATATTGAGTTCGCACTTCTCCGCCCGGCAAGGCAGGGTGGGCACCGTCGCGGTCACATCAGCCGTGTTGCCGGGGTGTGGTGATGCACTGACTTCACTCATGGGGTCTCGTCCTTAGCTGCATCCTCCACCTCGGCAAACAAGGGCTCATCAGGCTTGAAGTCGTACTCCTCCCAGGGTTGCTTGCGTAGCACCGTATCGTATGAAGGACCGGGGTAAAAGCCGCCAGTGCCCCACGCCGCATACATGGAGGACACCGCGCGCACAGAGCCATCCGGCAAGAAATGAATGAACAACTGCCCAACCTCTTCATAGCGATCAACGGGCACAACACGCTCATGCATGCTGAACACCTTGCGCTTCCAGTTGGTCACGGCCCAGCGCACTTTGACGGTCAAGCCTGGGTGCCATTTCCTGGGTAAGGAGACACAGCAAACTTCGCTGCCACCTTTGCCGGCCTGATGGCCGCTGGTGCCATTCACCCAAAAATTCTGGATACTTAAATGCTCCGCCAAGTGATCCAAGCCGGTGATGGTGGTTCCTATGCCGTCCTCGGCGGGCTTGGCGTCACAGGCACTGAGGGGCACCAGTAGGCTTATCGCCATCAGAGCCAGCCAGCGGCGCGTTTGGGGCCAAAGGGCAAGAGTCATCGTCATGGCTGCAACGCTTATGCTTTGTGTACGGGAGGCAGAGGGCCGGTAGGGTCTGCGTCTACGGAGAGAGTCTGTATCCATGTCTCAAGGGCTTGCGCCTGAAGCACTTGGCCCTCACTCAGGATTGTTTGGCAAGCGGCGGCCCTGCGGCTAGTCCAATGCGCGAAGCCTTGTGCATCGCACCAGCTCAGCGCCTGCTTCATCCACTGATAGTGCGCATTATTGTTAAGCGGCTGAATGCGCTCATCTCGCAGTTCGCCCAGCATTTGTGCCATGCGGTCTGGCTCACCTGCGTTGATCAGCGCCTCAAATTGTCGAAGGCTCAATACCGGCAGTTCGGCTGATACACCGCGAAGGCCATCTGCAAACTCTTGGGGCTCGCCAAATCGATCCATCCATCGCCAGCTCAGCAAGGGCCCCTTCACGCGTGCCAACAAAAACTCTGGCCAAGCCATCTGCATGGCTTGCAGCACGCGTGTGTCCGCATACCTCAGATAAAAACGCTGCTCGTCATCAGTTTGCACCGTAGCTAGGCCGCGCAAATGCACAAGCACATCTGCCGCAGTCCCCACCGAACTCAGCAAACTCAAGCCAAGGTTCAACGGCGGCGGCAGGCTCGCCCACTCTGGCAACGCGCTGGCCTCGACGAGCCAGGGACCGATCAGCTTGGCTTCTGGCCCTTGTGTGTCGTACAGCGCGACAGCACTCGGATGGTCCATCAGCCGCTGCATGAGCGGCAACCCATGCAAGATGCTGCCATCCGCCAGCAAGTAATCGTGTGTCATGAGCGAATGTCTCCCATCACACAGGCACCAACGCAGCACCGCTCATGGCAGCTCTGAAGAAGCAAGGTAGGCAGAAGTCGTGCTTTGTCATCGGGTCCAAGGGGTAGCGAACTTGGCTCGGCCCCCCAAACTTCCTCACACTCGCCTTCACCGTAATGGTCCCTGGGCACTGCACCGTGATGTTGCCGCCCTCTAGGGTGATGTTGGCGCCGCCCGCTGTTGTGAGGCTGATCTTCTTGGCTGCTGCCCAGTCGATGTGGCTGTTGGCGCTTTGGATGTTGATGCGGCCTTTGGCGGCCACTTGCAGGGTGCTGGCTTGGGCTTGGAGGCTCAAGTTGCCTTGGGCGGCGATGAGGCTGAGGCCTGTGCCTGCGGCTTCGGTGCCGGGCTTGATGGCGCCGCCCAGCATGCCGATGGCTTGGCCGCTGTGGATACGTAGCGCCCCGCCTGTTGCGGCGCTGCTGTGTTGGCCTGCGGCGAGGGTGAGTGTCTCGGCGGCGGCGGTGTGGAGGTCTTGGCCTGCGGTTTGAATGAGCCCGGCGCGGGCGCTGATGGCGATGACGGGGGCGGTGGCGTGGGGCAGCGCTTGGGCTTTGTCGGTGGCGCCTTTGATGCTGGCGGCGTCGCCTTGGGCTTGCTCCCAGCTTTGGCCCACCAGGCCGCTCAAGGCGGTGTAGAGGGCGTTGAAGGGGGCGTGTTCTGGGCTGAGGCTGCTTTTGTGTTGGCCGCTTGTGCCTTCGTGCCCGGCCAGCTTCACGGCTTGGTGGGTGGCTGCGGCTTGGCTGAAGCTTTGGCCCAGGGCTTGGAGCTGTTTGGCCAGAGCTTGGCCGGCCACGTTGTCGCCAGCGGGTTCTTGCTCGGGCAGGCCGTAGCTGCTGATCAGCACGCCTTGGCCCGCGCGGATGGCGCCGTAGGCGTCGGTGCGCAGTTCAAACCCCAGGCCTCGGAAGCTGCCTCGGTGGTTGTCGGCCTGGTGCACCAAGTGGCCCAGGTTGAGCTGGCTGGCGTGTTGGCTGGTGGCGAGCTGCGTGCGGAGTTGGCTGGGCGTGTCGTCAAACACCAGTTGGTTAAAGCCTTGGCCGCCAAACTCTTTGGTCTTGAAGCCGCTCAGGGCCGCTGGGTTGGCCTGCCCGCCTGCGGTGTGGCTGTGGGGGCTCGCGCCATGCCAGGCGGGGCTGTGGCCTGCGCCCATGAGGTTGCCTTGGGCGCTGGGCTGGTGGTCGCTGCTGTGGGCAAAGACGGTGGTGTCGCTGTCCTGGTTCACTCCGCCCGGGCTGGGTGCATTGCCTCCTTCACCCTGGCCGTTATAGAGCGTGCCGGTGATGACGGGCCTGTCGATGTCGTTGTCCAAGAAGGTGACGATCACCTCTTGGCCGATGCGGGGGATGAACTGGGTGCCCATGCCCGGCCCGGCGGCACTTTGGGCCACGCGCACCCAGGTGCTGCTGGCACTGGTGTTGGGCAGGGCACTCCCACTTTGCGCGGCATGGCGCTGGAAGGGGAACTGGATGCGCACGCGCCCCAGGGCGTCCATGTGCAGCTCGTCGGCCCCGCTGGCTTGGGTGTGGCCGTCTGGGCCGACCACGGTGGCGGTCATCAGGCCGGGGCCGGTGTGGCGGGGGTTGAGGCGCGCGCCGCTGCCGTCTTGCAACTGCGGCCGCCAGGGGATGGCGATGCGGCTGGCTTCAAACTGGTTGGCATAGCCACGCTCGTGGGCTTGTTGGCGCAGCTCTGGGGGCAGCCATTGGGGCAACTGG
>NZ_JBIKNQ010000059.1:0-34725 GCF_044358605.1 Ideonella sp.
GAGACCCGTCGCTGCCCGAGCGGGTGCAGGCGATTCTGGCCCACACGGGCTTGCCGGCCGCCTACTTGGAGCTGGAGTTGACCGAAAGCGTGGCCACGGGCAACCCCACGGCCGCGATTGCCATGATGGACCGGCTGCACGCCCTGGGTTTGCGGCTGTCCATCGATGACTTCGGCACCGGGTATTCGTCGCTCAACTACCTCAAGCGCTTCCGCATCGACACGCTGAAGATCGACCAGTCTTTTGTGCGCGACATCCACAGCGACCCGGACGACCGCGCGATTGTGCAGGCCATTATTCAGATGGCCCATGCCTTGAACTTGACCACGATTGCCGAAGGCGTAGAAACCGATGAGCAGGCGGAGTACCTGCGCGCCAACGGCTGCGACATGCTGCAGGGCTATCGCTTCTGCCGCCCCATCGAGCCCCAAGCCGCTCTGTCGTGGCTCAAAGAGCGCATGGCTCAGCCGCCCTTGGCCGCTTCGGCAGTGGCTTGACTGTCCTCCGCAGGCCAGTCGCGGATGTAGGCCTTGAGCATGCGGTTCTCGAAGTCTTGCGCGTCCACCACGGTCTTGGCGACGTCATAAAACGAGATCACGCCCATCAAGGTGCGGCCATCTAGCACGGGCATGTAACGGGCATGGCGACCCAGCATCATGCGGCGGACCTCATCGATCTCGGTGGCCGGCGTGCAGGTCAGCGGCGCGTCATCCATCACCGAGCGAACCAGCGAGGTGCCCACTTGTCCACCGTTACGCACGATGGCTGTCAGGACTTCACGAAAGGTCAGCATGCCCACCAGGTCGCCGTGATCCATGACCACCAAGGAACCAATGTCCTTTTCAGCCATGACCGTGACAGCGGTGGCCAAAGGCTCATCGGGGGTCAGGGTGTAGAGCGTATTGCCTTTGACACGCAGGATGTCGCTGACTTTCATGGGGTCTCCTTCACAGCGGGTGAGTCGTGGAAATCTTACTGGTGGGCAACATAGCACACAATCCCGACCGCTCCCCTACACAGGAAGACCCTATGCCTGGATTTCAAGACCCTGGATTCGACACCCTGGCGCTGCACGCCGGGGCGGCACCGGACCCTGCGACTGGCGCCCGCGCCACGCCCATCCACCTCAGCACCTCTTTTGTGTTTGAGTCCAGCGAGCATGCTGCCTCGCTGTTCAACCTGGAGCGCGCTGGCCATGTCTACAGCCGCATCTCCAACCCCACGACAGCCGTTTTTGAGGAACGCATGGCGGCGCTGGAGGGCGGCGTGGGTGCCATTGCCACGGCCAGCGGCCAGGCGGCACTGGCGCTGGCCGTCACCACTTTGGCGGGTGCCGGCAGCCACATTGTGGCCAGCTCAGCCCTCTATGGTGGCTCGCACAATCTGCTGCACTACACCTTGCGACGCTTAGGCATTGAGACGACCTTTGTGCGCCCAGGCGACCTGAGCGCTTGGCGCGAGGCCATCCGCCCCAACACGGTGATGCTGTTTGGCGAAACCATTGGCAACCCGGGTGGCGATGTGTTGGACATCCCCGCCATCAGCGCGATTGCCCATGCCGCAGGCTTGCCCCTGCTGGTGGATGCCACCTTCACCCCGCCCTGCTTGCTCAAGCCCTTTGAGCACGGCGCAGATCTGCTCTTTCATTCCGCCACAAAGTTCCTGAGTGGCCACGGCACCGTCATCGGGGGCGTGCTGGTGGACTCCGGCCGCTTTGATTGGGACGCGGCCCACGCGCGGCATGGCCTCTTCGCCAGCCTGTGCGAGCCCTACGCGGGCTTTCACGACATGGTCTTCACCGAGGAGAGCACCGTGGGCGCCTTTTTGCTGCGCGCCCGCCGAGAAGGCCTGCGGGACTTCGGCGCCTGCATGAGCCCGCACACCGCCTGGCTGATCTTGCAAGGGATAGAGACCCTGCCACTGCGCATGCAGCGGCACGTGGAGAACGCCCGAGCGGTGGTGCGCTTCCTCAGCCAACACGCCCTGGTCGAGCGAGTCCATCACCCCGAGGCGGACGGCCACACCAGCCAGGCGCTGGCCGCCAAGCTCCTCCCCAGAGGCGCCAGCTCGGTCTTCAGTTTTGACCTCAAAGGCACGCGCGAGCAAGGCGTGGCCTTTGTCGAAAGCCTGAAGATTTTTTCGCACCTGGCCAATGTGGGCGATTGCCGCTCCTTGGTGATCCACCCGGCCTCCACCACCCACTTCCGCATGGACAACGCGGCGCTGGCGCAAGCCGGCATCACGCCAGGCACCATTCGTCTGTCGATTGGTTTGGAAGACCCCGCTGATCTGCTGGACGACTTGAAGCGCGCCCTAAAGGCCGCCGAACGCGCCGCCCCTGCCACCGGAGACCGGCCATGAAGCTGACTGTTCAAGGCCACGAGGCCTACGCCTACACCGGCGGCAAGCCCTTCAACCCCGCCCTGCCCTGTGTGGTGTTCATCCACGGCGCTTTGCATGATCACAGCGTCTGGAACCTGCTGGCGCGCTGGTGCGCCCACCATGGCTGGAGTGTGCTGGCGGTGGATCAACCCGGCCACGGCCGTTCGGGCGGGCCGCTGCTGCCCAGTGTCGAAGCCCTTGCGGATTGGTGCTTGGCGCTGCTCGATGCCGCAGGCGTGCAGCAAGCCGCTTGGGTCGGCCACAGCATGGGGTCACTGATCGCCCTGGCTGCAGCGGCTAAGGCACCAGAGCGGGCCAGCCATCTCGTGTTGATGGGCTCTGCCTACCCCATGAAGGTCTCGGACGCGCTGCTAACCATGGCCCGCGACACCCCAGAGGCAGGCATGGACCTGGTCAATGCGCTCTCGATCTCATCGCACGCGTCCAAGCCCTCCTATCCCGGCCCGGGCTTCTGGCTGCATGGGGGCAACCGGCGCCTGATGTCCAGGGTCATGGCGTCGCAGCCCGGCAGCGAGGTGTTTTCGCACGACTTTGAGCTCTGCAATCGCTATGACGGCGGTCTGCAAGCTGCGGCCGCCGTGCGCTGTCAGAGCCATGTGATCTCCGGGCAAGCGGATCAAATGACGCCGCCCAAGGCTGTGAAGGCGCTGGCCCAAGCGCTCAACGCGCCGGTCACCCTGCTGCCCTGCGGGCATGGGCTGATGCACGAGTGCCCGGAGCAGACCCTGGCCGCGTTGCGCACCGCCTTGGCCTGAGAGCTTGGGGCATTTCACCCAGCGCCACCTGATACTGGGTGGGGTAAAAGCCCCAATATTGCCGTCCGATATCGCTTTGGCGGGAGTAATTTCTCAGCGAGACACCTAGATCTCCCTGGGGAGAAGTCCAATAAATGGACTATTTGCACATTCTGGCATAGTGCTTGCAATGAAGTGGACAGGCAGGCCCAAGGGGGGCTTGCCCAACCGGCAGACCAATCTGCCCTTCAAGACCTTCAGGAGAAGCACCATGTCCAGACTCTCGAACTCTCTCGTCGCCATCGCTGCATTGCTGGCTTTGAGCACGGTAGCCCAGGCGCAAAGCATTCGCGTTAAGTGCGAGAAGCGCGCTGACCGCTCGACCGCCTCCATCGACGGCACCAACTTGATCCCCGGCACCTACAGCTCTGTGCTGACCTCGGGCCCCAATACCGCCCAAGCACCAGCACGTGCCACAGTGGGCGATGAAGTCGGCTTCGACTTCTCCAGCCAGCCGCGCGACATCCGCCGCGGTGCCACCCCACTGTCCACCACTTTCATCACAGGCGGTCAAGCCACCGGTACGCTGCTGGATGCGAACGGCCAAGTGGTGGCCACGCAGACTGCGCGCTGCCGCGTCCGCTGATCGCAGCAGTTTGAGGGCCGTCAAGGGCAAGGGCCTGTTAACGCTGCCGCAAGGGTGCGCGTTGTGAGTCAAAAAGAGCGCAGGCAAGGCGCAAACCGAAGCCGGGCTTGCCGCCCGGCGAGGATTTGCAACGCCGCATGCGCCCTTTTTGGCCACAACCCGAAGGGAAGTGGCGAATTGGGGGGCCCCTCGTCGTTGCAACGCTTGCCCGCACACCAGTGCGGGCGGCGCATCGCGCCTAGATGGGCGCCCCAATTCACCGCTTCGCGCCCCTTGCGGTAGTGTTAACAGGCCCTAGCACCATGCAAGCAGCGCAATGCCCTTGACCGCGCCCCATCCCTTACCATTGCCGCAGATGACACCACGCCACCGTCCCTTGACGCGCCAGTTTCTCTTGATGGGTGCTGTGGGCATGGCCTTGTTGGCGGCCGCCTTGGCCCAGGTGCTCACGGGCTTTATGCAAAGTCGGCTGCTCGCGCGCGACGCAGCGCTGAGCCAAGATTTTGTGCAGAGCGTGGCCGACACCCAGCGTGTGGTGCCCACCTTTCGCCGCGGCTCACTGGCCGACGATGCAGGCTTCCAAGAATTTCTCGCGCACATCTCGGCCATGCCCGATGTGCTGCGCATCAATGTCTACACCCAAGAGCGCCGGGTGCTGTGGTCGAGCCGGCCTGAATTGATAGGTCGGCAATTCGGGGCTAATCACGAATTGGATGAGGCCCTCTCAGGGCAACTCGTGGCGCACTGGGCCGGAGATCACCAGAACAAGGCCGAGCACCTGCTAATGGCCCCTTCTCGCAGCGGGTTCGTTGAAAACTACCTTCCGGTGAAGGACACCCCCACCGGCCAAGTGGTGGGGGTGATTGAACTCTACCGGCAGCCCACCGCCTTGACGCAAACCATTGCCGAGGGCGAACGACGCCTGTGGCTAGGAGCGGCCTTGGGCGGCACCTTGCTTTTTGGCCTGCTTAGTCTGTTTGTGCTGCGCATCGAACGCGACCTGCGCGCCCAACAGGCCCGCTTGGTGGATGCTGAAGCGCTGGCCATGATGGGCGAGATCGCGGCCTCCGTAGCCCACAGCATTCGCAATCCGCTGAGCTCCATCCGCAGCTCGGCTGAATTGCAGTTAGCCTTGGGCAGCGACGCACCCATGGCGCCGCAAACCATCATGCGCGAGGCCGACCGCATCGAAGCCTTGGTGCGCGCCCTGCTGACCTACGGCAGCGAGCACACCACCAGCCTGGGTCGCTGTGACGTGGCCACTGCGCTAGAGGCCACCGAGGCCCGCTTTGCGCCCGACCTCAAAACCCAAGGCAAGCCTTTTGTGTGCGAATGGCCGGACGAGCTGGGCGAGGTGGACATGGACCCGGTGCTGATGGCCCAGGTGCTGGCTTCCTTGATGAGCAATGCCGCCGAAGCCAGCAGCGCCGGACAGACCATCACCCTGTATGCGCGGCGGCAGGGCTCGCTGGTGCGCATCGTGGTGGCCGACCAAGGCAGCGGCATCGCCAGCCACCATCAGGCCCAGGCGGGCCGCCCCTTCTTCACCACCAAGGCCCAAGGCCTGGGCATGGGCCTGCCACTGGCCCGCCGCGCTGCCGAGCGTGCTGGCGGCACGCTGCAGTTAGAGAGTGAGCCTGGGGCCGGTTGCTCCGCCATTTTGACCTTGCCTGTACTGCCCTCAGAGAGCCCTAAGCCCAGCCCGAGTGCCACGCCGCTGGCCCCCACGCCATGAGCCATGCTGTTCTGATCATTGACGACGAAGAGACGCTGGCCCGCAATGTGGCGCTTTATCTGGAGCGGCAAGACTATGAATGTCGGGTGGCCGGCAGCGCCGAAGAAGGTTTTAGCCTGTTCCAAAGCTTCCGACCGGACCTGGTCCTTCTAGACCACAACTTGCCGGGCATGAAGGGCCTGCAGGCGCTGGAGCGCCTGAGGACGCTAGACCCCCAATGCTGCGTGGTGTTGATGACGGGCTACGGCAGCGTGGACTTGGCGGTTCAAGCCTTGAAAGCTGGCGCGGCGGACTACCTGACCAAGCCCGTGGGGCTGGCCGAGATGAAGCTGGTGCTGGAACGCCTGCTGACCCAAGACCGTCTGCAGCGCACGGTGCGCTATTACGAAGGCCGGGCGGCCGCCAGCAGCGGGCTGGACAAGCTGCTGGGCCAGTCGCCCGCCATGCAGGCCTTGAGGGCGCAGATTGCCTCTTTGCTGGAGGCCGAGCGAAACTTGGCCGATGACCAAGCACCGGCGGTCTTGATTCGGGGCGAGACCGGCACCGGCAAAGAGCTGGTGGCTCGGGCCTTGCATTTTGATGGCCCGCGCCAAGCCCAACCCTTTGTGGAGCTGAACTGCGGCGCCCTGCCCGGCACCTTGATCGAAGCTGAGTTATTTGGCTACGAACGCGGTGCCTTCACGGGTGCCCAGCAGCGCAAGGTGGGCTTGGTGGAAACCGCCGAGGGCGGCACCCTGTTTTTGGACGAGATTGCCGAGACGGAGCCTGGCACGCAAGTCAAGCTGCTGAAGCTGCTGGAAGAGCGGCGGGTGAGGCGCTTGGGCGGTTTGCGAGAGCAAGCCGTGCGCGCGCGCATCATCAGCGCCACGCACCAGCCATTGGAAACCTGGGTCAAAGAAAACCGCTTTCGCGCTGACCTTTTTTACCGCCTGCGCATTGTGGAGTTGGTGGTGCCGCCGCTGCGTGAGCGCGGGGATGACGTGATGCTGTTGGCGCAAAGATTCCTCGACCAGCAAGCCGCACGTTACCGCCGCGAGGGATTGTGCTTTGACGCGGGCGCTCAAGACGCGCTGCTGCGCCACCACTGGCCGGGCAATGTCCGCGAGTTGCGCAACACCATTGAACAAGCCGTGTTGATGGCCCGAGGTGAGCGCGTGACCGCTGCCGACTTGGGCCGCAGTTCGGGCACCAACACGGCACCCAACGCGGGCAACAGTGCCGGGGCCGCAGTGGTGCTGGGCGCAGAAGAAGACCTGGACCTCGGCCGCATGGAGCGCCGCTTGATCCAAACGGCGCTGGCCCGCAGCGAGGGCAATGTGACCCACGCTGCCCGGCTCTTGGGCATCTCGCGCGATACGCTGCGATATCGGCTAGAGCGCTTGGGGCTGGGCGAGACTCACTGAGCCTGCTGGACAGCAGCGAGCTGAGTCAGCATCTCGCGCACCATGGCTTGCAAGTCAAATCGCTGGGCCCAACGCCAGTCACGTTGCGCTGCGCTGTCGTCGATCGAGCGTGGCCAGGAGTCGGCAATGGCTTGGCGGAAGTCCGGTGCGTAATCGATCTGAAAGCCCGGCAGCTCGGCCGCAATCGCTTCGGCAATCTGAGCGGGCGTGAAGCTGATGCCCGCCAGGTTGTAGGAGGTGCGCTCTTTGATCGCATCAGCCGGTGCGTCCATCAACTCCAGCGTGGCGCGGATGGCGTCGTCCATGTACATCATGGGCAAAGCCGTCTCTGGGCCGAGGAAGCTGGTGTAACGGCGGTCTTTGAGGGCAGCATGGAAGATCTCCACCGCATAGTCGGTGGTGCCGCCACCGGGGGGCGTCTTCCAGCTGATCAAGCCGGGATAGCGGATGGAGCGCACATCGACCCCATGCATGCGGTGATACCAAGCACACCAGCCCTCGCCAGCCAGCTTGGAGATGCCATAGACGGTGGTCGGCTCCATGATGGTTTTTTGCGGGGTGAAGTCGCGCGGCGTGGTGGGGCCGAAGGCGGCGATGGAGCTGGGCCAGAACACGCGCTCAAGCTTGTGGGTGCGGGCCACCTCCAGCACATTGAGCAGGCCTTTCATGTTCAGGTCCCAGGCCCACATGGGGTGCTGCTCGCCGCGTGCCGAGAGTGCTGCCGCCAGATGGTAGACCTGGGTGATGCTGTGGCGCTCGACCACGGCCGTCAAGGCGGCGATGTCGGTCACATCCAGGGTCTCGTGCTGCAGCGTGGGCACGCGGCCCTTGGGCGAGACATCGCTGGTGATGACGGCCTGGGCGCCTAAGCGCTGCGCCAGGGTTTCGGCCAGTTCCGTGCCGATCTGACCATTGGCGCCAATGATGAGAATGCGGGGGGTGCTCATGCGTGACGCTCCTTATTGAATCAAGCCCAGTTCGCGACCGGCCTGGGTAAAGGCTGCCACGGCTTGCTCCAAGTGCTGGCGATCGTGTGCTGCGCTCATTTGGCAGCGGATGCGGGCCTGGCCCTTGGGCACGACGGGGAAGAAGAAGCCCACGGCATAGACGCCCAGCTCCAGGAGGCGGGCACTGAGTTGTTGGGCCTTGACCGCGTCGTAAACCATGATGGGCACGATGGGGTGATCCCCCGGCTTGATCTCGAAGCCGGCGGCCTGAATGGCTTGGCGGAAATAGCGGGTGTTGTCTTCCAACTTGTCGCGCAGGGCGGTGGAGCCTTCCAGCAAATCGAGCACGGCGATGGACGCGCCCACGATGCTGGGGGCCACGGTGTTGGAGAACAGATAGGGGCGCGAGCGCTGGCGCAGCAGCTCAATCACGTCTTTACGACCGGCCGTGAAGCCGCCCGAGGCACCGCCCAGGGCCTTGCCCAAGGTGCCGGTGATGATGTCGATCTTGCCAAACACACCCCGGTGCTCATGCGTGCCGCGACCGGTCTTGCCCATGAAGCCCGAGGCGTGGCATTCATCAATGCCGAGCAGCGCACCGTAGCGGTCACACAGGGCGCGGATCTTGTCCAACTGGGCCACCGTGCCGTCCATGGAGAACACACCGTCGGTGAAGACCAGCTTGAAGCGCGCGCCCTTGGCCTCGGCCTCTTGCAGGCAGCGCTCCAGATCGGCCAGGTTGTTGTGGCTGTAGCGCCAGCGCTGGGCCTTGCACAGGCGGATGCCATCGATGATGGAGGCATGGTTCAGCTCGTCGCTGATGATGGCGTCGGCTTCGCCCAACAGCGGCTCAAACAGGCCGCCGTTGGCGTCAAAGGCGGCGGCGTACAAAATGGTGTCTTCGGTGCCCAGGAAACGAGCCAAGCGGGCTTCCAGAGTCTTGTGCAGGTCTTGAGTGCCACAAATGAATCGCACTGAACTCAGGCCATAGCCGTGGGTGCGCAGCGCCTCATGGGCGGCCTCAATCACCGTGGGGTGGCTGGAGAGGCCCAGGTAGTTGTTGGAGCAGAGGTTGATGACTTGGCGGCCATCGGCGGTGCGCACCACAGCGCCTTGCGGCGTGGCGATGATGCGCTCGCCTTTGAAGAGCCCTGCATCCCTCAGGCCTTGCAACTCGGCTTGGACGTGGGTCAGAAAGTCGGTAGGTGTGCTCATGATGCGGGGACGCTCTAGGTTGTGAGATGATCGCGCCATTGGACGCGTTCAGTAGAAATGCATTTGTTCGATATATCGAACGAAAGCGCAGTATTACGAACAAGATCGCGGCCGTCAAGCCCTTGGCCCCACTTTTTGCCGCCCTTTTTGCGGGCGCCAGCGCAGCACACTCCCATGAACCTGCCCCGCCCCTCCCCCGCTGAACCGCCCAAGGTGGGCCAGACCTTGGCGGGGCTACGCCAGGCGAAGGCCTTATCCCTGGATGAACTCTCGCGTCAAGCGGGCGTCTCCAAGTCCATGCTCTCGCAGATTGAACGCAACCAAGCCAACCCCACCGTGGCGGTGGTGTGGCGTCTGGCCAATGCCCTGGGCGTCTCGATGGCCGACCTGCTAGGCGGCGAGAAGCCTCCTACCCCGCCCGTCACCACCGTGGCGTCCCACGCCACGCCCTCACTGCGCAGCCCGGATGGTTTGTGTGAGTTGCGTATCTTGGGGCCGATTGAGTTGGCGGGCGTCTTCGAGTGGTATGAGTTGGTGATCCAAGCGCAAGGCGCTTTAGCATCCGACGCGCACGAACCTGGCTCCAGAGAACACCTCACTGTGCTGGAGGGCGAGATGCAAGTCAGCACGGGCGGCGTGGACAGCTTGCTGGCGCCAGGCGACACCGCGCGCTATGCGGTGGATCAGCCGCATGTGATTCGCAATCTCAGCGCATCCCCAGCCAGGGGCTTGCTGGTGGTGGTGCATCCGGCCTAGAGACGGGCACCCTTAGTGGCGCAACAAGTCCGCCAACACCATGCGGTCGAGTCCCGCCCGGGAGCGGAAGGTCAGCAATTCGTCCTGCGGCGCCAAAAGCATGCTGTTGATCAAGGGCGCAGCCACCGTGTGCTCAGGCTCTGCCAACAGCACATAGCGCTGGCCGCCCTCCTCATCCAGCCGGGCGACCCAGTCCAGGGCCATGAGTTCTTCAACCACCGGCTCCAGTTGGATGGGCTCTATCCGAAGCTGGGTGGCCAGTTGCGCCATGTCCAAGCCCCG
This sequence comes from Ideonella sp., assembly GCF_044358605.1. Lineage (GTDB taxonomy): Bacteria > Pseudomonadota > Gammaproteobacteria > Burkholderiales > Burkholderiaceae_C > Ideonella. The sequence continues at coordinate 10,122 of NZ_JBIKNQ010000059.1, forward strand.
CTTGGCCGCCCCACGGGCCTGGTGGAGGCCAGACAGCACCTTGAGCGCCAACGCAAAGCGCAAACCCGGTGTATCGCCCAGCCGCACCACCCGCATCTGCAGGCTGGGCGCATAGGCCGCCACCACGGCCCCCAGCAACACGATGACCCAGCTTAAGTAGAGCCACAACAAGAAGATGGGCACGATGGCAAAGGCGCCATAGATGGTGGAAAACGAGCCGACTGAGCTGACATACCAACTCAGTGCACGTTTCGCCAACTCAAAACCCACCGAGACAAATATGCCGCCGGCAATGGCGTGGCGCCAACGCACATGGGTGTTGGGAACATAGTGGAACAGGCCCGACATGGTCAGGGCGAGGAGGACGAACTCCACGACGTCGAACAGCAAGCGCGTGCCGCCGGCCATATCGCCGACAAAGCCTTTGGAGGCAGACACCGCATAGGACGTGAGGCTCAAGCTCACCCCCAGCACCAACGGCCCCAAGGTAGCCGCCGCCCAATACACCAACACCCGTTGCGCCAGTGGGCGCGGCTTACGCACGCGCCAGATGCCGTTGAGTGTGCGGTCTATGGTCAACATCAAGGCCAGCGCGCTGACCACCAAAAAAACTAAGCCAGCAGTGCCAAGCTTATGGGCTTTGCTGGAGAACTGGGTCAGCGCCCCCAGCACAGGTTTGGCGATGCCGTCTGGCACCAAGCTCTGCAGAAAGTACTTCTGCAGCGAATCTTGGAAGTTGGCAAACATGGGGAAGGCGGTGAACACCGCCAGCATCACCGTCAGCAGGGGCACCAGGGCAATCAGAGTGGTGAAGGTCAGGCTGCCGGCAGTCAGGCCCAAGCGGTCTTCTCGGAACCGAATTCGCAAGGTCTTGACGGTGTCAAACCAGGGCCAGTTTCTGAGGGTCTCTAGGGCTTCTGCCAATCGCTGGCGTCCATCGCCGCGCCAGTCTCTTGTGGTGCTCATGGCAGCTATCATGCCAAAGATGTCGTCTGAATCCTCTCTCGTCAAAGAATCCGCCGCCGAGTCCGCCGTGCCCACCAACCCCAGCGACCGGGTGCGCTGGACGCGCACGGTCGCCCTGTCAGCGGTAGTCGCCTTGATTGTGCTGGGCTTAGCCTGGGAGCTATGGTTGGCTCCAACCGGGCGTGGCACGCTGGCCGTGAAGGTCATCCCCTTGTTCTTTCCACTGGTGGGCCTGTGGCGGTACAGGCTCTACACCTACCGATGGCTCAGCTTGCTGGTTTGGGTGTATTGCGGTGAAGGCTTGGTGCGCTCTACCAGCGAGACCGGCCTCTCTCAAATTCTGGCCATGATCGAAGTGGCGCTGTGTGTGGTGCTGTTCGCGGCCTGTGCAGCGCAAGTGCGATGGCGCCTGACGCAAGGCGCGGCGCTTGAATCCTCCCCTCCTCCTGCTCCATGATGTCCCGTTTTCACGACCTGCTCGCGGAGCTTCGCGCTCTGGTGGGCGCCTCCCACGTACTCACCGACCAAGACCTCAGTGCCTGGGAGTGGGATTGGCGCAAGCGCTATCGGGGCCGTGCACTGGCCGTAGTTCGCCCCGCCAACACGCTGGAGGTGGCCGCAGTGGTGAAGGCTTGCGGCCAGCACGAAGTAGGCCTCGTACCGCAAGGCGGCAACACCGGGTTGGTGGGCGGCGGTGTGCCGGATGAGTCTGGTGAGCAGGTGGTGTTGAGCTTGAGCCGTATGCGGCAAGTGCGCGCTCTGGACGAAGCCAACCTGACCATGACTGTGGATGCTGGCGTCATCTTGGCGCAAGCACAGGCGGCAGCCGTCGAGGCCGGCCTGCTCTTCCCTCTGAGCTTGGCCGCTGAGGGCTCATGCACCATCGGCGGCAATCTGGCCACCAATGCTGGTGGCACCCAGGTGCTGCGCTATGGCAATGCACGCGAGCTTTGCCTGGGGCTGGAGGTCGTCACCGCCCAAGGTGAGGTGTGGGATGGGCTGAGTGGGCTGCGAAAGGACAACACCGGCTACGACCTGCGCGATTTGTTCGTTGGCAGTGAGGGCACCTTGGGCGTGATCACGGGCGCGACGCTGAAGCTGTTTCCCGCGCCAGCAGCCAAGGTCACGGCACTCGCGGCCTGCCAATCGATTGATCAGACTGTCGCGCTGCTGCATCGTGCCCGACAGCACTTGGATGCCCAGTTAACGGGCTTTGAAATCATGGCCGAGGCCGCCTTGCAACTGGTGGCGCAGCACTTCCCAGCGCTGCCGCAACCGCTGCCCCCTACGCCTTGGTGTGTGTTGCTGGAGGCATCTGGGCCTGAGGCTGCTTGTCGGGCAGCCATGGAGCAAGTCTTGGAGGCTGCCCTAGAGGCTGAGGAGATTCACGATGCCGCCCTGGCTGACAACCTGAGCCAGGCCAAGGCCATGTGGCATCTACGCGAGTCCATTCCTTTGGCCCAAAGCCAGGATGGCCTGAACATCAAACACGATGTGTCGCTGCTGGTGTCGGCCATTCCGGCGTTTGTGCGAGGCATGGGCCAGCGCCTGTCCGACGCCTTGCCGGGCGCGCGCCTGATCACTTTCGGACATTTGGGTGACGGTAACTTGCACTACAACGTACAGGCACCACTGGGGCAGGAGCCCGCTGCGTTTCTGGCGCAGCACGAAGCGCAGATCAACGCATGGGTTTATGACGACATCATGCAGCGCGGCGGGTCGTTTTCTGCCGAACATGGCATTGGTGCCTTGAAGCGCGAGGACTTGGTGCAGCGCAAGCCCGCCGTGGCCGTGGCGATGATGCGCGTCATCAAGCAGGCTTTGGACCCCCGAGGAACGCTCAACCCGGGCAAGATGCTCTGAGGCACGCTGCCGCTCAAGCAGGCGCCGTAGCACAAAGCGTGGCGCGTGGGCTTAGTGAGTCGGGCCGGTCAGGCCCCTGGGTGTCGGCAGCGCCACCACCTCGATGCCCTCTTCGGCCAACTCGGCGCGTTCTTGGGCGCTGGCTTGCCCGCGGATGTTGCGGGCCTCGGCTTCACCATAATGAATGCGCCGGGCTTCCTCCGGAAAGCGTGGGCCGACGTCTTCTGTATTGGCGATGACCGCCCTGACGGCCTGCATCAAGCCGCCTTGCAGCGCAGCCAATGCCTTGGCCTGCTCATGTTGGTGAGGCTCACTTGCTGGCGCCACCTCGGGCGATGTGGCTTCTGCGACCACGGCACCCAGGTTCAGCCTGGGTGCACTGGGCAGGCGAGTGACTTGCTTGTCATCACACAGGGGGCAGCACAACAGGCCACGCTCTGTCTGCGAGAGGTAGTCGGCTTCCGACCCAAACCATCCTTCAAAGGTATGGCCCTGCGCGCAGCAAAGATTGAAGACTTTCATGCACCGACCTTAACCCTGCTGAGCGTCTGGCACAGACACCCAGGTCAGAGGCCACTGTCCGGACTGGGACTTCTGAAGCCACATCAGGGCGATCAGCGATTTGGCGTCCGTCAACGCACCTTGGCAGGCGGCGGCATCCAAGGCGTCGGGATCCATGGCCAAGAGCTCAATGAACTCCCCTTGGTCCAGGCTGCGCTGCCCGAGGTAGAGGTCGCGTGCAAACCAGATCTCGATGAATTCGGTGGAATAGGCCACTGTAGGGTGAAGCACGCCGGCCCTCGCCCATTGGCGGGCGCGATAGCCAGTCTCTTCAGCCAACTCGCGCATGGCACAGGCGTGGCGGCTCTCCCCAGCATCCAGCTTGCCCGCCGGGAACTCCAGGATCACCTGCTGAAGCGGATAGCGGAACTGACGCTCCACAATGACTCGCCCATCGTCCAAGATGGGCACGACCATCACGGCGCCAGGATGCACCACATACTCGCGTGTGGCTCGCTGGCCATCGGGCAAGGCAATCGTGTCTCTGCGGACATCCAGGAAGTTTCCCTGCACCAGTTGCTCTGAACTGAGGCGGGTCTCGACCAAATGTGCGTCAGACATCAGCGCGGGGCTGTTTGCGCAAATAGCGCCAGATAAAGCCCGGGAAGGCCAGCGTCACAAAGAGGCAGACGAATGCCGCATAGAACTCCCAGCGCTGTGGCGCGATTTGGCCCAAGCTGGACTCCAGCATGCTGCCAGCGGCCAGCGTCAGAGCGCCACACAGGCCCAGCTCCGCGAGCCGCCAAGCAAACGGCTTAGGCGCACGCTTAGGGCCAAGCAGCAACAAGCGCTCATTCATGAATGGCAAGTTGGCGGCCAACAGGGCCAACACCAGAACAAGCCAGACTGCAGTGGTCGAGGTCATATCTGCCGAACACTCAACCGGCCAAAGCAACTTGAATGGTTTGGCGGCAAAGCGCCATCAAACCCTCAGGCATCAGACCCAGGCCCAAAGCAGCCAGCCCGTTTGCAGCCAAAAGAACACCGACGCCGCCTTGAGCGGGCACGGGTGTGAGGTCTTTAGGCTCGTCAAAGAACATGACCTTGACCACCCGCAGGTAATAGAAGGCGCCGATCAAAGACAGCATCACGGCGGTGACGGCCAAGCCAATGTAGAGCGCCTCATTGGTGCTGACCAAGGCTTGCAGGATGGCGAACTTGGCGTAGAAGCCCACCATTGGCGGCACCCCGGCCAAGGAGAACATAAAGATAGTCATCACGCCGGCCAGCCAAGGGTTGCGCTTGGCCAAACCTGCCAGGTCAGACACTTCATCGCTCTCAACGCCCTGGCGAGACATGTACATGATCAGGCCGAAGGTGCCCAAGGTGGTGAGCACATAGGTGATCACGTAGAACATCGCCGAGCTGTAGCCGTTGGCCGCATTGAGGGTGTTGTGAGCCACCACAGTTGGGGTAAAGCCCAGCAGCATGAAACCCAGCTGCGCAATGCCCGAGTAGGCCAACATGCGCTTCAGGTTGGTTTGTGCAATGGCAGCCAAATTGCCCACCGCCAGCGAGCAGATGGCCAGCAGCATGAACATTTGCTGCCAATCACGGGCTACGCCGCTGAGGCCTTCGACCAAGATGCGAATCGTCACCGCAAAGGCCGCCAGCTTAGGGAAGCCACCAATCATCAAGGTGATAGCGGTGGGAGCTCCTTGATACACATCGGGCACCCACATATGGAATGGCACCACGCCCAGCTTGAAGGCCAAGCCGGCCACGATGAACACCACACCAAAGGTCAGCACGGTGGGGTTGATCTTGCCAGTCTGGATGGCGTTGAAGACCTCAGGCAGATCCAACGAGCTCGTCGCACCGTACATCATGGACATGCCATAGAGCAAGAAGCCGCTGGCCAATGCACCAAGCACAAAGTACTTCATGGCTGCTTCCGTCGCCACAGCATGGTCGCGACGCAAGGCCACCAAGGCGTAGAGCGACAAGCTCATCAACTCCAGACCAACGTAGATGACCAAGAAGTTGTTGGCGGAGATCATCACCGACACGCCAAGCAATGCGAACAGCGTCAGCACGTAAAGCTCACCCTTTAGAAGCTCACGGCTACCGATGTACGGCTGGGCATAGGCCAGGGTGATCATGACCGCAATGCCAGCGGCGACGGCCAGGAGGTGCCCCATAGGATCGGACACCATCAGGCCTTGCAAGGCATTCACAGACGCTGCTGCGCCGGTAACCAAACCAGTATTCAGGAGCTTCGCATGCAGGAGGGTGAACACAGCCACGGTGGCTTGTGACATCCAGAAGGTGACACGCCGACGCTCATCGACCACCCACAGATCTGCCAAGGCAATGAAGCAGGCAGCAATGAGCAGAAAGATCTCAGGGGCGGCGACAAGCCAGTTCAGTTCATTCATAGTGCTTTCCCGGCCACGTCAGTTGATCTTGGACGCTGCCACGTGCTTGAGCAGTTCTGTGACGGAAACCTGCATCACGTCGGTGAAGGGCTTGGGATACAGACCCATGGCCAACACAGCCACAGCCAGAATGCCCAGCATCACGAACTCACGCGAGTTCAAATCGGTCAACTCGCGAACGTTGTCGTTCGCCACGTCGCCGAAGTAGACGCGCTTGACCATCCACAGGGTGTATGCCGCCCCAAAGATCAGGGCTGTGGCGGCCAAAGCGCCGATCCAGAAGTTGTACTGCACGGCACCCAGGATCACCATCCACTCACCGATGAAGCCAGCGGTTCCGGGCAGACCAGCGTTGGCCATGGCGAACAACACAGCAAAGCCGACAAACTTCGGCATGGTGTTGACCACGCCGCCATAAGCCGCGATCTCGCGGGAGTGAACGCGGTCATACAGCACGCCAATGCACAAGAACATAGCGCCGGAGACGAAGCCGTGCGAAATCATCTGCACGATGCCGCCTGCCATGCCCAGCTCATTGAAGAGGAAGAAGCCCAGCGTTACGAAGCCCATGTGAGCAATCGATGAATAGGCCACCAGCTTCTTCATGTCCTGCTGAACCATGGCTACCAAGCCAATGTAGATGACCGCCACCAACGACAGCGTGATGATGAGCCAAGCGTATTCGTGCGCCGCATCAGGTGCGATAGGCATGGAGAAGCGCAGGAAACCATAGGCCCCCAACTTCAGCATGATGGCGGCCAGCACCACCGAGCCACCGGTCGGGGCTTCCACGTGGGCATCGGGCAGCCAAGTGTGCACCGGCCACATCGGCACCTTGACCGAGAACGCTGCAAAGAAGGCGAAGAACAACAAGGTCTGCGCCGACATGGGCAGCGGCATCTTGTGCCAGGTCTGGATGTCGAAGCTGCCACCCGCCTTGAAATACAGGTAAGTCAACGCAATGAGCATCAGCAGCGAGCCCAAGAGCGTATAGAGGAAGAACTTGAATGCGGCGTACACCCGACGCGGGCCACCCCAGATGCCGATGATGATGTACATCGGGATCAAGGTAGCCTCGAAGAAAACGTAGAACAACAGACCGTCGGCGGCCGAGAAGACGCCAATCATCAGACCCGACAGGATCAAAAAAGCACCCAAGTACTGGTGCGCTCGGTCGGTGATGACCTCCCAGGCTGCAATCACCACGATGATGGTGATGAAGGCCGTCAGCAGCACGAACCACACCGAGATGCCGTCGACACCCAGGTGATAGTAGACCTTGAAGGACTCGATCCAAGCCAGCTTCTCAACGAATTGCAGGCTGGCTAGCGCGTTGTCAAAACCCGTGATCAGCGGCAAGGTGACCAAGAAGGACACCACAGCGCCGACCAAGGCCATCCAACGCGCAGCATCAGCCCGCTCGTCACGGCCAAAGGCTAGCAAGACGGTGCCGAAAGCGATCGGCAACCAAATGGCAACACTCAAATAACCCATTCTTTTTCTCCGCCTGTCCGATCAATGGCCCATCAGGCTCGAAAGAAATGGCCACAACTGCCAGGTCATCAAACCGAAGATACCCAGCACCATCACGAGCGCATACAGCGACAAATAACCGGTCTGGAAGGTTCTGACCACGCCCGCCAAAGCACCGATACCCTTGGCGGAACCATTGACCACGGCACCATCGATCAGGGCCATATCGCCGCCCTTCCAGAGACCAACACCCAGCTTGCGGGCGCCTGCAGCCAGGACGTTCTCATTGAACCAGTCCATGTAGTACTTGTTCTCCAAGATGCGCACCACAGGCGCCAGCCCGCGACCAATCGCAGCCGGAACGGCAGGGTTGATGATGTAGAAGTAGTAGGAAAGCGCGACACCCGCAACCGCCAACCAGAAGGGCAAGGTCACGAGCCCGTGCATGGCCATCGCAGTTGCGCCATGGAATTGGCTGGCGATGACCGACATGGCAGGGTGAGCCTCTGCATTGACCAGAATCGCGTCCTTCAGGAAGTCACCGTAGAGCATGGGGTGGATCGTCAAGTAGCCGATCAAGACGGAAGGAATAGCCAACAGCACCAATGGCGCGGTCACAACCCAAGGCGACTCATGCGGCGCATGATGCTCGCCGTGGTCATCATGGTGGTCGTGCTCACCTGGGAAGGGCTTGTGATGGAAGCGCTCCTTGCCATGGAAGACCAAGAAATACATTCGGAAGCTGTAGAACGCTGTCACAAAGACCCCCGCCACTACTGCGAAGTAGGCAAAGCCTGCGGCAGGCAAAGTGCTGGCGTGCACAGCGAGGATGATGGAATCTTTGGAATAGAAGCCTGCGAAGAACGGCGTCCCAATCAGGGCCAAAGAGCCCAGCAAAGAGGTGATCCAGGTGATGGGCATGTACTTGCGCAGCCCACCCATGTTGCGAATGTCCTGGTCGTGGTGCATGCCGATGATGACCGAGCCGGCCGCCAAGAACAGCAAGGCCTTGAAGAAGGCGTGCGTCATCAGGTGGAACACCGCCACGTTGTAGGCGGAGACACCCAGGGCCACGGTCATATAGCCCAACTGAGACAAGGTTGAGTAGGCGACGACACGCTTGATGTCGTTTTGGATGATGCCCAAGAAGCCCATGAACAAGGCCGTGATGGAACCGATCACCACGACAAAGTTCAGCGCGGTATCACTCAACTCGAACAGGGGCGACATGCGCGTCACCATGAAGATGCCTGCCGTCACCATGGTCGCAGCGTGGATCAACGCGGAGATGGGTGTCGGGCCTTCCATGGAGTCTGGCAGCCACACATGCAGCGGGAACTGCGCCGACTTGCCCATCGCACCGATGAACAAGCAGATGCAGGTCACGCTCAGCAGTGCCCAATCCGTCCCCGGGAAGCCCAGCTTGGCCAAGTCACCGGCTTTGGTAAACACCTCGGTGTAGTTCAGCGAACCGGTGTAAGCCAGGATCAGGCCAATGCCCAAAATGAAGCCAAAGTCACCCACGCGGTTGACCAAAAAGGCCTTCATATTGGCGAAGATGGCCGTGGGTTTCTTGTACCAGAACCCAATCAGCAAGTAGGACACCAAGCCCACGGCTTCCCAGCCGAAGAAGAGCTGGAGGAAGTTGTTGCTCATCACGAGCATCAACATCGAGAAGGTGAACAGAGAGATGTAGCTGAAGAAGCGGTGGTAGCCCGGGTCTTCTTCCATGTAGCCGATGGTGTAGATGTGCACCATCAGCGACACGAAGGTGACGACGCACATCATCATGGCCGTCAAGCCGTCGACCATGAAGCCGACTTCCATCTTCAAGGGGCCAAGCCTCATCCACTCATAGATGGTGGCATTGAAGCGGGCGCCATCCACCGCCACATCCTTCAGCACCATGACCGAGATGATGAAGGCGATCAGCACGCCCAAGATGGTGACGACATGCGACGCGCGCCGACCGATGACTTTGCCGAAGAGACCCGCCACGATGGAGCCCGCCAAGGGCGCCAGAGGAACGGTCAGCAGCAGGGATTGGGAGAGTTGGGTAGACATTTCTCTGGGGCTCCGTGCGGGGTTACCCCTTCAGCGTGTCGAGCTCGTCCACCGCAATGGTGGAGCGATTCCGGAACAGCACGACCAAGATGGCCAGGCCGATGGCCGACTCGGCGGCCGCCACGGTCAGGATGAAGAAGACGAAAACTTGCCCGGCCATGTCGCCCAAATAGTGCGAGAAGGCCACGAAGTTCATGTTGACCGCCAGCAGCATCAGCTCAATGGCCATCAGCAGCACGATCAGGTTGCGGCGGTTCATGAAAATGCCCACCACCGACAAGGCGAACAAGAATCCGCCGAGCGTCAGGAAGTGATACAGCGAGATGCCCGTACTCATGCCTGGCCTCCTTCGTTCTTCTGTGCCTCAGAGGGCTGGTCGACAACCGGCTCCATCTTGACGATACGCACCCGGTCTGCCGCCTTGACGCGAACCTGCTCGGACGGGTTCTGGTAGCGGCTGTCCTTGCGCTTGCGCAGCGTCAGTGCAATTGCAGCCACCATGGCCACCAACAACAGCACAGCGGCCACTTGCAGCGGGTAGAGGTACAGCGTGTAGATCTCTACACCCAAGGCCCGGGTGTTTCCTAATTTAAGGGTCGCCGGGTCCATCGCATCGGGCACCGGCAAGTTGAAGCCTTGCTTCATGACCAAAGCCATCTCCAACGCAATCAACACACCAATGAATGCGGCCAGTGGGAAGTGTGTCCAAAAGCCCTCCCGCATGCTGTCGGTGTTGATGTCGAGCATCATCACCACAAACAAGAAGAGCACCATCACGGCACCTACGTACACCAGCACGAGAGTGATGGCCAGGAATTCAGCCTTCAACAACATCCATACACAAGACGCGTTGAAGAAAGCGAGCACCAAGTACAGCGCAGCGTGAACAGTGCTGCGAGCGGTGATCACCTTGAAGGCTGCAAACAACAGCACCCCAGAAAAGAGGTAAAACAGAGCGGAGATGGTCGTCATAGATGAATCTCGACGTTAAGTAGCCTTGTCTTGGTTAGCCCGGCTATACAAGCCTTGGCTATGCAGACTTAGCGGTACTTGGCGTCAGCCTCCTTATTGGCTGCGATGTCCTTCTCGTAGCGGTCACCCACTGCGAGCAGCATCTCCTTGGTGAAGTAGAGGTCGCCACGCTTCTCGCCGTGGTACTCAAAGATATGGGTTTCAACAATCGAATCCACCGGGCAGCTTTCTTCGCAGAAGCCGCAGAAGATGCATTTGGTCAGGTCGATGTCGTAGCGCGTGGTGCGGCGCGAGCCGTCGTCTCGCTGGCCGGCCTCGATGGTGATGGCCATGGCCGGACAGACCGCTTCGCAGAGCTTGCAAGCAATGCAGCGCTCTTCACCGTTTTCATAACGGCGCAGCGCATGCAGCCCCCGGAAGCGCGGGGACAGCGGTGTTTTCTCTTCCGGAAACTGCACCGTGATGTTGCGGGACAGAAAGTGTCGTCCTGTAAGGGCCAGCCCTTTCCAAAGCTCTAAGAGCAGGAAGCTGGAGAACAGGTCTTTGAGAGGAGTAGCAGCAGACATGGATGGGCGCCTTGCCTTACTTCCAGATGTTGAACGGTGACTGGATCCACAGGCCGACGACGACCAGCCAGATCAAGCTCACGGGGATGAAGATCTTCCAGCCCAGACGCATGATCTGGTCATAGCGGTAGCGCGGGAACGAAGCGCGCACCCACAGGAACATGGTCACCACGGCGAAAGTCTTAAGGCCCAACCAGATCCAGCCAGGAATCCAGTTGAAGACTGCCGAATCAATGGGGGGCAACCAGCCACCCAGGAAGAACAGCACCGTCAGCATGGACACCAGGATCATGTTGGCGTACTCCGCCAAGAAGAACATGGCGAAGGACATGCCCGAGTACTCGATCATGTGACCGGCCACGATCTCCGACTCGCCTTCCACCACGTCAAAGGGGTGACGGTTGGTTTCAGCCAAGCCTGAAATGAAGTAGACGGCAAAGATGGGCAGCAGCGGCAGCCAGTTCCACGACAGGAAGTTCAATCCCATGTCGGCAAACTGGCCCTTGTCCTGCTGCATCACCACGTCAATCAGGTTCATGCTGCCGGACACCATCAAGACCACGACCAGGGCAAAGCCCATGGCAATCTCGTAGGAGACCATTTGCGCAGAAGCTCGCATGGCACCCAAGAAGGCGTACTTGGAGTTGGACGCCCAGCCCGCAATGATCACGCCATAGACCTCGAGCGAGGTGATGGCCATCAGAAACAGCAAGCCAGCATTGACGTTGGCCAACACCACCTCTGGGCCAAACGGGATGACCGCCCACGCGGCCAGCGCTGGCATGATGGTCATGACGGGACCGAGGAAGAACAAGCCTTTGTTGGCCGCTGTGGGGCGAATGATTTCCTTGAAGATCAGCTTCACCGCGTCAGCGATGGGCGTCAGCAATCCCTTGGGGCCGACACGATTCGGGCCGGGGCGGACTTGCGACCAGGCAATCGCCTTACGCTCCCAGAGCGTCAGGTAGGCCACGCAGCCCATCAAGGGTGCCACCACGGCAACGATCTTGATCAGCGACCACACGACGGCCCACAGCGTGGGCCCCATGGTCGAGAGACCGAGTTGATAGATTTGTTCGATCATGTGTGTTCCCGTCTCGTCTCTCAGGCCGCAGCGGCCTTGCTCACCGAGATCTCACCAAACATCGCGCCCAGGGATGCGGTGTCCGGATGACCAGCAGGCACTCGAATGGTGTTGGCCGCTAAGCTGCTGTCCAACATCGCAGGAAGGACAACGCTGGCCGCCCCCTGACTCACCATGACCCGAGCGCCTTCGCTCAGGCCCAAGGCCGACCACACGGCTTGGGGCAAGGCGGCCTTGGGCGCGCGGGCATCGACCGTACGCTGCAGTGCATCAGCGCGACGCACCAAGGCGTCTGTGCAGTAAATGGGGACATCGGCAACGCGCTGCAGTGCGCCGGCGGCCACGGCCACCCCGCCTGCTTTGATCTCGTTGCTCAACTTGGTGGGCAAGGTGTTCACGTCGCCCAGCGCCTCGGCGCGGACCTCTTCAACCGACTCTTGCTCAAAGCCTTGCAGGCCCAGCAGGTTGCCCAGCACGCGCAGGACCTTCCAAGCAGGACGGGAATCGCCGAGAGCCTTCACGACACCGTGGAAGCTCTGCACACGGCCTTCAGCATTCACAAAGCTGCCGGCCGTCTCGGTGAACGGCGCGATGGGCAGCAGCACATCGGCGTTGTCCACAGCAGCGTCGCGGAAGGCGGTCAGTGCAACCACCAAACCGGAGCCTTTGAGCGCTGCCGTCGCGGCAGCGGCGTTGGCTGCGTCCAAGGCAGGTTCAACGTTCAGCAAGAGCAGCGCCTTCATGGGCTGGCTCAGCATCTGGCCAGCGTTCAGGCCAGCATCTCGCGGCTGCGCTTCGACCAACTGCGCACCCACCGAATTGGCAGCGGCGCCGAAAACGCCAACCTTGGCCCCCGTCTGCTGGCCAATCCAGTTGGCCAGTGCCAACAGCGCCGACGCTTGCGGGTGTTGCTGTGCAGCGTTGCCCAGCAGGACGGCCGTCTGCTGGCCAGACATCAAAGCATCTGCGACGGCTTGCGCAGCGGCGTCGGCTTGCCCGCTAACCGGCGAAGCGACACCCTTGGCCGATGCCACGGCGGCAGCGACACTAGCCAAAGTCTGCAGCCAGTCGCTAGGGGCTGCTGTCAGGCGACCAGCCAGCGTCATGGCCCAATCATCGTGCGCGGCGTTCAGGCTGAACACTTGCGCGCCACGGCGAGTGGCTTGACGCAGGCGCTGCGCGAACAGCGGATGATCCTTGCGCAGGAAAGAGCCCACCACGAGGGCGCGATCCAGCGTCGACAGTTCGGCAATCGGCATGCCCAGCCACTGAGCGCCCTGCCCTGGCGTGAAGTCAGCATGACGCAGACGGTGGTCTACGTTGTCGCTGCCCAAACCACGCACCAGTTTGGCCAGCAGATGCAACTCTTCCACGGTGCTGTGAGCCGTGCCCAAAGCGCCAATGCCTTGAGCACCAAACTCACCCTTGACACGCTTCAGGCCGTCGGCCACATAACCCAGCGCGGTGTTCCAGTCGACAGTGATCCACTCACCGCCTTGCTTGATCATCGGGGCCGTCAAGCGCTGAGCGCTGTTGAGGGCCTCGTAGCTGAAGCGGTCGCGGTCAGCGATCCAGCATTCGTTCACCGCTTCGTTCTCCAGCGGCACCACGCGCATGACCTGATGGTTCTTCACCTGAACAATCAGGTTGGCACCAGTCGAGTCATGGGGGCTGACGCTCTTGCGGCGCGACAACTCCCAAGTACGGGCGTTGTAGCGGAAGGGCTTGCTGGTCAACGCACCGACCGGGCAGAGGTCGATCATATTGCCCGACAGCTCGGAGTCGATGGTCTGCCCGACAAAGGTGGTGATCTCGGAGTGCTCGCCGCGATGCTGCATGCCCAACTCCATCACGCCGGCCATTTCTTGGCCAAAGCGGACGCAGCGGGTGCAGTGGATGCAACGGCTCATCTCTTCCATGCTGATGAGCGGGCCCACGTTCTTGTGGAAGACCACGCGCTTTTCTTCTTCGTAGCGCGAGGCCGTGCCACCGTAGCCGACGGCCAAGTCTTGCAATTGGCACTCACCGCCTTGGTCGCAAATGGGGCAATCCAGCGGGTGATTGATCAGCAAGAATTCCATGACCGACTTCTGGGCCTTCAGGGCCTTGTCGGACTTGGTGCGCACGATCATGCCTTGCGTCACGGGTGTGGCGCAGGCCGGCATGGGCTTGGGGGCCTTTTCCACATCAACCAAGCACATGCGGCAGTTGGCAGCGATGGAAAGCTTTTTGTGATAGCAGAAGTGGGGGATGTAGGTGCCTGCAGCATCTGCAGCATGCATGACCATGCTGCCCACAGGGACCGAGACCTTCTTGCCGTCGAGTTCGATTTCAACCATGTTCTTCGTGTCCGCTTTTTAGACGTAGGCAGGGACCACGCAGGTCTTGTGCTCGACGTGATGGACGAATTCATCGCGGAAGTGCTTGAGCATGCCGCGCACAGGCATGGCCGCTGCATCACCCAAGGCACAGATCGTGCGGCCCATGATGTTTTCGGCGACGTTGTCCAGCAAGGCCAAATCTTCCATGCGGCCTTCGCCGTGCTCGATGCGGCTGACCAGGCGGTGCAACCAACCTGTGCCTTCGCGGCAGGGCGTGCACTGACCGCAGGATTCGTGGGCGTAGAAATAGGACAAGCGCAGCAGGCTCTTGACCATGCAACGCGTCTCATCCATGACGATGACGGCGCCAGAGCCCAACATGGAGCCCGCCTTGGCGATGGAGTCATAGTCCATGGTGCAGTCCATCATCACGGCAGCCGGCAGCACAGGCGCTGATGAGCCGCCAGGAATGACGGCCTTCAGCTTCTTGCCGCCCTTCACGCCACCCGCCAACTCCAGCAGAGTGGAGAACGGTGTGCCCATGGGAACTTCATAGTTGCCAGGACGCTCAACGTCTCCCACCATCGAGAAGATCTTGGTGCCGCCGTTGTTGGGCTTGCCGCACTCTAGGTAAGCTTGGCCGCCGTTGCGGATGATCCAGGGCACCGCCGCAAAGGTTTCGGTGTTATTGATGGTGGTCGGACGACCATACAAGCCGAAGCTGGCTGGGAACGGCGGCTTGAAGCGGGGCTGGCCCTTCTTGCCTTCCAGCGACTCCAGCAAGGCAGTTTCTTCACCGCAGATGTAAGCACCAAAGCCATGGTGAGCATGGAGTTGGAAGCTGAAGTTGCTGCCCAGGATGTTGTTGCCCAGCAGACCTGCAGCACGCGCTTCTTCCAGGGCCGCCTCAAAGCGCTCGTAGGTGCCGAAGATCTCGCCGTGGATGTAGTTGTAGCCCACGGTGATGCCCATGGCGAAGGCTGCAATGGCCATGCCCTCGATCACGCTGTGCGGGTTGTATTGCAGGATGTCGCGGTCTTTGCAGGTGCCCGGCTCGCCTTCGTCTGAGTTGCAAACGAGGTACTTCTGGCCCGGGAAGGCGCGGGGCATGAAGCTCCACTTCAAACCCGTTGGGAAGCCCGCACCACCTCGACCACGCAGGCCAGACGCCTTGACCTCAGCGATGACCTGGTCTTGGGTCATGGGCTCAGTGCCATCGACGCCCAAGATCTTGCGCAGGGCTTGGTAGCCGCCACGCGCCTGGTAATCTGCCAAATGCCAGTTGCTGCCGTTCAGCTCGGCATAGATCTGCGCGCCGATATGGCGGCCGTGGAAACAGGTGTGCTCACCTTTAGTCTCGAAGCGGGAAAGATCGAGGGCCATGCTCACACCGCCTTTCCGGATTCAGAAGCCTTGATCAGCTCGACCATCTCGTCGAGCTTGTCATGGCTCATGTAGCTCAGCATCTGGCGGTCGTTGACCAGCATCACCGGCGCATCGGCGCAAGCGCCCAGGCACTCGCACTTGGCCACGGTGAACAGGCCGTCAGCGGTCGTGCCGCCGTCTTCCACACCGAGCTTCTTGCACAGGTGCTCCAGGGCTTGTTGCCCATTACGCAATTGGCAAGGCAGGTTCGTGCAAACATTCAACTTGTACTTGCCAGTCGGGTGCTGGTTGTACATGTTGTAGAAGGTTGTGACTTCATGCACCGCCATGGCGGGCATGCCCAAATACTCAGCAATCTGAGCCTCAGCGTCAGTAGACACCCAGCCCTGCTCTTGCTGGACGATGGACAGACAAGCCATCACGGCGGATTGCGCCTGTTCCTTGGGGTACTTGGCGACTTCCTTGGCAAAGCGGGCCAGGGTCGCGTCACTGAGCTTCACAGCGGTGGTTTGAGCTGCAGTCATCGATCGATCTCACCAAACACAATGTCCATGGTGCCGATGACCGCGACAGCGTCGGCGATCATGTGGCCACGGGCCATTTCATCCAGAGCTGCCAGATGGGCGAAGCCTGGGGCGCGAATCTTCAAGCGATAGGGCTTGTTGGCACCGTCGCTCATCAGGTAGATGCCGAACTCACCCTTGGGGTGCTCGACGGCGGCATAGGCCTCGCCTTCCGGCACATGGAAGCCTTCGGAGAAGAGCTTGAAGTGGTGGATCAGCTCCTCCATCGAGGTCTTCATCTGCACGCGTGAGGGCGGCGCGACCTTGTGGTTGTCGGTGATGACCGGGCCGGGGTTCTTGCGCAACCATTCCACACATTGCTGGATGATGCGATTCGATTGGCGCATTTCTTCGATTCGCACCAAGTAGCGGTCGTAGGTGTCACCACCCACGCCCACAGGCACGTCAAAGTCCATCTTGGCGTAGACATCGTAGGGCTGGGTCTTGCGCAAGTCCCACTCGATGCCTGAGCCGCGCAGCATGGCGCCGGTGAAGCCGAGATTCAATGCACGCTCAGGCGTGACGACGCCAATGCCCACCGTGCGCTGCTTCCAAATGCGGTTGTCAGTGAGCAGGGTTTCGTACTCATCCACCAGCTTGGGGAAGCGCTTGGTGAAGTCTTCGATGAAGTCGAGCAGCGAGCCTTGACGGTTCTCGTTGAGCTGCTTGATGGCGCGCTCGTTCTTGATGCGGCTGACCTTGTACTGCGGCATGCTGTCCGGCAAGTCGCGATAGACGCCGCCCGGACGGAAATAGGCCGCATGCATCCGCGCACCAGACACTGCTTCGTACATATCGAAGAGGTCTTCACGCTCGCGGAAGCAGTAGATACAGATGTTCATCGCGCCGCAGTCCAAGCCATGGCAACCCAGCCACAGCAAATGGTTCAGCAGACGTGTGATCTCCGAGAACATGACGCGGATGTACTGCGCACGCTCCGGCACCTCAATGCCCAACAGCTTTTCGATGGCCAAGCAGTAAGCATGCTCGTTGCACATCATCGAGACGTAATCCAGCCGGTCCATATAGGGCAGCGACTGGATGTAGGTCTTTTGCTCGGCCAACTTCTCGGTGGCCCGATGCAACAGACCGATGTGAGGGTCAGCGCGTTGAATGACCTCACCGTCCAACTCCAGCACCAAGCGCAGCACACCGTGGGCGGCCGGGTGCTGAGGACCGAAGTTCAGCGTGTAGTTCTTAATTTCTGCCATGGCTGATAACCTTTAGTGCAGGCCGCCGTAGTTGTCTTCTCGGATCACGCGGGGCGTGATTTCGCGAGGCTCAATCGACACAGGCTGGTAGACCACACGGCGCTGTTCGGCGTCGTAGCGCATTTCGACATGACCCGACACCGGGAAGTCTTTGCGCATCGGGTGACCAATGAAGCCGTAGTCCGTCAAGATGCGACGCAGGTCTTGGTGGCCTTCAAAAATGATGCCGTAGAAGTCAAAGGCTTCACGCTCAAACCAGTTGGCGGCATTCCAAATGGGGGTCACGGCGGGCACGACCGGGAGGTCGTCGTTGGGCGCAAACACCTTGAGGCGAACACGCCAGTTCAAACTCACCGAGAGCAGGTGGGAGACGACGCAAAAGCGCAGGCCGTCCCAAGGCTGATCTTTGTAGGTGGACATGTCCACGCCGCAGAGGTCAATAAGTTGCTCGAACTTCAGCTTGGGATGATCGCGCAGTGTTGTCGCTACTTCCGTCAGATCAGCCGCCGCCACCGTGATGGTAATTTCACCGCGCTCGCGCTTGAAATCTCGAATGCGCTCTCCGAGCACCTCTTGCAAGGCCGCTTGGAGTTGGTCAAGTCGTTGGGTCATGAGTCTGTTGCCTCAGCGAGCGATGGTGTTTTCGCGCCGGATCTTGGCTTGCAACTGCAAGATGCCGTAGAGCAAAGCTTCTGCCGTGGGGGGGCAGCCCGGGACATAGACGTCCACCGGAACGATGCGATCGCAACCACGGACCACGGAGTAGCTGTAGTGGTAATAGCCTCCACCATTGGCGCACGAACCCATGGACATTACCCAACGGGGTTCAGCCATTTGGTCATACACCTTACGCAGCGCAGGAGCCATCTTGTTGCACAAGGTGCCCGCCACGATCATCAGGTCAGACTGACGCGGACTGGGCCGGAACAACATGCCGAAACGGTCAATGTCGTACCGCGCCGCGCCCGCGTGGATCATCTCCACGGCGCAGCAAGCCAAACCAAAGGTCATGGGCCACAGAGAGCCCGTCTTCGACCAATTGATGAGGGTGTCGACCGAAGTCGTGACAAAACCCTCTTTCAGAACGCCTTCAATACCCATTGCGTATGCCTTCTTTCCTGATGCGCCCAATTCAGCGCGGGATTCGAAAAGCCGATGCCAGGTGGCACCCACTCAAACTCAGGAGTCTTCACTCCCAGTCCAGTGCGCCCTTCTTCCACTCGTAGGCAAAGCCCACCACCAGAATGGCCAAGAAAACCATCATCGCCCAGAAACCTGACGCCCCGATGTCTTGGAGCGAAACAGCCCAAGGAAACAGGAAAGCAATTTCCAAGTCGAAGAGGATGAACAAAATGGCGACGAGGTAGTAGCGCACATCGAATTTCATGCGCGCGTCTTCAAAGGCCTCGAAGCCGCATTCGTAAGGGGAGTTTTTGGCTGCATCAGGCCGATTTGGGCCCATCAAGTAGCCCAAGACCTGAGGCACGATGCCGACACCGACACCGACCAGAATGAAGAGGATCACGGGGAGGTAGGCTTGCAGATCCATGGTCAGTGTTCCAGCGATGACAAAAACTCATCCGGCCATAAAAAAAGCGCGCCATTCATAGCCCACTGCCGTGAACCACTGACTTAGCGCGCCCCCTTCGCATCCCTCATGTCTCAGGGCGCTCAGCAAAGTGCCGGATGACGATTTTGCTGATATTGACTGGTGCCGACGGCGAGACTCGAACTCGCACAGCTTTCGCCACTACCCCCTCAAGATAGCGTGTCTACCAATTTCACCACGTCGGCCAAACAGACATTTCGAAAACCCAAGGGTTCGCAGATCCGTCTGTCAAGCTACTCTTGCTCGCTTGAGGTTTTGCTTGCTGAGTAGCCTCAAATTCTAGCCTGAAAATCGCACATTTCCTAGGGTTTGTGCGAGTGATTCGCGTCAGCGTGTTGCGCTGGCCGCTGCAGCACTGGCCGGCACAACTGGCGCAGGCGCTGCTGAAGGAATCTGTGGCACGGTCGGAGCAGCGCTGCTGGCTGGTACCGCACGCTCCAGCACACTGCCTGATTCCGCCGCAGCGTTGGTGTTGGCCTTGTTAGACAACAAAGCCAGGCCCAACGTCGAGGCAAAAAAGATGGCTGCGCAAACCGCTGTGAAGCGCGAAAGGAAGTTTGCACTCCCCGTGGCCCCAAAGAGACTGCCTGATGCACCACTGCCGAATGAGGCGCCCATATCAGCGCCCTTGCCGTGCTGAATCAGCACCAGAACAATCATGGCAATCGCGGCCAACATTTGGACCACGACCAATAAACTCGACCAAACTTGCATGCTCTCAAACTCCAGTAAATCAGTATTCGCTTACTTGGCTGCGCGGCAGATCGCCACGAAGTCGGCGGCCTTAAGAGCCGCCCCACCAATCAAGCCACCATCAATGTCTTTTTGCCCGAATAAGCTGGGGGCGTTGTCGGGCTTCACGCTACCACCGTACAACAGCACCATGGATTCAGCCTTGGGCGTGGCTGCTTGCAACTGCGCACGCAACAGGGCGTGCACCGCTTGTGCCTGTTCCGGGGTCGCAGTGCGCCCGGTGCCAATGGCCCAGACGGGCTCGTAAGCCACAACCATCTCACCCACGCAATGACCCAAGGTGTGGATCACAGCAGAGAGCTGGCGCTTGACCACTGTTTCCGTCTCACCCGCCTCACGCTGCGCCAGTGTTTCACCCACGCACACGATGGGTGTGATGCCCCGAGCTAGCGCTGCCTTCGCTTTGTCGGCCACCAGTTGGTCGCTCTCCGCATGATAGGCGCGGCGTTCTGAATGCCCGACGATCACGTAGCGGCAGCCAAACTCCGCCAACATCCCGACCGAGACCTCACCTGTGTGGGCGCCTTGTTCGTGGGCCGAGCAATCTTGCGCACCCCACCGCAACTCACTGGCAGACAAAGTGACTGCCGTGTCGCCCAAATACGGATAGGGCACGCACACCGCCACATCGCAATCGAAGGGCCGGGCTTGGCTGATTCCGGTCAGCAGTTCAGCATTGGCTGCGCGGCTGCCGTGCATCTTCCAGTTCCCGACCACGAGTTTGCGTCGCATGTTCTCTTCCTCAATTCTCTGTTGTTTCACCACTGCAAGACGATCTTGCCCACGTGCTGGCTGGCTTCCATCAGGGCATGAGCAGCTGAGGCCTGCTCGGCCGGGAAGGTGCGCTCAATCACCGGTTTGATGCGACCGGCTTCAATCCATGGCCACACCTTCTCACGCAGGGCGACAGCAATCGCCGCCTTAAAGCTCACTGGCCGCGGCCTGAGGGTTGAACCCGTGATGGTGAGGCGCCGCCGGAGAACGTCGCCAGCGTTGAACTCTGCACGCACACCGCCTTGCACCGCGATGATGACCAAACGGCCATCATCCGCCAAACACGACACCTCGCGAGCCACATAGTCGCCCGCGACCATGTCCAAGATCACGTCCGCACCACGGCCTTCCGTGAGGCGCAATACCTCTGCCGCAAAATCGGCAGAACGGTAGTTGATGGCATGGTCTGCCCCCAAAGCCAGGCAGGCTTGGCACTTGTCATCCGAACCTGCCGTCACGAGGACGCGAGCACCCCAGGCCTTGGCCAGCTGAATGGCCGTGACACCGATGCCACTGGCACCGCCTTGCACCAATAGCGTTTCGCCAGCCTGCAGTCCACCGCGGACAAAGACGTTGGACCACACGGTAAAAAAGGTCTCCGGCAGCGACGCGGCCTCAACATCTGAAAGGCCTCGAGGCACAGGCAGACACTGCGCCACGGGCGCCACGCAAAGCTCGGCATAACCGCCGCCTGCCACCAGGGCGCAGATGCGGTCACCTACGGCCAAGCCTGCAGCCGCCATCGCTTGATCGTCACCCGACACCACCACGCCGGCAATCTCCAGACCAGGCAGGTCAGAAGCGCCCGCTGGAGGAGGATAGGCGCCCTTGCGCTGCAGCACGTCCGGACGATTCACGCCGGAGGCCGCGACACGCACCAAGACTTCTCCGGCACCCGCGACAGGATCAGGGCGCTGGCATTCCACCAGAACCTCAGGTCCACCCGGTTGTGAGATAGCAATGGCACGCATCAGCGGAGACTCCAGATTTACTGCTGCTGTTGTTGCTGCTGTTCGCCTTGGTCGCCGCCAGCATCGGCCTCACGGGGCGCCTGTTCAGCGCGCTCACGACGAGGACGATCACCACGGTCGCCACGCCCACCGCGATCGCCACGATCACCGTATTCGCGACGAGGACGCTCGCTGCGAGTGTCTTCTTCCATGCCTTCAGGGCGCTCCAACAAGGCCTTCAAGGACAGCTTGATGCGACCCTTTTCGTCGGTCTCCAAGACCTTGACCTTGACGATCTGACCTTCGGTCAGGAAGTCGGTGACCTTCTCGACGCGCTGGTGGGCGATCTGGCTGATGTGCAGCAAACCGTCCTTGCCAGGCAGGATGTTGATCAGGGCGCCGAAGTCCAAGATCTTGGTGACCGGACCTTCATAGACCTTGCCGATTTCGGCTTCTGCAGTGATCTCTTCGATGCGCTTCTTGGCATAGGCGGCCTTGTCGCCATCGGTCGAGGCGATGGTGATGGTGCCGTCTTCCTCGATGTTGATCTGGGTGCCGGTTTCTTCGGTCAGCGCACGGATGGTGGCGCCGCCCTTGCCGATCACATCACGGATCTTCTCGGGGTTGATCTTCATGGTGTAGAGGCGCGGAGCGAACTGCGAGACTTCCGTCTTCGACTCGCCCATGGCTTCCACCATCTTGCCCAAGATGTGCATGCGGGCTTCCTTGGCCTGAGCCAGTGCCACCTGCATGATTTCCTTGGTGATGCCTTGGATCTTGATGTCCATCTGCAACGCCGTGATACCCACTGTGGTACCGGCCACCTTGAAGTCCATGTCGCCCAGGTGATCTTCGTCACCCAAGATGTCGGTCAACACGGCAAAGCGGTTGGCATCCTTGATCAGGCCCATGGCGATACCGGCCACGTGCGCCTTCAGGGGCACGCCAGCGTCCATCAAAGCCAAGCAACCGCCACAGACAGAAGCCATCGAGGACGAGCCATTCGACTCGGTGATCTCGGAGACCACGCGCATCGAGTAAGGGAAGTCTTCCTTATTCGGCAACACAGCCACCAAGGCACGCTTGGCCAAACGGCCGTGGCCAATTTCGCGGCGCTTGGGCGAGCCCACGCGACCGGTTTCGCCGGTGGCGAACGGAGGCATGTTGTAGTGCAGCATGAAGGACTCGCTGAACTCACCGGCCAGCGCGTCAATCTTCTGGGCATCGCGGTCAGTGCCCAAGGTGGCAGCCACCAAGGCCTGGGTTTCGCCACGGGTGAACAGGGCTGAGCCGTGAACACGGGGCAGCACGCTGTTGCGGATCTCGATGGCGCGCACGGTGCGGGTGTCGCGGCCGTCGATGCGAGGCTCACCGGCCAAGATCTGGCTGCGCACGATGCGGGCTTCGATCTCAAACAGCAGGCCTTCAACTTCCACGCCGTCAAAGGCAGCGCCTTCAGCAGTCAATGCAGCCTTGACGCTGGCGTAGGCCTCACGGCAGGCTTGCGTACGAGCTTGCTTGGAGCGGATTTGGTAGGCGGCGCGCAGAGCGGGCTCAGCCAAAGCAGTGACCTTGGCGATGAAAGGCTCATCCTTGGCGGGTGCCTGCCAGTTCCAAGTGGGCTTGCCGGCATCACGCACCAACTCATGAATGGCGTTGATCGCGATCTTGCCTTGGTCGTGACCGAAGACCACGGCGCCCAGCATGACTTCTTCAGACAGCTGATTGGCTTCCGATTCCACCATCAGCACGGCGGCTTCGGTGCCAGCCACCACCAAGTCCATCTGGGAGTCAGCCAACTGGGTCTTGCCCGGGTTCAGCACATACTCGCCATTGATATAGGCCACGCGGGCCGCGCCAATCGGGCCATTGAAGGGAATGCCCGACACCGACAAAGCGGCGCTGGTGGCAATCATGGCGGCGATGTCGGCCTGAACTTCAGGGTTCAAACTCAGCACGTGCACCACGACTTGCACTTCATTGAAGAAGCCTTCGGGGAACAGCGGGCGGATGGGGCGGTCGATCAAACGGCTGGTCAGAGTTTCCAGCTCGCTGGGGCGGCCTTCACGCTTGAAGAAGCTGCCGGGGATCTTGCCTGCGGCATAGGTCTTCTCGATGTAGTCGACAGTCAGCGGGAAGAAGTCTTGGCCCGCTTTAGCATCAGACTTGGCCACCACCGTGGCCAAAACCACCGTGTCTTCGATATTGACCAGCACAGCGCCGGTAGATTGGCGAGCGATTTCGCCCGTTTCCATGGTGACCTGATGAGGGCCCCACTGGAAGGTCTTGGTGACTTTGTTGAACATGCTCATAGATCACTTTCGGTGAAGAGGACGCGCGGTATCGGCGGCGTCAAAACCGGGATCAGACGGCTGCGGGCGGGATGCCATTCCAGAGGTGCATCGCGGCGATAAACCTTTGGAATGACACAGCAATGCCCCGTGGCAATCTGCTCCAAAACGACAAAAGAAAAGACAAAGAGCCTGTACTGGCGAATCCTCCAGACAGGCTCTTTTCCATGTGCGCAGAATTACTTGCGCAGACCCAACTTTTGGATCAAAGCGGTGTAGCGGTCGGCATCCTTGCCCTTGAGGTAGGACAGCAGACGCTTACGCTGGTTAACCATCTTCAGCAGACCGCGACGACCGTGGTGGTCCTTGAGGTGCAGCTTGAAGTGGGGAGTCAGCTCGTTGATGCGAGCAGTCAGCAGTGCCACTTGGACTTCGGGGGAACCCGTGTCAGCAGCGCCGCGGGCGTGGGCCTGAACAATCTCGGCCTTCTTGGGTGCAGCCATGGTCATGGCGATTTCCTTTATGAATGGGTCCCCGCCGCCATTGAACTGCGCTGCGGTCCCCTGTTTCGACTTGCGATCACGAGTGAAACCGACCCGTGTCGTGCTTGAGTGGCCCAAACAAATAGTCTTGGATGGACCAAACCCGCAGATTCTAACCCAAAGCACTGAAGCTACCAAAAGGGCGAATTGACCGACCTTTCCCCCTAAGCTGCAGACCCCTAGCAGGCTGCTGAAAAACCGCCTTGATCATGCAGCTTTGGCGCCCGACTTAAAGTCTGAGTTGAGTGCGTTTCGTGATGCGGGAAATCGAGCCCGA
>NZ_JBIKNQ010000092.1:0-11631 GCF_044358605.1 Ideonella sp.
CGGTCTGCAGACACCGAAACTCTCGGTAGCAAGGCCCGCAATGGCTCAAATGGCCTCACGCCACCACGTCAAACTGCGTCGAGCACAGCTGACTGTGCTTTGTGCAGACCTTCCTTAGGTTTAGGCCCAGACGAGATCGCCTTCTATGACGCACTGGCCAACAATGAAAGCGCGGTGCGTGAGTTGGGCGACGACGTGCTGAAAAAAATCGCGGTCGAGATCACCGAGAAGCTGCGGGCCAGCACCACGGTCGATTGGCAGGTGCGTGAGAGTGTGCGCGCCAAGCTACGAATCTTGGTGCGACGTTGCCTGCAGAAGTGGAAGTACCCACCTGACAAGCAAGCCTCTGCAGTGGAAGAGGTGCTTAAGCAAGCAGAGACGCTGGCTGACGGTTGGTCAAGCTAACAAGGGACACAAGCGCGCCTCGAAAGTGACAAGTGCGACATCAAGCCACTGCAAAGTCTGTGGTGACCGACCCAGCAAGCTTTGCAACGACTTGCCTGACTTCCATTCGCCATTGGGCGCAGATGCCTGAAGCAGCACCATCGAGCAAATCAGCGAGAATCGGCCCCCGTTTTCCGCTTTCCAGGCGTTGCAGCTAAGGCTTGCGCCGCCCCGCGCTTCACCCCACCCGATGCCCTTCGTCCACCTCCGCACCCACACCGAGTTCTCTGTTGTTGACGGCACCCTGCGCATCGACGATGCGGCAGCGGGGGCCAAAGCCGATGGGCAGGTGGCGCTGGGCATCTCAGACCTCGCCAATCTGTTTGGCGCGGTCAAGTTTTACAAGGCCTGCCGGGGCAAGGGCGTCAAGCCGCTGATCGGGGCGGACTGCTGGATAGAGCCCGTGCCGGACGCGTCTGACAAGACGGCCAGTCGCCTGCTCTTGATCGTCCAGAACGTGGACGGCTATCACAACCTCAGCGAGCTTTTGGCGCGCGCCTGGACGGCCAATGTGCAGAAGGCGCAGGCCTGGATACGCTGGAGCGACCTGCGCGAGCTGGGCCATGGGCTGATTGCGCTCTCTGGCGCAGAACACGGCCTGGTGGGCCAAGCCCTGCTGGCCGGCGACACCGCCCGTGCCGCGCAAGGGGCGCGCATGATTGCGGAGATCTTTCCGCAGCGCTTTTACCTAGAGATCCAACGTGGCGGCCTGCCCCAGCATGAACCGCTGGTGCGCGCCACCGTGCCGCTGGCCGCCGAGCTGCAACTGCCGCTGGTGGCCACCCACCCAGTGCAGTTCAACGAGCCGGACGACTTTGACGCCCACGAAGCCCGCGTCTGCGTGGCCGAGGGCGAAACCCTGACCAACCCCAAGCGCATCAAACGCTTTGGCCGCGAGCAGTACTTCAAAAAGCAGGCCGAGATGGAGGCGCTGTTTGCCGACCTGCCCTCGGCCGTGGCCAACACGCTGAAGATTGCCGAGCGCTGCAGCCTGACCCTGGTGCTGGGCAAGCCTCAACTGCCCAACTTCCCCACGCCGCTGCTGGAGAACGGCCAGCCCATGCCGATGGAGGAGTTCTTCCGGCAGGAGTCTTACGCGGGTTTGGGAGGGCGGCTCAAACACCTCTACCCGGATGTGGCCAAGCGCGACGCCGAGCGCCCGCGCTATGTGGAGCGGCTGGAGTTTGAGCTGAACACCATCATCAAGATGGGCTTCCCCGGCTACTTCTTGATCGTGTCGGACTTCATCAAGTGGGCCAAAGAAAACGGCTGCCCGGTGGGCCCGGGTCGGGGCTCGGGTGCGGGCTCGCTGGTGGCCTATGCGCTGCTGATCACCGACCTGGACCCGCTGCAGTACAACCTGCTGTTCGAGCGCTTCTTGAACCCGGAGCGGGTGTCCATGCCCGACTTCGACATTGACTTCTGCCAGGCCAATCGCGACCGGGTCATTGATTACGTTAAAGACAAGTACGGCCGTCAAGCGGTGAGCCAGATTGCCACCTTCGGCACCATGGCGGCCAAGGCGGCACTGCGCGATATCGGCCGGGTGCTGGGCATGGGCTTTGGCCATGTGGACAGCATTGCCAAGCTGATCCCTGCCCCGCCGGGCAAGACGGTGACGCTGGCCAAAGTGCCCGAGAAGCCGGACGACAAGCTGATTTACGCCCGCCTGGAGGCGCCGGAGCTGGAGCAGCGTGAGGCTGCTGAAGAAGAAGTGGCCGAGCTGCTCTCACTGGCCGCACGCGTGGAAGGCATGGTGCGCAACATCGGCATGCACGCCGGGGGCGTGTTGATTGCGCCGGGCAAGATCACCGATTTTTGCCCGCTCTACCAGCAGCCGGGCAGCGACTCGGCGGTGAGCCAGTTCGACAAAGACGACGTCGAGGCCATTGGCCTGGTGAAGTTCGACTTTTTGGGCTTGGCCACGCTGACCATCTTGGAAGTGGCCAAGGAGTTCATCACCAGCCGCTACCCCGAGCGCAAGGACTTTGCCTACGAGAACATTCCGCTGGACGATGCGGCGGTCTACAAGTTGTTCTCAGACGGCCTGACCGAAGCCGTGTTCCAGTTTGAATCGCGCGGCATGCAGGGCATGTTGCGCGACGCCAAGCCCAGCCGCCTGGAAGACCTGATTGCGCTGAACGCGCTGTACCGGCCGGGGCCGATGGACCTGATCCCCAGCTTTGTGGCGCGCAAGCACGGCCGCGAGACCGTGGAGTACCCGCACCCCATGGTGGAGTGGGTGCTCTCTGAGACCTACGGGATCATGGTCTACCAAGAGCAGGTGATGCAGACCGCGCAGGTGCTGGGCGGCTACAGCCTGGGCGGCGCCGACATGCTGCGCCGGGCCATGGGCAAGAAGAAGGCCGAGGAGATGGCCGAGCACCGCGAGATCTTCCGCAAGGGAGCAGCGGTCAACCAGATCAGCCAAGACAAGGCCGACGAGATCTTCGACCTGATGGAGAAGTTCGCGGGCTACGGCTTCAACAAGTCGCACGCTGCGGCTTACTCCCTGCTGGCCTATCACACCGGCTGGCTCAAGGTGCACTTCACGGCCGAGTTCTTCGCGGCCAATATGACGATTGAAATCAGCGACACCGACAAGCTGCGGGTGTTGCTGAACGACGCGACCAAGAACTTCAAGATCGAGTTCGAGCCACCCAACGTCAACCGGGGCCGCTATCGCTTTGAGCCCATGCCCGGTGCCGAAGGCCGCAAGAAGATCCGCTATGGCCTGGGCGCCATCAAGGGCACGGGCCAGGGCGCCATTGAAGCCATCGTCGCTGCGCGTGAGGCCGACGGCGCCTTCAAGAGCTTGTTTGATTTTTGCCGCCGATGCGACAAGAGCAAGGTCAACAAACGTGTGGTTGATGCGCTGATCAAAGCCGGCGCGTTTGACGAGCTGCACCCCGACCGGGCGCAGACCCTGGCCAGCATTGGCCTGGCCTTTGAGTGGGCCGAAACCCAGGCTGCCAACGCCAACCAAGGCGGGCTGTTTGACATGCTGGAAGACAGCCACGGCTCGGCCGCGCAAGAGCCGCCGCTGGTGGCCGCCGAGCCCTTCAGCGTGCGCGAAAAGCTCTCGCTCGAAAAGACCGCCGTCGGTTTCTACCTCTCTGGCCATTTGTTTGACCAAGACGAGGCCGAGGTGCGCAAGTTCGCCCCGCTGCGCGTGGCTGATTTGATCGACTCACGCGACCCGCAACTGCTGGCGGGCATCGTCAGTGAGATGCGCGTCATCAACGGCCAGCGCGGCCGCGTCGGCATCTTCAAGGTGGACGACAACAGCGAGCCCATCGAAGCCGTGGCCAACGAGAGCACCTTGGATGCCCACAAAGACCAGCTCAAGGAAGACGAGTTGGTCATCATCCAAGGCAAGGTGCAGCCCGACCGCTTCAGCGGCGGTCTGCGCCTGAACGTGCAGCAAGTGTGGGACCTGGCCGGCGCCCGCGCCCGCTTTGGCCGCCACCTGGCCGTCAAGCTGATGTGCCCGCGCGGCAACGTGGCCCAAGGCTTGGCGATGGCCCAACAACTGCGCGAGCTGGTGGCCAGCAGCCCCGCCAAGGTGGAAGAGACCGAAGAAGGCCGCCTGACCCAAGGCCTGCCCGTGCGCCTGAGCGTGGAGCGCTCTGACGCGGTGGCCGAGATTGACCTGGGCGAGCAAGGCCGCATCTGGCCCAGCGACGACGCCCTGGCCCGTTGGAAGACCGTGGCCTTTGAGGGCAAGGCGAAGATTGTGTACGGCGGCGGCTGAGCAGGCTCACTGACCGCCCTGGTGCGCAGATGCTGGGCTCAAGGCTATTCGAAACAGGGGTATTCAGCCTTCCCTCAAATTGCGATTACACTCGCCCCCGCTCCGGGGTGTGCCTCACGTTTGATCGTGTTGGCGCTGAGATGGAAATCCAAACCCGCTGAACTTGATCCGGCTCATACCGGCGAAAGAAGAGCTGTTCCTGACGCGAGACCTTCCCCCCAAGCTGGGCCGGTGCATCTCGCGGCGCCGATGAGATCGGCCCAGGCACCCCTCGGAGCATGTGTTGCCACTGCCTCCCTGGGAGATGCCCATGAATGCCCCTGATCCTTCCGCTTCGGCTGCCGCGCTGCGAGCCATTGACGAACTCACTCGCCTGACCAGAGAGCCCCTGCCCGGCTCCCGCAAAGTCTATGTGGAGGGCCGCCACAGCGGCGTCCGCGTGCCCATGCGCGAGGTGCACCTCAGCAATGGCGAGCGGGTGACCTTGTACGACAGCTCCGGCCCCTACACCGACCCTGAGGTCTGCATTGATGTGCGCCAGGGTCTGCCACCCGTGCGCGAAGCAACCGTGCTCGCCCGAGGCGACACCGAAGGCTACGAAGGCCGCCGCCTACAAGCCGTGGATGACGGCCTGATGCCTGATGAACGCCATGACGCCAGGATGACCGCGCTGCGCGCCGCTGCGGCAGGCCTGCAGCGCAAGCCTCGTCGGGCCAAGCCTGGTCACAACGTGACCCAGATGCACTATGCACGCCGCGGCCTGATCACCGACGAGATGGAGTTTGTGGCCCTGCGGGAGAACCAGCGCCGCCGGGACCTGGCCGAGGACTGGCGTGCCAAGTACGGCCAGGATGCCGAGCGAGAAGCTCGCCTGCGCGGCAACCCGTTGGGGGCTCAGATCCCCCGAGAAATCACGCCTGAGTTCGTGCGCGACGAAGTGGCCCGTGGCCGGGCCGTGATCCCGGCCAACATCAACCACACCGAGTTGGAGCCCATGGCCATTGGGCGCAACTTCCTGGTCAAGGTGAACGCCAACATCGGCAACAGCGCGGTGACCTCATCGATTGAGGAGGAGGTGGAGAAGCTGGTGTGGTCCATCCGTTGGGGCAGCGACACTGTGATGGACCTGTCTACCGGCAAACACATCCACACCACGCGTGACTGGATCGTGCGCAACAGCCCGGTGCCCATCGGCACGGTGCCCATCTACCAGGCCTTGGAGAAAGTGGGCGGAGTGGCCGAAGACCTGAGCTGGCGGATCTTCAGAGACACGCTGATCGAGCAGGCAGAGCAAGGTGTCGACTACTTCACCATCCACGCCGGGCTGCTGCTGTCACACATTCCGATGACCGCCCATCGTCGAACGGGCATCGTCTCGCGCGGGGGCTCGATCTTGGCCAAGTGGTGCATCGCCCACCACCAAGAGAACTTTCTCTACACGCACTTCGATGAGATCTGCGAGATCATGAAGGCCTATGACGTGAGCTTCTCGCTGGGCGATGGGCTGCGCCCCGGCAGCTTGAGCGATGCCAACGACGAAGCGCAGTTTGCCGAGCTGAGAACCCTGGGCGAACTCACCCAAAAAGCCTGGTCGCATGATGTGCAAACCATGGTGGAAGGCCCAGGCCATGTACCCATGCACCTGATCCAGGCCAATATGGATGAGCAGCTCCGCCACTGCCATGAGGCACCCTTCTACACCTTGGGGCCACTCACCATCGACGTGGCCCCGGGCTATGACCACATCGCCTCGGCCATCGGTGCGGCCATGATCGGCTGGATGGGAACGGCCATGCTCTGTTATGTGACCCCCAAGGAGCACCTTGGCCTGCCCAACCGCGACGATGTGAAGCAGGGCCTCATTGCCTACAAGATTGCCGCCCATGCGGCAGACGTCGCCAAAGGCCACCCGGGAGCCCGCGCTCGCGACGATGCCCTCTCAGAAGCACGCTTCGACTTCCGTTGGCAAGACCAGTTCAACCTGGGTCTGGACCCAGAAACGGCGCGCGACTTCCACGACGAAACGCTGCCCAAAGATGCGGCCAAGGTGGCGCACTTCTGTTCCATGTGCGGGCCAAAGTTCTGCTCCATGAAGATCACGCAAGAGGTGCGTGAGTTCGCCGCACAGGGCATGGCCAGCAAGTCCGAGGAGTTCAAGGCCGTCGGCAGCCAGCTCTACATTCCGATCACACCCAAGGGGTGATCATGCGGGAACGTCAAGCAGAGCGCAGTGCTCCACTGCGCATCGGCATCGCGGGGGCCGGGCTGCTGGGGCGGCTGCTGGCCTGGACCTTGGCGCAAGCCGGGCACCAGGTCAGCGTGTTCGACCCGGCACCCGGCCCGAACCCTGGCTTCAACGGCCAGGGCGCTGCGGGCTTTTCGGCAGCGGGCATGTTGAGCCCACTGGCCGAACTGGAGACCACCGACCCCGATGTCGCAGAGCGCGGCTGGTATTCGATCGCCCGCTGGCTCGCGTTGAGCCACGCCTTGCAGGCCAGGCCCGATGAAACGCCGCTCTGTGTGCAGCGCGGCAGCTTGATGGTGGCGCACAGCGCTGATGTCGGGGCTGCGCAGCGTGTGCTGCAACGCCTGAGCGGGGTTCAGCATCGCCACCATGGCCAAGCCGGCGCTGAGCTGCGGCAGCCCGAACGCATCAGCCCCGCGCAATTGCAAGCCCTTGAGCCTTGCCTGCACAGCAGCAGCGGCCCGCTGCACGCCTGGCGGCTACACGACGAGGCCCATATCGACACGGTCTTGATGCTGCAAAGGCTGCTCGATACAGCCCTTGATGTGACCTGGCACTGGGCATCCACCGTCGAGCGCATCGAGCCTCATCGCATGGCCGTGTCCAACTGCTGCGCCCACCATCTGCAGGACTATGACTGGGTGCTCGACGTGCGGGGCGTCGGCGCCAGGCCAGCGACGGCTGTACGCGGGGTTCGCGGCGAGTTGGTGTGGCTGCAGGCTCCTGGCCTGGGCTTGCAAAGGCCGGTGCGGCTGATGCATCCACGCCATCGCGTCTACATCGTGCCGCGCTCGGCGGACGTCGTGTTGGTTGGGGCCAGTGAGATTGAAAGCGAAGACCGCTCACCGGTGTCGCTGCGCTCTGCCGTGGAGCTCATGGCCGCGGCACAAAGCGTGATCCCAGGCTTGGCCGAAGCCCGTATCTTGCGACTGGACCGCAACCTGCGCCCCGCCCTGCCGGACCACCGGCCCGAGATCCACGTTGAACCCGGCTTGATTCGCCTCAACGGGCTCTACCGCCATGGCTGGTTGCTGGCGCCTTCTTTGGTGGACGAAGCCTTGGCGCGCGCAGGCCTGTGTGCTGCGCCGCTGAGCGCTGCCGCACCTCAACATCCACTGCGCTCATGAGCAAGATTTCTCCTTCATTCATCACCATCCGCACGGATCAGGGGCCGAGAGCCATCCCCCGAGACAGCCCTCTGGACGAGGCTGTGACCTTGCTGCTGGCAGACCAGCCCAGCGCAAGCACGCAAGTGGCCACCGCGGTCAATGGTGAGTTCGTGGCCCGCCATGCACGCGCCGACCATCGCCTGAAAGACGGCGATGTCGTGCAGATTTTTTCAGTCATCACCGGAGGATGAGCATGCATACACCCGATCTTGACGATGGCTGGCAGATCGGCGGCGTCCGCTTACACAGCCGCTTTTTGCTGGGCACGGCCAGCTACCCGTCGCCGCACATCCTGAGCCAAGCCATTGAAGCCTCGGGCACGCAGGTCTTGACCCTGGGCTTGAAGCGCACGCTGGGGGCACCCCACGGCGCCGATAACGGCTTTATTGAGATCATTCAGGCAGCGGCCCAGGCCCGCGGCGCCCATCTCTTGCCCAATACGGCGGGCTGCCGCAGCGCGCGTGATGCCGTTCACCTGGCCCATATGGCCCGTGAGCTGCTGGGCACACATTGGATCAAGCTGGAGGTGATTGGCGACGAGCACACGCTGCAGCCAGACCCCTTTGAGTTGGTGGACGCGGCCCGTCAGCTCGTCAACGCGGGCTTCGAGGTGCTGCCTTACTGCACAGACGATTTGGTCTGCGCTCAACGCTTGGTGGATGCCGGCTGCCGCATCCTGATGCCCTGGGCCGCGCCGATTGGCTCGGGCCTGGGCCTGCTCAACCCCTGGGCCTTGCGCGCGCTGCGCCACCGTCTGCCAGGGGTCACGCTGATTGTGGACGCTGGTCTCGGTGCGCCCTCTCATGCGACCAAGGCGATGGAGCTGGGCATGGATGCTGTGCTGCTGAACTCCGCTGTAGCCCTGGCCACTGACCCGGTGCTGATGGCCCGGGCCTTTGCCCACGCGGTGAGCGCAGGTCGGGCCGGATTCAAGGCCGGTCTGATGCCCACCAGCGACGTGGCGGTGGCCACCACGCCCGTGGGCGGACAACCCTTTGTGCTGCTGTGATGAGAACAGATCAAACGCTTCCCATCGTCTGGAGCATCTCCGGGCACGACAGCGGTGGCGGTGCCGGCTTGAGCGCCGACCAGCGCGCCGCTGAGGCCATGGGCGTTCATCTGTGCCCGGTGCTGAGTTGCGTCACAGCCCAGAACTCTTTGGGTGTGCAAGCACTTCACCCCGTGCCGCTTGAACAGTTGGAAGCTCAGCTCTGTGCTCTGGCCGAGGACATGCCCCCCAACGCCATCAAGACCGGCTTGCTGGCCAGCACAGCCGCCATCAGCTTGGTGGCGCGTTGGGTCAGCAAGCTGCGTGAACGCAAGCCCAGGCTGCCCTTGGTGGTGGACCCGGTGTTGGGTGCCACCGCGGGCGGGGCGGCCTTCAGTGATGAGGCCATCCTGGAGGCTTATCGCGGCCAATTACTGCCTTTGGCGACCTTGGTCACCCCCAATCAGGCCGAGGCACGTCGCCTCTTGGAACGATCGGCCGCCCATGGTGGCGGGGCGAGCCAGGCACCACAGTGGGCGGCCGATCTGCGAGGACTTGGAGCCGCCAGCGCGGTCATCACCGGAGGCGATGACCAGAACCCCGACTGGGCGCTGGACTGGTTGGACACCCCTCCGCATGCGCAGGGGTGGCTGAGCCTGCCGCGCATCCCCACGCCTCACCACCATGGCAGCGGCTGCACCTTTGCCACGGCCGCCGCCGCTGCCCTGGCGCTCGGCCACGTGGCTGCCGACGCCGTCGTGTTGGCCAAGATGCTGACGGCCCAGGCCCTGAGCCATGCATCTGCCGCAGGCCAGGGTGCAGGGCCGGTGCGCGCCAGCCCTGGCCAGCCTCTGGGGCCCATCCCTCTCTTGGGTTTGGGGCAGGCCCTGCCTTGGCAAGTCAGCCACAGCCAGGGCGCGCATCGTCCGCTGTTCATGCCCTTCGAGACGCCCCACGATGGCCTCTACGGCATCTTGGCTGACAGCCAGCAGCTTTTGGCCGCCCGTCGGGCAGGGCTGAGCTGCCTGCAACTGCGCTACAAGTCGGGCCCCAAGCTGCTGGACCACATCGCCGCGAGCGTGTCCGCCAGCGCGCAGCCCGGCACGCAGTTGTTCATCAATGACCATTGGCAGCAGGTGTTGGCCCTGAAGGGTCTGCACGCGGCAAGACCCGGAAAGTGGGGACTGCACCTGGGGCAGGAAGACCTCTTGGCGTTGGATGAGGCCGCGAGAGCGCATTTGCTCAGCGCCCGACATCACCTCATGCTGGGCGTGAGCTCTCATAGTGTGTGGGAGCTGGCCCGGGCTGCAGGTTGCGGCGCCAGCCTGATTGCCTGTGGCCCAGTTCAGGCCACCACCACCAAAGACATGCCGTGGAGGCCGCAAGGCGAACACAACCTACGCTGGTGGGTGGCTCACAGCCCCGCGCCCGTGGTGGCCATCGGCGGCATTCTGGAGGCGGCAGATGTGCAGCGCTTTGCAGCTTGCGGCCCTGCCGCCGTGGGTGTGGTGCGCGGCCTGGGGAATACCGAGGCCGACATGAGGCAGAGGCTGCCGCCCCTGCGCGACGCGTTTGCACAGGCACAGCGGCACTTGCATGCAGCACCCCATGCTGTGTTCTTGCCGCAACCGGTCTTGTAGCTCAGCATGCTCTCTAGATACCTGGCCGCGTGCAACACAGGCCGCGACACCGGGCTGCGTGCGGCGCCCCCAGCAGCGCGGTAACCTGAGGTAAAGCTCAAGCGCGGCGGACAACCGGGCCGCACGGCCCGCCGTTGCAGGCTGCATGAACACATGCACCTCTGCCCCGCTGCGCTTCTTCGCCGCCCTTGGCGCCACCGCCACCGCCTTGCTGGCACAGCCCGCACAGGCCCTGGATGTGGGCGTGTCCATCGGCATCAGCCAGCCCGGCGTGCACGGCCGCATCGACATTGGCCGCTACCCGGCCCCCGTCTTGGTGCAGCCAAGGCCGGTGGCCATCTACGCGCCACCGCCCACGGTGCAGCCCATCTACATGTGGGTGCCGCCCGGCCACCAACGCCGCTGGAGCCGCCATTGCGCGGCCTATGGTGCCTGCGGCGTGCCGGTCTACTTTGTGCAAGACCAGTGGTACCAGCAGCACGTGCATCGCCCCTACAGGCCCGCACCGGTCTACCAGCCTGCGCCACCGCCACCGCCCCGCTATGAGCCGCGCTACGAGCACGAACCCCGTCGCTACGAGCCCGATATGCGCCGCTATGACGAGCGGCCGGATGGCCGAGGCGCGCCCCGCTATGAAGAGAGGCGAGGCTATGAGCAAGGCCACGGCCACGGCCATGGACGTGGCCGCGGTGGCCACGGGCCGGCGTAATCAGGATGTGATGTAGGACTCCAACTGCGCAATGGTCTGCTCGTGCTCTTCGAGCAGGTCGTCCATGATGTCCCGGATGGAGATCATGCCCGTCACCTTGCCGGCGTCCACCACCGGAAGGTGGCGGATCCTCTTCTCGCGCATGGTTTGCATGCAGACTCGGGTGCCGGTTTGGGGTGTCACAACCAGCACGTTGCGGGTCATGATGTCGCTCACCAAAGTGTCTTTAGAACTCTTATTCTGCAAAGCCACTTTGCGGGTGTAGTCGCGCTCTGAAATCACCCCCACAAGCTGATCGCCCTGCATCACCACCAAAGCGCCCACCTCATGCTGGGCCAGCACCTGCAAGGCATGGAACACGGTGTCTTCGGGCTTGACGCTGCATACAGGCAAAGCGCGTTTGGCCAACAGTACGGAAACAGGTTTCATGGCTAGCCTTTGTAAAACCGCTTCTGGAAGGCCTGCGCCCCCGCGCGGGGTAGAGAACAAATGTGAACGTGCCGGTTCAGGTGGTGTCCCGGTGAACTTTGCCCGGTTACAGGCCTAGTTCCCTCCCCCGAAGATTACCGCAAATGGCCTTGTTTTCGGTATGCGAAGCGCAGATAGAGCACAGAGGTGGCCAAGGTCTGAATCGCCTGGAGCATGCCGCGCACTCCCACATCTGAGAGCCGCATGTCCCCGT
>NZ_JBIKNQ010000110.1:0-3464 GCF_044358605.1 Ideonella sp.
GCTGACCCGCCTGCCCACGCAGCTCAGCAGCCGCATTGAGGAGCTGCTGCCCCATCGCTGGAAGCCTGCTGACGCTACTGCCTGACTGGCCCCGGTGATGCAAGGTGGGTTCGCCGCACGCTTACGGAAGTGTTCCCCAACGCCGAGGTGGTGACCACGCCCGCCGTGCTGAAGGTCATCGAGAAAAAGCTGCAAGCCAAACTGGGCTTCTGGGGCCCCAAGATGGGCGCCAACGCGCCGCGCCAACCGGTGTTGCCCAAAGCCTTGAGCACCACCACCCTGAACCTGGAAGGCCAAACCATTGAGATCAAGGGCACCGAAGGCGTGTTGGCCCACCGCCCCTATGCCTGGATCCCATCGGCCCAAGCCATCGTCGGCAATGTGGGTGTGTTCGGCCAAATGCATGTCTGGACGGCCGACACCCAAACCCCCGCCGAGCGCCAGGCCTGGGTGGCCCAACTCGACGAGATGGCCGCGCTGAAGCCCCAAGTGGTGGTGCCCGGCCACATGAAGGCCGGCACCCCACTGGACGCCAGCACCATCCGCTTCACCCGCGACTATCTACAGGCCTTTGACCAAGCTGCCACCGCCAGCGCCAACAGTGCGGAGTTGATCGGGCGTATGAAGGCGGCTTACCCGGATGCGGTGGGTGGCCTCTCATTGGACATCGGGGCCAAGGTGCGCAAGGGGGAGATGAAGTGGTGAGCGGGCTGTGCGGACTGCTGTGCTAGCAATGTGGCTCAGGCGCTGGGCCACTTGATCTGAACGCGGCGGCTTTGCGCAAAACAGTCGCGCAGTTAGCCCCCCTTGCACTCTTTGCTCATGAGCTGCGCGTCGTAGAAGTGGCCGTCTATGCAGAGTGCCTGCGGCTCGGTGCCATACGTCCTGAAGCCCATTGACTCATACAGGCGAACCGCAGGTTCGTTTGGCAAGTACACCGTGAGGTTGACCCTCCTTACTCCGACCAAAGAGGAATGTGCGATAGCCATTTCAACGACAACTCGTCCAAGTCCCTTTCGCCATCGGGTGGGGGACACAACGACCCCCCACAGGGCGGCCTTGTGCGCAGAGGAGGGCAAACTGCTCGATCGATGGATTCCGGCCACCGCTACCAATTGCGAATCGACGAAACCCCCAAATAGGGCACTGGGACCTTCCCGAGCCAGCTGATCCTTGAAGGACTGGATAGACCTAGCTTGTTCTTCGGCGAGCGATGCTCCCATTGCAGACTCATTGACTGCGGCCACTTCCAAGCGCAGTGCTATCAGTGCGGACGCATCCGCCGGGTCAAGGCGACGAAAGGTGGCGTGGCAGCCGATCATAAGGCCTACCGTTCGAGATGAGCAGTGTCCCAAAGGCGAAGCCTTTGGGACGTCCGATCGATGGAGGGGTTAGGCATCGCTCACCGAGACGCTGAACAGAAACTCTTCAACTTCTCCCGCATCACGGGCATGAAACACATCGATGAGGTCGAACTCCATAACACTCACTGTGACGGCGTGAACAACCTCTTCGTTTGCGAGACGCTCCTTCGCAGCCTGGGCTTCGGATTCCAGCGTGTCCCCTTCATCAACAAGCGTTCCGTGGTCTGCAGCGGCTGCCCAGCGGCGCACGTGCTCTCCATTTGTGTACAGGGAGAAACCGGCGAGGTCTGTCGACCCCTGTAGGACGACCGCCAAGATGTCAGACTCTGGAAAGACTGAGCACAGCACATCAGAGATCGGTGATGCACCGTTCTCAATGGCAGCGCTAACCGCGGCGTCGTACTTGCCGAATGTGAACAGCATGAAAGAGTC
Organism: Ideonella sp.; assembly: GCF_044358605.1. Taxonomy (GTDB): domain Bacteria; phylum Pseudomonadota; class Gammaproteobacteria; order Burkholderiales; family Burkholderiaceae_C; genus Ideonella. The sequence goes on from NZ_JBIKNQ010000110.1 coordinate 1,797, forward strand.
CTTGTATCGGATGAAGCCAAAGTCGGCCTTCGATGGAACATCAACGCGCGTGATGTCCGTGCACCCGAGTGCGCTTAAGAACTCTTCGTTCGACTCTTCAAGGTCGTTGTTCACCAAGAAAGCGGAAGCGTTTGTACCCATGCGGCGACTACCTTTGTGATTCAGCGAGGATTAACGTTTGAATTCAGCGGACCAGCCAGTGTAGCTGGCGCAGGTCCGCTGCAATGAAGGGTTGGCCGGCATTTTGCTCATAGCGAATACTTCGCTGCAAGATTGTGCAGAGGCTGAAGCAGAAGAACCACGGCCAAGCAAATGAGAGTGAGCCACTTTGAAGCCTGCCGATTCTCTCTCGGGCCTTGTATGGCAAGTGCAATGGCCGTAACCACTGAGCCGGCCAAGACCAGTACGAGAAGACCCCCCAGAATCAATTCGATGACATCTGAAATTCCATAAGGGTCATTTGGTCCGATGTACATGCGGCTGTACCAAGCAAATCGAAAAGCAAGTCCACCGAAAAACACGGATGCAACGGCAAAACCGAGTGCCTTTGCCAGTCCTGGGCGGAGGATTTTCATGCCGGCCAACTTTTTTGTGTGGCGACAGATGCCTGTCGCACCAAAAAGCCCTGTCGCCAGCGACGGGCTGGGCGAGCAACATCTAAGTGCTTGTCGCCGCTGACGTGTTGGGCTTTTGACTGGGTAAACATACAGCATCAACAAAACGGCATTTTGGCGCAGGGCTCGAATGCACTATAGCCCCGCTCAAATCATGCCCACGTGTGTCCCTTGACGCCTACCGATACCGCTCAATCGTCAACCCCTCCGTATCAATCTCCGCCTTCCGCCCCCCCATCCAATCCGCCATCAGCCGCCCTGTGCCCGCCGCCATGGTCCAGCCCAGGGTGCCGTGGCCTGTTGCCAGCCATAGGCCTTGGATGGCGGTGGGGCCGAGGATGGGGGTGCCGTCGGGGGTCATGGGGCGCAGGCCGGTCCAGAAGCTGGCTTGGGCCACGTCGCCGCCTTGGGGGAAGAGGTCGGTCACCACAAACTCCAGGGTCTTGCGGCGGCCGGCGTCCAGGCGCAAATCAAAGCCTGAGAGCTGGGCGGTGCCGCCCACGCGGATGCGGTCGCCCAGGCGGGTGACGGCGACTTTGTGGGTCTCGTCCATGATGGTGGACTCGGGCGCTTTGGCCGCATTGCTGATGGGCACGGTGATGGAAAAGCCCTTGACCGGGTAGACGGGGATGCGCACGCCCACGGCTTGCAACATAGCTGTGCTGTAGCTGCCCAGGGCCAGCAGCGTGACATCGGCCTTCACCAGGCCTTGGCTGGTTTGCACGCCTTGCAGCTTGCCGCCCTCCACCACCAACCGCTCGATGGCGGTGTTGAATTTGAACTGCGTGCCCATGCCTTGGGCCAGTTTGGCGATCTCGTTGGTGAAGATGAAGCAGTCGCCGGTCTCGTCGCCCGGCAGGCGCAGCGCACCGACGAATTTGTCTTGCACGTCCGCCAGCGCCGGCTCATATTGAAGGTAGCCCGCGCGGTCTAGCAGGCTGCTGAAAAACCGCCTTGATCATGCAGCTTTGGCGCCCGACTTAAAGTCTGAGTTGAGTGCGTTTCGTGATGCGGGAAATCGAGCCCGAATTTCATCGATTTAGTGCGGTTTTCA
>NZ_JBIKNQ010000060.1:0-33568 GCF_044358605.1 Ideonella sp.
TGGCTCATGCGATCTGGCTATGATGAACTCTCTGGGATCGAAGCCAGCAACTCGCTCAGGACAGCTCTGGCCTGAAGTAGCGGCCAGCTTCGAATCGGCCAATGATCACATGAGACGTGACACTTAGCGGCTTGTTCGAGGCCTTCCCCATGCTTTTCGGCACAAAGCACTCACTTCTTGAATGCCGTACGACCCAAATCCCACACGGGCAGGAACACACCCATGGCCAGGATGAGCACCAAGATGCCCATGAAGACGATCATGATGGGTTCGATCTGCGCGCCCAGGGTCTTGAGCTCGTACTCGACTTCATTGGTGTAGAGGTCGGCGACCTCTTCCATCAATTCGTCTATGGCGCCGGTTTCTTCGCCCACGGCGATCATTTGCAACACCACGGGCGTGAAAATGCCGGATAAGGCGGCTGAGCGCAGAATGGTTTCGCCACGCTCCACGCTTTCTCGAATGCCTTCGACCTTGTGGGAGATGTAGCTGTTCTCCACCGTGGCGGCCACCACGCCCAGCGCTTGCGCCACCGGCACACCGCTTTTGAGGGCCAGCGCAAAGCTGCGCGCAAAGCGCGAAAGCATGGCTTTTCGCACAATTCTGCCGGCCACTGGAATGCGCAACTTGGTGCGATCCCAGATGAACTTGCCGGCTTTGGTGGCCACCCAGCGATTGAACATGAACACCATGGCCGCGATGGCGCCCAAGATGATCCACCAGTAGTTGACGGTGAACTCAGAGGTGGCCAGCAAGAGCTTGGTCATCCAGGGCAGCTCGGCATTGAAGCCTTTGAACACCGTGGCAAAGGCCGGGATCACAAAGGCGTTGATCACGCCGACCGCCACAAACATGGCGATCATCACAAAGCTGGGGTAGCGCAGCGCGGCCTTGACCTGCTGGCGCATGAACTGCTCAAACTCAATGTGTTTGAACAGGCGGATGAAGATATCGTCCAAGCGGCCCGTCATCTCCCCCACGCGCACCATGGACACATAGAAGGTATCGAACACTTTGGGGTGGGACATCAGCGAGGTCGACAGATCCAAGCCTGACTCCAAGCTGCGGCGCACTTCCGTCAGCGTGTTCTTCATCGCCACATTGGTGGCCGATTCGGTCAAGCCCGCCAGCGCCCGCAAAATGGGCACGCCCGAGCGCATCAGGATGTTGAGCTGCCGAGAGAACAGCAGCAAGTCGACCGTCTCCACCTTGGGCGGAAAGAAGCGCGAGAGGTCAATGTCGCGCGAGAGCCCTTCGGCATTGCTGGGGGAGTCGCTTTCGCGGATGTCCAGCGGTGTCACGCCGCGCGCGGCCAGCAAGTCGGCCACTGCCGACGCATTGGGCGCATCCAAGGTGCCGTTGACGATGCCGTCGGCCGTGCGGCCGCTGTAGACGAATTCAGCCATCAGGATTCATCCAACTGGTTGGAGATGCGCATGGCTTCTTCGATGGTGGTGCGGCCAGACACCGCCAAACGAACCGCGTCGCGACGCAAGGTGTTTCCGGCCATCTGTCGGCGCGCAGCTTTGTTGAAGGCGCTGGGTTCGCCATGGTTAATGGCTTCCACCAGCTCCTGCGTCATTTCAATGAATTCGTACACACCCGTGCGCCCGCTGTAGCCGGTATGGTTGCAAGAGCCGCAGCCCGTCCCCTTGAAGAAGACGGTGCTCTCTGTGGCATCGCCCAGCTCCTGACGAAGCCAGGCTTTCTCTGCGCCCGAGAGGGCATGCTCAGCACGGCAACTGGGGCAGATGACCCGCACCAGGCGCTGAGCCAGCACCAGTTGCAGCGACAAGGCCACCATGTAGGCGGGCACGCCCATGTCCAGCAAGCGGATCGGGGTGGAGAGTGCGTCGTTGGTGTGCAGGGTGGAGAGCACCAAGTGGCCGGTCATGGCGGCACGCATGCCGATCTCAGCCGTTTTCTGATCGCGCATCTCACCAATCAGCACGATGTCTGGGTCTTGCCGCAAGGCGGCCCGCAGCACACGGTCAAAGCTGAGGTCGATCTTCTCTTGCACCTGCACTTGGTTGAGGCCGGGCAGACGGTACTCGACGGGGTCTTCGGCCGTCAGAATCTTGCGGTCCGTGGTGTTGAGTTGGTTCAGCGCCGCGTACAGCGTGGTGGTCTTGCCGGAGCCTGTCGGCCCCGTCACCAAGACCATGCCGCTGGGCTTGGCGATGGCACGCTCCAAGGCTTCCAGCATGCGGGGTGGCAGATGGAGTCTTTGCAGATCCAGCAGACCCGCGTTTTGGCTCAACAGCCGCATCACCACCGATTCACCATACTGGGCAGGCAAGGTGGAGATACGCACGTCCACCGCACCGTGGCTGAGCTTGACGTGGAAGCGGCCGTCTTGGGGCAGGCGTTTTTCAGAGATGTCCAAGCCCGACATCAGTTTGAGGCGCAGCGCCACAGCATTGGCAATCTTGGGGTCGGCTTCTGTCTGCACATGCAGCACGCCGTCAATGCGGAAGCGAATGCGCAGGCTGCGCTCTTGGGGCTCGATGTGGATGTCCGAGGCGCGCACGCGCAAGGCCTCTTCAAACACCGACGAGAGCAGCTTGACCACCGGCGCGTCTTCGGTAGAGACATTGCCCAGGCCCAGCATGTCGCCCAAGCGACCCTCGGTAACGCTCAGTTCGCTGGTCAGCTCTTTGGCCAGACCGGCGATTTGGTCGGTGCGCTGATAGCTGCGGTCGATGGCGGCCAGCAGCTTGGTCTCGGTGACCACCACCACCTCGACTTCGCGCTTGAGCAGGCGGCCCAGCTCGTCATAGGCGTTGATGTCGGTCGGGTCCGCCATCATGACCTTGTAGCTGACGCCGGTGTCTTCCAACACGGCCGAGCGCAAACGGCGAGCCTGCACCTCGGGCAGCAGCTTGACCAACTCGGGTCTCAAGGTGCGGCCGCCCACGTCCATGAAGGGCATGCGCAACTGCTTGGCCAGCGCCTGCGACACCTGCTCTTCGGTGACCAGGCCGTTGTCCACAATCATGCGGCCAAGCTTGCGGCCAGTGCGGCGCTGCTCTTCCAGGGCTTGGGTGAGCTGTTCGGGCGTCAGCAGCCCTTCTTGGATCAGCAAGTCACCAAGGCGGACACGTTCCGGGCGAGCCATGAGTGGGTTCCTGCAGTTTTTTTATGATGGTTGATCGTCTCAGCGCAGAAGCCTCAGGGGCGTATCGCTGAGCCCAGTTGTTCTGTCTTCAGCGGCACGATCGGCATACCCACCGAGCGAGCGCGGCTGTCGGCCTCAGACTCTGGCCATTGCTCGTTGCGGATCACCGTGGGCTTCATCAAGATGACCAGCTCGCGCTTGCGATCCACCTTGGCCTTTTGGCCAAACAGATTGCCCAGCAGCGGCACATTGCCCAAGACCGGCAAGGCCGACTTGTCGAACTTTTGGTTGTGGGTCATCAGGCCGCCAATGGCGACAATTTGGCCGTCGCGCACCCGCACGATGCTGTCGGTTTCGTTCACCGCACTGGTGGCCAGGGGCAATTTGTATTGACCCAGCGAGCCCAGGTCCACATTCTTTTGGCGCTCACTGACCACGCTGATGCTGGGGTGCACGTGCAGGATGACATTGCCTTGGTCGTCGATCTGCGGCGTCACGTCCAGCGCAATGCCCGAGAAGAAGGGCTGCAGCGTGACGGTGGGCGAGCTGGTGGAGCTGGTCGCGGTGGACGAGGTGTTGCTGGACACGCCCGTGATGTAGAGCTCATCGGTGCCTACCTTGAGCACGGCCTTCTGGTTGTTCAGCGTGGCAATGCGCGGGCTGGAGAGCACTTGCACATCGCCCTGGGTTTCCAGGAAGTTGAGCATGGCGGCAAAGTTGGTGGCCTGGAAAGCCAAGCCATAGATGCCACCGCCCGCAGTGCTGGGCTTGAACGTGTTGCCGGGTGAGGCCGTGTTGCTGCCATCACTCAGGTCGCCGGTACCGCCCAGCACGGCGCCGGGCGCGGCTGTGCCAAAGCTGATCTTGCCGCTGCCCAGCGAACCAAACGCTGCCCAGTTGACCCCTTGCTGTGAGTCGTTGGAGAGCGCCACATCCACGATCTTGGCCTCGATCATCACCTGACGTTCGATGTTGACCTGTACCGCGTTGAGGTAAGACTCCACCTGGCGCAGCTCGCTCGGCGTGGCCTTGACCACCACCACACCGGCCGCTGGGTTGAGCACGACTTGGCGGCCATTGGCGCTGCCTACCAGTGCTGTCAGTGACGCTTGCACCTCGCGCCAGAAGTCGGCGTCCGAGGTGGTGCGCACATGGGCGGAGTCTTCAGCCCGGGAGCCGACGCCGCCGCCACTGTTGCCGCCACCGGCCGCACTGTTGCCGCCTTGCGCCTGGCCCCCCGAGCCGCCACCGGCCTGGGTGATGGAACTGGACGAGACTCGAATGTCCGATGCACCTTGGCGGCGACCCGGCAGATAGTTGATGCGGAAGAGCCGCGTCTGGACCGCATTGGAGAACACGGTGATGCGATTACCCTGCACTTTGTAGTCGTAGCCGTAAAGGTCACGCAGCGACATCAACGCCTCCATCACGGTGGTGTCGCGCAAGGAGAGAGACACCGTGCCCGTGACTTCCGGCGACACCAGCATGTTGTAGCGGGTGTTGGACACCAGCTGCGCAAACACCGCAGCCGCCGGGGCGTTGTTCATGGTGATGTCAAAGCGCGGTGCGGCCTCCAGTGCAGGGTCTGAGGCGACGGGTGCGGCTGCCAATTGCAGCGGTGCGGGCAGGCCGGTGTTGGCCGGCTGGGCCGCAAAGGCCACCGAAGCAGCCATCGAGGCGGCCAGCACGAACGGGCAGAAAGTCTTGGTGTTCATGGTGTCTCCAGGGCGTACGCGACCTGCGTCAAAGAAGAGTTGTCAGCGGCAACCGGGGGCGAGCTGCGCCAGTTCGGCATGGCCATGGGGTAGGAATGGCTCACCGGCGCTGCGGCCACCGCAGTCGGCCCGGTGCGCCCTTGCGCCCAACGCGTGGGGGCCCAGGTGCGGGGCAAAGGCTTGGCGACGGCTGGGGCAAAGTGGCGCGGGGCGCTGGGCTTGGCTTCCAGGGCCGCAATCCGTAGCGGCGGTGTGGCGGCACTGGCCCACTGGCTGGTGTGGGCACCGGGCAGCTCATTCCCGCCCTGCGGCTGCCAGGCCTTGGCGGCGGTGGCTTGACGCCACACCACGCTGGCAGGCATGGGCCGGGGACCTTGCACAGGGCTGTAGCGCGCGGTGCTCAGGCGAGCAGGCGAGGCCTTGGGCGGCTGCCAGCGCGCCAAGACCAAGCCGGATTCGGCAAAGGCCATGGACGGGCGTTGTGTGAGGGCTGGGCCGGTCGCCCATGCCGCCAGCCAAGCACCATAAGGGTTGGGGCCAACTGGACGCTGCCAACGGGTGGAGGCGGCGATGCTGGCGGAGGGCTTGGTTGACGTGGGCAGCAATTGCACGATGCGCCGCATGTCGTCCAGGTCCATGCGCAAGGCCTGCTGGGGCGCTGCGGCCGTCCAGGTCTTCTGGCTGTTCGTCCCGCGCTTGGGGGGCACAGGGGCACGCGGCATGGCGCGCACAGCCGGCTGGAAGGCCACCGTCATGGGAGCGGCGGCGGGCAGCGGCACCGCAGCATGGGCCCACGGGGTGGCTTCGGTCAACGCTTGCTTGAGGGCAGGTCGTGCTGGGCCGATGGGCACGGGCGCCGTCTGCGGCGCTTGTTCCGGAGGCTGCGCAGGACGCGGCACCGGCACAGGCTGGCCCTGCGGAGCAGGCAAGGGAAAGACCAAGGGGCTGGGCGCCGCCGCACCGGGGGCGCGCGTTGGCATGTCGGAGAAGACTGGCACGGCCTCAACGCCAGCGGGCCGACGGGCAGGTTTGCGCACGTCGCCCAGCGGCCCCATCTTCAGGCTCCCGGGTGACTGGCGGCTGTCCAGCACCTCCACGCCAGCCAGCGTCCAGCGCTCACGGCCTGATGGCCCACGCACCATCAAGCCATGCGCGTCAATGTGAGTCACTTCATAGCTGCCCAGCTTGCCGCCCACTTTGAGCAACTGGCCGTCGACAATGGCCGTGGCCTCGCCCTGCCGCGGCACTTGTAAGGACTGCAAGGCCGGCGGAGCTGCGGGGGCCGAGGCGGCATCCAGTGGCGCTGCTGCAGCAGCCAAGGCCTCAGCAGGCTTGGGCAAGGCCGTCTCTTCGCGGCCTGCGCCCACCAAAGGGCGAGTAGGGTCCAACAGAGCCGCACCAGCAGTGCGCGGATCGGCCAGAAACAGCAGGGCCAAGGCGAGTACGGCTGGGGATGAGGGCTGTCGCATGCTTAGATCTCCAACCAACTGTGATCCAGGCTCAAGGTGTAGAGCGTCAGGGTCAGGGTGGCTTTGGGATGGGCTTCGACTTGAAAGCTCATGCCGCCACGCAACACGCGTTGAGGCAGGGCTTCCAGGTTTTGCACATAGGCGCTCAAGTCGGCATAGCTGCCTTCGAGCGTGATTTCAATGCCGTGCCGCCACAGGCCGGGGCCAGGCACAGCGGGCAATGTGCTGGCCTGGGCTGCTTGGGGAGCACTGGCCGCCGAGGCCACACCGGGGGGGGCGGCCACGCTGGCTTGCTGCACAGCACGCAAGGTCACCTCGCTACGGCCCAGAGACTTAACGCTGCGCACGCGCAGACGGCTGCATCCAGCCTGGCCATTCGCACAAGGGCTGCGTTGCAGCAGCTGTTGCAACAGCGGCAGCATTTGCTGGGCGCTGACCACACCTTGCTGGTTGTCATGCAACGCAGCCTGCGCATCGGCCAAGCGTTTGCGCACCTCTTCGACCTGCAGGGCTTTGGATTGCTCCAGCGTGCGCAACTCTTGCGCCAGGTCGGAGATTTCGGTGTCGATGGTGCGGCGTTGATCCTTCCAGGTGCTGACCTCCGTCTGGTGCGCACGGAAGCGCTTGAAGGCGCCGTCGAGCCAGAGGCGGTCGAGCAACATCACGCTCGCCGCCACCATGGCCAAGGTAATCATCAGGCGTTCGCGAAAAGGGCGAGCATCAAAGCGACGCCCCAATGTGGGCAGCGTGGCCCACAGGGTGTCGAGCTTTTGACGCAGCGATGCGGTGTTCATCGTGCGGGCTCCTTGTTGTCTTGCGCAGAGGCCGTGCGCAGGACAAACTCCGTGACCTTGGGGCCGGTCGACTCGCCCCCCTCCGCCGCCAGCGAGGTCAGTTGCAGTTGCGCAAACTGACGGCCTTTGAAGACGGGCTCGGCATTGAGTCGGCTGAGGTAGTCGGGCAAGGCTGATGCGTCCAGCATGCGGCCCTTCAGCTCAATGGACTGGCCATCGGGCGAGACGACAAAGCCTGTCAGCCACAGCGCGCCATGCGACTGCTTGGCCAAGGCCTCAAAGTAGGCCGCATAGGACACGCTCTGCGCGCCGGCAGCGCCGCCCTGCAGCGTGGCTTTAACACGGGCCAGGGCCTGTTCCACTTCACGCAGCTTGGCGGCCTCGACGTCGACCTCCTGGCGCTGAGCGGCCACTTGCTCCTTGAGCGCCATGACTTTGGCCCTGTGTTGGGCGAAGACCTGTTGCTCTTTGTTGTCTACGCCACCCACGCTGGTGCGCCAAGTCAGAAACCCGCCCACCAGCAGGCCCAGCGCGATGAAGACCGCCAGCCCGCGCAAGCCGTTGCTGGCACTCAGGACGTTTTGTGGACGCCTGAAGCTTGCGCCATAGAGGTTGAGTTGCTGTGCCATCAATGGGCTCCTGGCTCAGCGCGCAAGGCCACACCGAGTGCGGCGGCAAAGGCGCTTTGCGCTTCGGGAGAACTCAGCTCGGCGGCGGCGCTGATGTCCAACACATCGCTGAACTTCATCTCGGTGACAGGGACATAGACCACGTCACGCAGGTACTCCACCAAGCCCGGTGCCCCTAAACCGGGGGCCACCCACAGCGTGCCTAGGTTGGCATAGCTGAACAGGCGTTCGCACATGTCCAGGGTGCGTTGCGCCTCCAAGGCGATGCGGTCAAACACGGTTTGCCGCACATCATCTTCAGGGTCGGTGATCTGTGCTGAGGTGGCTTCAATGTGACGCACCATCAACAGCTCGCTGCGATAGGTGATCACCAGTTGTGTGTCCATGGGACCGACGCGGATCAAGGCTTGGGCGCGTTCGGTGTCGTCCGTCAGTGCGCAAAGGTTGCGCAGGCCACATTCCACAATGTCGATCGCTTCTAGGCCCACGCCCGCGTCACTGCAATGGTCTACCAAGGGGCGGACACGCTCCTCTGGAGCCGTCACGGCCAAGACCGAGCGCGCCGGGCTTTCGGGGGTCGCGCCCGGAACGGCCAGAACATCAATGGCGGCCTGCTCGACCGGAAAGTCCACCACATCTTTGAGCTTCCAACGCAGGGCGGAAATCCACTCCTCGCGCGGAACCTCGGGGGCCTCCATCGATACCATTTGATAGTGCCCACGCGGCAGTACGGCCACGACATGGTGCTTGTCGAGCTGCCATTGCTTGCGCAGACTGGGCCACAGCGTGGCAGCCTGCGTCATGGGCTGGCTGGCCACCCACTCCACCCGGGGCTTGCCGCCCGTCGGGCGGACGATATGAACCAGCCTTGCCGTATCGCCTTGCAGCGTGACACTGACCCAGCCCACTCGCTTTTGTGATGTTGATAAGCCAAACACGATTCGCCAACCATTTCATGTCGTGACGGAATCGATGTTGCCCGGCCGCGCGATTTGCAACCGTTTGATAAGGGGCCGCTTTTGTCCCCTTCTTTATGCTGTAGCGGGGCTTAACCCTGATTGAGGCCCATCCCAGAGTGAGCGCGGCTCCAAGCAGGCTGCCCAAGCTTGCCGTAGGATAGCGACCTCAGCCCGCTCGGAGAGCCCAAGAATGCACCGTCGCCCCAGTGACGCCACCAACCTGCTGGTGCGCTATGCCACCGACCACCGAGACCCACGCAATATCGCCACGCACATGGTGGGGATTCCCTTGGTCGTGTTCTCGCTAGGCTTGTTGTTGTCGCACCCTGCCCTGATGACGCTGAGCACGGCTTGGGGGCCTGTGAACCTGACCCTGACCGCACTGGGCTGGCTGCTGTCAACGCTGTGGTATCTGAGCCGGGGCTTGCCAGGCTTGGGCCTGCTGGTCAGCGCCTTCAATGGTGGGCTGCTGTGCGCGGCTACCCTGGTGCTCTCTGAAATTGACGGCAGCGGCCTGGAGTGGGGCTTGGCCGCCCTCTGCCTGGGCTGGCTGTGCCAAAGGGCGGGTCATTACTACGAAGGCCGCAAACCAAGCGCACGGACTGACGCCCATGCACTGCTGATAGCGCCCATGTTTGTGGTGGCCGAAGGTCTTTTTGCCTTGGGGCGCTTACAGGGCCTCAAGGCCGATATCGAGCGACAAGCCGGCCCCACAAGGCTGCGCAACCTGGCCATGCCCGCAGGCTGAGCCTGCCGCAGCCGCCGCAGAGGACTCTGCCCCATCAGAACCATAGCCAGATGCGGCGCAGCCAACTCGGCGTGCGGTAAGGCTTGGGCTGATAGACGAGGCGGAATTCAGACTTCATGATGATCTCCTTGCGAATACTGTACATCTATACAGTATCTGGCGCAAGCATCATCCACCCTCGGGCAGCACACCGCCCACACACGTCCCGGCGCGCCGCGCCGCAGGAGGTGGTGGGCGCCCCGTCGTTTGTCACAGAGCGGTCATGCGCATGAGAAAAACTCTGCGCTTGCCCGTAGCACTCATCCGCCGGGCCCCTGCCACAACGAGGTCCGCCATGTCCCATCGATCCCCCCAGCAAAGCCCCTTGAGGCTCGCACTTGCAAGCACCGCTCTGGTGCTCAGCACCTTCAGCGTCACCCATGCCGCTCCCCCCCTGGCGCAGACCACCTCTGCGGCCACCTCAGCGCTGGCCGACGACGAGTTTGGCCATGGCCACTCACCCACCGGACTGACGCTGCAGAAGATCGGCAGCTTTGCTGGCGGCGGCTCTGCGGCCTCTGAGATCAATGCTTATGACAAGGCCACGCGGCGCTTGTTCGTCGCCAATGGCGCGTCTTTGGGGGTCGACATCCTGGACCTGGCCAATCCCGCCACGCCGGTGAAGATCGGGGCGCTTGACGTCAGCGATATCGGTGGCGCCGTCAACAGTGTTGCCACTCACAACGGCCTGCTGGCCGTCGCTGTCGAGTCGACACCCAAGACAGCGCCAGGCAAAGTGGCTTTTTATCGCGCCAGTACGCTGGAGCGCCTGGCTGTTGTCACCGTGGGTGCACAGCCAGACATGCTCACCTTCAGCCGCGATGGCCGCCGGCTGGTGGTCGCCAACGAGGGTGAGCCCAGTAGCTACGGCCTGCCTGACTCCGTCGATCCTGAGGGCTCGGTCAGCGTGATCGAGCTGCGCCAAGTGGGCGCCCGGCTCCGCACCAAGGTGCGCACAGCAGACTTTACGGCCTTCAATAGCCAGATCGACGCGCTGCGCGCTCAGGGCGTGCGCATTTACGGCCCAGGCGCCACCGTGGCACAAGACCTGGAACCGGAGTATGTGGCGCTGGATGCCGATGGGCGCACCGCTTATGTGGTGCTGCAAGAGAACAATGCCATCGCCACTGTCGATCTTGACCGCGCGAAGGTCACTGCCATCCGCGCGTTGGGCTTGAAGGATCACCGTGCTGCAGGCCAAGGCCTGGACCCAAGTGACGAGGACGGCGGCAGCGACACCAATAGCGGCAGCCCGGCCATCAAGATCGGCAACTGGCCCCTTCATGGCATGTATTTGCCCGACGGCCTGGCTGCCTACAAGGCGCGCGGGCAAACCTACCTCGTCACCGCCAACGAAGGCGACGCGCGCGCCGACTGGCCCGGCTTTAACGAAGAGGTTCGCATTCGCGCCCATTGCGATAAGGGGCTGGACCGCAGCGCCTTCCCTGGTGCCACCGGCGACGCGACCGACCGCCTGCTGATGGACTCCAACCTCGGCCGCTTGCGCGTCACGAACACTCCGAACGGCAACGACAACGGCAAGAACGCCGCTGGGCAGTGCACCAAGCTGTGGTCTTATGGCGCGCGCTCCTTCAGCATCTGGCGCGCAAGCGACCTCCAGCAGGTCTACGACTCTGGTGACGAACTCGAGCAGCGCACCACCAACCTGCCCAATGCACCGTTCAACAGCGGCCACGATAACGTCACCCTCGACTCTCGCAGCCCCGCCAAAGGACCAGAACCCGAAGGCATCGCCGTGGGTCGGTTTGGCAAGCGCACCTTTGCCTTCATCGGCCTAGAGCGCGTCGGTGGTGTGATGGTCTACGACATCAGCAAGCCGGAAGCACCTAGCTTCGAAACCTATATCAACACGCGCGATGGGGTGGCTGGTGACACTGGCCCCGAAGGCCTCACGCTGATTCCGGCGCGGCAGTCTCCCAACGGCCAAGCCTTGCTGGTGCTCTCGAATGAGGTCAGCGGCACCACAGCGATCTATCAGATCAATCTGAGTCACTGAGGGTAAACCGGAGCCGTTCCCAATCGGCTCCGGTGGCATCTCGTCCCGCTCAAGAGAGCGCCGGGCTGCCGCAACAGGACCTTGGACGCGAACTGAGACCGGGCCGCTCAGTGTCGATGGGTGTGGTGGAGGTCGGGAACATGCGGGTGGTGATGGTTGAGCGCAGCATGTGCGTGAAGATGGCTGTGTGAGCCAACCGGCATCGGCTCATGAACATGGTCATGGTGACCGTCGTCATGCGTGTGCGCATGGTCATGTTCCATGGCCTCATGGGTGTGCTCGTGCGCATGTGACTCGGCCAGATGTACCAGCACACCAAGCAGCATGAAGACGCTGCCCAGCACCATCCACATGCTAAACCCGCGCTCGCCCAGCGCCACAGCCAGGGCCGCGCCAATGAACGGTGCGAAGGCAAAGACTGAGCCCGTACGGGCAGCACCAAATGCGCGTTGTGCCAAGAGGTAAAAGCGCAGGCTCAGCCCATAGCCCGTGCCCCCAATCGCCAGCAACGCGGCGGCACTGCCCCAAGAGGGCGCAGGTTCACCCAGCCACCAGGCCAGCCCTCCCGTGGTGGTGGCGCCAAGCACCGCCTTGCCCAACACCACTTGGCCAGGGTCTCGGTCTGCCAATGCGCGCGACAAGGTGTTGTCGATGCCCCAAGCGACCGTCGCAGCCAGTACGGCCAACAGGCCGACCATCTGCGCAGTCCCGGCCTGACTTTGATCGATGACCAACATGAGGCCACCAGCCATCAAGAGGCCCATGGCGACCCAAACGCGGCGATCCATGGTTTCTCGATAAAGCAGCCAAGCCAGCAGGGCCGTGAACAAGGCCTCCAAGGTCAGCAGCAGCGACGCGCTGGTGCCGCTGGTGTGCTGCAGCCCCCAAGCCAGCGCCACCGGGCCGACGCCCGCACCGAACAGCGCCATCAGGGCCAGCCTTGGCAGATCAGTGCGGGTCAGCCGCGCTTCCTTTTGCGCGGGACGGCGTGTCCACAAACCCACGAATGCCGCACCGGCATAAAGCAATGACGCGGTGGTCAAGGCGCCGAGTCCAAGGCCGGCCCTTTGCACCAGCGGTGTGCTGATGCCAAAGAGGACAGCAGCCACCAGGGCCAAGGCCCCACCGCGCAAGGCAGGCCATCTCGCCGTCAAGGCCATCACTTGATGGAGAAGCGTACCGTTGTAGCGGAGCCGTCAGGCAGCTTGATCGTAGCCACGGCCTTGGCGCCTTTGTCCAGTTTCACCGCCGCTTCCAGCTTGTTGCCGCCCGCAGGCTTGAGGTCTGCATCTGCCTTGTCACTGCCTGTCAGCACCGTCAACTTGCCGCTGAACTTGGCGGCGTCAGCGGGCTTGCCGTGGTCGCTGACGTACAGCGCAACACCGGCCCCTTGAGCCACGAGCTCGAAGGTGAGGTCGCTGGCCGTTTGGACAATGCCGCCGTGCTGCGGCTTGGCACTGCCGTGCGCCGACACAGTAGGGCTCAAGCTCGACAAGGCCAGGGCAAGGCACACAGCAAGAGCGGCGGTGGGGCGGATCAATGGGGTCATAACATTCCTCTTCGAACTAGATTAAGGGGTGACCGAAACTAGGCCACGGTCAGGGCCGACTGACAGAGCGTTGGCGGTCAAAACGCCTCCTGTACAACGGACTCATCACAGGCTTCATCCGCCATCAAGTTCTCGATGGCGCGCCGCCCCAGCCGCAAGACCAACACGGGCGTCAGCAGGGTATCGAGCAATGTCGAGCTGATCAAGCCGCCAAAGATCACCACCGCGACCGGGTGCAGGATCTCCTTGCCCGGCGCATCGGCGGCCAGCAGCAGTGGCGTGAGCGCAAACGCTGCGACCAGCGCCGTCATGAGGACCGGGGTCAGACGTTCCAGCGAACCCCGCACGATCATGGCCTCGCCGAAACGCTCGCCCTCGAACTTGCACAGATTGATGTAGTGACTGACCTTGAGGATGCCGTTGCGCGAGGCAATGCCGGCCAAGGTGATGAAGCCCACCATGGACGCGACCGACAGGGTCAGCCCGGCCAGCCACATCGCCACCACGCTGCCGATCAGTGCCAGCGGGATATTGGCCATGATGATGGCGGCCAGCGTGAACGACCGATAGCGCGAGTAGAGCACCATGAACACCAGCACCAGGGACAACAGAGACAAGATGGCGATCAACAGCGTGGCCTGCTCCTGCGCTTGGAACTGACCTTCAAGGCTGACAAATGCGCCAGGTGGCAGTGGCGTCTTGGCGATCACGCTGCGAATGTCAGCAACGATGCGGCCCATGTCGGAGCCGTCGGTGTTGGCATAAACGACGATGCGGCGGCGCCCATTCTCTCGGCCAATTTGATTCGGGCCGTCGGTTTCTTCCACGGTGGCAATGGCGGAGACAGGCACTCGCCCGGCAGGGGTGTCGATGAGCGTTCGCTCCAGGTCGAGCGGGCCGCGTGCCTCGTCAGGCAGACGCAGCACCAACTCATAGCGACGAGGCCCGTCCACGATTTGTGCCCCCTGGTTGGGGTGGGCGCCATCGGTCAGGGCTTGAAGCACGCGCACCGCCTCACCCGGAGACAGCCCCACCTGCGCCACTTTGCGGGGATCGAGTCGAACCGTGATCTGCGGAATCAGCACCTGCTTTTCCACCGTCAAGTCCACCAAGCCCGGAATGGTGGACATGCCCTGGCGCATTTGCTCGGCCAGGCCTCGAAGGGTGTCGGTGTCATCGCCGAAGATCTTCACGGCGATCTGGGCTCGCACGCCTGAGAGCAGGTGATCCAAGCGGTGCGAGATGGGCTGGCCCACCGCGACTTGCGCCGGCAGCACGGCCAAGCGCGCGCGGATGTCGGCCATGATCTGCTCGCGGTCACGGCCACTGCGCTTCAAGTCGACATCAATCTCTGCCGCGTGCACGCCTTCGGCATGCTCGTCCAACTCGGCGCGGCCCGTGCGACGGCCGACCTGCGTCACTTCCGGGACTTCACCGATCAGCGTCTCGGCCAAGCTGCCCATGCGATTGGCCTCGGCCAAGGACGTGCCGGGATTGAAGATCATGCCCAGCACCAGCGAGCCTTCATTGAACGCCGGCAGAAAGGCCCGCGGAAAGAACGGCACGCTGGCCGCTGCGACGACGACAGCGAGCACCGCCAAAGCCATGAGCCGGCGGGCCCTTGGGAAGGACCACGCCAGCAAGCGGACATCCCAACGCTTGAGGGCGGCCACCACCGGGCTGTCCACATGGTCCATCTGCTTCATGCGCGGCAGCAACCAAGCACACAGCACCGGTGTCACCGTCATCGACACCAGCATGGAGGCCAGGATGGACACGATGTAAGCCATGCCCAGCGGTGCAAACAGACGACCCTCAATGCCCGCCAGTGCAAACAAGGGCACGAAGACCAAGACCACGATGGCCGTGGCAACCACAATGCCGGAGCGAACCTCCAGGCTGGCCTGTCGCACCACCGCCAGAACCGGTAAAGGCTGGGGCAACGCGCGGTTCTGCTTGAGCCTGCGCAGAATGTTTTCCACGTCTACCACGGCGTCATCCACCAGCTCGCCGATGGCAATGGCCAAGCCGCCCAAAGTCATCACATTGATGGACTGGTCCATCAGCTTGAAGACCAGCGCCGTGACAGCCAGCGACAGCGGAATGGCCACCAGAGAGATCAATGTCGTGCGCGCCGACAACAAGAAGGCGAACAGCACGATGGCGACCATGATCGCCCCATCGCGCAAGGCCTCTGTCACATTGCCCACCGAGGCTTGAATGAAGTCAGCCTGACGGAACAGCACACGGGGCTCTGCCAGGCCTGCGGGGCGGCCTGCTTTGAGCTCGGCCAATGCCGTCTCGATGTCGCGGGTCAAGCGCACCGTGTCGGCAGCCGGTTGCTTCTGCACGCTGAGCACGACGGCCGGCGCACCGTTATAGCCCGCATCGCCGCGCTTGAATGCGGGCGCGAAGCGCACGGTGGCCACCTGCTCCAACAGCAGGGCCTGCCCATCCTTCCAAGCCACCGCCAGGCCTTGAAGGTCTTCGATGCGGTTGGTGCGTGCGATGTGACGGATCAGGAACTCTCGGCTGTTGCGATCAATGAAGCCGCCGCCCGCGTTCGTCGCATAGCCTCGCAGTGCGAACTCGATCTGGCTCAGCGAGACGCCATGCTGCGCCATGCGAGCCGTGTCGGGCTCTACGCGCAGCTGCCGCACTTCGCCACCAATGGGGATCACTTGCGAAACGCCAGGGATAGACAGCAGTCTGGGCCGCAACACGAAGTCGGCGTACTCGCGCGCTTGCATGGGGGTCACGCCGACCCCTTGTTGAGGGGCCTGCAGCGGCAAAGCCAACAGCATCACCTCACCCATGATGGAGGACACCGGCCCCATCACCGGGTTCAGCCCACCCGGCAATTGCTCGCGGGCCAGGGCTAATCGCTCAGACACAAGCTGGCGGTTCCGGAAGATGTCTGTGCCCCAATCAAACTCGGCATAAACAATGGACAGACCCACCCCAGACATGGAGCGCACCCGTGTCACGCCGGGCATGCCGTTGAGCGCCGTCTCCAGCGGAAAGGTCACCAATTGCTCCACCTCTTCGGGGGCCATTCCCCCGGCTTCTGTGAGCACGGTGACCAAGGGCTTGTTGAGGTCGGGGAACACATCGACGGGGGTGTGCCAAGCTGTCACCGCCCCATAGGCCATGACAATGGCTGCGAAGGCCAGCACAAACAGCCGGTTGTGCAGGCTGCTGCGAACGATCCAATTGAACATCGTGGTGGCTCCGTGCTGTCTCAGCGGATCTGCGCGATGAGCGATGCGCCTCGCACCACCACGCGGTTATCCGCCCCCAAGCCCTGCGTCACGACGATGGTTTTGCCGTCCAGTGGCCTGAACTGCACCGGCTGCGAGATATATCGCTCTGCGCCTGACTTGATCCACACCACCGGCTCATTGGATGCATTGCGTGTGAGCGCCTCAGCAGGCAGCACATAGCCCTTGACCGTGGACTTGCGCTGGGCGATGACCGTCACGCTTTGGCCAATGGCCAGCGGCAGTGGATTCACAGAGGAGGCACGAAAGGTGATGGGCAGCGCCCCGTCGCGCAAGCTGCGTGCAGCGCCCAGGAATTGCAGCTTGACGCTCTCCGCACCAGGGGCTCCCGCCAGGGTTGCCCCCGCAATCTGCCCGCCCAACGCGGCATCGGCGGTGGAGGCTTCCACCAGCACTCGGGCCGGGTCCACGATCTCGAACAGCACATCTTTGCCGTCCACCACTTGGCCGTTGACCACATCGGCCCGCGCAATCACGCCCGAGATCGGCGCGAGCAAGCGCTCTTTGGCCCCGACCGTCGCGGCAATCGCCTTCTCACGGGCCTGCAGGCCCTCCAGCTCCGTGCGGGCCGCATCGATGTCTTTGCGGGGCACGGTGCCCTCCAGGCCCGCAAGGCGGCTGACGCGCTGCTCGGCCAAGGCACGGGCGGCGCGCAGCTCGGCCAACTGGGCTTGCTGGGTGCCAGTGGTGACCGGGTCTACGTGGTGGGCCACGATGGCCAAGACCTCACCCCTTCGCACGCTCTGCCCCATGATCGGGAGGCCGCTAGGCCCAGGCTCGACCCGGCCACCGACAGCGGTCTGCACGCGGCCCCCAGCGTTCGGGTCCATCACGACCCTGCCTGGGAGCTCGACCACCGCTGCGGCCTCGCTTTCAACGGCAATCTGGGTCCGCAAACCCATGCGGCGCTGTGCCACCATGGGCACGTTGACACTGCCGTCGGGCAAGCGGGCCAATCCAGCAGGGCTGGCCATGGTGGGTGCGTCAAGATGCTCACCGTTCGGTCCGTGCGCGCCGGGCGCAGCCCAGGCGAGCCCCATGGTGAACGTAAGCGCTGTCAGGGCCAGGCTGCTGGCCGTTGTCCATAGGCGTCGGTGGCTCATCACAGTGCTCCCGATTTGTAGGCGCTTGAGAGCCCGCGCCGGCGACGCCACTGCGCGCCCCCCCAAGCCGCAGCCGCCAAAGTAGCGATGCCAAGAATCCAGGTGATCGGCTTGTGCCCCCACTCGCGCCAGCCATGCCCATGCCCGTGCATTTCAGCATGACCGTCATCATGGCCACCCGCCTCGAAAGCCTGGGCAGCCTGCGCCGTCACGTTCAGCGTACCGTCCAGCAGGTCACTCTCGGAGCCTGCCACGATGGTGATCACCACGGGATGTGTCCCAGGCATTGCCAAGAGCTTGAGCAAGCTGGCGTCGTTCGTGGCGTAACTGCCTATGTCCTCATGGAAAGGTAGGACCACTTTGCGCGGCCCGCTCTCGACCTCGATCTTGGCCCCCAGCACAGGCTCACCTGTAGCGAATCGATTGATCATCATCGTGAACTCGCCGCCACTCAAACGCGCCACGAGTTCGAAGTCTTCTGACTTGGCCTCCATGCGCGGCGTGGCTTCATGTGAGAGCGGCGTACTGCTCGGTGCATCGAGATGCTCGCCATTCGGACCGTGAGCGCCCGGACCGGCCCAGGCCAGGGATGCGGCCACCATGGCGACCGATGCGGTGACAACTGCGGCTACTTGCCGCCCGTGGCGTTGAATCATGGAATGACCCCTAGTGCATGTTGGTGACGGGCTGCAGCTTGAGCGCGCTGTCGGTACAGCTTCTGCACGGCGGCTTCTGCGGCGTGGGCAGCAGCCAGTGCGCGTAACAGGTCGGGCAATGCGGTTTCACCCGCGCGGAAGGACTTGCCCATCAGATCAGAGCGCTCGCGCAATAGGGTGGCGCGACGCTGCTCGCTGCGCCACTGGCGCTCCAACGCGTCCTGGGTGAGGACTTGGGCCTCGACAGCGGCAGCCACTTGCTGCTGAAGCTGGCGACTTTGAGCATCGGCCAGATCACGCTCCGACAGCGCTGCCGCTAGCAGCGGCTGTTGGCGGTCATCCGTTCCGAAGGGAATACGCAGCGCAATGCCCCAGCTGTTCACAGCGACATCGCCGCTGTTGCCCTGGTCTTGCCGAACCCGAACCACCAACTCAGGCGTGCTGCGGCGAGAGGCCTGAGCCAAGTCAAGCTTGCGCGCCGACGCCTCCACACGCTGCCGTGCTTCACGGAGCACGGGGTGCTCCGCAAGTTGCGTCTGAGCAGAAGCGGAGGCCATCGGCACATCGTCAAAGGCGGGTTCGCTGTCCAAGCCCGTCAAGCTGCGCCAGTGCAGGCGCGCCTGAGCCAACTGTTCCGCCGCTTGCGAGACCCGAACATCCGCTTGCAGCCACTCGGCTTGCGCGGCCAGCGCATCCACAGGCGCCAACTCCCCTGCCTTGACGCGACGCTCCACATCGCGGCCGAGAGATTCCAGCGCGGTCGCCTCGGTCTGATGCTGCACCAGCTCAGACGACCGAAGATGAACTTCTGCCAGGCTCGCTTGCACCATGCCCGCGACTTGCCATCGTCCCGCAGCGCCTTGAAGTCGAGCGACTTCAAGGTCGGTGGCCATCAGCTGCTGCCGCGCGGCGCGCTGACCCGGCAGCCACAGCGGCATCGCAATGCCCACTTCAGTTTCGCGCGCACCGGTGCCGGACAGCCCGCGATCCATGCGTTGCGCGATCTCCAGGCTGGGCGGTGCGGCCCACCACGCCGACGATGCGGCGGACTCGGCTTGGGCACGCTGCAGCGCGCCCTGTACGGCGGCAGATTCTGTCGCCCGCCTCCACGCAGCATCGACGGCTTGCGCCAGCGTGACAGGCTGCGCCATCGCAGACACCATGCCGACGGAAAGAGATGCAACGCACAGGCGGCGCACCCCGGATAAGATCATTGAGTTCAAGATGACCTCTGACGTGACGCCCAGACCAAGCGACCCACGATCGTGGCAGACGCGCTGGCTTTAGGCGAAGGAGGAAAGATGCGTCAGCGGACGCACCGCGCACGTCAGGTCAGAACCTAGGCGGTCTTTGGAGTGGCACCAAATAGGGCGCGTTCAGCGGCGGGGCCGCATAGCCCGGTTGGGCATGCACCAGCGTGAGTCGGGGAACTTCTAATGACGCAAAGTGGAGCACGGAAGAAACCGTTCCATCCATCGCCATGTGAACCATAGACGCCGCAGAGTCGTCCAATTGCAGACCACCATCGTCGTCGTGATGGTGGCTCGCTTCCATCCAGTGCAGGGCCGCATGCGCTGCGTCATCCGCAGGAACGTTCCAGACACGCAGTGAGGCGCCAGCAACACCGTGCCAGAGCAATGCGATCAACGTGAGGAAAAGGATGACAGAGCGACTCACTAGACTAGTTTACGTTCGCGGTCGGCCGGAAATCGGCGATGAACTGCAAAAACATAAGGTCATTGCTGCCCGCCAATTCTGCTGCCAACGGTCGCTACGTCGGCCTTTGCCAAATTTACGATCAAGGCATCTTTTGATGCCGATTCGACAAAGAAAAAAGGCCTGCACTCACGTGCAAGCCTTTGATTTTTTTTGCGAATTTTGGTGGGCCCTGAAGGATTCGAACCTTCGACCAACGGATTAAGAGTCCGCTGCTCTACCAACTGAGCTAAGAGCCCTTCAGCGACTTCAGCAGCGAGCTGCTTCAGAAGCGAAGCCATGGATTATGCCATGATTTTTTGCTTTTCCAAGCGCCTTTGCCCATATGAACCAAGGCTTTTGGTGGGTCGTGCGGGACTCGAACCTGCGACCAACGGATTAAAAGTCCGCTGCTCTACCAACTGAGCTAACGACCCGGCAAGCCCGCTATTGTAGCCTGAAATTCAAAGCTTTCTGCGGCTGTGCTGCCGCAGTGTTCAGACTGCCGTCGCTATTTGCGCGCCAAGCATTGCTCAATCAGCGCCGCCGCAGCGGCCAAACCCACGGCCGCCGTCACCGTGACCGAGGAGCCGTAGCCGTGGCAGTTGAGGCTGCCGTCCACGTCACACGCTTGCTCGGGCTGACGCACCGGCTCGCGTGAGAACACGCACTGCAAGCCCATGGGGCCGCTGCGGGGTGCGCCCTCAAACTTGCGCAGGCGCTGGCGCAAGGAGGCCAGCAACGGGTCGTGGGTCACCTGGGCCAGGTCGTCGACCTCCAGCTGGTGCGGTTGGCGCTTGCCGCCGGCCGCACCGCTGGTGACCACCGGCACGCCCTGAGCCAAAGCCCAGGCCGCCACCGCTTGCTTGGCACGCACTTGGTCACAGGCTTCAAACACGCCGTCCACGGCCACAGGCAGCAAGCCCGGCCAGTTCTCAGGGGTGACAAAGTCGTCCACACACCAGACTTGGCAGCCGGGGTGAATGTCGGCAATGCGCTGCTTCAGCGCTTCCCCTTTGGCCATGCCCACGGTTTGGCCCACCGCTTGGATCTGGCGGTTGATGTTGGACTCGGCCACATGATCCATGTCGATCAGCACCACGCCCGCCACGCCGCTGCGAGCCAAGGCCTCGACAGCCCAGGAGCCCACGCCACCTAGGCCCACCACCGCCAAGCGCAGACCGCGCAAGCGCTCGTAGGCCGCGTCGCCGTAGAGGCGGCGTAGGCCACCAAAGCGACGTTCGAGGTCGGCCTCGGTGGCCGTGGGCAGCTCAGGCAGCAAAGCGGCTTACTTCAAGGTCAGCAGGCGGTCTCTGGCCGCCAGCGCCGCCTCAGACTTGGGGTACAGCTTGATCAACTCTTCCAAGGTGCGCCGGGCTGTTTTGGTGTCGCGCAACTCGGCCTGGCTGTTGGCCAGCGCCAGCAAGGCCTCGGGAGCGCGCGGGTGCTCGGGCGCGGCCGTGGCGAAGGCGCGGAAGGTCAGCACCGCGTCTTTGTAGGCCCGAGCGCCGTATTGGGCATTGCCCATCCAGTAACGCGCGCTGTCGCGATAGCCAGACTCGGGGTACTTGCGCAAAAACGCGGCCAGAGCCGGCACGGCGCGCTCGAACTCGCCATTGCGCAGCAGGGCCATGGCATCGTCGTGCGCCTTGATTTCCTCAGGCTCAGCGGTAAAGCTGCGGCCATCCAGCGTCACGCTTTGGGGTTCGAGCTTGCGCACGCGGTCGTCCACGCTTTGCACAATGTCTTTTTGCTTGCGCTGTAGTTCGGCGACTTCGCGCTGGGTTTGCTCCAGTTGACCCCGCAGGCGGGCATTGTCGCCCTTGGCTTGGTCCAACTGGTTGTTCAAGTCCAGCAGGCTGCGCTGCAAGAGCTGGATTTGCTCTTGCATTTGCTTGATGGCGGCAGCTTGAGCTTGGCGCTGCTCATCGTTTTGGTTGGCGCGGGCGCGCAAATCCAGAATGGCTTTGCGGGCCTCGCCGTCTTCAAACAGGGCCGCCTGAGCCCCACCCGCTGCCAGGGCAGAGGCCAGGCTCAGCGCCAAGGCAGAAAGACGCCAGAGCGGCCGCGAGGGTTGGAGTTGCGCGCTCATGGGCTCAACGGTCCTTCAGCTCAGCGCGGCGGTTCTTGGCCCAGGCGTCTTCGCTGCTGCCATTGGCGGCCGGGCGCTCTTCGCCGTAGCTCACGGCCTCGATCTGCTCAGCCGTGGCACCCAGCAGCACCAAGGAGCGTTGCACCGCCTCGGCGCGCTTTTGGCCCAGGGCCAGGTTGTATTCGCGGCCACCGCGCTCGTCGGTATGGCCTTCTACGACGATGCGCTTGCTGCGCTGGCCGACCAAGGCCTTGGCATGGCCCTCAACCACAGGGCGGAACTCGTCCTTGACGCTGAAGCTGTCGAAGTCAAAGTACACCACGCGCCCGAGGCTGGTGCCGGCCATGGCGTTGGCATTAGCGTTCTTGGCGTTCAGGTCCACCGTAGCCACACCACTTTGACTGGCGGTGGCGGCCTTGTTGCCGGCAGCGGCGTCTGTGGCCACGGGCGTGCGGGTTTCCACAGGCACTTCATCGAGCTTCACGCTAGAGCTGCAGCCGGCCAATATGGCGGCCGAGACAGCCAGCATCACAAGGGTCGAGGTCTTTGCATAGGCCATGGTCGTGACTCCTGAACAAGAGTGGAAGGGAAAAGGAATAGCTGCATTGTCGCTGCCCCACTGCGACTGTCTGTAAAGCTTGTTGAAGCGTGGGGCCAACGCCTCAAGGGCAGCATGATCACCGGCCGAAAGGCCCCCAGACCGGCTCGCGGATGTCCAAGCCACTGGTCAGCAGGCGGCTCTTGATCTTGCCGTCCAGGGTGCTGGTCATCAGGACCTCGCGGCCTTGCACGCGCGTGGCATAGATCAACAGTCGGCCATTGGGCGCAAAACTTGGGCTTTCGTCATCCGAGGTCTCGCTGATGGTCTGGGCCTGGCCGCTGGCCAAGTCCATGGTCATCACCCTGAAAGCTCCGCCTTGGCGCTGCACAAAGGCCAGGGTCTTGCCGTCCGGGCTGATGGCCGGGCTGATGTTGTAGTTGCCGCTGAAGGTGACCCGGTCGGCCCCGCCGCCGCTGGTGGCTTGGCGATAAATCTGCGGGCTGCCGCCCCGGTCGCTGACGAAGTAGATCGACTTGCCGTCAGGCGAGAACACCGGCTCGGTGTCAATGGCTGAGCTTTGGGTCACCCGGCGCAGGTTGCCACCGTCACGGCCCACCAGGAAGATCTGCGAGCCCCCGTCGCGCGACAGCGTGACCGCCAACTCGCGCCCGTCGGGTGAGAAGGCCGGCGCACTGTTCGAGCCTTTGTAGTTGGCCAACTGGCGGCGCTGGCCGGAAGAGGTTTCTTGCACCCAGACAATGGCTTTGCCCAACTCAAACGACACATACGCCAACTCGCGGCCGTCGGGCGACCACGCGGGCGAGATGATGGGCTCAGGGCTGGTCAGGGCCACTTGGCCGCCTTCGCCATCGGCGTCGGTGATGCGCAAAGAATACTTGCCGCCGCCCTTGGTGATGTAGGCAATGCGGGTCGCAAACACGCCTTTGTCGCCGGTCAGCCGCTCATAAATCGCGTCGGCGATCTTGTGGGCGGCCAGGCGCAGGTCGGCAGCGGGTACGGCATAGCTTTGGCCGCCCAGGTCTTGGCCCTTGACCACGTCCCAGAGCTTGTAGCGCACATCAAAACGGCCATCAGCCAGGCGCGTAATGGAGCCGGCGACCACCGCATCAGCACCTTGGGCGCGCAGGGCGGGATAGGCCGGCGAGCCGGCTTCATCGGTGGGCAGGGCGCTGGTCAGCACCTTGAACAAGCCGCTGCGCTCCAGGTCGGCGCGCACGAGTGCCGAGACGGCCTGCGGCGCGCTGCCTTCGTCTCTGAAGGGCACCAGGGCGAGTGGCACCTGGGTCGCACCCACGCCTGAAATCTCCACCTTGAACTGGGCAATGCTGGCGGGGACGACCAAGCCTCCTGCGGCAGCAGCGGTGGCTTGCATCCAGGCCCGGCGGGGCCACTGTACGGTCGAGTTGTGCTTGTATGGCATGGCTTTGCAGTGCTTGAGAATCCGGTGACTAACGCGCCGCACGCACGCTGCGCTGACGCCGCACATTGTAGGCAGGCAGGCAATTCGTCCCGGGATCGGCAGGGCATTGATAATCGGGGCCGCCAGCGCCCGCTTGGCCCTTGAATTTGATGTGCCATCTCGGCACGGCCGTATTGCCCATGCACGATCTTTTGCCGCGCTTCCGCCGCTTAGGCCCCTACTTCCGCGATGGCCGCAAAGCCTGGGTGGTGGCGTTCTTTGCGTCGCTGATCACCGGCCTGACCGAGCCCCTCACGGCCTACTTGATGATGCCCCTGATCGACCAGGGCTTTGCGGGCAAGATACCCCTGTGGATCGTGCCGGTGGTCATCATTGGCCTGTTCAGTGTCCGGGGTTTGTTCAGCTTTATCGGCCAGTATGCGCTGGCCTGGGCAGCCCAGCGCGGCGTGCTGGAGTTGCGCACCGCCATGTTCAGGCGCTTGATGAATGCCCAGCCCTCGGTGTTTGCGCAGCGCAGCGCCAGCAGCCTGACCAACTCCTTGGTGCACGAGGTCGTCACCGGCGCCCAACAGTTGGCCAGCGCCTTGAACACGCTGGTCAAAGACAGCCTGGCTTTGGTGGGCCTGCTGGCCTATCTGCTCTACCTCAATTGGCAGTTGACCTTGGTGATCACCGTGCTGATGCCCAGCGTGGCCTGGGCCATGCGCGTGGCCGGCAAGCGCTTGCGCAAGCTGGCCTTGGCCAGCCAAAGCTCGACAGACGAATTGGCCTATGCGGTGGAAGAAAACGTGCTGGCCTGGCGCATCGTGCGCCTGCACGGCGCGGCCACCCAGGAAAGCCAACGCTTTGCCACGCTCAGCGAGCGGCTGCGCAGTCTGATGCTCAAGTCGGTGGCAGCCCAGGCGGCCATCACGCCCATCACCCAGATCATGGCCTCGGTGGCCATGTCGGCCGTGGTGGTGATGGCACTCTGGCAGAGCCAAAGCAATAACACCAGCGTCGGCGAATTCACCTCTTATGTGACGGGCATGTTGATGCTGATCACGCCCATCAAGCACTTGGCCGATGTGATGGGCCCCATCACCCGCGGGCTGACCGCGCTCGAGCGCGGCGTGGACCTGATCGAGCATGTGCCCGCAGAGACCGGCGGCAGCCACCAAGCCACGCGAGCCCAGGGCCAGATCACGCTGGCCGATGTGCAGGTGCGCTACCACGCAGATCAAGCACCGGCGCTGGACCACGTCTCGCTGAATGTGCAGGCCGGTGAAACCGTGGCCCTGGTCGGCCCCTCGGGCGCAGGCAAATCAACCCTGGTGCATCTGCTGCCGCGCTTTGCCGAGCCCACCCAAGGCCAAATCAGCCTGGACGGCGTGGCCTTGGGTGACTGGGACATCCACAGCCTACGCCAGCAGTTTGCGCTAGTCAGCCAAGACGTGGTGCTGTTCAACGACAGCGTGCTGGCCAATGTGGCCTTGGGCGATGCGCCCGATGAAGCCCGGGCCACCGAGGCCCTTCGCCACGCCAACTTGCTGGACTTTTTGCAGGGCTTGCCGCAAGGCCTGCACAGCCCCATTGGCCACAACGGCAACCAGCTCTCTGGCGGCCAGCGCCAGCGCTTGGCCATTGCCCGGGCGCTTTACAAGAACGCGCCGGTGCTGATCCTGGACGAAGCCACCTCGGCCCTGGACGCCGAAAGCGAACATCTGGTTCAGCAAGCACTGGACCACCTGATGCAAGGCCGCACCACGCTGGTGATTGCCCACCGCCTGGCCACCATTGAGCGGGCAGACCGCATTGTGGTGATGGACGCCGGGCAGATCATTGAGCAAGGCAGCCATGCCCAACTCCTCGCCGCAGACGGCCTGTATGCCAAGCTGCACGCCATGCAATTTCGCGCCTGACAAGGCGCCGGATTTGTTTCATCCAGCATCAACACCACACCAGCCATGAGCACACCCGCCATCTCCCGCTACCCCGTACCTGCCATGGACAGCCTGCCGCAAGACCTGCGCGAGCGCATCTTGGCCGTGCAAGAAAAAGCCGGCTTTGTGCCCAATGTGTTCTTGGCCTTGGCCCACCGGCCGGATGAGCTGCGCGCCTTTTTGGCCTATCACGACGCTCTGTTGCTCAAAGACGGCGGACTCACCAAGGGCGAGCGCGAGATGATCATCGTCGCCACCTCCAGCGCCAACCAATGCCTCTACTGCGTGGTGGCCCATGGCGCCATCTTGCGCGTCTATGAAAAGCAGCCCTTGGTGGCCGACCAAGTGGCGGTCAACTACCGCAAGGCCGACATCACGCCGCGCCAAAGAGCCATGCTGGACTTCGCGCTCAAGGTCTGCCTGCACTCACACGAAGTGAATGAGGTGGACCATGCCCAATTGCTGGGCCATGGCTTTAGCGCTGAAGACATCTGGGACATTGCTGCCATCACCGCCTTCTTTGGCCTGTCCAACCGCATGGCCAATGTGATCGGCATGCGCCCCAATGACGAGTTTTTCTTGATGGGCCGCGTGCCCCGCAACAAGGGCTAATCCATGGCTGAGTTGCAACTCTCTCCCATCATCGCCGGCGCTTGGCGCCTGGCCGAATGGCAGTTCTCCCTAGACCAACGCCTGGCCTGGATCGAAGGCTGCCTAGCCCGAGGCCTCAGCAGCTTTGACCATGCCGACATCTATGGCGGCTACCAGGCAGAAGCCCTGTTTGGCGAGGCCCTGGCCCAGCAACCGGCCCTGCGCGACCAGATGCAATTGGTCAGCAAATGCGGCATCAAGCTGGTCGGCCCGGCGCGGCCCGCGCATGGTTTCAAAAGCTACGACACCTCGGCGGCCCACATCACCGCCTCGGTCGAAAACTCTCTGCGCGCTTTGCGCACCGACCGGCTCGACCTGTTGCTCATCCACCGGCCCGATGCCCTGATGGACGCCGACGAAGTGGCCCAGACTTTTGAGCAATTGCGGCGCGACGGCAAAGTACTGCACTTCGGCGTCTCTAACTTCACGCCCCAGCAGTTTGAGCTGCTGCACAGCCGCATCCCCTTGGTGACCAACCAGGTGGAGTGCTCGCCGCTGCACTTGGCCCCGCTGCACGACGGCACCTTGGACCAAGCCCAGCGCTTGCGCCTGCGGCCCATGATCTGGTCGCCCCTGGCCGGCGGCCGGCTCTTCAATGCCGATACCGAGTCTGCCCACCGCGTGCGCTGGGTGATGGGCGAGATTGGCGCACGCTTAGGGCTAAGCACCACCACCCTGGCCCTGGCCTGGCTGCTGCGCTTGCCCAGCCAACCCCTGCCCGTCATTGGCTCGCGCCGCCTGGAGGCCGCCGAAGAGGCCATGGCCGCCACGCGGCTGCACCTCAGCCGCGAAGACTGGACCCGCATCTGGGCCGCCAGTACCGGGCACGACGTACCCTGACCGGCTGATGAGCGTCAGGGGGTTTTACACCCTGAAACATCGACATCCGGCCATTTGGGACGAAATGCACGGGGTGTTTCGCCCATCGCGCCGCACGACTTCACGCCAGCATCGGATAGGCCGAAAACCGACCTGAGGACGAGCGCGCCCATGCCCTGGGCAGCGTCCGTCTTGTGGTTGGCCTAGGCCGCCCGGTCCTCCTTGCGCGTGCAAGGGAGTGACCGTCCCTTGTCTTGTTGCCAGGAGTTCCCTGTGAGGATTCAAAGTTCAGTCGTTGTGCACCAGATTCCCGATGGCGGGTCGGTGCAGTTGCCGATCACCAAAGGGTCGATCAAGAGCGTGAGCATTTCCGGCACCGATATGGTGCTGACGCTGGCCGATGGCAGCCGACACCTGCTGCGCGACTTCGCGCTCAAAGTCGCTTTGCAGCCGCAGTTGCAACTGAACCTGGGCGGGCAGACCATCTCCGGCAAAGACCTGATGAAGCTGGTCGGCAAGGTCGACCTCAGCGAGGCCAGTGCCCGCGTAGTCCAAACGCCTGGCGGCAGTACAGAAGCGCCGGCGGAAGACCCCAAAAAGCAGCCCACCAAGGCTGAGGACGCACCCGCTGACACCAAAGCTGCGGCGGCCGACAACCACGACGCCACCCCCAAGCCCAGCAACCCACCCGCGCCAGAAGGGCTGGCCAAGGCTGAGCTGAGCACCGCCAGCAGCAAGGACGCAGATTTCAAGTCAGAGGCCACGCCCACGCTGGCGCCGCCGCCAGCAGTGGCGGGCACTCCCAGCACGCCGCCCAGCAACAACAACCCCCCGCCTCCGCCGCCTCCACCACCCGACACCATCGGCATCAAGGCGGTGTGGACCAATGTGGCTGGGCAGACCACCAGCCAAGCCGACGGTAAAACCGTCATCACCGGTGCGGGCGGCAGCCCGCGTTCGGGCAGCGACCCCACCCCTGCCATCCAGGGCGAGCGCGAGCAAATTCTGGGTACCACTGCAGACGACCGCATCATCGGCGATGGTGCTTCGGCGCTGGGCCAAGGCTGGGCCCGGGTCATCACCATCAATCTGTCGGGTCGGCTGGACCTGACCGTCAAGTCGGTGGAGATCACCGGCCTGCCCGACAACTTCACCGTCACCGGGGCCACCCCCAGCGCAGGCGGCTGGCGGCTGGACATTCCGGCTGACTTGGCGGCCAACGGCAACCGGCTGCAAGTCACGGTGCAGTACCCGATCGCGGCCGATGGCAGCCCCTTCAGCCCCAGCACCTTTGACATCACCCTCAAAGCCACGAGCACCATGGACGGCAAGGACATCGAGGGCAGCCGCATCATCCCGGCCACCCTGCGCGATGTGCAAGAGCCGGGCGACATGGCCTACAGCGCAGGCGGCAAAGAAGGCGTGGTCTTCCCCGCCTTCGGCTTGGGCGATGAGATCTTGGCCGGGGGCGGCAATGACGAAGTGCTGGCCGGTTTCGGCCACGACATCGTCTGGGGCCAAACTGGCGACGACACCCTCAAGGGCGAGGCGGGCAACGACACCTTGATCGGCGGCGCCGGCGCCGATGTGCTGGACGGCGGCAGTGGCCGAGACGCTGCCAGCTACCTGAACTCTGCAGAAGGCGTGCACATTGACTTGGCCCAGTCCTTGGCCGAGGGTGGCGATGCCCAGGGCGACAAGCTGGTCGACGTTGAAAACCTGATCGGCAGCACCCAGCAAGACGACTTGCGCGGCGACAGCAACGCCAACCGCCTCGAGGGCGGCGATGGCGACGACACCCTGGAAGGCCGCGCAGGCGCGGACACTGTGCTGGGCGGCGAAGGCTTTGACACCGCCGAGTACCTCAGCTCGGCCACGGGCGTGAGCATCAACCTCGCAGCCAGCACCGGCAGCGGTGGCGACGCCGAGGGCGACAGCCTGGTCGAGATCGAAGGCGTGGTGGGCTCGGAATTCAATGACAAGCTGGTGGGTGACGCTGTCGCCAACCAGCTCAGCGGCAGAGGCGGCAACGACACCCTGGACGGTGGTGGCGGCGCCGACACCCTCAAAGGCGGCGCGGGCAGCGACACCGTCACCTATGCCACCTCCACCGTGGCGGTCAACGTCAGCCTGGCCACCGGCCAAGGCGCAGGCGGCGACGCCGAAGACGACCGACTTGAAGACGTTGAAAACCTCATCGGCTCCAAGCACGCCGATGAACTGTCGGGCAATGATGAGTCCAACCAATTAGAAGGCGGCGCCGGCGACGACTGGCTCGAAGGCAATGGTGGCGCTGACACCTTGGTCGGTGGCAGCGGCACCGACACCGCCAGCTATCTGGAGGCCACCGCCGCCGTGGTCGCCAACCTGGGTGACCCCAGCCGCAACACGGGCGATGCGCAAGGTGACAGCTACACCAGCATCGAGAACCTGGAAGGCAGTGAGTACGACGACATCCTGATTGGCGACGCCGGCAACAACATCCTGATGGGCGTGCCCGGCAATGACCAGTTGTTTGGTGCCGATGGCGCCGACACCCTGGTGGGCGGCGCCGGGCGCGACACCCTGGACGGCGGCGCCGGCGTGGACACCGCGTCCTACAGCGGCTCCAACGAGGCCGTGACTGTCGATCTGAGTGCGGGCATTGGCGCGGGCGGCGACGCCGATGGCGACCAGTTCAGCACCATCGAAAACGTGGTCGGCAGCCGCTATGGCGACCGCCTGATTGGCAATGCCGAGGCCAACCTGCTGAACGGTGGCCGGGGTGCTGACACCCTGACCGGTGGCGCCGGGGCCGACACCCTGATGGGCTCTGACGGCTCGGACATGGCCGACTACAGCACCTCTGCCACGGGCGTGGTGATCAACCTCAGCACAGGCCAAACCGAGGGCGGCGACGCGGCAGGCGATGTCTTTGAGTTCATCGAAAACCTCTCCGGCAGCCAAGGCCATGACGCGCTCACCGGCGACAGCAGCGCCAACACCTTGTTGGGCAACGAAGGCGACGACAGCCTGGTGGGTGCGGGGGGCAATGATCGCCTCGACGGTGGCGAAGGCGACGACGCGCTAGACGGCGGCACAGGGGCCGACACCCTGACCGGTGGCGCCGGTGTGGACAGCGTCAGCTATGCCACCTCGGCGGCTGCGGTGCAGGTCAACCTCAGCACGGGGGTTGGCAAGGGGGGAGACGCCGAAGGCGACCGCCTGCAAGGCATTGAGAACCTGCTGGGCACCGACGCTAACGACAACTTCATTGGGAATGCAGATGCCAACCGCTTGGACGGTGGCAAAGGTGACGACACCCTAGAGGGCGGCCAAGGCGCCGACACCTTGGTGGGCGGCGTGGGCCGCGACACCGCCAGCTATGCCGGGGCCCAAGCCTCGGTCACGGCACACCTCAAGCAAGCGCAGCTCAACAGCGGCGACGCCAGCGGCGACAGCTACAGCGAGATTGAGAACCTTATTGGCTCGCAATATGCCGACACCCTGGGCGGCAATGACGACGACAACCTGCTGAGCGGCGGAGCCGGCGATGACCGCTTGGCCGGTGGCCTGGGGGCCGACACCCTGGCCGGTGGCGAAGGCGGCGACACCGCCAGCTATGCCGGCGGCACGCAGGCGGTGACGGTGGACCTGCAAGCCAACACCGGCAGCGGTGGCGAAGCCGAAGGCGACAGCTACGACAGCATCGAACACCTGGAAGGCGGCGCCGGCAGCGACATGCTGGCCGGCGACAACAATGCCAACCGCCTGAGCGGCAACGACAGCAACGACACCCTGGAAGGCCGAGCCGGGGCCGACGCCTTGGACGGCGGCAGCGGGGACGACACCGCCAGCTATGCCAGCGCAGCGGCGGGCGTGGTGGCCAACTTGACCCAAGCCAGCCTCAACACGGGCGACGCGGCGGGCGACCAATACACCAGCATTGAGCGCCTGCGGGGCTCGCAATTCGCCGACACCCTGACCGGCGACACCAATGCCAATCTGCTGGACGGCGGCCTGGGTGACGATGTGCTGGAAGGCGGCCAAGGTGCCGACACCCTGATCGGCGGGGCGGGCAGTGACACCGCCAGCTACAGCATGGCGCAAAGCGCCGTGGTGGCCGACTTGGCCAACGCTGCCAGCAACAGCGGCGACGCCGCAGGCGATGTCTACACCGATGTGGAGCACCTGAGCGGCGGTGCCTACGACGACCAACTGCGGGGCAACGAGCAGGCCAACCGCCTGCGCGGCGAGGCCGGCAACGACACCCTGGCCGGCGGCCTGGGTGCCGACACGCTGGATGGCGGCAGCGGCAGCGACACCGTCTCTTACGCCGCCTCTACGGCGGGCGTGAGCGTAGACCTGGCTGCGGGCCTGGCCCTCGGCGGTGAGGCCCAAGGGGACCAACTCACGAGCATCGAAAACCTGCTGGGCTCTAACCAGCAAGACAACCTGGTCGGCAATGCCGTCGCCAACCGGCTTGAAGGCGGCGCTGGCAACGACACACTCGATGGCGGCCTGGGCGCCGACAGCCTTTTGGGCGGACAGGGTGACGACCTCTACAGCGTCGACAACGAACTCGACAGCGTGCAAGAACTGGCCGGTGCCGGCACAGACACCGTCAAAGCCAGCATCAGCTACGCCCTGACCGCGCAGGTGGAAAACCTGCAAATGCAGGGCAGCGACAACCTCAATGCCACCGGCAATGTGCTGGCCAATGTGCTGACCGGCAATGACGGTGCCAACCTCTTAGATGGCGGCCTGGGCGCCGACACCATGGCCGGTGGCCTGGGTGACGACACCTACTTGGTGGACAACGCAGGCGATCAAGTCAGCGAGAACGCCTCAGAAGGCATCGACAAAGTCATTGCCAACATCAGCTACCGCCTGGGCAGCGAGGTCGAACACCTCACGCTGACAGGCACGGATGCGCTGAACGCCACGGGCAACGAGTTGGCCAACCGCATTGAAGGCAATAGCGGCAGCAACGTGCTGGACGGCGGCTCGGGTGCCGACACCTTGCTGGGCGGCCAAGGCGATGACAGCTATGTGGTGGATCACATCAATGATGTGGTGATCGAACTCAACGGCCAAGGCCAGGACCGCGTGCGCGCCTCGGTCAGCACCACCTTGTCTGCCAACGTCGAAGAGCTGGAACTCACAGGCAGCGCCAACATCAACGCGACGGGCAACACCGCCGCCAACCTGCTCACGGGCAACAGCGGCAACAACATCTTGGATGGTGGCGCCGGTGTGGACACCCTGCGCGGTGGCGCCGGCAATGACAGCTATGTGGTCGACAGCGCGGCCGATGTGGTGGAAGAAGCCGCCGGTGAAGGCGTCGATCAGGTGCTCAGCAGCGTCAGCTATGCGCTGGGCGCCAACCTGGAAAACCTGACCCTCACCGGCAGTGCCGACATTGATGGCACGGGCAATGCCGAAGACAACACCTTGATCGGCAACGACGGCGCCAACCGCCTGAATGGCCAGGCCGGTGCCGACCTGATGGCGGGGGGCGCAGGGGATGACACCTACCTGGTGGACAACGCCAATGACGTGGTGCAAGAGGCGGCAGGCAGTGACCGCGACAGCGTGCTGACCAGCCTCAGCTACACCCTCAGCGACAACGTGGAAGACCTGTTGCTGCAAGGCTCCAGCAGCATTGACGGCACAGGCAATGCCGCAGCCAACCAGATCACCGGCAATGCGGGCAACAACCGCCTGGATGGCGGCGCAGGCGCCGACACCCTCATTGGCGGTAGCGGCGACGACACCTACACGGTCGACAACCTGGGTGACCAAGTGATTGAAGGCAGCGGTGACGGCACCGACACCGTGCGCAGCAGCATCACCTGGGCCTTGGGGGCCAACCTCGAAAACCTGACCCTGACCGGCCGAAGCGACATCAATGCCACGGGCAATGAGCTGGACAACACGATCGTCGGCAACGCCGGTGCCAACCTCATTGACGGGGGTCGAGGGGCCGACCTGATGATGGGCGGCGGCGGTGACGACACCTACTGGGTGGACAACGCTGCCGACGTGGTGCAGGAAGCCAGCGGCGAAGGCAATGACACCATCGTGTCCTCCTTGAGCCTGACCCTGGGTGCAAACCTCGAGAACCTCACCCTGCTGGGCAATGCCAACCTCAACGCCACAGGCAATGAGCTGGCCAACGTCTTGGTGGGCAACACCGGCAACAACCGCCTGGACGGTGGCTTGGGCGCCGACAGCATGGCCGGTGGTGCAGGCAATGATCTGTACATCGTCGACGACAGTGGTGACATGGTCACCGAAGGCCTGGACCAAGGCGACGACACGGTGCAATCAGGGGTCAGCTTCACTTTG
>NZ_JBIKNQ010000101.1:0-8186 GCF_044358605.1 Ideonella sp.
TCATCGAAGCTGATCCAGCCATAGCCGTCACGGCCCCACGACGGACCCCAACTGTTCTTGAAATAGAACTGGCGTTTGCTCCGGTCATATCCTGTGAGCGCAACAAAGTGGTTGGGGGTGCCTTCCAGGGCATGCTTCTTGTGCAACTCCTGAACCCGCCGGGTGAGACGAAGCTCCCCGCTTTGTTTCCATTCATCCCGATCGGGCAAGTCTTTGGCGGCCATGATGACGGCGCTGCGAGCTCGGCCGATTCTGCTCATCAGATCCTCGACCAAGGAGCCGGTAACCACCATGCTGAGTGCTTCGCTGGCCTTCAACTGCGCTGCTTTCGCCATAAGGCTGTCTGGGGGTGTTGGGCCGCGGCAAGTGTTGACTGTTGCAGGGGGCGCGGTGAGTGGGCGGCTGGCGCCTGGCTTGGTGGCTACACAGGTTTCGGGCAATTCGGGGCGATAGGGCCAATCGGCCTCCGGTACCGACCCGACATCCATGGCGATGTCCAAGAGATCTGTGATCGTCATGCTCTCGTCTGGGCCGGGCGATTTTTGGCGCCAAGCCTGGTACACGGCAAACTCCTCAGACAACACAACGGTGCGCCCGAGGTCTCGCTTGATGGCCGCCTCCAAGATGGCGTTGGACGCAAAAGCAGCGCAGGTGTAACGAGAACCTTGGTCCTTGACCGGGGCCATCAGGGCAGTGAGATCTGCTGAATCCGGTGGCTTGGGCCGAGCAGGGGCTTGCGCCCAGAGCGCACTGGGCGCCACCAAGCCGGCGCAGGCGCCCAACAGCACTTGGCGACGGCTTCTCGAGTCTCTGATTAACGAGGTCATGCTGGCTCCTATACGGCGGGAGGTTTGGCCAGCGACTTTAATGGCGAAAACGAGGGAGCACTATACGGCAGCATGAAAAAGGGCCTTGCTGTTGCCAGCAAGGCCCTCAGTGCGCTAGCGCGGGGCGGTGCCTTAGCGCACCAGCAAGACAGGCACTTTGCAGTGCGCCAGCACCCGTGTAGCCACCGAGCCCATGACCAAGTTGCCCAAGGCACTGTGGCCGTGGGAGCCCATGATGACGAGGTCGAAGTCGCCTTTCTCGGCGGCTTTGGCGATCAACTCGCCAGCAGAACCCACGTCATGGCAAACGTCCGCTTGGATGCCGTGTCGAGCCAAGAACTTACGCACGGGCGTATCCACCTTGGTGGCTTCGTCCTTGTAGTAGCTGCGTGCAACGTCTGCACCCACCGCTGCTCGGGCCCGCGGCGGCAGGGCCGCCACCGCAGTGAACACGGTGAAACTGTTTTGCGGGCCAAACATCTCTTCGTGAGTGGCCAAGTAGGCCAGCATCTTTTTGGTGAAGGTGCTGCCGTCGACAGCCAACAAAATCTTCATGTCAGTACTCCTTGTTCAGGGGTGTGGGTTGCACATTGGCTGCGCATCAAGTGTTGGGAGCGGTCTTCGAGCTCCAGATCATGGTGATGGCCAAGATGCTCAGCACCACACCCAAGGAGACGGCCACAGGGATCTTGTAGATGTCGATCAGCATCATCTTGGTACCGATGAAGACCAGGATCACGGCCAAGCCATAGTTCAGCAGGTGGAAGCGGCTGGCTGCGGCTTGCAGCAAGAAGAACATCGCACGCAGGCCCAAGATGGCGAACACGTTGCTGGTCAGCACGATGAACGGGTCTTTGGTGATCGCGAAGATGGCGGGGATGGAGTCCACCGCAAAGATCACGTCCGTCAAGCCCACCAAGGCCACCACCATCAACAGGGGCGTCGCGATCTTCTTGCCGTTTTCGATGGTCCAGAACTTCTCGCCGTCGTACTCCTTGCTGACAGGCATGATCCGGCGCAGCAACTTCAGGGCAGGGTTGTCTTCGAGGTCAGACTCTTTGCCAGCAGCCCACCACATCTTGATGCCGGTGAGAATCAGGAAGGCACCGAAGAGGTACAAGATCCAGTGGAATTGAGACAACAACCAGCCGCCCACCAAGATCATGATGGTGCGCAGCACGATGGCACCAATGATGCCGATCATCAACACTCGCTTTTGGAAGGTGGGTGGCACCGCAAAGTAAGTGAAGATCAGCAGGAACACGAAGATGTTGTCCACCGCCAAGCTCTTCTCGATGAGGTAGCCGGTCAGGAACTCCAAAGACTTCTCATTGGCCAGTTCGGTCGAGCCCGTCGTGTCTTTGACGGCCCACCACAGCAAGCCATTAAACACAAAGCTCAAGCCGATCCAGATGAGGGACCAGTTCAAGGCTTCCTTGACACCCACCACGTGGGCGCCTTGCTTGTTGAGGGCAACGAAGTCGACAAACAGTGCTGCCAGCACGAAGCCGACAAACACCAGCCATAGCCAAAGGGGTGCAATGGTTTCCACAGATACGTCTTTGCAAAAGAGGTGTTGAACAACACCCGCAAGGTCTTGCATGGCTCGGGCAAAGGACCGAGCTCGGCAGATCCGGCGTCTACGTGTTGGGTAGACCGCGTATTGACGGACACTGCCGCCAAGCCACCTGATTGCAGGTGGTTGGCTTGCTACTCCCCTCGAGGGAAAAGGGCTATTATGCTGTCAGCAGAAGGGTGTTGGCAAACTGATCAACATTCAGGAAAAACCGAACTGTTGACTGAGTTTTGATCGAAGTGGTGGCCACTCTGCCCAGAGCTTCAAGGCGATGTGGGTGGGGCCTCTTGCCGTCCGTCTGCGTGCCTTGCAAATCTTTCTTGCTGCGGTGGGTGCACGGGTGCGTCACTGGGCCAGGGCCACTGACCAAACAAACCATTGCGGTAGTCATGCAGGGCTTGCTGAATCTCGGCCGCGTTGTTCATGACAAACGGCCCGTACTGCACGACGGGCTCGGCAATGGGGCGCCCTTGAAGGTACAGAAACTCTGCATCCGAGCTGCCGCAGTTCACCAGGACGACCTCTGCTTGAGCCTCTAGCTGCACACAGGCTGGTTGATGGAGCGCGTGGCCAGCAATCTGAACTGCGGCGCCTTCGCTGAAAGAGTAGATGGCTCGATGAACGCCTGCGGGCGCAGCAGGCAGTGTCCAGCGCGCGTTCGGGGTCATGCGCAGGGTCCAAATCGCAAGGTCGGAGCGAGCATCAGCAGCCCAACTGTCAGGGGGCGGCGCGGGTGGATGGGTGCCATCGAGGGCGCCCGCCACCAAGGTGACTTCAGTTTCACCACCTTGGGCACAGACGAAGCGCCGGCGGGGAATGGTGTGGGCCCAAAGCATTGAGAAGTGGGGCTCAGCCAACTTATGCGCAGCCGGCAAGTTCAGCCAGAGTTGAAACAACTCGCCTGGGTTAGGGCGGGTGCCCTGGCGCAGTGGGAACATTTCGCAGTGCTCGACGCCACGCCCGGCGGTCATCCATTGCACATCGCCTTGCCCAAAGCGTGCCGTCGCCCCCATGGAGTCAGAGTGATCCACAAAGCCTTGGCGAACGAGGGTGACGGTTTCGAAGCCGCGATGTGGATGGCGCGGGAATCCGGGCACATGCTGGCCGTGATACATGCGCCAGCCGTCTTTGGGCGCAAAGTCATTGCCCAGCGCTCGGCCCTTCAATGCTGCGATGGGCACGCCTTGCGCCTCGTCGCCTGGAGGGTAGTCGTCTTGGTGGTAGACGCAGAAGAGGAACGGGTCCAGGGTCGGCCACGGAAAGCCCAAGGCCTGGATAGCTATGATCGGTGAGGCGGTGTTCATTGAGATCAGTGCGCCTCTGATTGAAATCAGCGCACCGGGCCTTCCGCCAAGATGCGCCACTCGTCGGCCTCGGCGCGGCTCCAGTATTGGCGCATCACTCGCTCACGTTCACGTTTGCCGCTACCCATCAGTTCGCGGAAGGTCACGACCATCTTGTTTTTGTCGTCATGCCAAGTCAGCACGCTGACGTTGTCAATGGCGGTGACGGGCTGGGTCAGGCGTTGTTTGGCCTTGTTGTTATCCAGGGCTGTTGCGCTGGTGCTCTGGGTGCTCGCATAGAGCGATTCCAAAGTTGGGCGGTCGGCACGCAAGCGCGCGTCTTGCCACTGCTTGACTTTGTCGAGGAAGGCTTGACGACCTTCGCTGGTTTGGTTGGCCTTCACCCAGCGCACTTGGCGTGTGATGACCACGGGCGTGTCTCGTTGCGGCAGTTGGTTAGAAAGGCGCAGCAGGTCTTCATTGGACAAGGCAATGCACCCGTCACTGTCTAAGGGTGGCCGCGAGTAGGTGTTGGACGGCACGCCATGGACCAGGATGCCACTGCCGGTGCGCCCACGAAACTTGTCATAGGCGTTGGGGTAGTTCAAAGGCAAGGCTCCAGCACCGAAGCGGTCCTCTAGGGCCTTGGGGTCGATCCGGTCGGTGATGAAGTAGACGCCAAGCGGCGTGCGTTGGTCGCCTTCTACGAGTTTGTCTACGCCTTGCTTGCCGACAGACACGTAATAGTCGCTGACGAGCTTGAGTCCTGAGGGGAAGTTCTCAAACAAATAGAGGCGAGATCTGCTGGTGTCTACCGCGATGGCGTAGCGGGTGCTTTGCGGTAACTGCACAAACTCGTCAGGCACAGCCCCTTCAGGAGGGCGCTCTTGCAGCGCACGAATACGCTGGCGCGCCTCGTCTCGCAGGACCGCCAGTTCGGCGGTTTGGCTGGCGCTCGCTTGCCGGGTGTGCTTGCCGCCAAAGGCAGGCAAGGGCGCAAAGCGTGCCGCCAAAAGGTCGGCGTACACCAGCTGCGCCAACTTGAAAGTTGGAAACTGGCGTGTGAGTGCTTCTGCTGCCGTCAGCGCTTCTGCCATGCGCTGGTCTGCGATCAGGCGATAGACCCCAATCAACTGAGCCTCTGGGCTGCTGCCAGCAAATGCCACGTTGGGCAGCGGCTCTGCAGTCATGGCTTCGTCGGCCAGCCTGAGTGTCGAGGCAGGCAGGGCCGTTGCGGACTGGATGTTTGCCAACACAACGCCGGTGTCAGCAGCATCGCTCTTGCTCACAGCGTACACACCACTCAGGAGCAGCAGCGCGGCTCCCAAGACAAAAGTCACACGTCGGGGCGTCAGAGAACGTTTCTCCATGGTCAAAATCAGCGCCTCACCTGAGGCGCTGCCAATTCTCGCAGACGCGACTTAACCGCCGCCGGACTCTTGTTGAATCACCCAACGGCCGTTGGAGGTCTTCACCAATTGCAGTGTTTTGGAGCTGGTATTGCTCAGAGTATCCGACTCATAGCGCTGACGGAACTGCGCGATCGCTTTGTCGCCGTTGACGGTGACATGTAGGTTGCTGATGTCGACCTTGATGCTTTGGCGCGAGGCGATACGGTCACGGCGGTTCTGCTCCCAGGCCTTGCGGGTGCCGCTCTTGCCCACATAGTCGGAGGCGTAGGCTGCGAAATAGCCTTGCATGTCGCGCTTGCTCCAGGCTGCGGCCCAGGTCTTCACAGCAGACTCAACGTCAGCGACGCTATTGGCCGTCGCCGCAGGCTTGGCGACGACTGCGGGTGAAGCAGGCGGGGCTGGAGGCGTGGCGGTGGGCGAGGTCGGCTTGGTGGTCGTCACGGGCGGTGGTGCAGGGCTCGGCGACGGGGCTGCTGCGGGTGCAGGTGCAGGCGCAGCCGCAACCACAGGGTCACGCTTGGCCGGGGCGGCAGGGCTTGCGCTGGTAGCTGTGCCGGTGGTCAGTTCGCGCAACAGGGCCAACTTTGGCGTCACCGAGGTATCGGACTTGTCCAACTGCAAGGCCTTGGAATAGGCTTGGCTGGCGAGTTGGGCATAGACGTCACCCAGGTTTTGATAAGCCGTGGCGTACGCAGGGTTGGTGCGAATGGCCCGCTCAAGAGCGCCGCGCGCCTTGTCATATTCGCCTTGTGCGCCGTAGATGACGGCCATGTTGTTATAGGGGGCCGGCATTTCGGGGTGGTCCTCGACCAGCTTTTGAAACACGTTCAAGGCCTCGGCTTTTCTGTCCAGCATGGAAAGCGCAACTCCACGCCGAAAACGCATTTGGGGGTCTTTGGGGTTTTTAGCCAAAGACTCATCGATTAGTTTCAGGGCTTGGGCGTGCTGGCCGTCTTTGATGAGGCGCTGAATCTCAACAGTTTCTGCGCTGCTTTGCGCCGTTTGTGCAACGGCGGACAGGGCCATAAATGAGCCCAAGCAAACTGCTGCAACCAAGCGGTTGAGCGCAAATGCCGGGGGTGCAATTCGATGTGCCTGCATGGTGTCTCTTGAGTGATGCTGAACGTACATGCCGCTGAGGTGACAGGCATCCGTGATGATCAAAATCCCGAATGCCCGCTGGCGGACCGACTACATGGGAGTCTATCCAAAAACCACAGCGAATATGAAACTGAAACCCGTAAACCCGGGCAACAAATGAGAAGGGCGCGACATGCGCGCCCTCCGTCACCGATTTGACCGAAAGATCAACGGTTGCTTTCTTTCACGATCAGCCATTCATTGCCGCTGCGTTCCCAGGTCAGCGTCTTCTGCATGGTGTCGTTGAAGTTGGACGACCTGTAGATTTGCTTGAAGCTGGTCTCCACACGGTTGGCAGAGATTTGCTTGGGAACGAGGTTTTCCAGCACCACGCTGATCTCGCCTGGTTTGGTCACCAAACGCTTGCGCTCGGCTTGCCACTTGGACTTGTCGGCCTTGATCGGGCCAAAGTTGGGGCTGTAGAAGCTGTAATAGCGGGTCAGATCCTTGGACATCCAAGCGGCCGCCCAGTCGCGCAGGCGCTGCTCGGCCAAGCCTTCTTCAGCGGTTTTCTTGACGGCGGAGACAGGCGCTGCCGGTGCAGGAGCCGCAGCCGGTGCAGGCGCTGCCTTTGCCGGGCCTGCCATGCCCCGTGCGCGGGCGTCGAGCTCGTCTTTGCTGGTCGATGCGACGTCAGTGGGAGCCAGCGGGCAGCGTGTGGCGGCGTCTTCGCCTGCCGCCCAGTTCTCGCCTTCAGGAGCTAAGGACTTGGCGTCTGCGCGGGCCAGCCCAAGGGCCGACACCAAAGTGCCCATCGCCGCGTGGGTGCGCACGGTGGCTACTTGCAGGTCAGCATCTGCCACGGAGTAAGCACGTTTGGCGGTGTAAAGCTCGTTCTCGGCATTCAGCAGGTCCAGCAAGCTGCGCTGACCGATGTCGAACTGCTGACGATAAGCGTCGCGGGCCTTCTCAATGGCAATGACGTTCCGGTCCAGGTAAGCGAGTTGCTCGCTCAGCTTCTTCACGTCGTTGTAGGCAATGGCGGCGGTCTGGCGGGTGTCGCGGCAGGCTTTGTCGCGCAAATCCATGGCCTGGTTCAGCAGATTGGTGCTTTGGCGAACGCGGGCTTGATCGGAGCCACCGTTGAACAAGTTCCAGTTCAGTACCAACTGTGCATTGATGTCGCGGGTTTGATCGACGGTGCCATCGAGATTCTTGCCAACACCACCACGCACGCGTGCTTCAACCTTGGGTTGGAATGCACCCTTGCGGCTTTCAGCTTGGGCGCGGGTCGCTCTCAGGTTCTCGACTGCGGCAGCAATGGCAGGGCTGTTGAGGGCTGTCGTTTCAAGTGCAGCCGCACCAGAGGCGGGCAGCGGGCGTGCCAAGGGTTGAGCAGCGCCGGGAGAGGCGGGGGGCAATTCGCCAACCACGCGACGATAGCGCTCTGTCACATCGTGCAGATTGGCCTTCTCGGTGACGAGGTTAGATTCAGCCAAGGCCAAGCGGGCGCCGGCCTGCTCAAGGTCAACGCCCCGCGCCACACCAGCGCGGACGCGCGATTGAATTTGCTCTGCCGCGTACTTGTGCTGCACATAGTTGTCTTCGGCCAGCTTCACGAGGCGCCGGAAGCGCTCAACATCATGGAAGGCGCGTGCGGCTTCCAGGGCGGTCTGCTCGGTGGAGTCTACAAAGTCGAAATAGCGCGCCAGCTTGGAGTGGCCAAGGCGTTTGATTTCGTTGCTGGTAGCTAAGCCATCCCACAGCAGTTGGTTGATGGTGAGTGCTACACCTGCGCGGTTGAGCGACTGGGTCTCTGAAGGCCGACGGTTATCGACATTGTCTTGGGTCCGTCCGACGTCGCCAGACAGGTCGACGCGGGGCAGCAGGGCGCCAGAGGCCACGTCAACTTCAGCAATGGAAGCGCGCAAAGCGTTGAACTTGGCTGCGACCTCAGGGTTGGTCTCGATGGCTTTCTGGGCAGCTGAGACAACGGCCTGATTTTGGG
>NZ_JBIKNQ010000111.1:0-2997 GCF_044358605.1 Ideonella sp.
GTCAACAGGCTCAAGCCAAGTAGTTTTTTCTTCATGGTCACGGGTCCCTACATGGTTGTGGACACAAAAGCGTTGCTAAATGTACTAGATAGATCGCTCAATCGCTAACCCCGAAAACAAGGTATCCGGGATGACGTGCAGCGCGACAGCGATTTTTCTGGACGCCTGTCGTCTTTGGGCGACAGCAACGGGT
Source organism: Ideonella sp. (assembly GCF_044358605.1). GTDB lineage: Bacteria > Pseudomonadota > Gammaproteobacteria > Burkholderiales > Burkholderiaceae_C > Ideonella. The sequence goes on from NZ_JBIKNQ010000111.1 coordinate 194, forward strand.
ACTTTATCGGTGCGCAATTCAATAAATGAAGCCAGCGGCCGACATCCAAGGAGATGCCGTTTGCTCTGACTGTCCTTCGAGCCCTGAGCCCCCTGATGACGAGAACGTTTCGCGCTCTCGTGGGCTGGGTATGGCTGTGTCTCTTGCTGGCTTCGCAAGGGGGCCAAGCCTGGGATCCCGACCGTGTTCAAGCAGCAGCTGCCCGGCATGGCGAGAATGCCCTGACGGGTGTACGTTTACTGCGCCAGGTGGTGGGGCCAATTCAGGGGCAATCTGAGTTGGTGCAGATCAACGCCATCAACGAGTTCTACAACCGCCGCATCCTTTTTCGGGAAGACGCAGAGAACTGGGGGCAGACCGACTACTGGTCCAGTCCTTTGGAGCTCTTGCAGCGGGGCGCGGGCGACTGTGAAGACTATGCAATTGCTAAGTACTTCACGTTGAGTGCGCTGGGTGTTCCTCACAAAAAGTTACGAATGGTCTACGTGCGAGCTGTGATGGGAGGGCCCGGCGGGCCCTCGGTGGCGCACATGGTGCTCGCCTACTATCCAACGCCAGACGCAGAGCCCTTGGTACTGGACAATCTGATTACAGAAGTGCGCCCTGCGGGCCGCCGGCCTGACTTAACCCCTGTTTTCAGCTTTAATGCCGAGGGTTTGTGGGCGGGGGTGAGCGCTGTCAATGTGGCTGGTAATCCCACAGAGAGACTGTCTCGTTGGCGCGAGGTCTTACGAAGAGCCGCGGCCGATGGCCTCTATTAAGCTAAACGGGGCGCAAGGCTCAAGGTATAAGTACGGCCAAGGAGAACGCATGTCACTCATTCGCCAAGTCTGGCTGCTATTGGTGCTTACTTTGTCGCTGGCCTTTGCCGGAGCATTGGGGATCACGGTGCAGTCGGCCCGCGGCTATCTGGAAGCCCAGCTAGGCCTCAAAAACAATGATGTTGCTCAGTCATTAGCGCTGACGCTGTCGCAGCAGCGCGCCGATACGACAGCGATGGAACTCATGATTGCCAGTCAATTTGACACAGGCAACTATGAATTGATTTCCTTGCGCTCGCCCAGCGGCGGCGTATTGCTGGAGCGGCGTGCGCAGCGGGCAGCCACCACGGCTCCCGCTTGGTTTGTGAGCTGGCTAGGTGTAGAGCCTAGTGCAGGGGTCGCGCTGGTGTCAGATGGCTGGAAGCAGATCGGCCGGGTAGAGGTGCGAAGCCAATCTAGTTTTGTGAATGATCAGCTTTGGCAAGGCACCTTGCGCACTTTGGCGGTGCTCTCTTTGCTGGCTTTGGGGGCTGGGGCCGTGGCCACGGTCGGGGTCAGGCGCATTCGAGCGCCGCTGGACCAGGCCGTGCAGCAAGCGGACGCCATCACTGAGCGTCGGTTTGTCACGGTGTCTGAGCCCTCAGTGCCTGAGTTGCGCAATGTGACCCGTGCCATGAATGCCATGGTTGCCCGGCTTAAGAGCATGTTCGACGAGCAGGCCGCTCAGGTCGAGCAACTGCGGCGGCAAGCACACTGTGATGCATTGACGGGTTTGTCAAATCGTGCCTACTTCATGGGGCGCTTGCGGGTGCTGCTGGGCAGTGAGGATGGCAGCGCCGCTGGCGCTTTGATTCTGATGCGTATTGTCGATTTGCAAGGCCTGAATCGGCGCTTGGGCCACCCGGCCACAGATCACTTGTTGCAAGAGGCCGCTGCGGCGGTTCTGGAGTCAGTTCGGCGGACGGGAGGAGGCGAGGTGGGCCGCTTGAACGGCTCTGACTTCGCCATGGTGCTGCCGGACGTGGAGTCGCTGCGGGATCCGGCCTTGGATGTTTCGGCGCGCCTTCGCAACTTGCTCAAGACTCACGAAGGTGAGGTCAACATTGTGATCGGCGCAGTGCGCTGGTGGCATGGTGCGCCGATTTCGTCTTTGCTGGCGGCTGCCGACCAAGCGCTGGCAAAAGCTGAAGCCCGCGGACCATTCGCTGTGGAATTGGATGATGCCGGTGAGGGCTTGATCTTGGGCGAAGACACCTGGCGCCAGCACCTGCAGGAGGCATTGGTTGAGCGACGCGGTGAGTTGGTGGAGTTTGCGCTGGTCAATGCCATGGGGGCGGTGGTGCACCAGGAGTGCCCCTTGCGCTTACGGCTGGAGCCCGAAGGGCCATTGGTTCCCGCCGCCCAATGGCTTCCCATGGCCCGGCGTACGCAGATGACCGCGCGCATTGATGAGATGGCCGTGGAGTTGGCCTTGAAGGCCATTGCGATGGATGGTCGTGCGCGTGCTGTGAATCTGAGCCCGGGCTCTCTGAGTGACTCGTCTTTTGTTTATCACCTGCGTGAGATGGTTCGCGCGGCTCCGGCCCAAGCACCTGGGTTGTGGTTGGAGGTGGCAGAGGCGGGGGCTCTGACCCACCTCGAAGAGATGCGTGAGCTCGTGGAGCACTTACGGCCTAGCGGTGCGAGAGTCGGCCTTGAGCATGCCGGAGAGCGGCTCTCTGAATCTCGCGCTCTGTTGGATGCGGGGCTCGATTTCATCAAGCTCGATGCCAGCACCACCGAAGGCTTGGCGTCGGACCGTGCTCGCGCTCAACACATCGAGGGCATGACTCGCATGTTGCATGGAATCGGCCTCTCGGTGTTTGCGGAGGGTGTCATCGATACCTTGGACGCGCAGGTTTTATGGGAATGCGGTGTTGACGGCATCACCGGGCCGGTGGTCCAGCATTTGTTACCATCTGCTCGTTAACGCGAGCTCTAATGACAGGCAGTACAAACTGGACCATCACCACTGAACTTCACGACCTAGAAGAGGGGCTCTTC
>NZ_JBIKNQ010000061.1:0-32806 GCF_044358605.1 Ideonella sp.
GGGCCAGGCGCGGCGCGTTGCGCAGCGGCCTGTAGGCCACCTTCTCAATGGTGAAGTTCAGCAGCGAGCAAACAATGATGGCCGCAAACGCCGAGATCAGCAGCAGCACCCAGCCCGGCCAGCCCGTGCCGGCCAGCGCCGTCACCACCGTCCAAGACACCATGGCGCCGACCATCAGCACCTCGCCGTGCGCAAAGTTGATCAGGCTGATGATGCCGTACACCATCGTGTAGCCCAACGCCACCAAGGCATACATGCTCCCCAGCACCAGGCCGTTGATGATCTGTTGTACGAATATGTCCATCTGAAAATCTCCTGATCTGAAGTCGCGGCGCATTGTAGGGACGAGGCCCCGCACCGCTGTCACGGTGTTTTCCCCCCGGAAAGTACCTGGGGTTAGGCTTGATCTGGGTCGTTGGCCCTGGCTTCGGCATTCAGGCGGCGCAACTCGGCCAGCTTGTCACCGATGCGCAACTCTAGGCCGCGCGGCACGGGCTCGTAGAAGCGCGGCTCGCCCATCCCCTCAGGGAAGTAGTTGACGCCGGCCGCAAAGGCACCGGGCTCATCATGGGCGTAGCGGTAGGCTTGGCCGTAGCCCAGGCCCTTCATCAGCTTGGTGGGCGCGTTGCGCAGGTGCATGGGCACGGGCTGGCTGCCGCCCTCGCGCACCACGCGTTGCACGGCTTTCCAGGCCACATAAACGGCATTGGACTTGGGCGCCACGGCCAGGTAGACCACGGCCTGGGCCAGGGCCAGCTCGCCTTCAGGGCTGCCCAGGCGTTCGTAGGTTTCGGCCGCGTCCAGCGCCAGCCTCAGAGCGCGTGGGTCGGCGTTGCCGATGTCTTCGTTGGCCATGCGGATCAGCCGACGCGCCATATAGCGCGGGTCGGCGCCGCCATCGAGCATGCGGGCAAACCAGTAGAGCGCCGCATCGGGGTCGGAGCCGCGCACGGATTTGTGCAGGGCCGAGATGCTGTCGTAGAAGTGGTCGCCGCCCTTGTCGTAGCGGCGCAGTTGCTCGCCCAGCGAGCGCTCCAAGGCCTCCTCATCCAGCTCGGTGACCGCACCGGCCTGGGCCACCAGGTTTTCATAGGCATTGAGCAAGCGGCGGGCATCGCCATCTGCATAGCCAATCAGGCGTTCGGCAGCGGCCGCGCTGAGGGGCGGTGCGGCCAACAATTCAGCCGCTCTTTGCAGCAACTGCTCTTGTTCTGGCGGCTGCAGGGCCTTGAGCACATGCACCGTCGCCCGTGAGAGCAAGGCCGAGTTCACTTCAAAAGAAGGGTTCTCGGTGGTGGCGCCGATGAAGGTGAATAGGCCTGACTCGACATGCGGCAGAAACGCATCTTGCTGGGCTTTGTTGAAGCGATGGACTTCATCCACAAACACCACGGTGCGGTGGCCCGCCTGCCGCGCGAGTTCGGCTTGAACCACGGCATCGCGGATGTCTTTGACCCCCGCCAGCACCGCCGACAGCACGATGAAGCGGGCCTCGACGGCCCCCGCCACCAAGCGCGCCAAGGTGGTCTTGCCCACGCCGGGCGGGCCCCAGAGGATCATGGAATGCACCCGACCACGCTCAAAGGCCACCCGCAGCGGTTTGCCCGGCCCCAGCAAATGAGATTGGCCGATGACATCATCCAGATGGGCTGGGCGCAGACGCTCAGCCAGCGGGGCATCTGCCGAAACCGGCGCAAACCCATCGGCCTGCGGCTGCGGGGCGGGTTCGGGGTCGAAAAGCGCGTCTTGCCGGGTCATGCGGCATTGTCGCAGTCCTCTGAGGGAGGGGAGTGCAGCGCCACAGTCCCACAAATTGACGAGTGCGCGAGCCGCTTATTGAGCCTTGCACAGGCTCAAGCTTCGCCACACTCCGGGCATCGACTGATTCGCTCTTCTACCTTGCCTTAGGAGCCCCCGACCATGAGCGCTCAAGCCTCAAGCCTGAAACCCGCAGCCCCGAATGCCGCCACCCTTGCCGGTGCACCGCGTGAGTACTTGTCCTTCAAGCTGGGGGCCGAGGAGTACGGCATCGACATCTTGAAGGTGCAGGAAATTCGGGGCTATGAGCCGCCGACCCGCATTGCCAATGCCCCTCACTTCATCAAGGGCGTGGTGAACTTGCGTGGCGTGATCGTACCCATCGTCGACATGCGCTTGCGCTTTGGCCTGCCCGACGTCAAGTACGACAGCTTCACCGTCGTCATCATCTTGAACATTGCGCACCGCACGGTGGGCATGGTGGTGGACTCGGTGTCCGATGTGCTGGAATTGCCCCCCGGCCACATCAAGCCCGCACCGGAATTCAACGGCGCCATCGACGCCACCTACATCACGGGCCTGGGCACCATCAAACACGGCGATGATGAGCGTATGCTGATCTTGATGGACATCGAGCAAATGATGACAGCCGCCGACATGGGCCTGATGGACACCGACACTTTGATTCACTGAGACAGCTGCCATGACCCTGAGACCTCTGCTGTGGGCTGCTGCGTCTGCCCTGACTTGCTCAGCCGCCATGGCGGGGCGCCCCATGGCCACTGAGGACGCGGGGGTCTTAGAAGCCAGTGACTGCGAGCTGGAAAGCTTTGTTGGTGCCAACCGCCCCGCGGGCGGGCCAACAGAGCGCGTGCTGTCGCTTCAAGTCGGCTGCGGCGTGGGTGGCCAAAGCCAAGTTGCAGTGGCGGTGGCACGGGCCAGCGCTGACAGCGAGAACGTGCGGAGTGTGACCCTACTAGGCAAGACCGCACTGAACCCGAAGGCCGAAGACACTGCACCCACGTTCGCCTTGGCCTGGGCACTCAGTGCGGACTCCGCCCGTGGAGGCCTGAAGCATGAGGGCACCGCACTGAACAGCGTGATGAGCTGGCCGGTGCATGAGAAGGTCAGCCTGCACCTGAACCTGGGTTGGAGCCACTCCGCCAGCGACAAGCAAAGCACGACCACGTGGTCTGGGGGTATCGAGCACCATGTGCGGGACGACCTGGACTTGACGGCGGAGACCTTCGGCAATGACCGTGATGCCTCGCCCTGGGTTCAGGTGGGCTTGCGCTGGGCCGTGCAGCCCGAGAAGTTCTACATCGACACCAGCTATGGTGTGCAAACCGGTGGCGAACGCAGCAAGGCTGTCACGCTGGGGCTGCGCTGGGCTTTCTAAGGGACCCTCAAGGCTCCGTCACATCCACACCTGCGGGGACGGTGAACTTGAAGGTCTCAGGCGCCGGTGGCGTTTGCGAAGCGATCGCATTGAATTTCAGCATCGAGCGCTGACCAAAGCTGTCGGCAATCTCCAGGGCAGCCAGGGTCGTGCCTTTGAAGCCCACCCTCAGCCATTGCAATTGCCCCTCTGACTGCTTGGGCGTGGCCAGCACCCACTGCAGGCCATCCCGGTCAGGTTCGGCCTTCAAGTCGAAGTCTTTCTCGATGCCCTGGCCCGCCAGCACGGCTGCCGGGGTCGCACCCAAGGCGTCACCCATCTTGCGCACGGTCACCTGAGCCAGGTCGACGTCATAGAACCACACCTTCTGACCGTCGCCGACGATGGTCTGGGCATAAGGCTTTTGGTAGACGAAGCGAAAGCGGTTGGGTCGTGAAAACTCGAAGGTTCCGGTGGAGACCTTCTTCTTGATGCCATCGGGAGCGGTCACCGTTTGGGTGAAGTCCGCTCGGCCAAATTTGGTGTCTCGGACAAAGCCCCGCAGTTGATCCAGAGAGTCGGCTTGGGCCATGCCCGGCAGGGCCACAGCCACCAGCGCCGCACGCAGCGCCCAGGTTTTGAGTGTTTGCACAGTGATCTCGTTCAGCAAGCCAAGCGGCTCATCGTTGTCATTCTTCACGCTTGGGCAGCAAGATCTCTCGGCTGCCGTTAGTGGACATAGAGGATATGAGCCCAGATTGCTCCATTTGTTCCAGCAAACGGGCGGCTCGGTTGTATCCGATGCGTAAATGTCGTTGTACCAGCGAGATAGACGCTTTGCGATGCTGCAGCACGATGGCCACGGCCTGGTCGTACATAGGGTCGCTTTCAGCATCCCCGCCGCCTTCAGCGCCGCCTTCACCGCCCTCGCCGTCCAAGGTGCCGCCTTCGAGAATGCCCTCGATGTAATTTGGCTCCCCCTGAGACTTGAGCTGCTCGACCACGCGGTGGACTTCTTCGTCGGACACAAAAGCCCCATGCACACGAACGGGCAGGCCTGTGCCCGAAGGCATGTAGAGCATGTCGCCCATGCCCAGCAGCGCTTCGGCGCCCATCTGGTCGAGGATGGTGCGGCTGTCGATCTTGCTGCTGACTTGAAAGCTCAGGCGCGTGGGGATATTGGCTTTGATCAGGCCGGTGATCACGTCCACGCTGGGGCGCTGGGTGGCCAGGATCAAGTGGATGCCGGCGGCGCGGGCCTTCTGGGCCAAGCGAGCAATCAGCTCTTCAATGCGCTTGCCTACCACCATCATCAGGTCGGCCAATTCGTCGATGACGATGACGATGAAGGGCAGACGCTCCAGCGGCTCAGGTGCCTCAGGCGTCAGGCTGAAGGGGTTGGGCACCAACTCACCCCGGGCGGTGGCATCGTCAATCTTCTTGTTGAAGCCCGCCAGGTTACGCACGCCGTGCTTGCTCATCAGCTTGTAGCGGCGCTCCATTTCACCGACCGCCCAGTTCAGCGCGTTGCCGGCCTGCTTCATGTCGGTGACCACCGGGCACAGCAGGTGCGGGATGCCCTCGTAGACGCTCATTTCAAGCATCTTGGGGTCGATCAGAATCAGGCGCACATCACGCGCTTCGGCCTTGTAGAGCAGGCTCAGGATCATGCCGTTGATGCCCACCGACTTGCCCGAACCGGTGGTACCCGCCACCAAGCAGTGCGGCATCTTGGCCAAGTCGGCCACCACGGGCAGGCCCACGATGTCTTTGCCCAAGCCCATGGTCAGCAAGGACGGCGCCTTGTTGTAGATCTCTGAGCCCAGCACCTCTGACAAGCGGATGGTCTGGCGCTTGGCGTTGGGCAACTCCAAGGCCATCAGGTTTTTGCCCGGAATCGTCTCGACCACGCGGATAGAAACCAGGGACAAAGAGCGCGCCAGGTCTTTGGCCAGGTTGACGATCTGCGAGCCCTTCACGCCAGTGGCGGGCTCGATCTCGTAGCGGGTGATCACAGGGCCTGGCTGGGCTGCCACCACACGCACGCTGACGCCAAAGTCGGACAGCTTTTTCTCGATCAAGCGGCTGGTCATCTCCAGTGACTCAGGCGTGACGGTCTCGACATGGGGCGGTGCTTTGTCCAGCAGATCAACTTGCGGCAGCTTGGTGTTGATCAGCTCATTGAAGAGCGGCGCTTGGCGTTCACGAATGACGCGCTTGGACTCCGGCACCGCCTTGACGGGGGGCTCGATGACGATGGGCGCGTGCTCAATGTGTTCGACCCGCTCCTCTTCGACCTCGACTTCCCGCTCGCGCAGCGCAACCTCGCCCATGCGCACGTCCTCGGCCTTTTCGCGCAGCTCAATACGCTTCTCACGCACGCCCAGCACCCAGCCCCCCAAGGCGTCGGCCACGGTGGCCCATGAGAAGCCCAAGGCCATGGGCAAGGCGGTGGCCAAGAGCGCAATCCAGAATACGCCGGAGCCGGTAAAGCCCAGCCACTGCATAGACAGCGGCCCCAAGGTAAAGCCCAGCGCTCCCCCAGCATGCCCAGGTAGCTTGGCCTCCAGGCCGTAAAGCCGCGTCCATTCCAGGGCCGAGCTGGCCACGATCAGCAGGGCAAAGCCCACCCACCGGCGCCAGCGCGGCGGGCGATTCAGCAAGGGCAAGCTTGGGTCGCGAACGGCATCAGCCAAGGCGGCCAGCCATAGCCGCAAGCCCGCCACCACCAACCACCAAGCCGAAAAGCCGACGGCGACCAAAGCCGCATCAGCCAACCATGCCCCTGTGCCCCCCATCCAATTGCGCAGCGGCTCACCGGTGCCAGAGGTGGAAAAGCCGGGGTCGTGCGGATGCCGACTGGCCAGAGCCAGCGCAAAGGCCAAGCCGAACACACCCCAGACCAGCAAACGGAAACGGGCCCGCAACGCCCCAGTCGAGGGGCCGGGCCCGGCTTCACTGCGGCGGCGCGCCGCAGCCGTATCTATGCGCATTCAATCCTCCCTGGGCCTGCCGCAGAGTGATCTGCGCGCCCCGGGCGGGGGAGCCTCATCACTCAGGCAGGCGGTTCTTCAACAGCACAGAGCCATTTTCCAGCGTTTCGATGACGCCGCGCTCTTCCAGATCTTTCATCACACGGCTGACCATCTCGCGCGAGGCGCCGACGATCTTGGCCATGTCTTGGCGCGAAACTTTGCTGCGCACCACTTGGTCGCCATCGACCTCTTCAGACATGTCGAGCAGCGCCCGCGCCACCCGGCCATACACATCCAGCAGAGCCAGCGATTCAATCTGCCGGTCGGCACTGCGCAAGCGCGTCACCAAGCCCCGCATGATCGCGTAAGACAGGCTGGAATTCTCAGGCAAGCAACGCGCAAATTCTTGGCGACCCAGAATCAGCATGTCACATTGCACCTCGCAGCGCACCGTGGCAGAGTGGGACTGATTGTCAATGAGACTCATCTCACCGACATAGTCACCCGCTTCCAGCACTGCCAAAATCACTTCGCGGCCACGGGAGTCAGCCGTCAGCACACGGGCACGCCCGTTGAGCAAAATGAACAGCGCATTGCTCTTCTTGCCTTGTTCCACCACCAGTTCGCCACGACGATAGCGACGCTTAACCACACCATCAGCCACCGCGCGGGCTTGATCGTTGGTCAGCATCGAGAACAGCGGTACCCGGCGAATCAGGTCCAGGTTGGACAGCATCGACATCAATGACCCCCTCAAAGAGCTCGTTTCCCAAACAGCCGCCAGCAACGCGGCTACCCAATCTTTAGAATACAGAGGGATTGTGGCTCAGCTTGAGCCCTTCCCCACTCCGTATCACCACCCAGCGAGTCAGTTTGGTGCAGTAAGCGGTACCCAACTGCTACTTGCTCACGCCGACGCGCATAACTCTCAATCCCATGACGACCACGACACACGCTCAGGTTCTGATTCTTGGCTCCGGCCCGGCGGGCTACTCTGCCGCCATCTATGCGGCGCGCGCCAACCTCAAGCCCCTGCTGGTCACTGGCATGGCCCAGGGCGGACAACTCATGACCACCACAGAAGTCGACAACTGGCCGGCTGACGTGATGGGCGTGCAAGGCCCTGAGCTGATGCAGCGATTCCAACAACATGCCGAGCGGTTTCAGACCCAGATCGTGTTCGATCACATCAACACTGTGGATTTCGGCACGCGGCCGTTCAAGTTAAAGGGTGATAGTGGTGAATACACCTGCGACAGCCTGATCATCGCCACCGGCGCCTCGGCCAAGTACCTTGGTTTACCCTCTGAACAGGCCTTCGCAGGCCGCGGCGTGAGCGCCTGCGCCACCTGCGACGGTTTTTTCTATCGGGGCGAAGAGGTTTGCGTCGTAGGCGGCGGCAATACGGCCGTTGAAGAGGCGCTTTACCTCTCCAACATTGCCAACAAGGTGCATTTGGTGCACCGTCGTGACAAATTCCGCGCCGAAGCCATCATGATCGACAAGCTGATGGACAAAGTGGCTTCGGGCAAGATCGAGTTGCACCTGCACCAGACCCTGGACGAAGTCCTGGGCGATCAAAGCGGCGTGACCGGCGTTCGTCTGCGCAGCACCACGGGAGACAGCACCAAGGACCTGACGCTGAAGGGCTGCTTCATTGCCATCGGCCATTCTCCCAACACGCAGATCTTTGAAGGCCACCTGGAATTGAAGGACGGCTACCTGATCACCCGGAGCGGCCAAAACGGCTTCGCCACCATGACGAGCGTGCCCGGCGTGTTTGCTGCGGGCGATGTGCAGGACCACATCTACCGCCAGGCCATCACTTCGGCAGGCACGGGCTGCATGGCGGCTCTGGACGCCCAGCGCTTCCTCGAACAAGGCGCTCATTAAACCCAAGGCTGAGAGCCGGTTTCACCCGGCTCTGGCCCGACTAGACCCCATGCGCTGGCAGGCCGCCCAAAAGGTGGCTATAATCGCGGGTTTTCTTGTGCAGGCAATCAGGGCTTAGGCCTGTTTAGCGGTTCGCTAAGCGGTTTTCAGGTCCTCGACATTTCAAGCAAGATAGGGTTACCGCCACCCTTTTGGCGAGGTGAGGCCAAGTGGCTGACAGGTGAGCTCAATGCTCTAAAACCAGTCAAGTGCTTGGCTGTAGACAAGTATCGGAGTGTCCTCATGGCACGCGTCTGCGCAGTCACGGGCAAGAAGCCCATGGTCGGGAACAATGTTTCCCACGCCAACAACAAAACCAAGCGTCGGTTCCTCCCGAACCTGCAATATCGTCGTTTCTGGGTCGAGAGCGAGAACCGTTGGGTTCGTCTGCGCATCAGCAACGCAGCCTTGCGTCTGATCGACAAGAAGGGCATCGACGCCGTCCTGGCCGACCTGCGTGCTCGCGGTCAAGCCTAATCACTGATACAGGAGCGACACCATGGCATCCAAAGGCGGCCGCGAGAAGATCAAGCTGGAGTCCACTGCGGGCACCGGTCACTTCTACACCACGAACAAGAACAAGAAGACCACGCCCCAAAAGCTGGAATTCATGAAGTTCGACCCCAAGGCACGTAAGCACGTGCTCTACAAGGAAATCAAGCTGAAGTAATTCAGCGCTTCCTCATCAAAAAGCCCGCCTCACAGCGGGCTTTTTGCTTTCTGACTCACGTGGAATAGCGCTTCGAGCCTTGAGTCGCCTTGTTGGCGGGACCGTACTTGATCAAGTGCCACCGAACTGGGACGGATGCTGCGAACACAGGAGCACGACAGACTCGCCACCGCTCGTGTCCTCCGTCCGGCGCCTGACGGCACCGGCCTCCCCCTTTACCTCGCTATGGCGAGCCCGCCGCACTCCTGCGTCTATCACCCTTACAACTTTGCCCTGCGCCGAACCACCGGAATAGTGCCGCGCCTCAATAGAAAGTCATCAACCTACCGCTGAGCGGAAGGATGTTGGGGTGTGATGTAGCGAAGTAAAGGGGGAGCCCAAAGTCGAAGAGTTTGGGCGGAGGACATGAGCGGAATCATGCCCCGACAGCCTTCCGCTCTCGCTCAAACCTTAGGAGTGTTCCTCGCCACAATCACGCAAAGCACCAGAGCGAGGGCAAGCCCCTCAAGCCCGCGCCGCACGCAACTGCAGCGAGAACTCGCGCAGCGCGGCGATGCCGCTGTCCTCAGCGCGCCGGCACCAGTCTTGCAAATCAGCGACGAGCTGCTCGGCGGAGACATTGGTGCGCGTCCAGAGCTGACGCAGCTCTTCACGCATGGTGACCAACTTTTGCAAAGACGGCGATTGGGCCATGGCGTTTTCCAGAGCAGCACGCACATTGGCCGGGATCTTCTCTGCATCACGGTGCAGCCAACGCTCAGCCACGCGCAAGTCACTCCAGGCCTTGCCAGCCGTGCTGCCCTGCGCTTTCAAACGCGCCACCTCACCAGCGCAAGCGCGGCGCAACTCCGTCGCGTAGTTGGCCATCACCTCGTAGCGGTTGGCGATGATGGCCTCCAGCGTGCGGGCGTCGGCCACGGCCTTCAGCTCACCCAAAATCAACTGCGGTGGTGTCTTGCGCGCCTTGGCCAAGCCCACCATCTCCATGCTGCGGATGTACATCCAGCCAATGTCGAACTCAAAAGGCTTGACCGAAAACTTGGCGGATGTCGGGTAGGTGTGATGGTTGTTGTGCAGCTCTTCGCCACCAATCAAGATGCCCCAGGGCGACACATTGGTGGACGCATCCGGCGCTTCAAAGTTGCGATAGCCGTAGTAGTGACCAATGCCATTGATGATGCCGGTGGCCATCACAGGGATCCAGGCCATTTGCACCGCCCAAACAGTCAAGCCGATGGCACCGAACAGGGTCAGGTTGATGATCATCATCAAGGCCACACCTTGCCAGGAAAAGCGCGTGTAGAGATTGCGCTCGATCCAATCATTGGGCGTGTTATGACCATACTTGGCCAGGGTTTCTGGGATCTTGGATTCAGCGCGATACAACTCCACGCCCGTCAGCAGCAGCGCCTTCAAACCACGGGTTTGCGGGCTGTGCGGGTCTTCCGGCGTTTCACACTTGGCGTGGTGCTTGCGGTGAACGGCCACAAACTCCTTGGTCACCATGCCGGTGGTCAGCCACAGCCAAAACCTGAAGAAATGCGAGGGGATCGCATGCAGGTCTACCGCACGGTGAGCCTGGGCGCGATGTAAGAAGATGGTGACCGAACAGATGGTCAGGTGAGTCATCACCAGTGTCACGGCCAGCACGGTCCAGCCACTGGCGTTCAAGACACCGTTGGCACCCCAGTTGACCAAGGCATCGATCACAGCTTGGAAATCAATCATGAAACAACCCCGCGCCTGGAACGCCCAAGCCGATGATGAATTGTAGGGGGGGCTTCCTGCATATTGAGCCCCGCAAAAGCCCGACCTATGTCAGGCTTCTGCAAAGCTTGCGGAAGCTCAAAGGCGCTCAGTCTTTGCGCTGCCAAGCGGCAGCGAAGAAGCCGTCGGTGGAATGGCGATGCGGCCACAGCCGCAAGTAGCCTTGGCTGTCCAGGGCGTCGGCGCCTTGCACTTGGGCAGACGTGAGAGCGGCGGCCGCAGGCAAGAATTCAAACCCTGGGTTGGCCTCGCTGAAGGCCTGGGCGATGGCTTCGTTCTCGCGGCTCAGCAAGCTGCAGGTGGCGTAAACCAAGCGCCCGCCCGGCTTCACCAACCTGGCCGCGCTGGCCAGGATGGCGGTTTGCTTAGCCTGCAACTCCTCCAGTGCCTTGGGCGACTGGCGCCATTTGAGGTCCGGGTTGCGACGCAGCGTGCCCAAGCCCGAGCAGGGCGCATCCACCAGCACACGGTCGATCTTGCCGCTCAAACGCTTGATGCGCTCGTCGCGCTCATGGGCGATCTGGGCGGGATAGACATTGGACAAGCCACTGCGCGCCAAGCGCGGCTTCATGCCCTCCAGGCGATAGCCGGAGACATCGAATGCATAGAGGCGCCCGGTGTTGCGCATCAGAGCGCCCAGCGCCAGCGTCTTGCCGCCGGCGCCAGCGCAGAAGTCCACCACCATTTCGCTGCGCTTGGGTGCGAGCAAAGCGGCCAGCAACTGGCTGCCTTCATCTTGCACTTCCACATCACCGCGAATGAAGAGCGGCAGCTTTTGCAGGGCCGGCTTTCCGGCAATGCGCAGGCCCCAGGGCGAATAAGGGGTCAGCTCGGCTTGAATGCCGGCTTCAGCCAACTCGGCTTGAATGTCTTCACGCTTGGCTTTGAGCGTGTTGACCCGCAGATCCAGGCCCGCGGTGTTGTCCATGGCCGCCACCAGGGGCCAAAAATCTTCGCCCACTTCATTGCGCAGCGCTTGGGCCAGCCAGTCTGGCAGGTTGTGGCGCAGCTTTTCGGGCAGGCCAGAGCGGTCGATGGCATTGACCTGTTCCAGCCACTGCTGCTCATTGGGGCCAAGGGCTCGGCGCATGAAGCTGTCGGTGCCTTGCCAGGCCAAGATGGCCAGGCGGCGCTCAAGCGCACCGCTGCCACTTTGGGCCAGATGGGCCAACACCAGGCGCTGGCGCAGCAGGGTGTAGGCAGTTTCAGCCAGGGCATGGCGCTCACGCGGGCCCAGTTGGCGATGTTGGCGAAGAAAACCGGAAACGATGGTGTCGGCCGGGGCGTCGAGACGGAGGACTTGGCGCACCAGTTCGGTGGCCATATCCAGCAGGGCGTTGGGATGCATGGGGGGATTATCCCCGGTCTCTCACAACATCAGGCTTTGGGCTTCACCATCCAATTGATGCACGCGGCAACCGTCCACCTGCAAGCGGCCTTCCAAGAACCAACGCACCGCCCTGGGGTAGATGCGGTGCTCCCCCACCAACACGCGGGCGGCCAAGCTGTCTTCATCGTCGCCGTGCAGCACCGGCACCACCACTTGGGCGACGATGGGGCCATGGTCCAGGTCGGCCGTCACAAAGTGCACCGTGGCCCCTGCCACCACGCAGCCCGTCTCAATGGCTTTGCGGTGCGTATGCAGGCCCGGAAAGGCAGGCAACAAAGAGGGATGGATGTTGAGCAGGCGACCTTGGTAGTGCTGCACAAACCCGGCCGTCAAGATGCGCATGAATCCCGCCAAGACCACCACATCCGGCGCATGGCGGTCAATCTCTTGGGCCAAGGCCTGATCAAAGCCCTCTCGGCTGCCAAAGGCTTTGTGGTCGATGGCCGCCGTGGCGATACCGCGCTCGGCCGCCCAGGCCAAGCCGCTGGCTTCAGCTTTGTTGCTGACCACCGCCACCACCTCGGCGGCCCAGGCTTCTTGCGCGCAGCGCTCGACGATGGCCTGCATATTGCTGCCACGACCAGAGATGAGGATGACGATGCGCTTGTTCACGGCTGGGTCAGAGGAGTGGCTGAAGGGCCGCCAGTGTAAGGGGGCCACGCTTGCGCTCACTCAGGCGGGCTGCGCATGGGAGAATTCAGCGCTTCAAAGCCCCACGACCTCCGCTTATGCGCGAACGCGTTCTCTCCGGCATGCGCCCCACGGGTGCGCTGCATCTGGGCCACTACCACGGTGCCCTCAAGAACTGGGTTCAGTTGCAGCACCAGTACGACTGCTTTTTTGTGGTGGCCGACTGGCATGCCCTGACCACGGCCGACAACCGGGCCGCGCACCTAGAGCACCATGTGTACGACATGGTGGTGGACTGGCTGGCTGCGGGAGTGGACCCCGACAAAGCCACGCTGTTCATTCAAAGCCGTCTGCCAGAGCATGCCGAGCTGTTCACCCTGCTGGCCATGAGCACGCCCCTGTCTTGGTTGGAGCGCACGCCAGCCTACAAAGACCGGCTGTCGCAAGGGCAAGATGCAGAGTCCACCAGCTATGGCTTCTTGGGCTATCCCTTGCTACAGGCCGCTGATATCTTGGTGTACCGCGCCGGCTGGGTGCCGGTGGGCGAGGACCAAGCCCCTCATGTCGAGCTGACGCGCGAAGTCGCCCGTCGCTTCAACCATCTCTATGGGCAAGATGGCCGCAGCGCCCCGCTGGTCGAGCCTCAATTGCTGCTGACCGACACCGCCCGCCTGCCCGGCCTGGACGGCCAAAAAATGAGCAAGAGCCTGGGCAACAGCATTGCCATGCGCGACGAGCCTGAGGCCGTGCGCGACAAAGTCCGCCGCATGCCCACCGACCCACAACGTGTGCATCGCACCGACGCGGGTGAGCCGAGCCGCTGCCCGGTCTGGCCTTTGCACCAGCTTTACACCGCAGAGGACGAGCGCCAGGCGCTGGCGCAGGGTTGCCGCACGGCGGGCATCGGCTGCCTGGATTGCAAGCAACCCTTGATCGAGGCCATCGTGCGCGAGCAAGCGCCCTGGCGCGAGCGCGCCCAAGCCGTGCTGGACAACCCCCGCCAAGTGCACTGGATGGTGGAGCTGGGCTGCGAGCGCGCCCGCACCGTGGCCCGGCAAACCCTCAAAGAGGTGCGTGAAGTCATGGGCCTGAGCTACGGCTGATGATGAACCGTCTCAGCGCACCGTGGCTGATGCTGGGCGCATCCTTTTTGTTCGCCAGCATGGGCGTGTGCGTCAAGCTGGCCTCGGCCCACTACAGCACCGGCGAGATCGTGTTTTATCGCGGCATGGTGGGTCTGATCTTCATCTGGTGCCTGACCCGCTGGCGTGGCGGCGAGCTGCGAACCCCCGTGCCCGCCATGCACTTGTGGCGCAGCATCTCGGGCGTGGCCGCGCTGAGCCTGTGGTTTTATGCGATCGGCACCCTGCCCCTGCCCACCGCCATCACGCTGAATTACATGTCGTCCATCTGGATGGCTTTGTTCCTGATCGGCGGCGCCATCATGCTTGGCGCCGCCAAGGTGGATGGCCGCTTGGTCTTGACCGTGTTGGTGGGCTTTGCGGGCGTGGCCTTGGTGCTGCAACCCACGCTGGAGCCCCAACAGTTCAAAGGGGCACTGGCCGGCTTGTTCTCGGGCATGCTCTCGGCCCTGGCCTATTTGCAGGTCACGGCTTTGGGCCGGGCCGGTGAGCCCGAATACCGGGTGGTGTTCTATTTCTCGCTGGGCAGTCTGTCGGTTGGGCTGGTCTTGGCCTTGGCGGGCGGGCTGCATGCCCACACCTGGGCGGGGGCAGGCTTGCTGTTGGCCACGGGGCTGCTGGCCACCACGGCGCAGATCTTGATGACGCGGGCCTATGCCATTGGCCGCACGCTCAGCAATGCCAGCCTGCAGTACATGGGCATCGCCTTTTCGTTTGTCTACGGCGCGCTGCTGTTTGATGACAAGATCAACGCTCTGAGCCTGATCGGCGTGGTGCTGATCGTGGCCGCAGGCATTGCGGCCACTCTGCTGCGCCAGCAAGCCAGTCCCCATGCCAAAGACTGCGCCAAAGACTCCACCTTGGAAGCCTGACCATGACTGACGCCCTTCCCCCCCTGATCTCCGCCACCGACCTGCAAGTGCGCCTGCAAAGCCAGCCCGCGCCCCTGCTGCTGGACTGCAGCTGCGACCTGATGGACCCTGCCGCCGGCCTCAGGCAGTTCGAGGCCGGCCACGTACCCGGCGCGATCTATGCACATCTGGACCTAGACCTCAGCGCGCCCAAGTCTGCGCTTGGCCCCCGCGAGGGCGGGCGCCACCCTTTGCCCAGCCGCGAAGCCTTTGCCCAGCGTGTGGCGCAATGGGGCCTGACGCCAGCGCGCGACGTGGTGGTGATGGACAACCAAGGCGGCATGTATGCCGCCCGCGCTTGGTGGATGCTTCATTGGCTAGGCCACAGCCGTGTGCAGGTGCTGGACGGCGGTGTACCCGCCTGGCGCTCAGCTGGGTTTACGCTGAACAGCGGTGCCAGCACCGTGCCACAGGCCGCCAGCGCGCCATATCCTTTGGGGCAAACCGTGCCCACGCTGGACGCGGCCACTTTGCAGCGCGAGCTGCATCGCTGGCAAGTGCTGGACGCCCGTGCGCCCGAACGCTTCCGCGGTGATGTGGAGCCCATGGACAGCCAGGCCGGACACATCCCTGGGGCCTTGAATCGCTTTTTCAAAGACAACCTGGGCGGAGACGGTTGCTTCTTGCCCGCCCAGGTTTTGCGCGCCCAGTTTGAGCACATGGGCGTGCCGCCAGAGCGCCTCGTGCACCAGTGCGGCTCGGGCGTCACCGCCTGCCATAACGTGCTGGCCATGGCGGTGGCGGGCTTTGGCATCACCCGTCTCTACCCGGGGTCTTGGAGCGAGTGGTCGGCCGACCCGGGCCGCCCTGTGGCCAAGGGTTGATCTTGCTCAAGCGGTTGGCCATGGGCGCGCCAAGGCACGCGCTGGCTTGACCCTGATCAAGACCTGACGCCCTGCTTGCAGCACACTGGGTCACCGGCCGCACTGACGGCCTTTGACCCGAAAGGAGCACCCCATGGTTCGCCACATTCTTGTCCCCACAGACGGCTCTGAGATCACCGCCAAGGCGGTTCAAGCGGCCATTGATTTGGCACGCCCCCTGGGTGCCACGCTGACCACCATCAGCGTCAAAGAGCCCTTCCCCTACAGCGCCATCTCCGAGATGCAGCCCGTGCCGCCGCAGGAGTTCTTTGACGCCCAAGAGCGCATTGCCTCGGCTCGCGTGAAGGAAGTGGTGAAGACTGCTGAAGCGGCCGGTTTGGCTTGTGCGGCCTACACCGTCGAAGCTTCTCACCCTTGGGAGGCCATCGTCGAGCAGGCCAAGACGCACCAATGTGACCTGATCGTCATGGCCTCGCATGGCCGGCGCGGTGTCAGTGCCTTGCTGCTGGGCAGCGAAACCCAGAAGGTCTTGACCCACTGCAGCATCCCGGTGCTCGTGATCAAGTAAGTGGCGTAGCTGCGGTGAGCCCACCGCAGCGTCTCATCCTCAGTGACTGTGCATCAAGCCCTTGGCGAGGATGACAACACTCAGGCCTACGGCAATCCAGACCACTTGCTGGGCCATGTCGCGCCACGGCAAGCGGCGCTGCATCTGAGGGATCAGATCCGCCACGGCCACATAGATGAAGCTGCTGGCGGCCACCACCAAGAGGTAGGGAAAGACCTCCTGCATCGCGCCCACCACAAAGTAGCCCACCACGCCACCGACCACGGCCGCTAAGCCAGACAAGGCGTTGTAGAGCAAGGCTTTGCGTCGGCTGAAGCCCGCGTTAATCAGCACGATGGTGTCGCCGACTTCCTGCGGGATCTCATGCAAGATGACGGCCAGCGCCGTGGTGACCCCTAACTCGGGACTGGCCAAAAAAGCCGCCGCGATGATGACGCCATCGCAGAAATTGTGAATGCTGTCGCCGACCAACACGCTGTAGCCACCCCGGCCTGCTTGATCTTGATCGAAGTGGTGATGGTGGTCGTGGCCATCTCCCTCGTGATGATGGGCATGTCGGTACAACTCCGCCTTTTCCAGCAAAAAGAAGAACAGCAAGCCTCCCAATAGAGCAGCAAACAAGTTGTGCGGATCCACCTTGCTCTCAAACGCCTCCGGCAGCACATGCAGCAGAGATGTGGCCAGCAGCACACCTGCTGACAGACTCACCAAGTGCTTGACCACCCGGCCCAACACATGCACCGTGAGCGACGCCGCCACCACCACGGACAGCAAGCCCCCCAGCAAGGTGGCCAAGACAATGTAGAACAGGGTCATGAAAATCGCTTAGACAAAACAAAACCGCGCCCCCGAAAGGGCGCGGGCTGCATGGGCCACCTTGAGCTCAGGCCACTCCATTGGCCTTGAACCAAGCGACACAGCGCTTCCAGCCGTCTTGCGCCGCCTCGGCCCGGAAGCTGGGGCGGTAATCGGCATGGAAGGCATGCGGCGCGTCCGGGTACACCACAAACTCGCTGCGCTTGGCTGCTGCAGAGCCCGCCACCAGCGCAGATTTCATCTTATCAACCGTGTCAAGCGGGATGCCGGTGTCTTTTTCGCCATAGAGCCCCAGCACGGGTGCCTTCAGGTCAGCGGCCACGTCCACCGGGTGGCGCGGCTGCAGGGCCGAGGCTGCCCCCACCAAGCGGCCATACCAAGCCACACCCGCCTTCACGCCGGGGTTGTGAGCGCTGTACAACCAGGTGATGCGCCCACCCCAGCAAAAGCCGGTGATGGCCAGCTTGGAGGAGTCGGCCCCCTGCGCTTTAGCCCACGCCACGGTGGCGTCTAGATCGGCCATCACCTGAGCGTCGGGCACTTTGGCAATCACCTCGCTCATCAGCTTGGCGATCTCGGCATAGCCGCTGGCATCGCCCTGGCGCACAAACAACTCAGGGGCGATCGCGCAATAACCTGCATGGGCAAAGCGGCGTGCGACATCGGCAATGTGCTCGTGCACGCCAAAAATCTCGCTGATCACCAAGACCACCGGCGCGTTCGCCTTACCTTTGGGCTGCGCCCGGTATGCAGGCATCTTGAAGTCACCTACAGGGATGCTGACCTCACCGACCTCCAGGCCCTCATGCGAGGTTTTGACCACCGTTTGAGCCTGGATGGGTTGCACCGCCAGGGCAAACCCAGAGCCCACTGCCCCAGCGACAAAGCCGCGTCGCGAAAGGTCTTGGCCGGCCAACAACGCTGCGCCGTCTTTCATCAAACTGGACTCCTGCATGGGTGATCTCCTGAGATGTTGAGTTCAAGGGGGGTGGGCAGATTCTCCACGAGTCCCGCTATTCGTGCTGGCGGCCACCCAACGGCCTCTTGTAAAGCTGTTGTGAGTCGGCCCAAACGGAGGCCGCTGCCCCCCTCAATCACCGCCCCCACCACACCCGCCGCCGCCGCAGCCACCGCCATCAGCACTGCCCCCATCGCTGGACGAAGACCCATGACCAGCGCCGCCGTCAGACGCGCCGTCCCCAAAGCCCGCGGTGCTGCCGTCGTAGGACGAGCTCGCAAACTCGCCTCCGCAGTACGTGGACGCAACCGTACTTCCGCCAGCATCGGTGCGCCGCACGCCCTGGCAGTCGGGCATATACCGAAAACCTCCAGGAATGTTCAGCTTGGCGTCCAAGGCAAACAGCAGCGGCAGCCGGGTTGGCTCGCGCGGGTTGATGTTCTCGTCCTTGCAGGCATACCACCAACACCGCCGCAAACCCTCGTTCTGTTGGCGCTGCCCGCCGGCCAACACCACGGCTGGGGTGTGGTGCAAGAAGGCACCAAAGGCTTGGCGGCAAAACACCTCATAGTTGCGGGTGTGCAGGATGAACTCGTGCCACAGGTCATCCACCACCTCGCTGGGCATGGAGACAAAACGCCGCCCGCTGAGCAAGTGCGCCAGAAAGAATTGGCGCAAACCATGAGCCACCAATTGGCAATCCTTGGTGCTCAAGCTGGCGTGCTTGGCCCTGAGCTTCTCAAACAAGCCCTTGGGTAACTCGAAGTGACGAATGAAGGCCTCGCGCTGCAGCCTGCGGTAGCGGCGCAGAAACACCAGCGCCAGCAGCAAGCCCACGACCACGACCACGACCACGACCACGACCACGACCACGACTGCCGTCAAGGCAAGGAAAAGGATGTGCATCTCAAGTGGCAACCATGAACTACAGTGCAGCGAGCCCGAAAGACCGCCTCTTGACCCTGAACGAGCCTTGGCCCATTGTGGCGGATGGCGCCGCACACGCGCCTGCCAGGCTTGGACGGCCAGGCTTTTAGAATCCCCCTTTTGCCCAGCCCAGCCTCACGGCCCGCGCCCCATGACCCGCAAGCTCTTCGTCACCACCGCCCTGCCCTATGCCAACGCGCCATTTCACCTCGGGCACATGATGGAGTACATCCAGGCGGACATCTGGGTGCGGCAGCAGCGCATGAAGGGGCACGAGGTGCACTTTGTCTGCGCGGACGACGCCCATGGCGCGCCGATCATGATTGCTGCAGAGAAGGCCGGCAAGACGCCGCAGGCCTTTGTGGGTGAGGTAGCGGCTGGCCGCGCCCAGTATCTGAACGGTTTTCACATCGCCTTTGACAACTGGCACTCGACCGACGGGCCAGAGAACCATGCGTTGGCGCAAGACATTTATCGGGCGCTGCGCAAGAACGAGCTGATCAGTGTCAAGACCATTGAGCAGTTCTTCGACCCCGAGAAGGGCATGTTCCTGCCCGACCGCTTCATCAAGGGCGAGTGCCCCAAGTGCGGGGCGCAGGACCAATATGGCGACAACTGCGACGTTTGTGGCGCGGTCTATGCCCCCACCGACTTGAAGAAGCCCTACTCCGCCCTCTCCGGCGCGACACCGGTGCTCAAGACCTCCGACCACTACTTCTTCAAGCTCTCGGACCCGCGCTGCTTGGAATTCTTGGAGGGCTGGACCCAAACGCCGGGGCGCTTGCAGCCCGAGGTGCTGAACAAGATCAAAGAGTGGTTCACCAAGGACGAAGAAGGCAACGGCGGCCTGGGCGACTGGGACATCTCGCGCGACGCGCCCTACTTCGGCATCGAGATCCCGGACGCCCCGGGCAAGTATTTCTATGTCTGGCTGGATGCGCCCATCGGCTACCTGGCCTCGCTGAAAAACTACTTCGCCAAGACCGGCCGCGACTACGACGCCTTCTTTGCCGACCCGGCTGTGGAGCAGGTGCACTTCATCGGCAAGGACATCACCTACTTCCACACCCTGTTCTGGCCCGCCATGCTGCATTTCAGCGGCCGCAAGACGCCAGACAAAGTGAATGTGCACGGCTTCATCACCGTCAATGGCGGCGAGAAGATGAGCAAGAGCCGCGGCACGGGCATCAGCCCGCTCAAGTACCTGGAGCTGGGCCTGCACCCGGAGTGGCTGCGCTACTACATTGCCGCCAAGCTCAACGCGCGGGTCGAGGACATCGACTTCAACCCCGAAGACTTTGTTGCCCGCGTCAACAGTGACTTGGTGGGCAAATACATCAACATCGCCAGCCGCGCCGCAGGCTTCTTGGCGAAGCGCTTTGAGAGCCGACTGAGCGGTGACCTGGGCGTGGAAGGCCGCAGCCTGCTAGACACCCTGCGCGCCCACCGCGCCACCGTCGAGCAGTTGTATGAGGAGCGCGAGTTCGGCAAGTCCCTGCGCGAGGTGATGGCGCTGGCTGACAAGGTCAACGCGTATGTGGACGCTCACAAGCCCTGGGACTTGGCCAAGTCGGAAGACAACCGTGCTGCCCTGCATGATGTCTGCAGCACCTGCATTGAAGCCTTCCGGCTGCTGACCATCTACCTGAAGCCCGTGCTGCCCGCCTTGGCCGGCGCCGTAGAAGGCTTCTTGAAGGTCGAGCCCTTGATGTTTGCCGACGCCGAGCGCGCCCTGGGTGCCCACACCATCGGCGCCTATCAGCACCTGATGCAGCGCGTGGATGTGAAGCTGCTGGACGCTCTGCTGGAGCCCCCAGCGCCACCCAAAGTCATTCCAGGCGGGGAAGAGTTGGCGCCTGAGATCAAGATCGACGACTTCACCAAGGTGGACTTGCGCATCGCCAAGATCGTCAAGGCCGAGCACGTGGAGGGCTCTGACAAGCTGCTGCGTCTGACCCTGGACGTGGGTGAAGGCCGCACCCGCAATGTCTTCAGCGGCATCAAGAGCGCTTATAAGCCCGAAGACCTCGAAGGCAAGCTGACCGTGATGGTGGCCAACTTGGCCCCGCGCAAGATGAAGTTCGGCATCAGCGAAGGCATGGTGCTGGCCGCCAGCCACGCCGACGAAAAGGCCAACCCCGGCATCTTTGTGCTGGAGCCCTTCCCGGGGGCGCAGCCGGGAATGCGGGTGCGTTAAGCCTGCGTCAGGTCGGAAGCCCACAATCGGCTGATGGCCTTACTTCCGACCGCGCTGCATCCCTTCAAGCCCCGCCTAGGCCAAACCCTGGCGGGCTATGACCGCAAGCACTTTCTGGCGGACTTGGGCGCCGGGGTCACCGTCGGCATCGTGGCCTTGCCGCTGGCCATGGCTTTTGCCATCGCCTCAGGCGTCAAGCCTGAGGCCGGTTTGTTCACCGCCATCATTGCGGGCTTTTTGATCTCTGCGCTTGGCGGCTCCAATGTGCAGATTGGCGGGCCGGCCGGCGCCTTCATCGTCATTGTTTACGGCATTGTCGAGCGCTATGGGCTGGCCAATTTGCTGATTGCCACCTCGCTGGCTGGGGTGCTGCTGTTCCTGATGGGCTGGCTCAAGCTGGGTGCGCTGGTGCGCTACATCCCGGTGTCCATCGTGATTGGCTTCACCAATGGCATCGCGGTGCTGATTGGGCTGTCCCAGATCAAAGACCTCCTGGGTCTGCAGATTGCCAAGATGCCGGCCGACTTCTTCACGCAACTGAGTGTGCTGGGGGCTCACATCCATAGCCTCAACCCCTGGGCCTTGTTGCTAGGCTTGGGCTGTTTGGCGGTAGTGGTCATTTGGCCCAAGAGCTATGCAGCACCGGACGGTGCCAGCGGCTGGCGGCACAAAACACGGCAAGTGGCCGCCCAGGTGCCGGGCACCGTGATTGCGCTGGTAGGCGCCACCCTGCTGGCGAAAGCGTTTGGGCTGCAGGTGGAAACCATCGGCAGCAAGTTTGGCGGCATCCCACAAGCATTGCCCGCGTTTGCACTGCCAGAGTTCACTTGGGCGACGGCCAAACAACTCGTCATTCCCACGCTCACCATCGCGCTGCTTGGTGCCATTGAGTCGCTGCTGTGCGCCCGCGTCGCGGACAACATGGCCGACATCCCGCGTCACGACCCGAACCAAGAGTTGATGGCACAAGGCGTGGCCAATTTCGTCACCCCATTCTTTGGTGGCATTCCGGCCACTGGCACCATTGCGCGCACCGTCACCAACGTGCGGGCCGGCGGCCGAACCCCGATTGCCGGCATCGTCCATGCCGCCACCTTGCTGATCATCGTGCTGGTGGCCGCGCCACTGGCCGTGTATGTGCCCCTGGCGGCCTTGGCGGGCATCTTGTTGTTCGTGGCCTGGAATATGGGCGAGTGGCGAGAGTTCGCACGGCTCAAACACTTCCTGCTGCCTTATCGCGTGGTGCTGGTGGGCACCTTTGTGCTGACGGTGGTTTTTGACCTGACGGTGGCCGTCGAGATGGGGCTGATCGCCGCCTGCGGCTTCTTCATCTACCGCATGAGCACCTTGTTTCGCGTCTCGCCTGTGTCCAACTCGGAACTGCCCTCAGGGGTGACCGTCTTCGAGCTGTATGGCTCGCTGTTTTTCGGTGCGGTGGGCAAGATCGAAGCCTTACCCGGGCAGTTGCCAGAAGGCTGTCGGGTGGTGGTGCTCGAGATGAACCGTCTGGTGTCTATGGACACTTCCGGCCTGGATGCCCTGGAGCAACTTTGGCACGCTCTGGCCAAGCGCGACGTGGCGCTGGTCTTGGCCAGTGTGAATGAACAGCCTCTGGGTCTGATCCGTCGCTCAGGCTTTGAGGCTAAGCTGGGGGCCGACCACATCGTCCCCAGTGTGGGTGACTGGGCGCCGGCCAACGAGGCGTCTCATTGAGTACAGAACCATTCGCTGCGACGCAGTGGCCCCGCTACAATGCGGGATTGCCCTGACACCACGGCGGCGCGTCGCGCCGAATAGCCATGCCGCTTTTCTGGAAACACTACAAGTCCGACGTGACTCAGTTCATTGACGAGTTGAAGGCCGCCAAGCCGACCTTGGAAGCCGAACAGCGAGAAGGCCGTGGCCTGCTGTGGGACCGCCCACAAGACCGCGAAGCCACCGCCAACTACCAGGCCGCGCGCGTCGCTCAGCAGCCCTACGTCTACCAGAACAAGCACTGAGCCCCCACACCGTGGCGGACGAGAATCTCCTGCTTCCGGCGGCTTCGCCCGAGCTGGACACGCCCACGGTGGTGGACGGAGTGGCGTTGGCTCGACTCTATGGCGAGCCGCTATTCACGCTGCCCAACGACCTCTACATTCCGCCAGATGCGCTAGAGGTGTTTCTAGAGGCCTTCCAAGGGCCTTTGGACCTGCTGCTCTATCTCATTCGCAAGCAGAACTTCAATATCCTCGACATCCCGATGGCCGAGGTCACGAAGCAATATCTGCGCTACATCGAACAGATCCGCCGCACCAACTTGGAGTTGGCGGCAGAGTACCTGTTGATGGCGGCCATGCTCATCGAGATCAAGTCGCGCATGCTGCTGCCGCCCAAAAAGACGGACGACGGCAGCGAGCCTGAAGACCCTCGCGCTGAACTGGTTCGGCGCTTGCTCGAATATGAGCAAATGAAGCTGGCCGCCGCACGGCTCGACCAGATGCCCGTGCTGGGCCGAGACTTCCTGCGCTCACAAGTCTTTGTGGAGCAAGCGCTGGCACCACGCTTCCCCGATGTCTCTGCCAATGACCTGCGTGACGCCTGGGCTGATATCTTGAAGCGTGCCAAGCTGCATCAACACCATCACATCTCCCGCGAACAACTCTCGGTGCGCGAGTACATGAGCATCGTGCTGCGCCGCCTTCAAGGTGAGCGCTTTGTGGAGTTCCGCGACATGTTCGATGTCACACGGGGCGCGCCCGTGCTGGTGGTCACCTTCATCGCCATGTTGGAGCTGGCGCGCGAGCGCCTGCTGGAGATCACACAGGCCGAGGCCTTTGCGCCCATCTACGTGCGCTTGGCTTACACACCGAATTAAGCCTGCACGTAGCCAGTGCCATCAAAGGCACTGAGCCCATGGGTGCTTCAAAAATTGCCGCGTCGCTGCTGCGTCATCTGCCCCACAGCCAAAACAGCCTGGGTACGGGAGTTGACACCCAGGGCTCGCAACACAGCTTGCACATGGTCTTTGACCGTCTCCACAGACAAACCGAGGCGCCGAGCTATGTCTTTGTTGGGCTTGCCCTGTAAAAGCAATTGCATGACCTCGCTTTGGCGCGGCGTCAGCCCCAGCTCGTCCATCGAGGGACGACGCGGTGGCGGGGGCGACGGTGGCAGAGGCGCGCTGCGTGGCGCTGGGGCGGTGTAGGAGCCTTCGGGGTCCATCGACAGGCCCATGGTCGGCACAAAAATGCCACCGTCCATCACCAAGCGCAGCGCATCAGCCAAGTCTTCGGTGGCCATGCGCTTAGGCAAAAAACCCATCGCGCCCAGGTCAATGGCACGGATCACATCCCCAGAGCGATCGGATGCCGACACCACCACTACCGGCAGGGCCGGGTAATCACGCCGAAACTCAGCCAAGAGGTCAAAGCCGTTGACTTCGCCCAACTGCAGGTCCAGCAGCACCAAATCATGCTCATGATCCTGACGCAAGGCCGCTCGCGCGTCGTCGGCGTTGGACAGCGCACTCACATGCACGTCAGGGTGCATGCCTTCGATCATGGCCTTCAGCGCCGCCAGAATCAGCGGATGGTCATCTACCAGTAGAACTTTCATCGAACCCAACCCACATGTGTCCCAAAGGGCACTTAGCGAAAAACTGTGTCTTAACAACGCTTAGTGCCATTGTAGCAGGCCCAACGGGTGTCCCCTTGGGCGGCAGGTCTAACGGTCGCTGGCAGTGTATCGGCGGCCCAGGGTGTCAGCCACACAAACCGGCTTGTCCTGGCCTTCGCACTCCACCTCCACCAGCACTGCTAACTGCGCCCCTCCTTCAAGGGGGTCAAAAGCCTGGAGAGTAAAGTGACCACGCACACGGCTTCCGGCCAGCACAGGCGCCGGGAATCGCACCCGGTTGAGGCCATAGTTCAGCCCCATGGTGACATCGTCAACCACAAAGGCGCTGTCAAACATCGTGGAAATCAGCGACAGCGTGAGAAAGCCATGGGCGATGGTGCAGCCATAAGGTCCGACGGAGGCCTGCAGTTCGTTGCAATGTATCCACTGCAGGTCGCCAGTGGCTTCAGCAAACCGATCAATGCGGGCCTGATCCACCATGATCCAGTCGCTAGACCCCAATCGCTGGCCGACCAAGCCAGACAGGTCCGCCAAATGGGCGTATTGGGTGGGGGTGCTCAAGATTGAATCTCCTACCTGAATCTCTTGGTGGGTTCGGCCTGCGCAAAACTGCGGCCGCAACTTTTATGTGTTTTCCCGACGGTGCGCGATGGTAACGCGCCTCCCTCAATGCTGCCAATGAAATAGAAACGGCCCCGAATCCGGGGCCGTCCATCGTTAACAAGTACTCAGCCGCAGCTAACGCTGAGCATCACTTGACGGTGATCCATTGAACCTCTAGCCAATTGTCTGCACGGTGGACCACGCTGACGTTCTGACGCGCTGCCCAGGGAATGACCTGGCGGTGCAAGGGCAAGGTGTGAACCTGATCCTTTTGTTCCTTCAGGGCCGCTTTGACCAGCGCTTCGCGCTTCTTGGCATCGGGCTCCACGCTACTCTGCGCAATCAGCTGATCTAGCTTGTCGTTCTTGGAATTGCCGTAGTTGTAAGCGCCGACTTTTTCGCCACGGTTACGCATCACCGGGGTCAAGGTGGTCTCGGCATCGGTAATGGCACCGCCCCAGCCCAGCATGTAGACGCTGGTGTCGAGCTTCTCCAACTTCGGGAAGTAGGTGGCACGCGGCATGGCATTGACACGCACCTTCACCTTGAGTTGGGACCACATCCCGGCCAGGGCAATGCAAATCTCTTCGTCATTGATGTAGCGGTTATTGGGGCAGTCCAGCGTGACCTCGAAGCCGTCGGCATAACCGGCGTCGGCCATCAGCTTGCGGGCAGCAGACAGATCAAAGGGCAAGCGCTTTTCCAACTCTGGGTCGTTGTAGGTCCCGAGCGGTGAGGGCGTCATGGCCCCAGTCGGGAAGGACTGCCCATTCATCAACTTGGTCCGCATGGTCTCGATGTCGATGGCTTGGTAGAGGGCCTGGCGCACGCGCTGGTCTTTGAACTGGTTCTTGCCCTTCACGCTGCTGTAGAGCAATTCGTCTCGGCCTTGATCCATGCCGATGAAGACAATGCGGTTTTCTGGACCGTCGATGATCTTCACGCCCGAGGTGTTGCGCAAGCGAGGCACATCACGGGGGGCGGGGTCAAGGACGAAGTCGATCTCACCCGACACCAGCGCCGCCAAGCGCGTGGCATCGTTAGAGATGGGCGTGTATTCGATGGTCTGGACATTGCCTTCCATCTTGCCCCACCAATTGGGGTTGCGCTTGTAGACCGTCTTGATGCCGGGCGCACGACTGGCCAGCACATAAGGGCCTGTGCCATTGGCATTCATGCCAGCGTGGGTCTCTTCCTTGTTCTTGAAGTCCAGCGGCTTGGTGACTTTGTGCTTCTCGCTCCAGGCCTTGCTCATGATCCACAGCGTGTCGATGTGCTGCAGGAAAATGGGATTGGGGGCCTTCAGTCGGAACTCCACTGTCAAATCATCGATCTTGACGGGATCGCCCACCTGCGTGGCGTAGGGATTGATCTGTGATGTGAGCGCCGCACCACGCTGCACCGAAAACACCACGTCATCGGCTGTGAAGGGCGTGCCGTCGTGGAACTTGACGCCAGGTCGCAGCTTGAAACGCCACACCAGCGGCGACACCTGCTGCCAACTGGTGGCCAAGGCGGGCACGATGGCCAGGGTCTTGTCGCGCATCACCAAGCGCTCATAGACCTGCCCGTTCATCATATTGGTCATGGACTCGTTCTGGGAGTGCGGGTCCATGGTCTGCGGATCACCCTGGCTGGCCCAGCGCAAAGTTTGGGCTTGCAAACCAGCCGCTGCCAGCAAAGTGGCCAGGGCCACCGGCAGAAAATGACGTTTCATGAAGAAAGCTCCTATCGCAATTCAACAAAGGCGTAAGCACAGGAGTGTAGGCAAGGACGGGCCCGCCTTGCCCGGGGGATTCCCGATAGGCTGACGCGGTTGTTGAGCGAATGCGAGTAAACGCCTCCGAGCAGGGAAAGCGACGGTGGCGCAGCAGCGCGCTTAAGGGGCGGGCGGATAACCCTCGGCGCTCAAGGCCGCTGCCAAGGCCTCAGGGCTCGCAGCCTCAGAGGCAGTGGTCTGGATTCGCACAGTGCGGCTGGAGAGGTCGAACTCAAGGCCAGCCTGTGGGTCGAGCTTGTGCACGGTGGCCGTCACGGCCTTCACGCAATGGCCGCAAGTCATGTCCGGCAGTTTGAACTCAATCATTTTGTGCTCCTGAGGGATGAACTGAACATTGCATCCAGTATCCCCCCAGGCGCATGCACCGGAACGTGCGCGACATCAACGCTTATTGGGGAGGGCATCGCCTGCCCAAAGCTCATCCACCTGCTTGAAGCCCCAGGTCTTGGGGTTCTCACGCCCAACGATCTTGTCGCTGGACTTGGCCAATTCCAACATTTGGGCCGGAATAGGCATATTGGCCTTGGTGGAGAAAAATACCCGCACGATAGGCGCCGTCAGCATTTGGGGGTTTTGCTCCACCACCACGGCTAACTTGCCGGATTGCAGCTTCACCAAAGAGCCTGTCGGGTAAATGCCCAAGCTCTTCACAAAAGCCTTGAACATGCCCATGTCGAAGTGGCCTTGCCATGTCGCCATCCGAGCAATCGACTCCGCAGGGTCCCAACCCTCTTTGTAAGGGCGGTTAGAGCTGATGGCATCGTACACATCGCAAATCGCCCCCATCCGCGCCAGATGGCTGATGTCCTCACCTACCAGTTTGCCGGGATAGCCGCTGCCATCCATCTTTTCGTGATGGCGCAAGCAGACTTCCAGAACCGGATCGGTGACACCGTGACCTTCCAACAGCATCTGATGCCCCTTCTCAGGGTGCATCCGCATGATGCGGAACTCCTCTTCAGTCAGTTTCCCGGGTTTATTCAACACGTCGATGGGCATCGCGGCTTTGCCAAGGTCGTGCAACAACCCTGCCAAACCCGCCACGCGGCACTGCGCGTTGTCCATGCCCAACTCTTTGCCAAAAGCCACCATCAAGGCGCAAACCGCCACGGAGTGCATGTAGGTGTAGTCGTCGGCCGTCTTCAGTCGCGCCAAGCTGACCAGCGCACCGGGGTTGCGGAAGACAGAGTCGGAAATCTCCTCCACTAGCGGTAGACACTGCTCGGCGTCCACCGCTTTGCCCATGCGCGCTTCAGCAAACATGGACACTACTTTGGAGCGGCCACGTTGGCAAACAGCTGCGGCCTCAGACAATTCCTCTTGAAAGTCGCGCCGTGGCGGCAGCACGGCGGGCTTGGGCACCGGGGCAGGTGGCGGAGGCACTTCCTGAACGGGTGCCGGAGCGGCCGCCACGGACGCTTCGACATCCAGCCCTTTGCTAGAGTCGATCCAGACGGCCTTGACCTTGCTGGCCAGCAAGTCGGCCAACATCTGCTGCTCCCGGATGACGAATTTCGACTTCCAGAAGGGGTGATCCAGCCAGTTGCCCTCCAGAGCATGCAGATGCATGCCGAGGCGGACTTGGTCAACAGGTATTTTTTTAAGCATGGGTGGCGGACGCTTGAGGTCTACCACCATATCGGCCAGGGAGGTCGCTCAATTGAGCGACTCATGGCCTAAGAAGCCCGGTTTTTCCGGCTTGACTCAGCGGGTCCGGGCCTGAGGGACAGTTTTAAGTTCACCCGGCAAAGAGCCCAGGAAATTGGCGATTTGCTTCATATCTTTGTCATTCAGGGGCGTGACCATGCCCGCCATGGTGGCATTGTTACGGCCAGTGACGTGATTGCCGCCCTTGTAAGAGCGCAACGCGACATACAGATAGTCGGCGTGCTGACCCGCCAAACGCGGATTGGCGGGATCGATGGTGTCACTGAAGTTTTCACCGTGACAGGCCACGCAGCTCGCCAACTTGGCTTGCAGATTCACAGGAATATCGGCCTTAGGCGGCTTGGCCGCATTGGCAACCCGCCCGTGCTGCTCATAAAAGGCCGCCAAGTCAGCGATGTCTTGGTCACTCAGGCCTGCACCGATGCCACGCATAGACGGATGCTTGCGATCACCCTTGCGGTAGGCATCCAGCGCAGCGGCAATGTACTTGCCGTTCTGGCCAGAGATCATGGGCACCCGGTGCACTTGAGGAAAACTCGCCTGGTAGCCCGGGATGCCGTGGCAGCCGATGCACATGGCATTCTTCTTCTCGCCCGCTTTGACGTCACCCTTGACGTCCTGAGCTTGAGCCATGGAGAAGGCGCCGGCCAAAGCCAGCATCAAAAGGGTAGTGACAGTCTTCATCGCAGTGTTGTGGAGTGAAGCGGTGGAGAGGTGCAACTCAGGCTCAGCACGGACCAGAGTTGCGATTTATCAATGATTATAGGAGTGGGCATGAGCGATTTACTGGCGGAGCGTCCTCTGGTAAACCATCAGTGAGCGGCGCATATACTGGCCCACACCATCGGCCCGACTGAAACCATCCGCAATGAAGTTCCAAGGTACTGACGCCTACGTCGCCACGCCAGACTTGATGCTGGCCGTCAATGCTGCCATCACCCTGCAACGTCCCTTGCTGGTCAAGGGTGAGCCCGGCACCGGCAAGACCATGCTGGCCGAACAGGCGGCCCAGGCCTTGGGCCTGCCCCTGCTGGAATGGCACATCAAGAGCACCACCAAAGCGCACCAGGGCCTGTACGAATACGACGCCGTCAGCCGCCTACGCGACAGCCAGCTCAGCGATGCGGAGAGCGCCGACAAGGTGCGTGACATCCGCAACTACATCGTTAAAGGCGTGCTCTGGCAAGCCTTTGAGGCGGATCAGCCCGTGGCCTTGCTGATTGACGAGATCGACAAAGCGGACATCGAGTTCCCCAACGACTTGCTGCGTGAAATCGACCGCATGGAGTTTCATTGCTATGAAACCCGCCAGACCATTCGGGCCAAGCACAGACCGCTGGTGTTCATCACCTCCAATAACGAAAAGGAGCTGCCCGACGCCTTCTTGCGCCGCTGCTTCTTCCACTACATCAAGTTCCCGGAAGCCGAGACGATGAGCCAGATCGTCGACGTTCACTTCCCCGGCCTCAAGCAAGAGCTGCTGGCCGCCGCACTGAAGAGCTTTTACGACGTGCGCAACCTGCCGGGCCTGAAGAAAAAGCCCAGCACCAGCGAACTCATCGATTGGCTCAAGCTGCTGGTGGCCGAAGACATCTCGGCCGAAGTGCTGCGCAGCCCCGATGACAAAGTGGTGCTGCCGCCCCTGGTGGGCGCCTTGCTCAAGAACGAACAGGATGTGACCTTGTTCGAAAAGCTGATCTTCATGCAAAGCCGCAACCGCTAAGCACCCAAGAGGCCACACCATGGATGCCGTATTGCCCGTGACGCTGGAGCAAGGGCCGGTGCGCCTTGTGCCGCTTGAGCTTTGTCATGAAGAAGGCCTGAAGGCCGCCGCCGCCGACGGCGCGCTCTGGACGATCCGCGTCACCTCGGTGCCTGAGCCCGAGCAGACTCGCGCCTACATTGAGAACGCTCTGAAAGCTCGGGCCGAAGGCAACCGCTTGCCCTTTGCTGTCATCCATGTGCCCAGCGGTCAAGTGATCGGCAGCACCAGTTACCACGATATCGTGCCCGCTTTGTCGCGCTTGGAGATCGGCTGGACTTGGTATGCCCAAAGCCATCAGCGTAGCGCGGTGAACACCACGGCCAAGCTGCTGCTGCTGCGTCATGCCTTTGAAACCCTGGGCGCTAAGGTGGTGGGCTGGCGCACCGACAACTTCAACTTTGCGTCCCAGCGGGCCATTGAGCGCTTGGGCGCCCGCAAGGACGGCGTGATCCGCCACCATGCACCGCGTCGCGATGGCACCGTGCGTGACACCGTGATGTACAGCCTGCTCGCAGGCGAATGGCCGGAAGTCAAAGCCCAACTGCTTTGGCAACTGAGCCGCCCCCGTTGAATGCAGAAAGCCTGATCGGCCCACCGCACTCTTGCACTCTTCTCTTCACAGCACTCGGCGCCACAAGCGCCCTTACTCCCATGGCGAAGACTCCCTCGACCCCACTGACCGTAGACCTGCTCTGGCAACTCCAGCGCGTGGGTACGCCCAGCCTCAGCGCCGACGGCGCGCAAGTGGTCTGCAGCGTCACCCAGCCCTCTATGGAGGACAACCGCAGTGCGAGCAGCCTGTGGCTGCTCTCCACCTTGGGAGGCGAGCCGCGCCAGCTCACACAATGCGGTGACAAAGACGGGCAACCCAGCTTCTCCCCGACCGGCGAGTGGATTGCCTTTGTGGCCAAGCGGGAGCAGAACGGCGTCAAGGACGAGCACCCTCAGCTTTACCTTATTCCGCCCGATGGTGGCGAGGCTCGCCGGGCCGGCGTGGTGCCTACCGGCGTAGACGCCTTCAAGTGGTTCCCAGACGGCCAGCGGCTGGCCCTGGTTTCCTGGGTCTGGCCTGAAGGTCGGGGCATGAAAGACCAAGCCGCACGGCTCAAGGCCTTCACCGAGCGCAAGGAAACCGCCTACATCACCGACGCAGCCGTTTATCGCCACTGGGACGACAACCTGCCCATGGACCGCGTGCCCCATGTTTTGGTGCTGGAAGTTGCCACGGGCAAAGTCACCGATGTGCTGGAAGGCACCGACTACGAACTGCAGCGCCGCGACCCGAGTGCCGCTGACCTCAGCATCTCGCCCGACGGCCAGCGCATTGCCTTTGTGCACGACCCAGCGCGCGGCCAGCACCCAGCACCGCGCATGGCACTGGCTGAGATCGAACTCAAAGGCAGCGCGCGCAAAGCCGTGCGCGACCTGGTCAAGCATGCCGACTGGGACTTCAGTGCGCCCAGCTACGGCCCCGACAGCCTGAGCTTGGCTTTCTTGGCCTCGCACCAGGCCAAGAAGCACACTATGCCTCAGCAACTGGCCGTGCTGGACCTGGCCGACAAGCGCGCCCGCTGGGAGGTCATCAGCGCCGAGTGGGATCGTGAGCCTCAAGCGCCGCTGCTCTGGAGCGAAGACGCCAGCGCCCTGCTCTTTGTGGCCGAAGACCAAGGCCGCTCACATGTGTGGCGCTTCGACGTGGCCCATCGCGACCCCAGCGTGGTGGCCCAAGGCGGCACCATCCACGGCTTTGATACAGCCGCCGCCTGTTTGGTCACCTTGACCGACCGCGCTGCCCACCCAGGCCGCCTGCATGCCCAAGGGGTGGATGACCGTGGCGTGCGCTTGCCCGGTGAGGCTGAGCGCATCGAGACCTTCAACGACAAGCTTCTCGCCAATGTCGCGCTGGGCAGCACCGAAGAGCACTGGGTCATCGGCGCCAAAGGTGAGAAGGTTCAAGTCTGGTTGCACTTCCCGCCGGGCTTTGACCGCAAGAAGAAGTACCCGCTGCTTCACACCATTCACGGCGGCCCCCACACCGGCCCGGGCGACTGCTGGCACTGGCGCTGGAACTACCTCGTCTTTGCGGCCCAAGGCTATGTAACGGCCAACGTCAACTACCACGGCTCCTCGGGCTTTGGCCATGCCTTCCTCGACAGCATCACCCACCAATGGGGCGCGCTGGAGCTGCAAGACATGGAAGCCGCCACCGACTGGCTGCTCAAGAAACCGTGGATCGACCGCCAACGCGTCTTTGCCACCGGTGGCAGCTACGGCGGCTATATGGTGGCCTGGATGAACGCCCACGTGAAGCCGGGCCGCTACAAGGCCTATATCTGCCATGCAGGCTGCTTCGATTGGGTAGGCATGTTTGCCGACGACGCTTATGGCTGGCACGCCCAAGAGCTAGCAGGCTGCTGAAAAACCGCCTTGATCATGCAGCTTTGGCGCCCGACTTAAAGTCTGAGTTGAGTGCGTTTCGTGATGCGGGAAATCGAGCCCGAATTTCATCGATTTAGTGCGGTTTTCATG